>JAZSEQ010000029.1:0-38180 GCA_045531765.1 Candidatus Cryptobacteroides sp. | reverse complement strand
CCTTCAGCATGCGGTGGAAAGGGAGCATGCGGACAGTGCAAGTGCCGCGTGACCGAGGGTGGCGGAGAAATCCTCCCTACCGAGGTAGGCTTCTTCAACCGCAAGCAGATTGCAGCCAACTGGCGTCTCGGATGCCAGGTAAAGATAAAGGAAGACATGTCCATCGAGGTTCCTGCTTCTGCGCTCAGCGTGAAGAAATGGGAGTGCGAAGTGATATCTAACCACAACGTAGCTACATTTATCAAGGAATTCGTGGTGAAGCTTCCAGAGGGTGAACACCTCAACTTCCAGTCAGGTGGATATATCCAGATCGACGTGCCTGCAGTTACAGTAGACTACAAGGATATCGATGTGGATGAGCAGTACCAGGCAGATTGGGAGAAGATGGGACTCAGGACCCTCAAGATGGTGAATCCTACCCCTACAGTACGTGCATACTCAATGGCATGCTACCCTGCTGAGGGCGACATCATCAAGCTCAACGTACGTATCGCGACCCCACCGTTCGACAGGGCAGCCGGAAAGTGGGTTGATGTGAATCCGGGTATTTGTTCTTCATACATCTACTCACTCAAGCCAGGCGACAAGATCACCATCTCAGGTCCTTACGGCGAATTCTTCCTTCCAAAGGATCTCCCTGCAGACCAGGAACTTATATTCGTAGGTGGTGGTGCAGGTATGGCTCCAATGAGAAGTCACATCATGCATCTGTTCAAGACAGAGAAGACAAACCGCAAGGTGAACTTCTTCTATGGTGCACGTGCGCTTAAGGAGGCATTCTATCTCGACGACTACCACGAAATCGAGAAGGAGTTCCCTAACTTCAAGTTCAACCTCGCTCTTGACAGACCTGACCCAGAGGCTGATGCAGCTGGTGTACCATATGTTGCAGGTTTCGTACACAATGTGATGTTCGAGACTTACCTCAAGCAGCATGAGAATCCAGAAGATGCACTCTACCTCATGTGCGGTCCGCCAATGATGGTCGGCGCTGTGGTAAACCTCCTGGATTCACTCGGAGTACCGCCGGAAAACATCCTTTATGACAACTTCGGGGCGTAATCCGGACATTATACGCAAAAAGAGGATGGCTACATTGATGTCAGCCATCCTCTTTTGTATATAGATTTGGGGCTCTGATATAATGAGTCCTATATCAGTCTACTTCAAGGAAAGTCTCTGCTTTAGCCATGCAAGGACCTTTGCTATATCATCTGGCTGAGCATTGCTCAAGGAGTTAATACACAGAAACTTTGCATCAGGGGCCTTATTGAACTTGACCAGTTTGTCATCCACATACGATTTCTTCTTACGTGGGTACATATACAGGTAATTACCCTTATTGCTTCTGATTTCAGCCTTACCCTGCTGTTCGGCGAGAAGATAGCACAATTCCTGAGGATTATATTGGGAAGGATCGCGGAAGCGATGACGGATATTATGTACAATGGCCTCAGGATGGCTTGTATAATAATCTGAGAGTACATCCCTCAAGACCATATATGGTGTATGGGACAAACAAAGAAATGTGTCATGTCTGTCAATCAGATGGGCTGCATTGATCATAGAATCCTTAAAGCCGAAGACCTTGTGTCCTGACTTTAGATGCTTTGCCCAACGAAGAAAAGCAGCAAAATGATAACTCATCCTTGAGGCATAACATACCAGAGAGTCCCCGACGAAGAAATCTTCCGGCGTGGTCGGAGCAGCCAGAAGTATGTCATCGTTGAAATATATAAACCGCTCGGCAATACCAGGAATACGCCACAGCATCGATTCTATAGCCAAAGAATTGAAGACCGGAAGATACTCTTCATATCCTCGGAAGATTTCCTTATGGTCTACAATGACGATTCTCGTGGAGTGATCCGGAAAATTCCGGTCTATGAAAGTCGAAAGCTGAGGGTCCTGTCCGTCAGTGACAATGAATATATTACGTACAAACGGAGCAAAACGTAAGATGGAAGCTACACAATAATGTATTTCTCCGACACTTACATAGCGTACATCTCCTGCAATGTCATCATTGAGAAGTTCGTCTGAGGAACTGTATGACATACGTTTGGCACGATGGACCGGGTCGTTTCCATCAACCCATGCGATGACAGCATCAATCGGGAAGTTATTCTTAGACATCATATCTACACTATTTTACTGAAACGATCAGGAATTCTGACGATGATGAC
This sequence comes from Candidatus Cryptobacteroides sp., assembly GCA_045531765.1. Taxonomy (GTDB): domain Bacteria; phylum Bacteroidota; class Bacteroidia; order Bacteroidales; family UBA932; genus Cryptobacteroides. Next base: position 35,994 of record JAZSEQ010000029.1, on the reverse strand, counting down.
CATCTCAAACATCGCAGGCTTGTTCAAAGCATAAGGGGGACGGCAGAATGTCTGGATAAGACGTGCGTTGCGTGTCCACCTGTCCCAGTCGCGAGCCTTGCCTTCGGTAACGAGCCTTATGGTCTTCGAGCGTCTTTCCAGATGCTTTGTCCATCCGGCTGCCCTACGCGAGGGATCATCAAAACGGGCCTTGATCCTGCCGAGATCGAAATATCCGAAATGGAAAAGGAACAGGTCCTTGCCGATATGGAAGTTATGTCCCTTGATTCTATGGAAGCCCCTTCCCCATCTTACAGGCTTTGCTATCACACAAGGCTTTGTGTATCGGGTGGAAAGACGGGCATAATGCCTCTGGCTGAGGAACGGTAAATCAGAAGATATGTCTCCTTCCTCCGCTGTATGTTGGCCGACATCCACGCCAAGACCTGATATTGACACATCTATATCTGCTTCGCTCAGATACTCGGCAAGTGTCTTTCCCAGTTTCGGATCCACCACGAGTATCTCATCCGCATCCACCCCGATTACAAGATCATATGTCTGAAGCAGCTCGGCTGCCTTGGCCGACAGAAAATCCAGGCGTCCCTTTTCAGCTTCGACGACCTGGCCGGGAATCTTGTCTACAGCAGTCACATTTACACCAGGGCACCACTGAGGAATCTCCTGATCCTTTCCATCAAGAAACACATAAAGATTCTCCATGCCGATTTCAGCGCCATAGTAAGCTACCCATTTGCGAAGGTAGAATTCATCATTCCTGACCATCGTCAGCGCACAAATCTTCTTTCCCATAACTATTCCGTATATCTAAGGATTATCTTTCTGATACTGTCGGAAACCCGTTTAGCAGCATCCGTAGTTCCCTCAAGAGCCTCTGCTATATTCTTGTACTTTATCAGTTCGACCGCATTCTTTTCATTTGCAAAAATATATTCAATATACTCAGTATAGGCATCATCAGCGGCGTGCTCGAGCTCTGTTATCCTGTCACACTGAAGGACAATCTGCGAATAATTGCGTCTGATGTCACCAAAAAACGAGAACAGCTTCTTCAAGGAATCAGCCTCAGCCAGAATATATTGCGCAAGGTCCTTCAACTGGGAGTCAAAGCGGTCAGGCTTATAAAGAAGGATAGATTTTGCCGCTCCATTGATCTGGTCAAGGAAATCATCCACATTCATGGCAATGGTCTGGATATCTGACCTTCTTATCTTTGATATTATGTTTTCATACAGTTGCTCATGAAACTCTGTCAGCAGAGCATCTCCCTGCACTTCGCATGCCTTGACATCCTTTTCCAGACGTCTCCATTGCGAGTGGTCCAAAGTGTCAAGCATTTCGCACAGGGATCCGGCTGCATGATGCAGATATGCAGCCTGCTGTGCAAACACAGGCAGATAATGCTGGCTATGCCTGCCGAAACGCTTCCAAAAGTCAATCAGTCCCATAATATGGTAATTTTTACTACATGAGTTCAAATATAGGATTTTTTGAATAAAAAAAACACAAAAAAGGGGATACAATGGCTTAAATGCTATTATAAAATTAATTTTAATGCATTAAGATTTATTTTTAATTATAAAAAAAAGAAAAACTTCAATTATTTTTTTTATAATCTGATGATCATTCAAAACCCGCGTCATAGCTTTGCCGAAAAAACATGAGGAGGGTATATACGATGATTACCGCACTTACGCTTATCACATACTGCCACGCCCAGGCTACAGACAGGAACATGCGTTCATACGCATCCGATATTTCTATGGATATCGGCTCCCTGATATATGACGGCATGGCCAGCTTCACATTCGGGCACGCGTTTGCGACTAAGTGGACAGCCTATGCAAGCCTGCATCTCAGCCTGTCATCCAAAGGACCGGACACTTCAGGGGAAGAATTCATACATCAGGCAGAATTTTCAGACAATGTTCCCTCCGGATATACGCCATGCCGGCAGGCTGTGGAAGCAGGGATACGATTCTGGAACGTCAAGGCATATGAAGGAGTATTCTTCACGCTGGGGTATCTCTCGGAAGAGTCTGCACGCTCGGCATGCAGCATAGGGACAGGATTGTGCATACCGTTATATAAAGGGATGAATGCAGAAATCTCCTACAATAAGACAATATATCATAAAGACAGGATGTCAGACAGATTAAAGGTCGGTGTCGGCCTTGTGTTCTGACAGAAAGATATGTGCCGGGCAATTCCAAACATTCTATTCACTACAGTTATATGATCTGTTCTACACCATTACACAGAAAACCAATGCCGGTTCTCGGCCTATTGCTCTTTATTGTCCCGGCCATTTCATACGGATGTTCCGATGCAGTACCTCACTACTATTATCCATCATCTGCATCGGAGCAGTCCGTAACCAAGACCACAGTGAAAGTTTCCGGAAGCGGAAGCCTGCAGGGTTCCTTCATGGATGTATTCACATTCAATGACGATGAACTGCAGAGGCTTGATTCATACACAAGGATAGAGTCATTCGAAGGAGAACGGATCCACATCAGCTCCCAATCAGGGAGAAAGAGTATGTTCATCTGCGCAAACTGCCCCAAAGACATATACGGATGGAGTGAAATCTCCTCGACTGACAACATCAGGTCGATGAAAGCATGTCTGGAGGACGAGTCACGTGACAGGATACTCATGAGCGGCATAGTGAAAGCAGTCGCCGGAGAGACAGCCGGCCCGGTCGTACTATATCCGACAGGTTGTGAAGTCGTCTTACGCTCCATAAGCTGTAACTTTTCAGGTCTTCCCTACTCCGGTAAGGAAATAACAGAAGTAAAGGCATATCTGACCAATGTGAATGCCGAGGTGTCCATATTTGCTGAGACAGACAAAGACAGACAGCCTTCGCGGATAATCAATACAGGCATGCTGAATGAGGACGACCTAAAACACTTCAAGGATCCCGGACTTGTATATCAGAAGGTGGCGGACAGAATAAACGGGACAGTCATCAGGCCGGATATAAGATTTATGTGCTACCCCAACACCGCTGCAAAGGAAGGCATAGGCACCCCCTTCACAAGACTTGTCATAGAAGGGAAAGTCGAGGGCTGTACATACTACTGGCCGATTGACATAAACAGAAAAGACGGAGGGAAGGGGTTGGAAAGGAACTCCAGATATATATTTGACATACTGCTGAAAAGGAAAGGGACCTCCGATCCGGAAATACCGGTAAAATGGGAGGAAGCAGAATCATTATCAGAAGTCAGGCCATGGAACGAAAAACAGGAAGAGCGTATAGAATTCTAAACTTGCTTGCAGTATTTCTGACCGGATGTACAAGAGTATTGCCTGCAACTGATGTCGTCAGGAGCGCGGAAGTCGCCATCGAAATCGGTTGGGGGCATCACTACATCAGCAAGGCAGCCTTGCCTGATGAAACTCAGGTTTCCGATATAAGTCTTATGATTTTCGATGAGGCCGGATTTCTTGAGAGGGAGATATATCTCTATGCGGAAAATGGCAGCTGGGACAACAATGTCAGCACAGTGGTAACCCTGCTGAATAGCACAGGATACACTTTCTGCGCCTGCGCCAACTTCGGTTATCCTGTCAGCGTGGCACGGCTGGAGGACCTCAATGAGATCACTTACCATATGACATATCCGGATGAATATAGGAAAGGTATCCCGATGTATGCTCTTAAGGATGCGGTCATTTCCGCGGGGCAGGGCATAAGGCTTGACCTGACAAGGCTGATGGCAAGGATAGACGTAAGGATGGACCGAAGCGAGCTTGACGAGGACATTTCGCTCGAAGTCACAGGAGTCAGAATCGGGAACTGCCCCAAAAAGGTGAGAGTTTTCAAAAAGAGCCGGGCCGAATCAGAAGACGACTGTTTCCCGACAGGCTTCTCACACAGAGATGAGGATTGCAGGCCGCTGAACAGGATAAGTCACAACGGCATGAGCGAGGGGATTTCTCTTTATATGCTGGAAAACATGCAGGGGGACTTCAGCCAGCCCCCTATCAGCAGCCACACACAGAAGGTCTTCGGCGAGAACGACATACGGAAGCGCATATGTTCCTACATAGAGATTCAGATGGAGTATTCCTCAGGCACAAAGTATAGCGCATCAAAGCCGCTGATATACAGATTCTACCTGGGGGAAGACGCCAACAGTCTGGACATGGAACGAAACTGTCTTTATACTGTCACCATAGTTCCGCAAGGGGACGGTCTGTCCGGAAGCGGGTGGAGAATCGACAAAAGCGGCATATCCTATAAGGGTACGCCGTATCTCAACGCATATCCGTCAAGCTATATCCGCGGAGACATAGGAGACAGCGTACATGTATGGTGTGAGGTCTTTCCACCGGACGCGCCTTTTGACGTGGGACTCGAATACATGATTGCAGACAAGTCGGAGGGAGTATATGACTATCGGATCGATGATGACGGCCATGGAGCAGTACTGACATTTACAGGGCCCGGAAGCGGGCTCATATATATGGAAGCCGGAGAGCCGGTAAACGATGCAGCCCTGTTCGTGATTGAAGTGAACCTACCGTAAATAGCGTGCTGTGTATGAGGATTCACAGGAAAGCAGGTCTTCAGGAGTACCGGCAAAGACCACATTTCCTCCCTCATCTCCCGCCTCGGGACCGAGATCTATGAGCCAATCTGCCGCACGTATGACATCCGGATTATGCTCCACCACTACAATGGAATGTCCTTTCGACAGAAGCGCATCAAAGGATTTAAGCAGTTTCTCAACATCATAGAAATGCAGACCCGTAGTAGGTTCATCAAATATGAACAATATCCTATGTGCCTTAGACTTCGGAGCAGTCTCATTCATCGACAGGAAATATGCAAGCTTGATACGCTGGCTTTCACCTCCCGAGAGAGTACTGCTGCTCTGACCCAGTTTGATGTATGAAAGTCCAACATCCATGAGAGGCTGGAGTCTCTCTGCTATCCTTCTGGCTACCGCATCATCCTGGGAGCCGAAGAAAGCGATGGCGTCCTCTACGCTGAGGTTCAGGATGTCATCGATGTTCATGCCCTTGAAACGTACTTCAAGAATATCAGGCTTGAACCTCTTTCCTCCGCATGACTCGCAGACCATGCTTACATCAGCCATGAACTGCATTCCGATCTTGACAAAACCTTCTCCCTGACATTCAGGACAGCGTCCCCCGTCTATATTGAAAGAAAAATGTGACGGCGTGTATCCGTTCACTTTCGCATACTGCTGATCTGAAAGCAGTTTCCTTATGTCATCGTACACTTTCAGATAAGTGACGGCATTGGAACGCGAGCTCTTTCCTATAGGATTCTGGTCCACATACTCGACCTGGGTGATTCTGTCCAGATTGCCTGAGAGTCCTCGGAAAGTTCCTGGCGCTGAGCCGGTCTGGTTGATGTGACGATAGAGGGCAGGATACAGTATGTCACCCACAAGAGAGGACTTTCCGCTACCGCTGACACCGGTCACTACAGTAAGAGTCCCAAGAGGGAAAGTCACATCGATATCCTTCAGATTATGCTCCATCGCGCCCTCGAGCCTGATTGAATATGTCCATTTGCGCTTTGTCCTCAAATAACGCTGACGTTCACCCGCAAGATACTGCAGGGTAAGCGACCTGTCCTTCGGAAGGCCTGTCACTTCCTCATCAAGCCTGCCCTGATATACAACCTCGCCTCCATTCACCCCGGCTTTAGGGCCGATGTCGATCAAAAGGTCGGCAGCCTTCATGATTTCCTCGTCGTGCTCCACGACTACAACTGTGTTTCCGATGTCCCTAAGACGCCGCAATACCGAGATAAGACGTTCTGTATCACGAGGATGGAGCCCGATGCTTGGTTCATCCAGTATATAAAGCGAACCCACAAGAGAGCTGCCGAGGGCAGTCACAAGATTGATACGCTGGCTTTCTCCTCCTGAAAGGGTGTTGGATGCACGGTTCAATGTCAGATACCCCAGCCCCACATCCTCTATATATTTAAGGCGGGATACGATCTCTTCCACCGCCTTTGACACAACACCTCTCTCATAATCAGTGAGCTGAAGTCCATCAAAGAATTCCAGAAGTTGAGACACATTCATGCACAGAAGCTCATAAATGTTCTTGCCTCCGACCTTAACATACATAGCCTCGCGCCTGAGACGGCTTCCTCCACATTCCTGGCACACGGTCTTGCCGGAATATCTGCTGAGCATGTATTTGTATTGGATCTTGTATCTGTTGGATTCCACCCAGCGGAAAAATTCATTGATTCCGATGATGGAGTCTTCTTCCGTATCTGCGGTATATCCTTTCCATATGAGGTCGCGGACTTTCTGAGACAGGTTGCAGTATGGCTCGAATATAGGGATTCCATACTTTGCCGAGTTACGCACAAGCTGATCCCTGAACCAGCCCATCTTGTCACCACGCCAGCATGCTATCGCCCCATCATATATGGTCTTGCTCTTGTCCGGCACCACAAGATCTTCGCTTATACCGATTATCTTTCCCAGACCGCCGCAGACCGGACACGCTCCCAGAGGACTGTTGAAGCTGAAAAGATATTCATCCGGTTTCTCGAAGGTCATTCCGTCCGCCTCAAACCTGTTGATGAACTTTTTAAGGCTCACTCCCGTCCCATCAGGAAATTCCTTCCTGACATAAATCACTCCTGTCCCCTTTTCAAAAGCGATGTCTACGGAAGCATGAAGACGGGTGCGCATATCCTCCATTTCTTCTTCCGCAGCCTTCCTTATCTTCGCGCGGTCCACGAGAAGATAAAGGTCCTCCGGATAGTTACCCTCTTCCGAGAGCTTCATGATATCCTCTATCCTCACGACCTTGTCGGTAAAGAAACGTGAATAACCCTCTTCCTTGAGCTGGAGCATCAGTTCCACCTTGTCTTCACGTGAAGCCCATCCGATATCCGCAAGTATATATGCAGCACACTCTTCCGTCCCGAAGATATGGTTCATCACATCGTTTGTGGTGTGGCATCTGACTTCTTCACCGGTGACAGGTGAATATGTACGGCCGATACGGGCAAATATAATCCTCAGATAATCATAGATTTCCGTGCTTGTAGCAATTGTAGAGCGAGGATTACGGACATTTACCTTCTGTTCTATCGCTATGGCTGGAGGTATGCCTTCGATGGATTCCACATCCGGCTTGGACATTCTTCCGAGAAACTGTCTGGCATAGGAAGAAAGACTCTCTGCAAACCTTCTCTGACCCTCAGCAAACAATGTATCAAAGGCAAGGGAGGATTTTCCTGATCCGGAAATACCGGTAATGACCACAAACTTGCCACGTGGAATCTCCACTGTGACATCCTTCAGGTTATTCACCTTGGCCCTTCTTACAATAATGTTTCCTTCTTCTGCCATCATAACTATATTACCAGAGCCCACAAAAATACAAAAAAATGCCCGAACTGCATATAAGTCCGGGCAAATAATCAGTCAATGCCGACCTTAGAGTCTGGCCTTCAAAGCCTCAGCCTGCTCTTCATATCCTGGCTTGCCGAGAAGCGCGAACATATTCTTCTTGTAAGCCTCCACACCTGGCTGGTCGAATGGATTCACACCAAGAATGTAGCCGCTGATTCCGCATGCCTTCTCAAAGAAATAGAAAAGAGCACCGAGGTTGTACTCATTGATGCACTCGATCGAGAGAGAAAGCTGAGGAACGCCTCCATCGATGTGAGCGAGCTTTGTTCCCAGTTCAGCCATGGCGTTACACTCCTCCACATGCTTTCCGGTCAGGAAGTTAAGACCGTCAAGGTTCTGAGGATCGTTCTCTATTAACATTGAACGGTTGCTCTTCTGAACTGTAACCACCGTCTCCATGAGCGTACGTTCGCCGTCCTGGATATACTGTCCCATAGAGTGGAGATCTGTGGTGAAGTTTACGGAAGCCGGGAAGATTCCAAGTCCGTCCTTGCCTTCAGATTCTCCGTAAAGCTGCTTCCACCACTCTCCAAGGTATGTAAGCTTAGGGTTGTAAGCTACAAGGATCTCTATCTTCTTGCCCTGGGCATAAAGTGCATTTCGCATGGCAGCATACTGGACTGCAGGATTGGACCCGCACTTCTCGGCACAAGCCTTTTCCATTGCAAGGGCACCTTCAAGCATAGCCTTCATGTCAAAACCGGCAAGAACGATAGGAAGGATACCCACCGGAGTGAGCACAGAGAAACGGCCTCCTACATTATCCTCAATGACGAATGTCCTGTAACCTTCCTGAGTAGAGAGAGACTTGAGTGCTCCACGGGCCTTGTCGGTTACTGCCACTATGCGCTCTGCAGCCTCTGTCTTTCCGTAGGTTTCCTCAAGATACTTCTTGATAAGACGGAAGGCTACAGCCGGCTCTGTAGTTGTTCCCGACTTTGAAATAACCACACATGCAGCATTTCTCTCCTTCACCAGGTCCATGAGCTCGCACATATACTCTTCGGAAAGATTCTGTCCTGCAAACACGATTTCAGGAGCCTCACCCTTAGTCTTGAGCTGCTTTGCGAACTGATGGGAAAGAGCCTCAAGCGCGCATTTAGCTCCGAGATATGAGCCGCCGATTCCTATTACAACGACAAGATCCACGTTCTTTGCCTTCCAGGCATCCCTCACAGCTTCACACTCAGCGACCAGACCGCTTTCAAGAGTTTCAGAAGGAAGGTGTTTCCAACCAAGAAAATCATTGCCTTTACCTGTTTCATTTTCAAGAACCTCAAGAGCGCTGAGAGCCTTCTCTACATAGGCCTTGTAATCTGCATCTTTTACAAAGGAGCTGCAACCTCCAAGATTTACTTTTACCATATCATAAATAATTAATCGATCAGATTCTAGTGTCCTCCGGACACATCCTGACAAAGTTAGTGTTTTTTGATGGAATTTCTATAAATTATGTACCTTTGTGTGGCAAGACATATATAAGTAATTATGAAAATTCTCAGATCATTCATGGCAGCATTTGCTACATTACTCCTATTCACCGATGCGCAGGCAGGAGACAGAGACCGCGGTATAGTCGCCCACAGGGGCTTCTGGAACTGCGAGAAGGCAGGATATGCAAAGAATTCACTGGCGGCACTCGAATGTGCCCAGCAGGCAGGATTCTGGGGCAGTGAATTCGATGTGAACATGACATCAGACGGGGTTCTTCTGGTCTATCATGACTCCGACGTGGAAGGAAAGACAATCGAGAAGCATCCCCATGAAGCGTTCAAGTATTACAGGCTGAAGAACGGAGAGCCCATCCCTACCATAGACCAGTATCTTGAGCAGGGGTTGAAATATCCGGAAACGATGCTTGTATATGAACTTAAGAAGCACTCCTGCGATGAGGTCGAGGATAAGTTCGTAGATCTCACCATAGAGAAACTTAAAGAATACGGACTCCTGGATCCGTCCAGGGTGATGTTCATTTCATTCAGTTTCCACATATGTGAGAGACTGGCGGAAAAGCTCCCGGGCTTCACAGTCCAGTATCTCAACGGCGACAAGGCACCCTCCAAAGTCATGGAGGCCGGTATAAACGGGATTGACTATCATTACAAGTTGCTGATGCTGAACAAGAAATGGATTAAAAAAGCCCACGGACTCGGCATGAGCGTAAACACATGGACTGTGAACAAGGAGGAGGATATGACAAAGATGCTCGAACTTGGGGTGGACTTTATTACCACAGACAATCCTCTGACTGCCAGGGAACTTATCAGAAAGGAAGGATATACCGAAATCCGATAGACAATGTCAGGCTTTGAGGAAGACAGGATGAGAGCCATGCTTGAAATGGGAATTGATCGGCTGGCTACAGACCGGATGCTCGAAGCGGGACAGATCATTAAAGGGAACTGTCTGACAGAAACCAGGTCATGATCCGAAGCAGCATGGTAAAACACAAAAGCTTATAAATCAATATTTTACAACTTTTCGGGTGGTACAAAAGTCCCACCCTTATTCACATAAACCACTGCTACACAACGAGTTACGCTCCACATGATTCTAAGAGAGAACATATGCCGTTTCCTGAAAGAGAGCGGATTTGACTGCACCCAAGGAGAAATCCAGGGCTGTGGGATAATAGATGTAACAGTTGAAGGGAAGGGCCGGAGGAGTATTCTTCCGCTGGAGATATCTGCAGAATCTCCGGAAGAGGCCGTAAGAATGTCCGAGATGGCTGCAGAAAACATCAGGGCCATTATGGAGCAGAAGACAGACGGTCAGACATTCCGGCCGGTCATAATCGCAGAAGACAGGTGGCGGTCACAACATGAAATTATGAAGGCCAGACTGCTGGCCCATCTGGAAGTGTTCGACCAGATATATGCCCGCAACTGCGAGGTAAGAAGGATCGACAGGAAGACTGCAGCAGACTTCCTCGCGGCAAACCATAGTTACGGAGATGCAGCCTGCCGTCATCGGTACGGGCTGTTTCTGAAAAGGCACACCGGACATGTGGCTGCAGGTGGCACCGAGACGATAAAATACCCCAAGGAAACGCTTGTGGCAGTAGCCACGTTTTCCAATGCGCGGAAATGGAGAAAGGCAGACAAGATAATCAGGTCTTATGAATGGACAAGGTATGCATCCCTGCCGGGAGTGAGGCTGAGCGGAGGAATGGGTCGCCTGCTTAAAGCCTTCATAAAGGATGTGCAGCCTGACGACATCATGACATATGCCGACCTGGAATGGTCCGAAGGGAAGGTGTATGAGAAGCTGGGGTTCAATCTTGAGGACATAAAGGCTCCGGTGACATTTTCCATAGATCCGGAGTCCTGGACAAGACATGCCGTCAAAGACAAGGATATGACGGAGAGAGTGCTGTGTTTCCGAAATTTCGGCAGCAATAAATTCCGCCTTAAACTTACAGACTACAAATAAAAACACTATCTTCGCAGCCGTAAATAAAACATATATAAAATGGAAGCAATTGTAAAGACCGATTTCAACTTTCCGGGTCAGACAGCACATTATGTAGGCAAGGTACGCGATGTCTACAGCATAAACGACGAATACCTTGTGATGGTAGTGTCGGACCGTATCTCAGCATTCGACGTAGTACTCCCAAAGGGCATCCCTTTCAAGGGGCAGGTCCTGAACCAGATTGCGGCAAAGTTCCTGGATGCGACGGCAGACATCCTTCCTAACTGGAAGATCGCCGTTCCGGACCCAATGGTGACAGTCGGTCACAAGTGCGAGCCTTTCAAGGTGGAGATGGTCATCCGCGGCTACCTCTCAGGCCATGCATGGAGAGAGTACAAGGCAGGAAAGCGCACGATCTGCGGAGTGGAGATGCCTGAAGGAATGGTCGAGAACCAGAAATTCCCTCAGCCTATAATCACCCCGACCACCAAGGCAGCCGAAGGACATGACGAGGACATATCCAAAGAAGAAATCATAGCTCAGGGCATAGTAAGCCGTGAGGATTACGAACAGCTCGAGGCATATACACAGGCCATCTTCCAGCGTGGAACCGAGATTGCCGCCAAGATGGGACTCATCCTCGTGGACACAAAATACGAGTTCGGCAAGAAGGACGGCAAGATCTACCTCATGGACGAGATCCACACTCCGGACTCTTCACGCTACTTCTATGCTGAAGGCTACCAGGAGCGCCTCGCAAAGGGCGAGAAGCAGAAGCAGCTCTCCAAGGAGTTCGTACGTGAGTGGCTGATGGCAAACGGATTCCAGGGTCAGGACGGCCAGCAGGTCCCTGAAATGACTGAAGATATCGTAAACGGCATCACAGAGCGCTACATCGAACTCTACGAGAACATCATCGGGGAGAAGTTCGAAAAGGCAGAAGGCTCGGATGTAGCTGCGCGAATCGAAAAGAACGTCACTGACTTCCTCGCCACACTCTAAGACTTTCATCACGGCCACAAATTCAGCCTTATTTGTGGCCGCCCTTAACAAAATATCAAAGCTGGCCACATTTCGAACCGAATTTGTGGCCAGCTTTGATTTATCAATTCACCTAAATGCAGGAAAGGCTATTTTTTCATGTTAAAACCTACATTTATAAGAAGTGCATAGACGTATTTTATCTGATGCCATATTCTGCAAGAATTTTCAAGATTTGCTCACGGACTGACTCAACCCACAGATAATATCCATAATCCGTTGGATGAATACCGTCCACAGATGTATCATGATATTCAGAGGTGGCATTAGGAATAACAAAAAACACATTCTTATACTTTTTCATTGCCTTTTCCATCATAGCCTGAGCCGTTTCCATTCTTTTCTGTTCCCTTTTATCTGTCAGCGCATCGAAATTCCTGGTTTCCCTGTATATTGTCTGTTGGAAAATCAAAGGAATATCAGGATGTGCAGCCTGGATCTTCTCTATAAAAGGGAATAATCTTTCTTCGATCATCCCTGAAGAAGAATTTGAGAACGTATCAAAGATAAAGGCATCAACATCAGCAGCAGCGAGTACCTCTGCAAAATGTTCCTGCATGCGACAATTCCCGCTGACACCGAGACTAAGCAGTTGTATTCCGGTTATTCTCGAGAACTGAGCCGGATATGTCATTCCTGAACGGGTAGTAGAAGCCCCATGAGTAAAGCTTGATCCAAAAACACCGATACGATGTCTGAACGGATTCTCTATCTTCTCTATGACGCAGCCTCTTTCGACACCTATCTTCAACGAAAGGATTTCGCTGAATGTCGGGAGATACAACAGAAACTCCTTCATTGAACCATCCATATTTTCTTTGATCACGGAAGCTTTCCCATCTCTGCCGGAATGAGACTCAACATAAACCCACCGGTCTGGAGGGCCAAAACGGCCATCTTTATCCTTCACATAAAGATCGAATCCTTTAGTGGACATATCTGTAGTATGGGGTTTGCTGTCGATTATTCCATATTCGGGAAGAAAAGAAACAGATGGAGAATTACTCCTGAAAGCTATAGATATGCCTGAAGATTGTCTTACAAGGGCATTTTCACGAGCATTGAACTTATTGAACCGGCACGTATCCACCCTATGGAATGGACTAGGTGTATCATAAAAGAGTTTTCCGACAACAGTCAGTTCGACAGCATCTACAAAATCATATGTTTTTTCTCCTTTACCAAAGGAAGCAACATACAACAATATAAGAGATATTGAAATTATTAATCTTTTCATAAATACTTGGAAATTTTTAATTCTGATTATCATTATCCAAAATATCTTTGAGTCTCAACAAGGCCTCAAGATAATAGTAGTCAGCATAACACAAAGGTCTGTCTATTTCCTTTCCTGTAGGGAAGGAAGTAACCGAGTGTTTCAGAATAAATCCTCCGTTTGTAGCTGGTGCAGCAGTGTAACTCTCACCTGAAAGACTCTTAAGAATATCTACAGCAAATGCATATGCATCCTTCGATATTTCAGCATCCTCTGTCACCACACTCAGTTCAAGAAGCGAAGAGGCACACAAGGCAGCTGCAGAAGCATCCCTTGGAGCATCCGAAGGTGCTTTATAATCCCAAAGAAAAACCTTATCCTCCGGAGCCGGCTGATATGACATTATGTATTTTGCAATATTCTGCGCCTGCTCGAGATAATACTTATCCTGCGTGAATCTATACATGACGGTGTATCCGTAAAGACCCCATCCCTGGCCCCTTGACCATGAGCTATCATCTGCAAGTCCTTGGAATGTTCCTTGAGAAAGGACTTCGCCGCTCTCAGGATCATAATTCACCACATGATATGAGCTATAATCTGCCCTGAAATGATTTCTGGCGGTAGTGCGGGCATGAGACTCAGCCACTTTCAGATATTTTGTATCTCCTGTTTCCTTCCAAGCCCAAAGCAGGAGCTCCAGATTCATCATATTATCTATTATTACAGGATAATGCCATCCCTTACTTCCCATATGGTCCCAGGACTTGATACATCCAACGACCGGACTAAATCTAGAACAGAGTGCATCTGCTGAATTTATAAGGATCTGTCTCTTTGTGCTGTCAGGGAATAATCTATTTGAATTTCCATAGCTACAGTACATCATAAACCCTATGTCATGAGTCATATCGTTATGCTGCTGGTCTTCGAGAAATGAAGTAAATATCGTCGCCAGTTCCTTGAATCTGTCATCCCGCAGATACTCATACATATACCACAACGCACCAGGGAAAAAACCGCTTGTCCAGCCCATTGGTTTCACTACGGCCATCGATCCATCCTCTTTTAGAGAATGAGGTAGACTTCCTGGATCTGCCACGAGCATACTGTCTGCAAGTGCGGCATACCTCTCGGCGCCATTTGAAAACGCCTTATCAATCATTGAATATAGTTCATCCTTCGGTGATGAACATGCGGCGGACAACATCAAAGCCAGTCCAACAACCATTCTTCTAAGTTTCATATCTTCATTTAATTAATATATTGAAAATTAATAGGTCAATTTATAAAAAGTCAGTAATTCCATATAGATAATGCCACTAGATTTAACGCTATAAAAATTTCATTTTTTACAATGCAATTATCTTAGTTATTAACATTCTTTATTATCTTTGTATAAATATTTTACATAGGAAATGATTGAATTTAACGAATTATACGAGAGCCAGTTACCAAGGTTGGTAAGACTTGCTTCCAAATATACGAGCAATTCAGCAGCCGCTAATGATATTGCACTTGAAGCCTTGAATGAGTACTGGAGCCGTCGGGAGGATTTCAACAATCTGAAAGCCGTTATATCATTTCTTAATGTATGTGTAAAGAACAAAAGCATCAACTATATCAGACATATAAAGTCCAAAATTCAGACTAAGGATAATACAGAATTGCTGAATGAATTCAAAGAAACATTGGTGTCGGTTGACTCAAACAACAAGAATGTTTACAAAGATATCGACCAGATCCTTGAATCCCTACCCGAAAGAACTGCAAAAATATACCGCATGTCATTCTACGACAAGATTAAACAGTCTGAAATAGCAGAAATGGAAAGTATCAGCATAAAAACTGTAGAATATCATATCAGAAAGGCCAAGAACGCAATACGCTCCGGCCTTTCTGAATATCTATAATCCGCTAATTGTCTTCACGCCAGCCAGGATCATTCTCTATCAATGTATAAATCTGAGTATATGGTACATTGGTATTTCCAGCTCCCTTCTGCATAAGTTCCTTCAATTCATCAAGATATGTGGCATACACATCATGTGGCATAACTCCATGCTTTTTGCAGATTGATGCAGCAAGTCCTACAACCTCTCCTACCATTCCCAAAGTACGCATCACTCTTACTGTTCCTAGAGCCATATGAGTAGTGCTGATATTTCTGCCTGTCATATAAAGGTTCTTTATGTTTCGGGAATAGAAGCAGCGATACGGAATCGGGTAATGACCCACTCTCTGCAAGGTTGCGCGGGCAAGGTATGATTCCCCCGGGAATCTGGCCTCGTTGTCAGGATCAGGAAAGTGCTGGTCGATATTCCATGACGTAGCTACAGTACCATCCTCATAACATACAAAATCCTGCACATCATGCTGTCGGAGTATAAATTCTCCAAGCATACGATAGGACTCACGTTTACCCATGACATATGAAAGCCATTCAAGGTGGCAGTTTGCATATGCATCGCGATGCTGAGGACTATTCTTGAGATACGCCCAATTGGAAATAGCCACATACATGCCATAGTCACGGATTCTTTCTGCTTCCTTGATCATATCCTTTTTCATACCGCATTCCCAATACCATTGACCGCGATGAACCACCTGCACATTATCCTCATCCACATCAAGCCCCCACTCGATCTCAGGGAATGAAGACGGGCTGTCATCCTGAAGACAATACCACATTATGGAAGACCCCATAGTCATTCTGTCAGCGACTGGCTGTCCATCCTTCTCATTGTATTCTGATGCAGCTTCACGACCATAGACCATATCTGCGCCAGCAAACTGTCCTACCCATGAATCACCGGTAGAATCAGTAAAAAGAGTTCCGCTGATACATATTTTAGTGTAGTTATCTCCACTTATGGCTATCACTTTCCCTATCTTGCCTTCAGATTCCATCTCCACACCACACACTGTATAGCCCAAGAAGAGAGTGATATTCTCTTCAGCCTCAATCGCTTTAAGTTTCCTTTCATCCTCATATACCTCCTTTGCTCTGGCATTGCCCTTCTCCACAGGCCCTATTTCATTCATCAGATAGCCCAATGAAGGATAATCACCGATATTGCAACGTCCGCCCAAAGCCACTCTGATTTCCGAAGAGTTATTTCCGCCCAAAACTTTCCTATCCTGAATCATAGCGACCTTCACTCCTTTTCTTGCAGCAGCAATGGCAGCACACATACCCGATATTCCTCCTCCACACACAACCAGATCATAGTTTCCAGCATCAGCCGGAGTGTCATCAATACCGGCCCATTCTCGTCTCATCTGGGAAAGCGCCTCAGGAGAATCCGACGGTTTCTGATCAGAACGAGTCAGAAGGATGGCGTCACAACGGCCATCAAAACCAGTAAGGTCATGCAAAGCTATCGTATGGACACCTTTTGCAAGGGTCACAACTCCTCCAGCCTGCCAATGCCACTCAACAGCCCCGTTTCCAAAGACTACCGGTATAGCCTGACCATCTACAAGAACCTCAAAAAGTCCCGCACTACCCTTACGACTCCAATATTTCGTCCAGTCGCGAGTACGGACCCAGATTCTATAATCACCATCTTCATCCACTTCGATGGCTGTGGAAGCATTCTGGACCGGCTGGCCTAATCCATGGGCCATAACAGGAACTGTATTGTTTTGCAGCACAAACTGAGTATCCGGGATCCAACCTCCCAGATCATCCATCATGCTTGTCAAAATAAGTAAATTCTCTCTCATATGTTAAAAGTTTCTTATAAAACGTACAGCAAAACCGGAACGCATATCAGTTGATGACGCATACTGAACAGCATCTCCGGATGTTTTATGATAAATTTTTGCAAAATATGCCTTTGTATCACTTGTTGATGTAGAAGACCAGAATATGCAATCATCATTTTCCGGTTCGTAAAATTCTCCGGAAGAAGTGAACCTGCCAGAGGGGACTACAGAAAGACCAGTCACATCCGCAGCAGATTTCTTCAGTTCTGAAGCTCCATCGACAAAAGATGCCAATACTGCCCACTCACCGGCCGAACCTCCGGAAGGGATATGCCATCCTTGGGGAGCAAGTTCCGATGCTGCGTAGTAGTTGTACAGACAGCCGGCCTTTTCGTCAGAGGAGTATCCCAATCTTGCATTTCTCGAGGTCCAGCCGCCCGCCTGAGGTATAATCTTTCCTGATGCAGAAACAGTGGCACGGATATTCTCCGCCGTCCATAGAAAGCCAGAAATCTTTACAAGCGGGTATTCATAACCGGCATGTCTTAATCTCATCGGTTCCATATATGCCTTCTTGTCAGTCACCGCAGAATGTTTCAGACACGTGGAGCCATCAGACATCTTTTTGACAAAAACCAAGTCAAAGTCATCCTCCATAGCCTCAGTAATATCATTATAGAACCAAGCTCCATCTGCGGGGTAGTATTTTACTGTACCGCCACTACAGCACTCTACAGGACAGACATATCCTGTTCCAGACTGTTCCAATCTGACGGCAGCAACAAAAACCGAGTCAATCCTCCACCGTGTCTCCGAATCCCTGGTATATATCAATACTGCCTGCTTCCCCAAAGCTTTGCCAAGATATTCCAAAGTAATCAAAGCAACGACATCACCTGAAGAGTCTTTAGCCTGCCATACTTTGTCTCTCGAAAAATCACAATCTGAGACAGACACGGCATAGCAGTTCTCATCCACAGGTGTATCTGGACCATTGTCTCCTTCTGGCCGTGAAGGATCTTCACAGCCGGAAAGAGACAACATAGTCACAAACAACATATTGATAAACAATACCCTATCCATTAATACAAGCCTCTCATGAACCTCACCCAGAAACCATATTTATATGATTGGCCCGATGTTGTAGGGGCAGTGCCATCATTTCTAAGCACATAACATTGCATCTTATTGCTGTTATCTTTTGAATTAGAGCACCAATAACATGGATCCATGCTATTATCCCACTTCGAAGTTACTCTACCTGCATATCTGGAAGAAAAGCCTGTAACATTATTGGATGCAAAATTCAAGGTATGACTTAATTTTCCGCCATATTCCAACATTGTTGTTGCATCAGTCTTGGTAGGTATTTTCCATCCACCAGACGGAGCAAGTTTCCCAGAGAGAACAACATCTCCATTATATGCCAGACAAGCACTGTTCACATACGCATACATATCTGCTGTTGCATTCTGTAATTCAGCTGCCTTAGCTGCTTTTGGAATATCTGTTCCATCATTATACTTTGTAGTAACCACATTTTCAGCCATCCAAATCTGTCTGCCGACCTTGACAAGTTTATATGCCTTGGTATCTCCACGGTCTGATAAAGTCAATGTACGTGCAGAAAGAGTTGTTTTCAATGTTGATGCATTACAACTTCCGGAGATAGAAGTTCTATCTGTCTCGGAATCATAAGTAGAATAAACTTTACCCAAGGCAGCCTGATCTCCGGCAACGGTATATTTCATAATATCCGATTTGAACGAATATGTTCCTCCATGAATAAGATCCGACTCAGCAACATCAGTATAATTCTCATACTGTCCGGCAGCCCCACTCTTCAGCACCTTTGCTACAAGACCTACCGGATTTGATGAATCCATAACCATAGAAGAAGTGCTCTTCTTGGTTCCATAAACAACGATAGCCTGTTGGTTAGCATCCTTAAGGAATTCCTTACAGATAATTGCGACGATTCTACCGGATTCATCCTTTGCCTCATAGATGTAAGACGCGGAGAAATCCACTGTAGAAAGGTCAATTTCATATATATTTGCTTCCGCGAATGCAGCATTCGCATCAATCTTCTGCAGGTTCTTTCCGGAAGCCCTATGTATTTCGAGAGGTTCCTCGACTGTCATGGCATAAGTCTGGCCTGCATTGTTGGTCAGAGTAAGGGTAAAGCCCTCGTATGTCTGAGGCAAAACTGCCATATAATATACTCCTGGCTCAAGAACACCCTCAGAAGCAGACAAGGTCACTGAAGCTGAGCCTTCAACAGCAGTCCAACTTGGAGTATCAGAGACTGTAACAGCAACCTTACCTGCAGGATACTGACCGTTATTGGCAGTGAATGTCACGCTGGAGATGTCGCTGCGGGTGATTTCAAACTGAAGCAGACCTGCAACATTCTTGAAATCCAGGAGTGTACCGGAAGCCTTGGCCACAGTGATATTTGCCCCATCCGCAAAACTTCCCTTGACAGCTATCTGTTCTGAAGGAAACATAGCAGTTATGACATTACTGCTGATAGTTGCAGACGCATCATATGGATAAACCGCATAATAGGCGTCACTAACCTCAATCTCACCAGTAAAAACCGTGTTCTCCCCACCATGTTCAGTCGTGAAGTCATAAATATTTCCGTTTGAAAATACTCCAATATGGTCGCTGGACTTCCAATGCACTTTATGCGAATCATCCAGAAGTGTCTTGGTGGTCAATGATGAGAACTCCATATAAGTAAGTTCTTTTGCCTCATTTATATTAGTATCAGGCTCTTTTTGACATGAAACAGCCGAAAGGACAACTGCAGTCAGCAGCAATATTATATTATGCCTTTTCATTTTTCTAAATTTAATTCCAGTTATATGTTTCAAATTCTTCCTCGAAACCTTCGGAAATCACACTTGCGCATGTGATCTGCGCGGAAACCATTTCAATGATGAAACATTCCGGAGTAAGATACTCTTCTTTCATATCGCAATAAGTTTTAATTAAATACTTCTACGTTTTATCAATACAATCCTCTCATAAGTCTCACCCAGTAACCGAACTTCTTATTCTGGCCTGAGTTTACGGAAGGTGCATCAGAAGCCTTAGCCTCATGCATCCTTACAACAAGACATTTCTGTTTTATCGGATCTTCAGCTTCAGTAGAACAACAGAACCAAGGGTCCCCGTTGGCATCCTCAGTAGTTAACCATCCCTTGTTAGTTACTCGTCCACGGACTGTAATAGAGAAACATGTAATATTATTTCCGACAACAAGATCATTCACTTTATATGATGTGAGCATGCGGGATTGCGCAACATAGCTTGCCAGATTCTTAAAATCTCCCTCAGTAGGAATCTTCCAGGCAGTGCCGGCAGGGGTGAAGGTAGATGATGTAGCAGCTGCAACATTATAAAGGATTCTGTTCGTGGACGATGCAGTATTTACATAAGCAGCTTCATCAGTATTGTACAATTCTGCCGCTTTAGCTGCCTTGGTTATGGATGTACCGTCGCTGTATTTAAGAGTTTCCACATTTTCAGCAAACCAAATCTGTCTGCCGACCTTGACAAGTTTATATGCCTTGGTATCTCCACGGTCTGCCAATGTAAATGTTCGAGGAGTCAGAGTGGCAGCTGAAACGTTCCCCTCTACAACAGATGAAACCACACTTACCTGTGCCTCAGAATCATAAGTTGCATACACTGTTGGGAGAGCAGCAGAATTTCCTGCTGTAATGTAGTCCATAACATCGGAGTTGAACGAATATGTACCACCGTGGACAGGTTCAGTCTCCGGTACATCGGTATAATTCACGTAGTCTTCAACCGGTGCCGACTTCAAGACACGCGCTACAAGGCCCTCAGGATTTGACGAATCCATCACCATAGCCGAATTGCCTTTCTTCGTCCCATAGACGACTATAGCCTGTTGGTTGGAAGCCTTGAGATACTCCTTGCAGATGATGGCAACAACATTCCCGTCAGGATCCTTTGCCTCATAGATAAAAGACTCGGAAAAATCTATTGAAGCGATATCAATAGAATAGGACGGATTCGAGGACCCGATCTGACCTGTCAGCATATATGCCTTGCCTGCCTCCAGGTCAACGCCATCAAATGTAACCTCCTTGGTACCTTCTACTGTTGTATAGACGGCATGCAACTGCGTGCCTTCATGGTTTCCAGGCCAGACAAGGAACCGGCATTCCTGATCAGGATCGGAGCCAAAATCATATTCGACAGCTCTGCCTGCAGTTCCCACCGTCACCTCACCGGATTCAACATCAAGGACACCTTCCCCACACAGCGGAGACGCATTTTCATCAACAGAAAGAACAACCTTAGTCGCTCCTTCGACCTTAGGCAAGCTTACAATAGCAGCCTTAGCTGCAAACTTCATCAGCACTGTAGCGCCCTCAATAGGTGATGATATCTCAGAGTAAGCAAAACAAGGCATCTGCGACATGTCACCAGTCTGAGTCTGCGATAGTTCATATAGCACGCTTCCGCTACTGAAAGCATTCTGTGAATATGGAGAGAATGCGGCAAACCTGTGGACAGGGATGTCTGAATCAGGTACAAAAGCCTTGTCGGTCCACGAAAACTGACTAATCGAGCCACTTGATGCAGCAATGTATTTTACTGCAGTCACCATAGGTTCGGCGGACTTCACGCTTACTTCTTCTGCAGCCAAAGGAACAATGCCTATTTCCTGTCCTTCATTCCATTGGAGCTGCAATGACCCGACAGCAGGAAGGGTTCCCTTGAATTTCAGAGCTGCTTCTGCCTTGAATCCTTCATCAGTATTCTGATGTTCCTCTTCTTTCTGACATGAAGCCAGAAGCGACAAGAGAGAACAAATCCAAAAAAGATTTTTTAAATTTTGCATGATTATTATGGTATTAGTTTAGTTGTTATCACATATTCCGTATTAGGTTTGAGTGATGCCGTGAATCCGACAAACTTTCTTCCTGGATTCAGAGATTCAACACTCGTATATGGTTCAGCACTCCATTCCTTCATCGACACCCTTACAGGAGCATCCACTTCCATTTTCATAGTCTTTCCATCAGCCGAGACGAGAGTCGCAGTCTTTTTGGATGACTTGAACTCAACAGCTTCAGTAGCCATCTGCCAACGCAACTTTACGGACTTGTCTGCTGTAGTTATCCTGTCTTCTATCACAAAATATGATTTATCCACCAGGGCTACTTTACGTGAGACGTGAGACGCATCCTTATCATAAAGCTGGGATAAATCCGTCATTGCCCACATATTCATAGCCGTAGTATCGCTTTCATCAATTTTGCAATACCCTTCCACATTCTGATCATGTGAATTAAGGATCATGCAGTTATGTCCCCACAATCCGGTACGTAGAAGCCTCCAACGACCAGACTCAGGAGCATACCCCCAAAGGTCGACGCCAGCCTTTTCAATCTTGCCATAATTTTCTCCACCAAGATCCACAGCCCACCTGACCCCCTTGGCTTCAATGTAGAAACTACCTTCATCCATGTGGTTATGGCCTTCCTTAGGCTTACCACATTTAAGACCGATATATAAGGCATCCTTATCCTCCCAACTTGACCTGAAGGCTGCAACCGGAGTCCTTCCACCAGCAATATAACTTAAGGATTCAGGCACCTTCACATTATCAAGAGGACGACCGGAAAGACCGGCGAAAACAAGTGCAGCCGGCAGGGTGCGCTGATGACGGCAATGAGCAAGATCAAGAGGGACATCTTTCAAAAGACGTGAAAGCATGTAAAGATAAGAGCTGTCTCCTGTCTTGTCATAAAGATAAAATGGAGCTATGCTTACCTGTGCAGGAAAAGCCTGATCCGCATAGCAGAAGACTTCATATGTCGGAGTCATCATTGCCAAATGATAATCGACTGTCTTCAGAAAAGCAGGAAATTCCTTTATCAATCCGTAATCTGTACCATAATATTTCTCAATAGCAGCCAGGAACAGACAGTTATAAGCAGTACCATAACACCAATATCCCGGACCTTCACGATAAGCGCCATGAGGTGCATACTGCTTCATTGGCTTATGCATTGTTTCAACGGCACGTGGAACTATCTTCTCAGCATATTGCGGGTCAGTTTCGATTATTGCCAAAGCTGCCAATGTGCTTCCTGCGTTGCAGACCTGATTCCAGTTCGACACACTGTTCAACCAATGACCGCTATAATCCAGGTTCAGGCTCTGTTTCAGTCCTTTTTCTATAAGGGCTGTACGTATCTCATTTTTTTGTTCTTCAGAGAGGAGATGATAAAGCCAGTCATAGCCTATAGCCAACGCACACATCATCTCCGCAGTGTCGAGAAAATGAGATGGATTCCAATCAGTAAATCTTGTCACAGCAATCATTTCTTCAATTGCCCTCTGTGCATATTTAAACTCTCCGCTCAAACGATAAGCGTATGACAGATGAAATATACGTGTAAAGCAGTCCACCGAAACATTCAGGAGACGATGTCCTTTCATCTTGCGGGTATTGGGATATTTAGCAAGAGTTTCATCTGCAATCTTGAAGATATAAGTTTCAATCGTCTTCAGCATATCACTTCCGTCCACGACATTCCTTATGGTTTGAAAATCATTGCCATTTGTAACAAGAAGCCTTGGATGGCCATCCTTCCCATCTGTCACAGGCTGAGCTTGCAGGCCTATGAACATAAATAGCCAAGTCAGTAGAATAATTGTTCTTTTCATTGTTGTGGTATCAGTTTTATTATAATTTCATATTCGCTTGAAGCTGTAAGATTCATTTCAAAACCCACGAATTTCTGGCTATTACGACTTTCGCAATCCCTCAACGGTATAGCATCACCTGTCTTCATCTCAAATCCAGAAACGCCTGTTACCTCCAGCCTCAATGATTTACCATCATTGGAATACAATGTCGCTCCCGAAGAATCGGTCACGATATCAACGGCCTCAGTACACATATTCCAACTTAGGACAGTAGCATCTATGGTCTTTATCCAGTCTTTTATATGTGCTGAAGATCCGACTAAAGAGACAGTCCTTATGACTTCAGCTACCTGACCCAAATATAGAGGTGAAAGATCAACGGAAACCCCGTTTTCCATATGCTGGCCTGTATACTCCCCTCTAGCGCTAACAATCTGTTCTTGATTATCAAACATAAGACAATTATGGCCCCATAAGGCGCAACGCATCACAGTCCATCTTTCAGACCCTTGAGCAGCATTCCACAAATCCACACCTGCCTGTTCAAGATTGTTATAGTTTTCTCCACCCAGATCGGTAGCCCACTGCACACCATCCGACTCAAAACAGAAAGTACCGATATCCATGTGTCCATGTCCGGTAGAAGGTGAACCGGATTTTATACCTAAATATGATGCATCTTCACTCCAACTTTCGCGGAACACTGCAACAGGTGTCACACCGTCCGCAACATATGACAGAGGTGGGACAGAAGAACGGTCAAGTCCGTGGGTTCCCCTTCTTGAGGCAAATACCACTGCAGCAGGCAATACCCTTTCGTGGCGGCAACGTTCATAACTCAACATGCTTCTGGACAACAGCTGCCAAGTCACATATAGACATGATTCATCCCCTGTCAGATCATATATATAGAACGGAACAATACTTACCTGAGCCGGGAACGCCTGGTCTGAATAATTAAACACCCTATAAGAAGGCGTAACTACTGCATCGGCGTAATTGACTGTCTTAAGAAAATCAGGATATGCCTCGAGCAGCCCTTTTGTATTTCCGTATCTTCTCTGCAGCAGATCAAGAAGCAGAACATTATACGAGGTCCCGTAACACCAATACCCGGGTCCTTCGACATATGCTCCATCTGGAGAATACCCATTCATCGCCACAGGAAGCATTGATACGGCACGATCAACAACGCGTTCAGCCAAGTCCTTATCATGCTCTTCGATAGTCACTGCTGCATATAAGGCAGCTGCATTGCACACCTGATTCCAATTATTTGCAGCACCAGACCAATCGAAATAAGGGATAAGACCTTTTTGCTTAAGAGTAATGACAGTTCTAGACCTGGTCGCATCAGATAGCACCGGATAACACCAATCGTAGGCAATCGATATCCCCAGCATGATTTCAGCACAATCCAAATAATGAGCCGGATGCCAATCAGTGAAATCATTAAGAGTCAGAATATTCTCTTCAGCTTTCAATGCATATCTTCTATCTCCAGTAAACCTATAAGCATAAGACAGATAGAAAAGTCTTTTGAAGGCTTCCACTGAAACATTCAGCAATCTCAATCCATCCAGTTTATATTCAAGAGGCTTCGAATTCGAAGCTTTGTCTGCAAAACGCATGATATAGTCGTGAATAACTTTCAGTACCCGGTCGGAAGCCACTGAATTGCGTATTTTTTGAAAATCCGATCCTGATACAAGAAGTCGAGGGTGATTCTCCACAGACATTGAAGTGTCGTCCATTCCATAATTTTCAGGTATGTATCCACTCTGAGACACCCTAAATGATGCTTCATTACCCGTTGAAGTGATAGTAACAGTTCCATATCGGGGCTTGTCAGACAGATTTCTAGTCATGACACGCAAACCAAGTTCATAGAATTCATTCGCCTGACCGGATTCCGGATAGACGGACAGCCAGTCACAATCCACATGAAGTGTCCATGGACAATCGGATTGAACGGTTATAGTCTCTGTGCCGCTGAACATTGCATCAACATCCAAAGAGGAACCTATAATGCCTCCTATGGATATACGGGCCTCGGTCCGGGTATCAGAATCCAGATATCCCGGAACATCACATGAGACTACGCATAACAACACGCACGCAGCTATGAACCTGTTAATCTGCATATTCTACATGAACATCACCTATAAAGAACATATTGCACAATGTTGCACTCGCCCCTCCTTTACAAGTCGCAGTGAACCTCAACGCTGTGTCCTCGGTAACACCATCAATACGCACAGTAACGCGTTTCAGTTCGGAAGAAGAAAGTCCATCCACAAGATGGAAAGGCAGTTTATCAACAAGGTCATCTGTATGAACGTCATCATATACAGCCAGATAAGACACATCGCCTCCTGTTACGATCCGGCCAGGTCCTTCGAGTTCAAGTCCTATCCATGTAGCCACACAGCCCCTAAATATTCCAGCCAAAAAATTCACCTCCACAGTTACCGGATTCGGACCGACAGCTGTGAAAGAAGGAGTCTGGATATAACCTTTTGTCAATGTCTTTCCGATACGCATCAAGCCATATTCTCCATCCGGAGAAAGTGAACCGTAGCAATTTGTAGAGAACCATCCATCCAGTCCGACGGATGCCAGTGACTTAGCATAATCGATCGATGCACTTGACGGGAAGTATTTCGGATCTTCCAGAAGTTGCTGACGGATCATAGAGAAATCCGCATCAAGAATCCTTGCACCTTCCTTCTGGATAATGGTCAGTACACAATCAGGCACTCCTGTTCCAGAGATAGTTATACGGGCACTTCTGCGTGGTCCGGAATTAGGTCTGACACTGACATAAACTGTTTCCTGGACTCCTCCTCCGACACCGGAAACGGTAGACCAGTCGTATAGCCAGCCGTCATCATCACTTGAAAGCGACCACGGCACTGTAGAAGTTACCTTAAAGAAAAGTCCTTCGCATCCTGCATCAGAAATATTATTCAGTTGCTCGCTATCCACACTGAGCGAAGCAGTGAGGTCCAGACGCCCTGACGTCATACCGTTGATTTCCTCCTGAGGACATATGGCCCAATTTCCCATTTCGTCCTTACCAACTATTCCAACCAATGTTCCGGAACCTGACGGGATTGCTGAATATGAGAAAGAAGCTGTCTGAGGCACATACATATAGAAGATTTCAGACCACCCGTACCTTTCCATAATTGTAGTTCCGGCGCAGGATGGTTTTCCTAGATCCGAGGCAGCTACCTGAGCATCAGCAATATGACACAGCATTGATTCGTATGTTGCAAAGGATGCTGTGACAAGTTCGATAGACTCGACGTCATTCCCTTTAGAAATTACCTTCAAGTCATCAGTGTTTTCTAGAATGACAGTCTTAAGCCCACCGATCTGAGTCATCATAGCGTCTTTAAGGAAAATCTCACACTCATCTCCGAATTCAAGCGGGCGTTCTCCCTCAGGCACACGGATTACGATTCCAGCTGACTCATCCTGTACTACAATTTCCTCGACTCCCGGTAGGTCAGGCTTCACTTTTGAAATGACAATTCCGGTTGTCCTGCAGGCCGGAGCAATGACACCAGCAGACAGACTCCTCAAATCGTTAATCCCATAGTCCGCAAGTTCTTCCGTT
Organism: Candidatus Cryptobacteroides sp.; assembly: GCA_045531765.1. Taxonomy (GTDB): domain Bacteria; phylum Bacteroidota; class Bacteroidia; order Bacteroidales; family UBA932; genus Cryptobacteroides. The sequence continues at coordinate 8,849 of JAZSEQ010000029.1, read as the reverse complement.
CCCTTTATATCTACCATACATTGGGTGGCTTCACCAAATACTACAGGGGGCAGTCCTGAAACAGTAAACAGAAGTTTGCCTGCACCTCCTACTCTACCTTCCACTTTCATTCTGATTTCACCTTCTCCATCCTCGAGACGCACCTGTTCCAAAGTTTCCACTGAAATACTGCCTTTGGCAGAACCTGCGACAGACACACTCAGTAAATCCAAAACAGCCCCATCGCCATGCCTATAAGGGATTACCAGGAAAGCATCCTTGACTCTCTCATAGCCTGTTGGCTGAGAAGTAAAGTAAATCTCTGTGAAATTCCTGTCATCCGCCTTTTGGAGCACATTAATGGTCATGCTCCCCAAATCATTGGATACAGTAATGACTCCTCTGCGAGAGCTTCCTTCATTCCTTTCAGCAAGGATATTGAATGACACACCATAATCAGCCCCCTCTATGGACGCACTCAACCACTCTGAATCCGACTCAAGAATCCATGGTCTGTCTGTCATCACAGACACGGGGCAAGAAGTTTCATTATAAGGAAACTCCAATTCAGAATGAGTAATCCTAAGAGCAATCGATTCCACATCTGATTCTTCCTTTAGACCACAAGCGGAGAAAACAACTGCAATTATAAAGAATATCAAAAGCCTTTTCATTATCAATCCTGGGTTTTATAGCGTTTTACACTAATTGTACATGATTCGGCACTCAATGTATTGCAATAGACATATGCCTTGTACTTTCCATCTGCTGTTTCCATCCAGAATCCGTTCCTGCTGTTTATACCAATCAGTCCATCACTATCACAATCCAATGACAATGTTTCAAAATCCACATCATCTATATAGAATCCGTCAAACTCCTGTCTTCCTAACTGGGGTTCGATAATCGTATATCGGTACATCCTTCTGGTATCACGCAGATCAACAAGAGGAAGAGTCTGGGAAAACCATGATGAATACTTTTCGATACGGGCAGGATTAGCAAACACACTTCTGTCATCCTTGGCCGTCACAGCTGTAGTGTAAAACCAGACAAAGTCGATAGGAACTCCTGCCTGATCAGCCTCTTCTGCTGTATAAGCCTTCATTGTCTCCATGCAGAACCAACACCTTTCGCGAGTCAACGGAATATCAAGAACCATATCCATCTTACGAATGTGATATTCCGGAGTTATATATTCTGCCTCCTGACCAGAAGCCTTTACCTTAAAATGGAAACTGATATTCTTTCCTCTAGCCTCTTCCGGAATTATGTAATGAAAGCGAAGGGTGGCAGCGACTGTATCAACATCAAAAGTCATAGTATAAAGTCCCTTCCCATCGGAAGTGCATGGTTCTCCCATGCGATGGGCCTTATCCTGACCATAATCATCTGTAGAATATGCATTATTTTCCAAAAATGTACCTTCAGCGCCAGGTATGCTGCATTGTACTGAACATACCTCAAGACGACCGCTTCCTTTCGGCATATACATAGCATAGGCGAATTCCATTTCAGTGCCCACTATATATGGCACATAATAATAACGGTTTATGCAATCATTCCCAAGTTTATCTACCAGCATCGAAGAATGCTTATCACATGAGAACAACATACAGAGAGAGAATATCAAAATCAGCTTTTTCATATGCTATCAAGGATTTGCCTGAGTAAGAGTCACTGTATATCTTTTCCTTATCTGTCTGTTTCCGGAGATAACCGTAAAGTAACGTGGCGTAGTAAAATCATAACGCTGACGTATCTTTGGTTCAAGCTTACAATCTGCAGAAAGAGTGAATACCGGCCAAAGACTCTTCATGTCTGCCTTATACTTCACGCGAGCAGTAATGGTCTGGGCAACAGTATCAATAGTCGCTAATGAATCCGCCAATGCAGACACATCTCTGGAATCAAGCACATCAAATTTCAAGACAGCACATTCGCTTCTGTCCGTTATGATAAGCATATCCTCATCAATCGGATAATCTTTAAATAGGCAAGAAGACATCATTGCTCCTGCCATCAAAACTGATAAAATAGGGATTATATTCTTCATATTACTGTATCCAACAAGGGTTTTGCAAAAGATATGGATTTCTGTCAATTTCTTCCTGAGGTATCTGAAATATGTAAGCTCGCTTATATGTTATGTTATCTGCCTGATGGAGCATTCTTGCCGTCCTTGTCCCCCATGTATCAAAATAAGACAGACCATTACCCATAGGGGAGCCTGCGACAGAACCTACCAGACGCCAGCGTCTCAAATCAAAGGCTCTATGTCCTTCGGCAAAAAGTTCGATAATCCTTTCCTGAATTATGGCTTCAAAAAAGTTTTCTTTTGTGGAATACTTAGCCGGTCCTAATGGGGGAAGATTACCCCTGTGGCGAATTTTATTCAAGAGTTCCACAGCCAGGGCGTCCGGTCCTCCATTAGCTTCATTCACAGCTTCAGCATACATCAGATAGACATCAGCCAATCTCATAATAGGAAAGTTGAAATTCCCTTCACTGGCCCCTGAACCGGCATAGTTTCTCACATACTTCCGCATGATTATGCCGGACTGGTCGTTATCAGCATTGATAGCATCCAAACCAGAGCCTCCTACATTCTTACCGGTAAGATTCTTATAACTGTATTTATGTAAACCGGTAGATGTCAGATTATTGAATCCCTCCATCACTTCATACTCCCACACAATCGAGGCTTTCATTCGATAATCCCTGTTTTTATAACTTTCAGGATTCAGGTATGAGTTTTTGTAGGTGTATGGATCCTCACCCTGAGGAACGGCATTCTTATATATTAGTTCATCACAATAATCTCCTGTGATGGTAGACTGGTATAGATTTATAATTCTCAGACGAGGCTGAAGCTGCATCTCCGCACTTTCTGTCGTCTTGGTGCCGAAATCCCTCATGAGTTCCTCACACTGACCGGTACCGGCACCGCCATGAGTCATCACCATAAGATTTTCAGGAGAATCATTTCCTGTGGAAGGAATAAACATGTAATAATAATTCGGCAACTTATCGGCTTTCCCCGGTTCGTCGCACTCCCCCGGTTCTCCATTTCGGAATAGTCCTACCCCATATTTGCCTTCATTAAGGACTATTTCACGGAAATCACTTGCAGCAGCTGCGTAGGCACGCAGAGCCTTATCCTTATCTGGCGTAAATGTTCCTAATTCACTCAACTCATCCCAGCCGAAATTGTTCCAGCAGGCCCAATACAACTGCACCTTACCTCTGAAAGCATAAGCTGCAGCCTTTCCAACCCTGCCCACAGCCGGAGACTTTTCCGGAAGTTTTTCAATCGCATAGGTCATGTCGGCCAGAATGGAGTCCTTGACAATCTCTACAGGAGTCCTCGGCACACGTACGGCTGACGAATTTTCCTTTACAACATCGGAGAAATAAGGGACATCTCCCCACATCGTAATAAGACGGAAGTAACCTAGTCCTCTCAACAATCTGGTTTCAGCAAGTATGCGGTCGAGCTTTTCGAGTCCCTCAGGATCCGTTATATTTTCTTTAAGCAACCTTACATTTCTTATCACGTAATTCGCACGGTGTACAAGCCCGTACAGATGGCGGAAGTAATTACGTGCAGAATCGGTCCTTCTTATCTGGTCGAATCTGCATCCGGAATAACCACTACTTAGACCGCTGGTAATCATCATACTACCTGTCTTGGCACGCAGATAATCTCCATGTCCATCCCAATAATAATCTCTGTCAAAGACATTCCGGGCAGATGCATATACACCATTCAAGGCATACTCTGCATCTTCTACACTTTTCCAATATTCTCCGGCCTCAAGCTCAGTAGTAGAGTGTTTATGCAACAAATCACTGCATCCGGTCAGGAAAAGGACAGCAAACAATAATACTCTTTTTATCATATACATAGCTTCATCCCATTAGAAATTAACAGATACTCCGAATGTGTAGGAACGCAACTGAGGATACACATCACTTTTGTTTCCGATCCTCTCAGGATCCATTCCACGATATGACGTAATGGTAAAGAGATTCTCGCCTGAGACATAGAATCTTAAAGATGAAATATCCACCTTTTTCAGGATACTCTTCGGTAACGTATAACCAATCTGGGCATTCTTCAGTCTGATAAATGACATATCATCCAAATAATAAGATGAATCATATCTGTTATTGCCACCCATACGGTTCATTGAGGCATCACGATTATTAACATTCCATAAATTATTGTAATGCAAGTCACTTACCGCATAACCACCCTCAGGGAATGCCGTATTGTTATATGCATTCAGCCAATAATCACGCCTGCCCCATGATCCTGTAAAAAGGAATGTGAAGTCAATACCTTTCCAACTGAAGTCACCTCCAAATCCGAAGTCAAGAGGAGGACGGAGATTTGTATAATCAGCATAAGCGACCATATCCTCCTCATTCACCTGACCATCTCCATTGACATCTACCCTAAGTATATCACCAGGGCGTGCACTCTGAGGTGTCGAGTTGATTATTGTCTGCCAATTATTGACTATCCCGTCATCGAGATACCCGTATGTATATCCCCATGGCATGCCTACATATCTAGTTCCCTTCGGAAGGTATTCACTCCAGGATTCCAGACGGGAACGATTATAGGAGACATTGAAATTGAGTTTATACCTTAGTGCTCCCCTGTCATTCTTCCACGTAAGATTAGCCTCAAGGCCACGGTTGCGCAAATTTCCCATATTATGACGCGGAGCATCATATGCGCCACTAAGGAGGTCAGACAAGTCAGAAGGGCGTATCATACCTTCTGTCAACCTGTCATAATAGTCAAATTCAAAGGACAATCTGCCTCTGAAAAATGCCAGATCCACACCGGCATTGAAAACCTTGGATGTTTCCCATGACAGGTCCTTATTAGTAAGCTTCCTATCAACAAACCCCTTGACCACTTCATTATTGACCACATAATTCATATTTGCAAGAGTCAGAAGCTGCTCATACAATCCTACACCTGAATTATTGCCAAGCGTTCCGTACGAAACCCTCAACTTACCATTTGCCAAAAATCGTCCGAGAGCTCTCTTTATGAAACTTTCTTCGGAAAAACGCCATCCTAATGATGCGGAAGGAAAGAAGCCCCATTTATGTCCGTCCGCAAACTTGGATGATCCGTCAGCTCTGAAATTCACCTCAAGGAGGTATCTCTTAAAAGCATTATAATTGATTCGACCGACCACAGAGCGCAATCCTTCCTCACTTGAATAACCGGTGGTCTGTTGATATCCAGGCAAGGTTGCATCAAGTTCACTCAGACTTGGGTGAATACGGTCACGTCTATAAGAATTCTGGAAACGCTTGTTCCAATACTCCTCGCTATAAATGAGTATTCCTTTAAGCTGATGCTTTTTCCATTTCTTTTCATAAGTGGCACGGATATCCCATTGTGTCTTATATGACTCTGACGTATTATTATATACCCCCTCATTTGACGGTATATACCAATAATCAATATTGGTTCCGGTCTGGAAATTATATGCCTGCACCGGGCTTGCAGCCTTTTTCATGAAATCCGTCGAATATAGCAGGCCTGCATTAACCTGAACACTCAGATTCCTTATAGGAGTCCATGAGAGATTCGCACTTCCATTCACTTGTTTCCTGAGTTTTTGCGAAACACTGTTTTCATATAAAGCTAATGGATTCACCGTTGATACATCCTCACCATAAGCCATAGTACCACCATATTTCCCGATAGATTCATCGAATGGTGTTATTCCAGCTATAGCATATTGCAGAATTTCAGATCCAAAACCAGTTTCACTATAATAATGCTGCTTTCCCCAACTGCCATCTGCCTTCACGGAAAATTTCAGGTTCTTCTTGATGTCGAAGGTAAGGTTTACTCGAGCATTATAACGCGTATAATCATTATATATCTGTAGGCCTTGCTTATCCAACCAGCTGAATGATGAGTAGACCTTCATTGCCTTCTCGCCTCCAGTGACAGATATCGAAGCCTTTGTTGTCGAGCCGGTACGCATGATTATGTCCCACCAGTCGGTTCCTGGATATCTGAGTTCATCAACGTGCTGCATCGCAAGCCATTCGTCAATAGTTCCATCCTTGAAGTACACCAAATCACGGTATTTGCTCATATCGCCTCTTTGCTGATATAGATGCATCGCACGGGCATAATCTTCCATAAAATCATATGGATTGACCGGAGTGTCGATGGATTTAGAAAAATTGAATTTGATCTGTGCATCTTTAGAGCGTCCGCTTTTTGTTGTGACCAGGATTGCTCCGTTAGCTGCTCTTGAACCATAAATAGCAGCAGCCGATGCATCCTTCAAAACGGAGATGCTCTCAACATCTTCCATATTTATCAGGTTGATATCCACATCAGGCATATCATCAACAACAATCAGCGGAGCTGCATTATTGACCGTACCGATACCTCTGATCATCAAACTAGCTTCATCAGCTCCCGCCATACCTGAATTCTGTATTACAGAAAGGCCTGTCGCCAGACCAGCAAGGCCAGAAGAAAGAGAAGCCTGATTCCTTGTTGCCAAAGCTTCAGAGAACTGTACAGAAGCAACGGCCCCTGTCAAGTCTGCCTTTTTCTGGGAACCATAGCCAACGACAACCACCTCATCCAAAAGCAGTTTCTCTTTTTTCATGACTATCCGGACATTTTGAGAAGCCTTGCCTACAGAGAACTCATGTGGAATATATCCAAGGCATGTAATACTTATTATATCTCCCTCGGCTGCATCTATGGAAAAGGTTCCATCTTCAGAAGTCAGACCTGTCTTCTGGGTCATATTTGCAATCATGACACCAAGGAAAGGCTCATTGTTTTCATCAAAAACCTCTCCTTTTATGGTAATCCTATTCTGAGCTGCAGAAGTAAATATCCCACAGACAATCAAAGCCAATAGTATAGTCCAGTGTTTTCTCATATAATCATATGGTTATTTTGGCATTTACAATATATGAACGTAAGTTAATCCTAAAACCCTAAAAATAAAATGTATTTATCTTTTCTTTAGGGTTTCAACATATTCGTTTGTTTTTAGAGGTATAAATATCAAAACCATGATCAATTACAATTACAACAGAAACGACATACGTCATGGCATAGTGCATTTCGGAGTCGGAAACTTTCATCGTGCCCATCTTGAATATTATACTAACCTTCTTCTGGAAAACCCGGATCAACAGCAATGGGGAGTATTTGGAGCTATGATTATGCCTTCCGATGGAGTCCTATACAAGGCATTAAAAGAGGATGATGGCGTGTATAACCTCACCACTTGTGCACCTGACGGAGAAAACATCACTTACAGAATCGGCTCACTGATAAATCTTGCTTGGGGCGAAGAGGATCCTCAAGCCATAATATCAGCCATCGCAGATCCTCTTATCAAAATAATATCCCTTACAATCACTGAAGGAGGGTATTCTGTAGACCTTGACTCTCCAAAGTCTGTATTCTGGTACATCACAGAAGGATTAAAGCAAAGGATGGCTAAGAACTTACCTATCAGCATACTCTCTTGTGACAACCTTCAACACAACGGAGATACAGCAAAAAAGGCTTTCATGTCATATTTCACAGCCAAAAATCCGGATCTTGCAAGGTGGGCAATAGATAATGTATCATTCCCTAATTCAATGGTAGACAGAATAACTCCTGCCACTAAATCTGGAAAGATTACGGACGTCAGATGCGAAGACTTCATTCAATGGGTCATTGAAGATAACTTCAAGGCAGGCAGGCCAGCATGGGACAAGGTCGGAGCCCAATTCACCTCAGATGTAGCGCCATATGAGAACATGAAACTAAGTCTGTTGAACGGAGCTCATTCTCTGCTTTGTTACGGAGCATATCTGGAAGGTTTCAGAAAAGTAGATGAGGTCATGTCTGACAACAGATACAAATCTCTTGTACGCAATTTCATGGACCTGGATGTTACTCCTTTTGTACCGGCGCCAGAAGGAATCAACCTTGATGTATATAAAGATACACTTATAAGAAGGTTCGCGAACCCGGCTATCAGCGATCAGGTTTCCAGATTATGTGCAGATGGCCTGGCAAGGTTTGCTGTTTATATCGTTCCTACCCTAAAACTGATGTTTAACAAAGGGAAAGACACAATCCGTCTGGCTTTCCATTTTGCCAATTATTATAAATATCTCATTAGAGCCGTGACAGAGTCAGGAGAATCCATAAACATCGAAGAGCCTCACATGACAGCAGAAGACAAAGCAATTATAAGCGGCGGGGATATGAGGGAGTTCTTCAAACTGTCTCCATACAAAAATGTGGATTTCTTATCACAGAAGGAATTTATTTGTAACTTCGAACGGTTTGTATCCCTATCCGTATCAGAGGGATTAGAAATTATTCTAAACCGCAAAACAAAATAAGATATGGCAATCATTGATTGGATTATTGTCGCGCTTTTTCTTATAGGGCTGACTGCGATCGGATTCCTGTTTTCTCGCAAGAACAAGAATATAGAGGACTATTTTGTAGCTGGCCGCTCTATGCCGACATGGCTTGTGGCTCTTGCTGCGACCGGAACATCTATCAGTGCGGGAACCTTTGTAGGCTCACCTGAGCTTGGATTCAACACCAACATAACCTTCATCATGAGTTGTGTGGGTGCTGTCTTCGGAGGGATATTCGTTGCATGGCTGGTGCTTCCGAAACTCTACAATGCCAACACGATCACTATTTACGGTTATATCGGAGACCGTTTCGGAGACACCTCGAAAAGGGCGACTTCGGTCATGTTCCTTCTTGGACAGCTCTTCACTTCCGGCAGCCGTCTGTTTATCGCTGCAATAGCAGTGTCTGTGATGGCTTTCGGAAC
>JAZSEQ010000060.1:0-2528 GCA_045531765.1 Candidatus Cryptobacteroides sp. | reverse complement strand
GAGCGAAAGTTGCTGTGGCTCCCAAAAGAAGACACAACGCAGTAGAAAATATCCTTGTCAATTTCATGATTTACTTTTTCTTTACCAACATAAGTGCATCAGCGCGCAAAGGCAGTCCACAATCGTCCGCCCATAGTTTCACAGCGCCGCCTAGGCCATCTTTGAAGTCATATGAGCCCATGTGGATCCACTCTCCTGAAACCTGACCGACCAGAGCCAGTTTTGACTTGTCCAAAACCTTTCCGGTCACGAGGTCACCCACAGTGATTTCATAATTTACCAACGGATTGGACTTATCCCTGAGTTGCTGGTAGCAGTAGATATCCCAAACTCCCTGAAGTGATGGCAGATTATATTTAAGGTACTCTCCTGTGCAGTCTCCTTTAATCTCGTAATATGTAGGTCCGAAGCCCTTGCGCCCCTTTGTCTGTACCCAGCCTTCAGAATGCTCGATGGCCGGATCTCCGTCATCAATGATGACATCTGCGACGCTGCCGTCCATATAAGGATCGGTCTGCATTATGCCACGGACCTGTGCGGCATCAACACCCTGAACCATATCATCCGCCAGAGAGACGGCTATTCCGCAGGCCTGACCAAGCACCATAAACACAGGTTCCATACGAATGGAGCCATAGGCTATATGACTGGCAGACAAGGCAATAGGAACAAGAAGATTGGTGCATTCCTCGCGCTGCGGAGTAAGGCTGCGATACGAGATAGGGAACGGTCCTCCTACCTTTACCTCGACGTTGCCTTCATTCTTTACCATAGGCACACCGTCCTTGACCACCACTACCCTCTGACAATTATGAGAGTCCATAGTGTAGGCTGCCATTCCCACCCAGTCTTCCACCTGGGTCTTCTGCTCACAATCCTTCTGTGTCGCCACATACTCACCCACCATCCTGCGGCACTCACGGACATAAAGTTGCGGCGTCCAGTGCCCAGTCTCCACATACTCATCCTTCGGAAGCCCCCACCTGAGGATTTCATCCCTCAGCGAAGCCGGCACACGCTCATCATGCCCTACAAAATAAAGAAGTCCGAGAGTATAGTCCTTATGGGCCTGAATTATCGCCTCACGCTCCTGGTAACTGCCCTCAGGATAGTCATGATTGGCACCTATCATATCAGTAGAAAAGCCGCCCCTGTTGTTCACATCTGTCTTGCGTCCCGGCATAGGGCTCCAGATGAAGTAATCATTAAGTCCTGTCTTGTCCGGCTGAGCCTCCATGAGTCTTATAAGAAGTTCATAATGAGACGGATCATAGTTTGCAGGCTTGGTTATAGGAACCATGTTTTCAAGACTGTCAGTCAGACAGATACGGTAATTGTATGCCTGTGACAAGCCATCTCCTGTACCGTTTTCCGCAACCACGGCGTCTGAAATGCCCCACAGAAGCCCGCTCTCAGGATTTCCCTTTTCAACATACGGATCGATTCCGTCCGGGAACTGATGACGGTCCAGGAGTTGCACTCCGTTCCATGTCTCTCCATAGACACTGTTATCCTCACGGCCCACATGATAAGTAATGCCGGATTTTGCCATAAGGTCTCCCTCGTATGTACCGTCTATGAAATAGGGAGCGGATACAGTAATGGACTTTCCGTCCTTTGCAGACGCAGTAATGGAAACTATCCTTGTCCACTCCTTCTGAACATTCTCCAGCATATATCCCTTCACCACCGTAATGTTGGGGTGATCGAGATATGACTCCATCACTTCAAGGGCGACAGATGGCTCGAACACCCATGACTCAAGTCTTCCGTAACGTTCCCCCAACTTCCTGTAGAACTGTTTCGAGACGCCGAACACAGCCTGTTTATTGCCGATATCTGTCCATCCCAGACCGGAAGTCGTAAGGCCACCGATCCTCTCATCAGGAGACACGACAATCACCTTCTTACCCATCTGAGCGGCTGAATATGCAGCAGTGACCGAGGCTGAAGAACCACCGTAAACACACACATCATAATTACGCGTACAAGACAAGGCAACGACCAGCAGTGCCGATAAAATAAAGAAACGCTTCATAAAATAAACATTAATTTCATTTCGAGATAATCGCAGCCCATCCTCCGCCAGGAGCCAGATGAATGTCTATCGACTTTTCTGCAATATACGATTTTTTCTGATAATCATTACCGAACTTGTGCGCTACCTTTCCGTCCTGCCATGCTTCGACCTTGACCTGACCGTCGAAAAGTCTGGAAATATCTACTTTCAGATCACGCTCAGTCCAGTCTGTCATCGCTCCCACATACCATGTATTCCCCTTGCGACGGGCCGTAATGATATAATCGCCGACTTTTCCGTCAAGAACTATGGTCTCATCCCATACGGTAGGGACGCGGTAAAGGAATTCGCTGCACACCGGCTCAAGTTCATAATTTGTCGGAGAATCGCAGATCATGTTGAGCGGTGCGTCGAACACGACAAACTCTGCCAACTGACGACAGCGTGTTCCCTGGCTCATAGGTTCGGTGCGCACATCACGGAAATTGGTATAGGACCCGTTCTTCAT
>JAZSEQ010000072.1:0-47853 GCA_045531765.1 Candidatus Cryptobacteroides sp. | reverse complement strand
TATCCACGGTGCAGGTATCGAGGTTACAGAGATCATCGACGTTACTCCAATGCCACACAATGGCTGCCGTCCAAAGGGTCGTCGTAAAGTTTAATTTTTGTAACATTTAATTAAGGAGAAATTACTATGGCAAGATATACTGGACCAAGTACAAAGATCGCACGTAAGTTCGGCGAGCCGATCTTCGGAACAGATAAGGACTTCGAAAAGAGAAATTATCCTCCAGGACAGCACGGACTTGCAAGCAAGCGCAAGAAGAAGTCAGAGTATGGTATTCAGCTCAAGGAGAAGCAGAAAGTAAAGTATACTTACGGTCTTCTCGAGAAGCAGTTCCGTAACCTCTACGAGAAGGCTTCACGCATGAAGGGACAGAAGGGTGAGAACCTTATCATCCTCCTCGAGTCCCGTCTCGACAACCTCGTTTACCGTATGGGCGTAGCTCCTACAAGAGCTGCTGCACGTCAGCTCGTTTCACATGCTCACATCACCCTTAACGGTGTTGTCTGCAATATCCCTTCAGCTCATGTAAAGCCAGGTGATGTGGTTGCAGTACGTGAGCGTTCAAAGAGCCTCGAGGTTATTACAAACAGTGTTGCTTCAGCAGCTAAGTATTCTTGGATCGAGTTTGACGCTAAGGCGCTCACAGGAAAGTATCTTAACGTTCCTGTAAGAACAGAGATTCCTGAGACTATCAACGAGCAGCTTATCGTCGAGTTGTACTCTAAGTAATAATTAACACCTAATAAAGAAAATTTATGGCAATCTTAGCATTTCAGAAACCGGACAAGGTGATAATGCTCGAAGGAACAGACACCGTAGGCCGTTTTGAATTCAGACCGTTGGAGCCTGGATACGGACAGACTATCGGTAATGCTCTCCGTCGTATCTTATTGTCTTCTCTGGAAGGTTTTGCTATCACATCGATCAAGATTTCAGGGGTGGATCAGGAATTCGCAACTATCCCTGGCGTGATTGAGGGAATGCAGGACATCATTCTTAACCTCAAGCAGGTGCGTTTCAAGAGAATGGTTGAGACTGTAGACTCAGAGACAGCAAATATCGTGATCAGCGGCAAGCAGGAGTTTACCGCAGAGGATATCTCAAAAGGATTGTCTTCTTTCAAGGTGCTTAACCCTGAACTGCACATCTGTTCTCTTGAGCCGGCTGTAAAGCTTGAGATCACTCTTTCAGTAGGCAAGGGCCGCGGTTTCGTTGCTGCTGATGAGAACAGGGATATGGATGCCCCTATCGGAACAATTCCTGTAGATGCAATCTATACTCCTATCAAGAATGTAAACTGGACAGTTGAGAACTGGCGTGTAGAGCAGAAGACCGACTATGAGAAGCTAAATCTGGAGATCGTTACCGACGGTTCGATCACTCCTAACGTAGCTCTTCAGGAGGCTGCAAACATCCTCATCTACCACTTCAAGTTGTTTACCGATGACAAGAAGCTTTCTCTTGAGAGCTCAATCGAGTCAGAGTCTAAGGAACTTGACGAGGAATCACTCCACATGAGGCATCTCCTTCTCACAAAGCTTTCAGACATGGGCCTCTCAGTGAGAGCATACAATTGTCTCAAGGCTGCCGACATCGATACATTCGCTGACCTGGTTTCTTACTCACGCTCCGAGCTCATGAAGTTCAGGAACTTCGGTAGGAAGTCACTCAACGAAATCGATCTCCTTGTCGAGAAGATGAAGCTTTCATTCGGAATGGATGTTACCAAGTATAATATTGAACCTAAGAAAAAGAACGTTTAAGCAATATGAGGCACAATAAAGCAATCAACCATCTTGGTCGTAAGAGCGGTCATCGTAAGGCGATGCTTGCCAACATGGCTACTTCTCTCATTCTCCACAAGAGAATCCAGACAACTGTAGCTAAGGCTAAGGCTCTCAAGGTTTATGTTGAACCGCTTATCACCAAGTCAAAAGAGGACACAACTCACTCACGTCGTGTCGTATTCAGCTACCTCAAGAACAAGGAGGCTGTTACTGAGCTCTTCCGTACAGTAGCTCCTAAGATCGCTGACCGTCCAGGTGGATACACCCGCGTGTTGAAGACTGGTTTCCGTCAGGGTGACGGTGCTGACATGGCTCTTATCGAGCTCGTAGACTTCAACGAGGCTGCTCTTGCATCAGCAAAGAAGCCTGCTAAGAAGACTACCCGTCGTAGCTCTAAGAAGGCTGCAGAGGCTGCTCCAGCAGTTGAGGCTCCAGCAGCTGACGTTGAGGCTCCAGCAGCTGAGTAATCAGAAATTCGCAGCATTTACAGGCTGCATTAAATAGAAAACTCCGGATTCCGTAAGGTTTCCGGAGTTTTGTCGTTTTGGGATTGGGTAATTGGCGTGTTCAATGTGTTCAATTATAAGATATACGAGTATTATTGTTATTTTTATGATGAGAGCCATTACCTTGATTCTTCTAGCCTTGTCGTTGGCCGTTTCATGTAGCAGCGACTCTTCTGAACTGCAATATCCTGAGATAGTTCCGTTTCCTCAGGAGATTCATCTTGATAGGGGAACATTTTCCGTGGCTGGCGCTACAGTGGAAATCTCGTCAGATATAGATAGCCTCTCTGCGGATTATATAGAATCTTTTGCCGCGCATCTGTCTGAAGTTACCTCTCATGCAGAGGGGACAGGGGACGGCCGTATCTGTTTTATTCTCAATAACTCCGAACAATTTTCCGGATCAGATTTCTTTGACAGGATGGGCCAGGCTTATTCCATCGAGATCACCAGACGCAAGGTGATGGTAAAGGCCTGTAGTCTGAATGGCTTCGTTTATGCTGTCCAGACCCTTAAGCAGATGCTTCCTGTAGAGATATATGGTAATATTCCTGCACCGGAAGCGGACTGGTCGATACCATGCTGTACCATAAAGGACATGCCGCGATTCGGTTACAGAGGCATGCTTCTGGATGTTGCCAGATATTTTTCGTCTGTTGATGAAGTCAGGAAATTCATTGATATGATGGAAATACATAAGATGAATGTATTCCATTGGCATCTTACGGATGATCAGGGCTGGCGTATCGAGATAAAGAAATATCCGGAACTTACTCAGGTCGGTTCAAGGAGGCGTCATACCCTTGTCGGTCATCATCATGTCAGCAATGAATATGACGGGAAGCCTTACGGAGAAGGAATGTGGTACTCGCAGGAGGAGGTAAGAGAAATCGTCGCATATGCAGCCTCCAAAGGTATTGCAGTGATTCCGGAGATAGACCTTCCGGGACATATGATGGGTGCCTTGGCGACATATCCTCATTTGGGCTGCACAGGTGGTCCGTACGAAGTCTGGGGCAAGTGGGGCATATCTGATGATGTCCTGTGTGCAGGCAAAGACGAATCCTATGAATTTCTTGAAGATGTCCTCGAGGAAATATGCGGACTTTTCCCGTCGGAATATATTCATATTGGAGGTGATGAATGTCCAAAGCACAGGTGGGAGGAGTGCCCTCTTTGTCAGGCAAAAATCAGAGATCTTGGACTTGAAGATGATGAAAAGCATTCTGCCGAGCATTATCTTCAGAGCCATGTGATGAAGCAGATGGCAGAATTCCTGGCGGGGAAAGGGAAAAGGATAATAGGCTGGGAAGAGATGCTTCAGGGTGAACTGGCACCGGGAGCGACCGTAATGGCTTGGCGAAGGAATAAATATGGTCATCAGGCGGCGAGACTCGGACATGATGCGATCATGACCACCCGTACACATCTCTACCTTGACAGGTATCAGTCGGAAGACAAGGAAAATGAGCCGTTGGCTCACTCGAGCTACCTCCCGGTCAAGATGGTCTGGTCGTATGACCCTTATATATCGGAGGATAAGGAAGCGTTACCATTGACTGAGGAACAGAAGATGCATATCATCGGTGTTCAGGCGAATGTCTGGAGAGAGTATATCCCGACAAATATCCATCTGGAATACATGGTGCACCCCCGGATGGCGGCGGTATCAGAGGTCCAGTGGTGCATGCCGGAGAATAAGGATTGGGAGCGGTTCCTCGAGGGACTTGACCATATGCGTCAGGTGTATGATATCATGGGTTATGGTTATGCCACTCATGTGTGGAACGGAAATCAGGAACAGGAATAATCGGGTGCATGGATGAAAGGCAGCTCATAGACATGCTGAGAAAAGGAGATTCATTGAGTTTTGAAATCCTTTTCCAGCAGTATTATGTCCGGTTCTATAATTTCTGCCGCAATCTTATCAAGAACTCTCAAGAGGCGGAAGATATTGTACAGAATGTCTTCATGAAAGTCTGGATCAACAGAATGAACCTGCGTTCTGACCAGTCCATCCATAATTATATATATGTCCTGACCAAACATGAGGTCCTCAATCATATTCGGGACAGGAAGATCTATACACAGGTCGAGATGCTTATAATGGCAGATCAGCCATCGGCAGCAATAACGGAAGATACATACCATTTCCGGGAATTGGACGAAAGATTGATGCACTTCATAGCCCTTATGCCGGAGCAGCGTCGCAAGGTGTTTCTTTTAAGCCGCTATAGAGGCATGAGCAACAAGGCTATAGCTGAACATCTCGGATTGTCGGTAAGGACTGTTGATCGTCATATCAATCTGGCCTTAACGAGCCTTAAGAAAGAATTTTTGAATAATAATGGGTAAGACTGACCCATGAAGTGTTCTATAATCAGAATATGAAAGATATGTCAGAAGATAAAGTCCGAGAATGGCTGAGGAATCGATATGAAAACATGGATTCCGATCCATCAGAACTCGAAGATTGGATTCTGGAGAATGGAGATTCTCCGGAATTTGATGCCATGATGCATGAGCTGCTCGATAGTACGGAATATTTTGATCCGGTGAGTTCTTCACAAGGGTATTCATTGTTCAAGACAAGAGTCAGGCAGTATGAGAGAAACCGCCGGAACGAGAAGTTCCGCAGGGTCTTCAAAGTGATTGAACATATTGCTGCTTTCCTGCTGCTGCCTGTGTCTGCATTGATGTTTTACGCAGGAAGCAGGTCTTCTGATGTGGAGTGGCACGAAGCGACTACTTCTGCCGGGCAGAAGGTGGAGATCCTGCTCCCAGACGGATCCGATATGACTTTGGGACCGTCAAGCAAGCTGATATATCCATCTGCGTTTATCGGAAAAGAAAGAAAAGTGTTTATAATGGGTTCGGCTTATGCTGACATAAAGTCTGATCCGAATAAGCCTTTCATTGTGTCTGCAGGCAATCTGGAGGTGAAGGTGTTTGGTACGGAGTTTCAGCTCAATTCCTATGAAGAAGATTCCGAGGTAGAGGTGGCGCTTGTCGAGGGTGCCGTCCGGTTGTATAACAAATCGGACAACAGGGAAGTGACGATGCGCCCCGGAGACATCGTCTGCTATGACAAGGCAACAGGTAATTTCATACGCAAGAACTTTGCGGCCGGCTACTACAAGGATATTCTTGAAAACGGCGGATTCCAATTTGTCAATCAGAGGCTTGGAGATATTGCCTCGTGCCTTGAGAGACATTTCGGAGTGACAATACATATCGATGACAATAGGATAATGGAGGAGCGATATTTTGCCTCGTTCATCAACAATGAGACTGTGGATGAGATTCTTGATGTGCTGAATGCGCAGAATTACATGAAGATAACCCGTAAAGGAAAGATAATACACATAACTCCAATCAATCAATAATAAGTATTATGAAACTAACCAAAAATGTATGCAGTGCATTTTCAAGACTGGGACTGTTGATTATGGTATCCCTTGTATTCAGTTTTGAAGTTGTCGCACAAAGCATAGAACTCAACCTGAGGAACGTGACTGTACAGACAGCCGTCATGGAACTGCAGAAGAAATACGGCTATTCTGTGGCAGTTAAATCCAATGAACTCGACATGTCACGGATAGTGAATGTCGATGTCATCGGAAAGACGGTTCAGGAAGTGGTGTCCGTGATTTTTGAGGGTCAGGACATTGATGTCGTTGTCAATGGAAAGAACATTACAGTGGCAAAGTCAAAGGACGAGAACCCCGTCATGATCACTGTCAAAGGTGTCGTTACGGACGAGACAGGACAGCCGGCTATAGGTGCGGCGGTGTTTGAAAAAGGAAACGGCAGCAATGGCGTAGTGACAGGCCTTGACGGAGACTATGTAATAACTGTTCCCTCAGATGCATTCCTTCGGGTTTCTTATATCGGATATAAGGATTCTGAGGTTGCTGTCGCTGGAAAAGCTACGGTAAACGTTAATCTTGCAGTGGATTCGGAACTTCTGGAGGATGCTATAGTTGTGGGTTATGGAGTAGCATCCAAAAAACTTGTCAGTTCGTCTATCGCTTCCGTGAAGATGGAGACAGTGGACAGAGGTGCGGAACTTGATCCGATGAAGGCTCTTCAGGGTCGTGTGACCGGTGTGTCCATCACCAGTTCGTCAGGTATTCCCGGTTCCACTCCAATGGTGGTTGTTCGAGGAGTGAGTTCTATCTCAGGCAACTCTTCACCACTTTATGTCGTGGACGGAATCCCGGCGGAATCATACCCTAACATCAATGCAGCCGACATCGAGAGCATGGAAGTGCTCAAGGATGCTTCTGCTACGGCAATCTACGGTTCACGTGCCAACTCAGGAGTCATAATCATCACTACCAAGTCAGGAAAGAGCGGCAAGACCAAGGTCAATGTTTCGGGACAGTACGGTTTTGCTCAGATTGCCAAGGATATCCCGATGGCAAATACCGACCAGTGGATCGATGTGATGCAGACAGCGATTGACAATTATAATGTTCAGAAGAATGACTTGAAGGAGCTTGCTCTTCCAGAAGAACTCGGAGAGTATGACTGGCTCTCGATAATCTCGCGCAAGTTTGCGATGAGAGGCGGAGCTACTGCAAGCCTTGAAGGAGGTGATGACAAGACCACATTCTATGTTTCTGCCGGCGCTGAATCTCAGGAAGGATATATTTTGAAGACTGACTTCTCGAAATATACAGGACGTGCGAAATTTTCTCACAAGATTGCGGACTGGATCAAGCTCAATCTCAATCTCTCCGGCTCGTTCTCAAAGTACAACAAAGTTGAGGAGACCGATGGATCGCTGAAGGTGCTCCGTGCGGCACGCGAAGAGCAGCCTTTCTACGGACCATACAATCCGGACGGCAGCTGGAGAATCATGACAGAGCATGGAATATGCCGTCACAACCCTCTCAACGCAATTCTTGAAGAGGATTACTACATCAACAAGACTCAGCTTCAGGGAACTGTTTCATTTGAAGTGACTCCTGTCAAGGGACTTAAGTGGACACCTTCAGTCAGCGGTTACAGCATCTATGACAAGACCATCAAAAAACTGACAGAGGATAATACCGACCGTGGATACAAGGACGGATGGTCTGCCCTTACCGAGCAGAAGGACCATAGCTTCCGTTATCTGATAGATAACATCGTTTCATATAACAATGAGTGGGATAAACTCATCTATTCTGCAATGGTCGGTCACTCGTTCGAAAAATATGAATATGAGACATTCGGTGCGAGGTCTGACAACTATGCGAATGAAGCATTCCCTTCATCATCATTCGACCTCATCACATCAGGTACACAGATCTATGCAAACAGCATAGGATACAATGCATACGCTCTTGAGTCATATTTCTTCAGAGGTGCGGCAAACTGGGATAACAGATACATCCTCAACGTTTCGTTCCGTACCGACGGTTCAAGCCGTTTCCCTAAGAACAACAGATACGGATTCTTCCCTGCAGGATCGCTTGCATGGATCATCTCGAACGAAAAGTTCATGCCGCAGTCAGACGTTCTTAACGAACTCAAGCTCCGTCTCTCTGTGGGACAGACAGGCTCGATGGCAGGTATCGGCAATTGGGCTGCAATGTCCCTCGTCGGTGCTGGTGCTTCTTATGACGGTGCATCCGGATTTGCAATTTCGTCTTCGGCGCAGGACCTCAAGTGGGAAAAGTCTACCAAATACAATGTCGGTGTTGATTTCGAACTATTCAGCGGCAGACTTTATGGCAATCTTGATGCGTACTACTCACGTACTGATGACCTGCTGTATGCAAAGCCTGTCCATGCTACGACAGGCTGGACTTCCCTCACCTCGAACATCGGTTCGATCAACAATGTCGGTGTCGAACTTAATATAGGCGGCCGTGTAATCGACCGTGAATTCAAATGGGATCTCAGCGGTAACTTCTCATGGGGTAAAAACACCCTGGTCAAGCTTCTTGATGATACAGATATCATCATACTGTCAGACAGTAATCTCTACGGAGGTAACAAGCATGCACTCATCATCAACCAGCCGATATCCACATGGTACATGCTCAAGGCAGACGGTATCTACCAGAGAGATGAGGATGTGCCGGAGAAACTCTATGCCAAGGGTGTACGTGCGGGTGATATGATTTATGAGGATGTCAATGGCGACGGTGATATCACTTATGATGCAGACCGCCAGATTTGTGGCAAGGCTACTCCTGACTTCTTCGGAGGTATCACTTCTACCATGTCATGGAAGGGCATAGATCTCAATGTTTTCTGTCAGTACTCGATAGGAGGTAAGGTGTTCTCTGCATGGAAGGGAGCGGGACAGGAAGGTACGGAGCACCTTGGCCTGTCTTCAGGCAGCGTGAATATGGATGGTGCCGACGTGACCTCATACTTCAATGTCAGCCGTCATGCAGCTCTCAACTACTGGAGAGGAGAAGGTTCATCCAATACCGTCCCTCGCCCGATACTTTCCGGTGCTCATACGGGATATGACACGGATTATAATATCCTTACTTCTTCCCGTTTCCTTGAGGATGCTTCATTCTTCAAGATCAAGACAGTCACTCTCGGATATAACTTCCCGCAGAAGTGGAT
Organism: Candidatus Cryptobacteroides sp.; assembly: GCA_045531765.1. Taxonomy (GTDB): domain Bacteria; phylum Bacteroidota; class Bacteroidia; order Bacteroidales; family UBA932; genus Cryptobacteroides. Next base: position 38,984 of record JAZSEQ010000072.1, on the reverse strand, counting down.
GGAGAAGGCGAAACTGGGCGGTATCAGAGTATACCTTTCAATAGATAATGCATTCACATTCACCAAGTATTCAGGTTATGACCCTGAAGTGTCCATGAATGCAGGTCCTGCACATGCAAAGTACGGAACCGACTTCGGATATCAGCCGACGATGCGTTCGTTCCTTGCCGGAGTACAGTTTAAATTTTAATTAATGAAACAGATGAGAAGAATAATAATGTCCGGAGCCTGTGTGCTCCTGCTTGCAGGCTGTGCTTCGCAGTTGGATGAGATTCGCCCGAAGCATGCGATTTCGTCAGAGAATGTGAACGAGGCGGACCTCGGCAAGCTTACCAACGGCATTCTTAACAGAATGGAAAGCCTTACGGTATCATTCTGGTCTGATGGAGACTATCTTGGAGAAAACTTTACATCAGGTCCGGGATTTGACTACACCGACTATCATGGAGAAATTGTTTCTCCGTCCTCGTCGTGGGCAAAGAGCAGATGGCAGACAGGTTTTGTCGCCCTCATGCATGTCAATGAACTGCTTAAATCAGCCAATTCGGCCAATCCTGACAATGCCACAACAAAGCAGGCAAAGGGTACAGCATACTTTTTCAGAGCATACATATATTATAATCTCGTGACAAGGTTCGGAGGCGTTCCTATCCTTGAGTCTCCTTCCATGGCTGTCGTTCCTATTTCTAAGGAGGAAGACGTGTGGAGACTTATAAAGTCTGACCTTCTTGAGGCGGAAAAGTATCTGGAATCGGTTACAAACGTCTATCGCCCTTCAGACGAAGCGGTATGGACTCTTCTTGCCAAGGTCTGTCTTTGGACAGGCGACAAGGAGAATGCCATCAGATATGCGGACATGGTGATTGACGGCGGCTTTACTCTCGGCAATACGAGCAATGACTATGCGTCCATGTTTGTGTCTGGCAATTCAAGCAAGGAAATCGTTTTTGCACTTGCCAACAGACGCTCAAGCAATTTCCTCCGAATATTCGAGAGGATGAACGACACGGATGCATCATTCAACTACTCGATGGCTGAGGAACTCCGCACAAGCCTCTTCGCGGATTCTTACGGCTCAGGCGACATCAGAAAGGACCCTACTTATAATCCGGCCTTCCCGGTACGTATCATCAAGTTCCCTAACGGAGGACAGGATATGGGACAGTTCATTGCAAATGATGAGCCTTCGTCATCTCCTATAATGGTGTTCCGCCTTGCTGATGCCTACCTCATAAAGGCAGAGGCTCAGGGTGCATCTGCAGGTCTGGTGACCATGAAGACTTTCATGGAGAGCCGCTACGATTCTGTAAACCTTCCTGCTTCCATGACTGAAAAGGAATTCCAGGATCTCGTTCTTGACGAGAATAACAGGGAATTCTACGCGGAAGGACGCAGATGGTTCGATATCAAGAGGACCGGCCGCACTGACCTTTACAAGACATGGGATGGTCGCGACCACCTGCTCTATTGGCCTATTCCTCAGGATGAGATCGATCTTGTAGGCAAGGACGTCTATCCGCAGAATCCAGGGTATTAATCAAACAACTACATAAACAACAACTGAAATGAAGAGAATTACATTAATTATGCTGGCTGCAGCCACGTTGTTCGCTGCATGTGCAGATGAAAGTGCCAAGACAGATGGTGCTACTCTGACTGCTGATTTTACCATATCGGCAAACCCTTGCCTCGTAGGTGACGAGATTACATTCGAGGCTACAGTTTCAGGAGGAATTGCTCCTTATACCTACAATTGGGAACTGGGCTCTGATATCAAGCTTGACGGCAATCCGATAAAGTATACATTCAGGGCAAACAACCCTTATATTATCAAGCTTATCGTTACTGACAAGGACGGTAACAAGACAGAGAAGAGAAAGAATCTTGTCGTGAACCCAGCCGAGGTCAGAGACCAGGGTACAGTAAACCTCTTGTGGGCAAACAAGGTCGTAGGTTATAACGCATGGTCAGCTCCAGCAATTGCAGATGACGGTAGCGTTTATGCTACAACCCAGTCAAATATCCTATACAAATACGACAAGGACGGTCAGCTCGTATGGCAGAAGACCATTCCACATACAGTGGACGGTGCAGCAACTCAGGGAACTCCATCAATCGATGCAGACGGAACGGTGTTCATCGGTTCCGGTAGCAAGAACGGAGCGGCAAAGGTTCTGGCCTTCAATCCTGACGGCTCGGTAAAGTGGACATTTACCGATTTCTGGTGTGCCCCTACCCAGACCCTGTCTCCTTCATTCTACTCTAACATCTGCGGTATCGGCGAGAAGAACATATACTTCGGAAACTGCGGCACAGCAGGTTCTATGCTTGCTGCTGACAAGGCAACAGGCAAGCGTGTCGCATGGCATCAGAACTCTAAAGGCGGTGGTCCGGCAGGTGGCGTACGTTCAGGAGTCCTTATTACAAAAGAAGGGATGCTTCATTGGGGTGGTGGAGTCTATGGCTTCTTTGGTTCGTCAAAGAATACTGTGGATGGTGCCAACAACAGTGGTGTAGAGTGGACTTGGGATGTATGGGGCGGTTCTCCAGACAGGTCAGTCAATAACAACCAGGGTGCTATTGCACTTGCAAAGGTAGAAGGAAAGACCTGCATCGTAGGTGTGATCTCGGATGAGACAGGTTATGGCCCTAAGGTTTACGCAATAGAGTCTGCAAATGGAAATATTGTATCAACATATTATGTGGAGGATTCTCCGGCAATGGATAATGGTAGCGTAGCAGTTACTCCTGACGGAAACATCGTGGCAACCCTCAACTACTCTAACGGTCAGACAAACGGCGGTATCGTTGTTGTGAAGCCTACATCTCCGACCGGTACCAAGGTAGCCGAGTACAGGGTTCAGGAGAAGGTTTCATGTACTCCTGCAATCGATGCTGCGGGCAATATCCATTTCGCTACAGAGTCAGGCAACTATTATGTGGTTGACAAGGACTGCAAGCTTCTTGTAAAGAAGACTCTCAAGACTCTCGTACAGGAGGACAACCGCTATAAGGAAACATTCGCTAATCTTGATGCAGCCAAGGTATGGAGTTCTCCAGTGATCGGCGATGACGGTAAGGTTTATCTCCAGTTCACCAACAACGACAGTGCAAAGAAGAGAGAATTCGGTGCTATCGTATGTTTTACTGTTCCTCAGTGTTCGGGTCCGGCTGATTCGGACTGGCCGATGATCGGACAGAACCGCCGTCATACCAACTATGAGAAATAATCTTAAGCCCGTATGAAGATACTTAAGCATATTATACTGGGTCTTTTCTCTGCAGCTCTTGCTTTCGGTTGCTCCGGATGTACAGAAAAGCAGGGAAAAGAACCTGTAAACAACGAGAAGCCAAGGCCTGACCTGATGACTCTGTTTTATGAGACAATAGAGAAGCAGGATAAGGTGAATCCCCGTGAGAAGGTGTTCATCGTTGCTCATAGGGCCAACACACAGAAAGGAATTGCAGAAAGGATCCCGGAGAACTCTCTGGAAATCATCCAGGTGGCGATCGAGTCCGGTATTGTGGATATGGTGGAGCTTGATGTCCGTCCTACCAAGGATGGAGTGCTCGTACTTATGCATGATGCATCGGTAAAGCGTACTACCGACGGAACCGGGAATGTTTCAGACATGACATATGCCGAGATTCTTGAACTTGATATGAACCGGGAGAACGACAGTCAGAAGACAGGTATCAAGGTGCCTACTCTGAAACAGGCTTTCGAACTCTGCAAGGGAAAGATGTACATCAATCTTGACATTCATGGCAAGAGTGTGCCGGCAGGCGTTCTGGCAGACCTTATCAAGGAATGCGGCATGATAGATCAGGTCATGATCTATTCTACCAAGGAGGAACTGGTAGATTATCAGAAGATCGACCCGAATATTCTTATCCATCCCTACGTCAGCACAATCGCTGCTGCAAGGGAATATAAGCAGTATCCAGGTGCGATGCTTTTCCAGTATGGACTCAAATATGATCAGGACAAGGACGATTTCGCAAGAAATATGCGTGCAGAGGGATTCCTGACTTATACCAACATCCTCAATCAGGACAAGTATATGCTTAACGGTAATTATACCTATCTCCAGAAATTCGTGAATTCTGAGACTGATTTCATTCAGACCGACTATGCCGAACTCGTACACAAATACCTCGAGGTCGAGGGACTTAGATAATCAACACTAAAACACATAATTATGATGAAGAAATTTTTATTTTTTGCAGGTCTTGCAATGTTTGCCCTGACGGCTTGCGATCCTGAACAGAATCCTGGAAAAGAAGAACCTGCTCCAGAGCCAAAAGATCCGGCTATCAAGCCAGTATGGGTATATAAGGTAGCTGATGCCGGGAAAATGGAGGCAATACATCCGGCAGTAGATGCACAGGGTAATGTCTATGTTACCGAGTCAAATACAACAAGTCTCTATAAGATCAATGCAGACGGAACCCTCGCATGGAAGGTTGATATGGTTCCAAGTGCGGAGTCTGCAGATCCTTTCAGCGGTCAGATTTCAGTTCCTTCACTCGAGGCTGACGGAAGCGTAGTATATGCTGGTGGCGGCTCAAGCGCCAACGGAGCATTCTACGCATTCAACACAGCGGACGGATCTAAAAAGTGGGAGTTCTCTTCTGATAAGTTCTGGGCTGCCAACAATGGCATCCCTGCACCAAAGATCAACAGATTGAACGCAGCCATAGGTGAGGAGTGCATCTACATCGGTAACGGTGGTACTACAGGAACAGCTCTGGCAATCAACAAGAAGGATGGTACCCGTGTTTCTTACGTATCTTCTAAGGAAGATGGAACAGGTGGCCCTACTGGCGGTACAAATGTAGGAATGTCCATCACAAAGGGTGGAATGGTCATGTTCCGTGGAAATTATGGCGCATTTGCAGTGAACTCTACCTCTCTGGACAACCCAGGTGATAAGGATTATGTTACCTACAATGCAAGATATTACGACAAGACTATGAAGCAGAACAATGCCAACATAGCTTGTTTCACAAAGGACGGCAAGGATCATTTCGCAATGTTCGGTACAAATGATAACAATGGTATGAATATCATATGGGGACCGGTAGAGTCAACTGACAATCTTGCTTACTATGCTGCTGACGGAACAGCTCCTACATGGACTACCCATACTGTCGCTGATGCAATGAAGCAGGATCAGGGTGGTCTTGTAATCGGAGCCAGAGGTGAAATCATCGTTACATTGAAGACAGGTCCAGGTAGTGTATATGCGGTTGATCCTGCCACAAACGAGATGGCTTGGAGATATGATACAGGAGTCGAGATGGGTGGAACACCTGCGGTCGATGCAGCAGGAAATGTTCATGTCTTTGATGACTATGGTAAATACTATATGCTGAAGCCTGACTATGAAAACAAGACAGCTGAACTTATCCAGGAGGCTTCACTCTTTGATATTTATGCTGAAGTTACCGGACATCAGTGGAATGAAGGCGACCGTTGCAAGGCTTATGGCGCCGTGATCATCGGTAAGGACGGAAGAATGTATTGTTCAGTTTATTTCAGAGATGCTGCTAAGCAGGCAATCCTATCAGCAGTTTTCTGTCTTGAGTCTGGTCTCTGTACAGGAGCTGGTGATACACCATGGCCACTCAAGAACGGAGACTGCTTCAACTCAGGTAATCAGGTAAAATAATGTATCGTGATTGATTTCGTAGAGGGTGGCTAAGGAATTAGTTGCCCTCTTATGAAATAATATATCTACATTTAATTAACAGACTATGATGAAGAAGTATATTACTCCTTTAATTGAAGAAATGGAATTCTTCGCAGAAGGTTCCATGATGCTTACTCAGTCCGGATATGACGAGAAGAACAATACGGAGAATCTCACATGGGATGATTATCAGGAACTCTAAATCAGTATGGCTATGAAGAAGATGATGAAATCAATCGTGCCGGTTGCCGTAGCGGCAATGGCACTTGCTGGCTGTACTCAGAAAGAGGTCACAGAACCGATACTTCCGGAAAACGGATATAGCTACATTTTCAATGTAGAGACAAATGAAACAAAGGCTGTACTTGGTGACAAGGCTGTAGCATATGAGGCTGGTGACCAGCTTGGCGTATTTGTCGGTACCACAGTCAATGCAGCATCGACTGTGGATATTACTACCACTCCGGTTACTGTCAGTGTGACGGCGGCTGAAGCTCTTGTTGCAGGTGATGTTCTGTATGCATATTATCCATACTCATCTGTAAATGCCTCTGCAGCAGTTACGGCGGTTACCATGACCATTCCTGCAACTCAGACCCAGTCAGGTACATCCTATGATGCAGACGCAATGCCGATGGCTGCTGTACCTTGTACGGTTACTTCGGCGGTAGAGGCAGGCGCTGCCACATCTGCAGGTAATATCTATATGTGCAACCTTGCTTCAGTGGCCGAGTTCAATATCTATTCAGCAGAGGCCGCTGGAAAGAAGATCCAGTCGGTGTCTTTCGAATCTGAAACAGCTGTTGCCGGAAACTTTACTGCAGACCTGACTGCCATTACTGACGGCATGGCTTCTGACCGTGCTCTTGAGGGACTGGCTTCTACTGCAGTTACAGTGGCAGTGAACTCATCTGCTGCGGTTGGGTCTGACAAGCAGAATGCTACCAAGATATACATGGTAGTAGCTCCAGGTCAGCACAAAGGTGTTGTCAAGGTAAGGACAGAGGACGCTCTCTATACTTTCCCGGTTGAGACTGCTGTCGATTTCCAGAGGGCACATGTGAAACCTCTTGGACTGAACCTTGCTACAGCATCCCGTGAGGCTGCCATCAAGATAGAATGGGTCTGCGACGGAATGGGACAGGTAAGGTCAAATTCTCCTGCAGTTGATCCAGACGGAAATGTCTATATGACTACGGGTATGGATGCTAAGCTTTACAAGGTCAATGCAGACGGAACTCTTGCGTGGTCATATGATATGGGATTTACAGGAGAGAATGCTTCTAGCCCGTCGATGGAGGCCGACGGCAGTGTTATCTATGCTGGAGGTGGTGCCAGCGGCACCGGTACATACTATGCATTCAATCCTGACGGAACTGTTAAGTGGCAGTTTACAAAGGATAAATTCTTCGGCAACGGAAGCACACCTGCTCCTAATATCAATCAGGTAACTGCTGCCGTCGGTGATAAGTGTATTTACATAGGTAATGGAGGAACTGCAGGATCTGTCCTTTCTATTGACAAGTCTACAGGTGAGAGAGTGGCTTATGTTTCAGGAAAGTCCGATGGTACAGGCGGACCATTAGGCGGAGTACAGTCAGGACTAGGAATGTCTAAAGACGGATATATCGCATGGCATGTGGGCTATGGTACATTTGTAGTGGACCAGAGGGAGATGGATAATCCGTCGCGCACACATGCTGATTACGGCGGTTATGCACCATATTGCTATAGGTATGGATATAACTGGAATAGCGGTCAGCCTTGGAAGGGTGGCGTCAAGAATGGTGTGGCATTCCTCTCAATAGACGGAGTGAATCATGTGGCTGCTGCCGGAATCGAGAATACTAGTGCAGGAGGTTATAATATGCGAATCTTCTGTGCTCCTATTGGAGAAACTTCCAACACATGGCCTGGACTTGTTCAGACTTGGAAAGGCATATACAATCTGAAAGGAATCAAGAATCAGGATCAGGGAGGTATTGTAATAGGTCCAAAGAATGAGATTATCGTATCGCTGAAGCATCAGACCAGTTCACCAGGAGGCATTGCTGCTGTCAGTACGGAGGATTTTTCACTTCTATATAGGTATGAAGTAGATGTTGATGCAGCAAGTGCCCCTGCTGTCGATGCTGCAGGAAACATACACTTTGTAACCGATAATCCGGGATGGTATTACATAGTCAAGCCTGACTATAAGAACAAGACAGCGACTCTTGTTGCTAAAATGAATCTTTTTGAACTTAGTAAGGCTGCAGGCATCGATGTCGGCAACGCAAACAGTTCACGTATATGGAGCTCGATAGCAATCGGAGCAGACGGCAAGATGTACGTAGGCGCTTCATATCACAAGGACAAGGCAGATTACAACGGTGCAGTCGTATGCCTCTCATATGAGGGATGTACAGGTCCTGGCGATACTCCTTGGCCGATGAAGGGTGCTGATGCACAACGTACAGGAAATCAATGTAAATAATGATGAGAAGGTTATATTACATATTGATACTTGCAGTCATTGCTGTAGGTTGTAAAGATAAGATACAGACACCGTCTGCGGCAGATTTCACGGGAATCATTATAACAGAAGTCGCAGCCAATGCGGACAAACCGGCAACAGATTCATGGGTGGAGATATATAATACCTCCTCCCGTGACATCAGCCTGGCCGGTCTGGGATTATACGTTTTTGATGGAGATGCTGATGGCAAAGAGCTGACAATCATGGATGAAATGAGCATAAGGGCAGGGGAGAGGCTCGTCTTTTCTACGGCAGACATGACTTTGCTTCGCGGCATTTCATCTGATTCTGACTTCGAACTGGTTCTCGGTGTCTCTGCAGACAAGGATATTGTAGACAGATTCTCACGTGACAAGGCCGGTGTGGCCGGACCTACTGTAAGATATGGATCATACCAGAAGATGCCGGAGACAGGAGGTGATTGGGTGATTACTTCTCAGGCCACAAGACGCATGAAGAATTTCGATGCAAAGCCTAATGCAATCTGGGCGTGGAGTTCGCATTTAGATGCATGGGTGGCGGATGACTTCAAGGTGTTGAAGGAGATGAAGCAGCTCGGATATGACCATCTGCTCTTGAATTATTATGCTTTTGATGGAGCTGAATATGTCGATAAGACCCGTCAATTGATTGCTGCTGCAAAAGAGTGTGGTGTGAAAGTGCATGCGTGGATGCAGGTATTCCGTGAAGATGGCAAATGGGTGAATCCTATTGAAAATCTTGGGAACCGTCAGGGACGCTATAAGCAGGAGGAATTTGACAGATTGATAGCGAAGGCAAACGGATATATCGATAATTTCGGGGTTGATGGTATCCATTTGGATTATATCCGCTTCTCTGGAACAGGAGACGGTATAGCCAATTACAACAATTTCAAGAATGGTGTAACTGCTACGGGTGCGATAACCGGGTTCTGCAGACAGCTCCGGGAGTCTGTAGATTCGCGTCTTGAAGGTGTCATTCTTTCTGCAGCGATGGTGACTCCTGAAAACAGGATCTATTATTTCGGCCAGGAGCCTTCTGAAATGGGAGAATATATCGATATCCTTATACCGATGGCTTATAAGTCTACTGCGAACAGGACTTATGACAGCAGCTGGATTGTCAATATATGCCAGGAGTTTACCTCTGTTACAGATGCGCAGGTATGGGCTGGAATACAGACCTATACTCATTATTCAGGAAGTCAGAATGTCAAGGGTATGACAGCATCTGAAGTCCTGGTTGATGCAGAAACTGTACAAGGACGGTCTGACTGCAGCGGGCTGGCACTGTTCAGATATGCTCTTGGAGAATTCCCTGATGTGAATGATTTGTGGGACTGACAGTTTTCTCATGAATACCATGAAATATTTTGAGACTGACTAAAGTCAATAGACTATTAGTCAGTCTCTTTTTTGCCTGTTTTTGTCCCTGAATTCTAAAGATTATCCTTCTCGATATCCTTGAAATATCTGTAAGTGTTCACCTTCAGTTCGCCGACTGCGAGCTCGTCAGCCACGATGATTCCGTGAGGATGGGTCTGAAGAGCTGAAAGAGTGCATTTATGTGAATATGCGCCTTCGATGGCTTCACGGAGAGCATTTGCCTTCTTGTGGCCGAATGCCAGGATAAGGACTTCCTTCGCGTCCATGACTGTGCCGACACCGACAGTAAGGGCTGTTGTAGGGACTTTGCTGATGTCTCCGTCAAAGAAACGGGAGTTCACCACGATGGTGTCATATGTGAGACTCTTCACCCTGGTACGTGATACAAGTGAAGAGAACGGCTCGTTGAATGCGAGGTGACCGTCTTCGCCGACTCCGCCCATGAACAGGTCGATGCCGCCTGCAGCCACGATTCTTGCCTCATATGAAGCGCATTCAGCAGCAAGGTCAGGAGCATTTCCGTTGAGGATGTTGATGTTTTCCTTAGGCACGTCCACATGGTCGAAGAAGTTCTTTGCCATGAATGAGTGGTAACTTTCCGGATGCTCTTCCGGAAGTCCTACGTATTCATCCATGTTGAATGTGATGACGTTCTTGAATGAAACCTCACCTGCCTGATACATGCGGATGAGTTCCTTGTAAGTGGCGACCGGTGTGCCTCCGGTAGGAAGACCGAGGACGAAGGGCTTGTCTGTAACGGCAGCCTTGGCCTTTATTCTGGATACTATGTAGCGTGCCGCCCATACTGAGCCTTTGGCGCTATCTTGATTGATGATAAGTCTCATATGTTAAAACAGTTTTACAAATACTTCTATAGCCTGATATTCTGCCATGCCGAGTTCATCGTACAGGCGTGCTGTGTTCTGTGTCCTTTCTTCCGCTCTCTGCCAGAACTCGCGTGGGTCCTCTCCCGGGAACGGAACGATATCCTTTTGCGAGAGGTGGCGGTAGATTGCGTGACGCTTCTTTATCACTTCGTCCGGACTTAGAGGAACTGCCATGTCTACTTTTCCTAATTCCCATTCCATCCAGGCGCCTCTGTAGAGCCATACGTGGCATTCCTTTAGCCATTCTTCTCCCTGAAGCTGGTTGAGGGCTTCGAGTACAGCCTCAGTGCAGACGCGATGTGTTCCATGTGGATCTGCGAGATCGCCTGCAAGGTAGATCTGGTGAGGCTGAACCTCCTGGAGAAGCCTGATTATGATATCGATATCGGCCTGGGTGCGTACTCCCTTCTTGATGCCTCCTGTCTCGTAGAAAGGCAGGTTGAGGAAATGGCAGTTGGTCTGGTCATTGAGACCGAACGAACGGACTGCACTCTTTGCCTCGGCGCGACGGATTGCTCCCTTGAGGTTGAGAAGGGCTCTTGGCTCCGGCTCTCCCGGTTTCTTGGATGCGATGATTTCCTTCACTTCGTCAAATCTGTCGCCGAATCCGAGTTCTCTGGCTGCATCCATATGTTGAAGGACTACATCGTCATGGACAGCTACGTTTCCGGAAGTCTCGTATGCGACGTGTACATCATGTCCCTGCTCCACGAGCCTGATGAATGTTCCTCCCATGGAAATGACGTCATCATCAGGATGCGGAGAGAAGATCACGACCTTCTTAGGGAATGGATCTGACGGCACTGGTCTTGTGGTGTCGTCTGCACCAGGCTTCCCTCCCGGCCATCCTGAAATGGTGTGCTGGAGGTCGTTGAACACCTTTATGTTTATCTGGTCGTATGAGCCGAACTTTTCAAGAAGTTCGCCCAGACCATTTGAAAGATAATCCTTCTGAGTGAGCTTGAGAATAGGCTTGTGCACCTGTTCGCAAAGCCAGACTACCGCCTTTCTTATGAATTTAGGACTCCATTCGCATGGACCTACCAGCCAAGGAGCAACATTTCTTGTGAGAAGGCTTGCCGAGTTTTCGTCGGTGTAGAACGAGATGTTGTCATGTTTCTGGAGCAGAGATGCCGGACATGTAGGGTCTGCCTTGTCCTCTACAATCTTCTTTACTACCTGAGCCTTGTCCTCTCCCCATCCGATGAGCATGATCTTCTTAGCGCTCAGCATTGTGGAAATGCCGACGGCGATGGCACTCCTTGGAGTGATGTCGAGATTTCCCGCGAAGTTCTTTGCCTGCCTCTTTCTTGACCCATAGGACAGAAGTACGGTCCTGGTACGGCTCTGTTCAGTTGCACCGTTCTCATTGAAACCGATCTGTCCTGATTCCCCGGTCCCCATTATGAGCATGTCGAGTCCCGATGCCTTCTTGTCGTATTCTGCACAGAATTCACTCACATATGTGCTGTCATGGATTTCTGTCAGTTTCGGAACATAAACATTTTCCGGCCTGATATCGATCTTGGATATGAGTTCTTCGTAAAGTCTTCTGTTGCGGCTATGGGTGTCGGCAGGAGCCGGATAGTATTCGTCAATGCTGTAGATTTCGACATTCTTGAATGAAACTTCACCAGCCTTGTGTCGCCTTACCAGTTCCTGATAGATGTAAACAGGAGATGAACCGGTGCTGAGTCCAAGTCTGTAACCCCCAGGTGATGTGTTGATGGCTTCAATGATCTTTTCAGCAATCCTGTTGCTTGCAGCGACCTCATCTTCATAGATGTGAGCTGGAATCCGTTCATAGGTATGCTTTATACCATTTGGAAGACCGGCCTCAATCAGACCTCCGTCTTTAGGCAAGGAAAACTTTTTCATTATTTTGTCGTTTATTGTGTTATGTCTAAGCAGATACAAAGATAAAAAATAATTTATCTATTAGTGTAGTGGAAATGTAGAAATATTCCGGACATAATGAAAACCTCTACAAATGTCACTGTTTTTTGGTTATTATGCTTTAAATCTGATAGTGCAGGGCTTGTATTTTTAAAAAATTTAAATAAATTTGTTCCGCTAAAATTAAAACGATATGACTAACCTATTCTATCTTGTGCCGGCGGCGGCAGCGGTTGCCCTGTTGTTCGCCTACCTGTTTTTCCGACAGATGATGAAGGAAAGCGAAGGAAATGTGACGATGAAGGAGATTGCCAGATTCGTGAGGGAGGGAGCTATGGCCTATCTGAAACAGCAGTACAAAGTGGTGACAATCGTGTTCATTATTTTGGCTGCTTTTTTTGCTGTGCTCGCCTATGTGTTCCATGTGCAGAATCCATGGGTGCCGTTTGCATTCCTTACAGGAGGCTTCTTCTCCGGACTCGCGGGCTTTGTCGGAATGAAGACTGCAACATACGCATCTGCAAGGACTGCCAATGCTGCTATGCGCTCGCTCAATTCAGGACTCAAGGTGGCGTTCAGGAGCGGTGCAGTCATGGGCCTTACGGTTGTAGGTCTCGGACTCCTTGATATCGCGATATGGTGGCTCATCCTGTCAGGATTCTATCCGACCACCGATCCTCAGAACCTTGTGATCATCACCACCACCATGCTTACCTTCGGTATGGGAGCTTCGACCCAGGCGCTTTTTGCCCGCGTGGGAGGAGGTATCTACACAAAGGCTGCTGACGTGGGTGCTGACCTTGTCGGTAAGGTTGAGGCCGGTATTCCTGAGGACGATCCACGCAACCCAGCCACAATCGCAGATAATGTAGGTGACAATGTGGGTGACGTCGCAGGTATGGGTGCAGACCTTTATGAATCATATTGCGGATCCATTCTGGCAACATGCGCTCTCGGAGCATCTGCATATTATATGGGCGGGACAGACCTTCAGATCAAGGCGATATTCGCTCCTATGCTCATTGCCGCAGTAGGTGTCGTACTGTCCATCATCGGAATATATACGGTCCGTACCAAGGAAGGAGCAGGCATGCAGCAGCTTCTTAAGTCCCTCAGCATCGGTACCAACCTCAGTTCGGTACTTATTGCCGCTGCGACTTTCGGCATCATGTATGCCCTCGGCATGGAAAACTGGTGGCAGATTTCACTTTCTGTGGTCGTAGGTCTTGTTGCCGGAGTCGTAATCGGACAGGCTACGGAGTATTATACTTCACACTCTTACAAGCCTACTCAGAAACTTGCGGAATCCGCTGAAACAGGACCTGCTACGGTCATCATTTCAGGAGTCGGTCTGGGTATGCTTTCGACAGCAGTCCCTGTCGTGACGATAGCTGTCGCCATCCTTCTTGCATATCTTTGTGCAAACGGTTTTGACCTTACATTCTCTGCCGAGAGTCTCAGCATGGGTCTTTATGGCATAGGTATAGCTGCTGTGGGAATGCTTTCAACTCTTGGAATCACCCTCGCTACTGATGCGTACGGTCCGATCGCTGACAATGCCGGCGGAAATGCACAGATGAGCGAGCTTGACCCTGAGGTGCGTAAGCGTACGGATGTGCTTGATGCACTCGGAAATACAACTGCTGCTACAGGCAAGGGATTCGCTATAGGCTCTGCTGCTCTTACAGGCCTTGCGCTTCTGGCGTCTTACATAGAGGAGATCAAGATAGGTCTGACTCATATCGGCAAGCAGATTGTTTCTGTTTCCGGAGAACTTATCGACGCGGCACAGGCGACCATTCCTGATATCATGTCTCATTATCATGTGGACCTCATGAATCCTATGGTGCTTGTGGGTGTCTTCATCGGAGCCATGATGTCCTTCCTTTTCTGCGGACTTACCATGAATGCAGTGGGACGTGCGGCTCAGAGCATGGTTACGGAGGTGCGTCGTCAGTTCCGTGAGATCAAGGGTATCCTGACCAAGGAGGCTACTCCTGATTATGCTCGTTGCGTCGAGATTTCCACAAAAGGTGCCCAGAGGGAAATGCTTCTTCCTTCCATGATCGCAATCATCGTTCCGGTTGTAGTGGGACTTGTACTGGGAGTCGCAGGAGTGATGGGACTTCTGATCGGCGGCCTTGGAAGCGGATTTGTCCTTGCAGTGTTCATGGCAAATTCAGGAGGAGCATGGGACAATGCCAAGAAATATGTTGAGGAAGGCCATCTCGGAGGAAAGAATTCCGAGGCTCACAAAGCTACTGTGACGGGTGACACGGTAGGTGATCCGTTCAAGGACACCTCAGGACCATCCCTGAATATCCTTATCAAGCTTATGAGCATGGTTTCCATTGTGATGGCGGGTCTCACAGTCTGGATTCATTAGGATGAAATCACTTATCGGGCGGCAGTCAAAAGACCTGTCGCCCGATTTTGTTTTTAAGCGGCAACTGACTAAATTAGCCGTTTCAAATGATATTGTATGACTGCGACAAAGAAAAGGAATCCATCCATAGACCTGATGCGGTTCATAGGCCTGACCATGATTGTTCTCGCACATATCGGACTGCCCGGAGGGTCAGCTGTTTTCCAGTTGAGGTGCTTTGATGTCCCTCTGATGGTTTTCACGTCAGGACTTGCATTCTCAGGAAAGAACATCGGTCCGTATTTCCCATTTATCTGGAAGAGGACGCTCAGGCTTGTTGTGCCAGTGTATATTTTCGTAGCTGCCTATCTGGCTCTCAACCCTCTTCTTGCCGGATGGGGACTTGCTCCTTTGTATTCCGATGAAAGGATACTGGGGTCCTTCCTTCTGAGACTTCAGCCGAGTATGGGGTATGTCTGGATCATAAGGGTGTTTCTGATAGTCATGCTTATGACTCCTCTTCTGCTGAAGGTTGAGAAGGCTCTTAAGCAGGGGTGGGCGGTATATCTTCTGGCCGGTCTCATGCTCTTGGTCCAGAATCTTCTTGTGGAGTGGTTGAGACCTGTGAGTTCAGGCATTCTTATAGGTGACTGGATTCTGTATATATTGCCGTATTCAGCCATATTCCTGTTGGGAATCAGGTTCAGGAATGCAGCTGTTAAGGAACGTCTCATTGTCATCGCAGTGATGGCTGTGGTGATGTCGGTGATGGCCTTTGATGTGGCTGGTGTACACGGCACCTGGTTGAAGTTCCAGGCATTCAAATATCCTCCGCAGGCATATTTCCTTCTCTGGGGAATGCTTGTAAGTGCAGTTCTTTGGATGACATCCCGCTGGTGGGCTCCTCTGCTTGATAACAGGTTGTTTACCTTCATTGGGCGCAATACCATATGGATATATCTATGGCATATCCCGTTTGTGAACATGGTCGTCGGCGGACCGTTTGACGGATGGCATCCGGTGTGGAAATATGTGTTTGTCTATGGCGCAGCCCTGGCTGTGTATGCTGTGCAGTACAGGATAGTGGAGCTTGCTGACGGAAGGTGGCCGAACAATAAAGTAACCAAATATTTTTTAGGATAACATGAAGCGTATAGTTTATCTGGCCTTTGTGGCTTTCATTTCCATGGCTCTTGCTTTTTCTTCATGCAAGGGTGAACCTCAGGTAAGTACCCCTCAGCAGGACAGGGCTTTCTGGGCGGAATGTCTTGTGAAGGTGGTGGATCCTGTGATAAGGAACACCGCTGAAGGTACCTTGAAGCTTAATATGCCTTATGAGGCTCATGAAGACAGGGACACCAGGACATTTTCTTATCTCGAAGCCTTCGGACGCACATTGTGCGGTCTGGCTCCATGGCTTGAATGTGATGAGGACGATCTCGGACTGAAGCAGGAGTACCGTGAACTGGCGAGAAAGGCTTTGGCAAATGCAGTGGACCCTTCGTCCGCGGACTACATGGAGTTCAAGGAAGGCAGACAGCCTCTGGTGGATGCGGCATATCTCGCCCAGGGAATGCTCAGGGCTCCGCATCAGCTGTGGGACCTGTCGTCTGACAAGGTCAAGGCCGACCTTATTGCAGCTCTCAAGGACACCCGTGCGATCCAGCCGCATAACAACAACTGGCTTCTGTTCGCTTCCATGGTTGAGGCAGCGATTCTTGAGTTTACGGGAGAATGTGATGTGAATCGTATGACATACGGCATAGACAAGTTCAAGGAGTGGTATAAGGGTGATTCGTTTTATGGTGACGGCCCGGCTTTCCATATGGACTATTACAACAGCTATGTGATTCACCCGATGATGATGGATGTGCTGGCAGTTATGCAGCGTCATGGCGTTGAAGGAGCTGATTTTATGGATGTGGAGCGTGTCCGCCATGCACGTTATGCGGAGATCCTGGAGCGTATGGTCGCTCCGGACGGCACATATCCTGTTCTTGGAAGGTCCATATCCGCATGCCGTTGCGGTACATTTCAGGTGCTGTCGCAGGCTGCTCTTCTTGGCAACCTTCCATCTGCCGTCTCGCCGGGACAGGCTCGCTCAGCTCTCACCGCCGTAATCATGCGTCAGTTCGAAAACCCTGACAATTTTGATGAAGACGGATGGCTACGCGTCGGTTTTGCCGGACATCAGCCTGAGATGGCGGAGACATATGTAAACACGGGCAGCCTCTACCACTGCACTACTGCCTTTCTTGCTCTGGGACTTCCTTCGGATGATCCGTTCTGGACAGAGCCGTTCACTCCATGGACCGGTATGCGCGCATGGTCTGGAGAGAAAATAGCAGGAGACCATGCCATAAAGGACTGATCCGAGCGTTGTTTCTGCTGATTCAAATGAAATTTCTGTTATCTTTGCATGTTCGGGCCGTCTGTGGTCCGTACATTGAAGGTAACAGATTTTGTTTATTGCCCGATGATGATGGAAAGGCAATCATAAGAAAGATATATGAGTAAGGACAAGGATATTTTGGATGGCTTGACAGACAAGGAGTATGAGCATGGCTTTGTCACGGAGGTGGAGCAGGAGTTCATACCCAAAGGTCTGAATGAAGATATAATACGTCTGATTTCGGCAAAGAAGGAGGAGCCCGAGTGGATGCTCGAGTTCCGGCTTGAGGCTTTCCGGCGCTGGCAGAAGATGACTTTGCCTGACTGGGCCCATCTGGACATCCCGGAAATAGATTTTCAGGATATCATTTATTATGCAGCTCCAAAAAAGGATGAGGACCGTCCCAAGGAAATAGATCCGGAGCTGGAAAAGACCTTCGATAAGCTTGGTATTCCGCTTCATGAGCGCAAGGCACTGGCAGGAGTGGCGGTTGATGCCGTTTTCGATTCCGTTTCCGTGACCACGACATTCCGTTCGGCTCTTGCAGAGAAGGGAATAATATTCTGTTCTTTCTCAGAGGCTGTCCGGGAGCATCCCGACCTCGTGCGCAAGTATCTTGCTTCGGTGGTCTCGGTAGGGGATAATTTCTATGCGGCATTGAATTCTGCGGTCTTCAGCGACGGCTCTTTCGTGTATATTCCCAAGGGGGTACGCTGCCCTATGGAGCTTTCGAGTTATTTCCGCATCAATGCGGCAGGAACAGGACAGTTCGAGAGGACACTTATCGTGGCGGATGAAGGGTCATATGTGAGTTATATGGAAGGCTGTACGGCCCCTATGCGTGACGAGAACCAGCTTCATGCGGCAGTGGTGGAGATTGTTGTGGAAAAGGATGCCGAAGTGAAGTATTCCACGGTGCAGAACTGGTATCCGGGAGATGCCGAAGGAAAGGGAGGTATATTCAATTTCGTGACAAAAAGAGGTATCTGCAAGGGTTCGGGAAGTCATCTTTCATGGACTCAGGTAGAGACAGGCTCTGCAATCACATGGAAGTATCCTTCAACAATCCTCAAGGGAGACAATTCATCTTCTGAGTTCTATTCGGTAGCCGTGACAAACAACATGCAGCAGGCCGACACCGGAACCAAGATGATACATATCGGAAAGAACACCCGCAGCCGTATAGTCAGCAAGGGCATTTCGGCAGGCCGCAGCCAGAACAGCTACCGTGGTCTGGTGAAGATGCTGCCAGGGGCGGACAATGCGCGTAATTTCTCGCAGTGCGACAGTCTGCTGATAGGTGACAGGTGCGGGGCACACACTTTCCCATATATAGAGAATGCAAACAGGACAGCTGTTGTGGAGCATGAGGCTACCACCTCGAAAATCAGCGAGGATCAGCTCTTCTATTGCAATCAGAGGGGGATCGGTCCGGAAGAGGCTGTGGGCCTGATAGTGAACGGCTATGCCCGCGAGGTGCTTTCCAAGCTACCGATGGAGTTTGCGGTGGAGGCGCAGAAGCTGCTGCAGGTGTCGCTTGAGGGTTCTGTAGGATAGAACCTTGGTGAGATTTAATGCTGAGACAAATGGAATTCTGGAATATAATACTGTTTGAAATGGGAGGAAAGCCGGTGCTGCTGATAGATCTGCTGTCAGCGGTGTTCGGACTTGCCACTGTGTTTCTGGCAGGAAGGAACAGCAGGTATAATTTCTATGTAGGGTATATGTACACTGCATTGCTGTTCTTCATGTTCTGGCAGAAGAACCTGTATGCCAACCTTCTTCTGCAGCCTGTTTCGCTGGGAATCAATATTATGGGCCAGTATCGGTGGAGCCATCCGCGAAAAGGTGAGGAAACGGAGTCGGGTGACCTTAAGGTGACGATGCTGTCATGGTCTCAGAGAGGAATTATAGCGGCGGGTGTACTGGTGCTTGCATTGGGATGGGGCTGGCTTATGAGCATGATGGGTACGAAGTGGTTTGTGGGATACTTCCCAGCCAACCCTCTGCCGTATCTGGACTGCTGTGTGACTGTGCTTATCCTGACTGCTCAGACTCTTTCTGCATTGAAGAAATGGGACTGCTGGATTGCATGGCTTTTTGTGAATGTGGCGAATCTGACCCTTTACCTGAAGGCGGGTCTGGTCTTCATGCCGGTTGTCAGCTGCCTGTATCTTGTGAACGGAATTTGGTCGTTGTTTACATGGTACAGACTGTACAGGAGGAATGCATAGCCCGGTGAGATGGATGCCCGGTGCTTCGGGACCTGTAATGACCGTCAGTCACTATTTTGACTGATTTGTGTACTGACGGTACTGAAAATCGGGTAATTTGATGAGATATTGACACCGTCAGTCAATTTTTCGGCTGATTTATGTACTGACGGTATAGAAAACGAAATGAAAAATATATAAGATATGACAAACGATATACTTTTGAAGGTTGAGGGCCTCAGGGCCTCGGTCGAGGACAAGGAGATTCTGAAAGGCGTTGATCTCACTATCCGTAAGGGAGAGATTCATGCCGTGATGGGACCGAACGGTGCCGGAAAGAGTACTCTTTCTGCCGTGCTGGCCGGAAAGCCGCAGTTCACCGTGACTGCCGGGACTGTGGAGTTTCTCGGTAAGGACCTGCTTGCAATGTCTCCTGAGGAACGGGCATGGGCAGGCATATTCCTGTCGTTCCAGTATCCTGTGGAGATACCTGGGGTTACCATCACGAATTTCATGAAGACTGCTGTGAATGCCCAACGTGCAGGAAGGGGACTTGAGCCGCTCAAGGCAGGGGACTTTCTGAAACTGATGCGCGAGAAGATGGCTTTCGTGCAGATGAAGCCTGAGTTCGCAAAACGCGAGGTCAATGTGGGATTCTCGGGAGGAGAGAAGAAGCGTAACGAGATTTTCCAGATGGCTATGCTCGATCCTACTCTTGCCATTCTTGACGAGACCGACAGCGGACTTGACGTGGATGCGCTCAGGATTGTGGCAAACGGTGTGAATGCACTACATACTCCTGAGAAGGCTGCCATTGTCATCACACATTACCAGCGCCTTCTGGACTATATCGTTCCCGATGTGGTGCATGTGCTCAAGGATGGTAAGATCGTGAAGACTGCCGGAAAGGAACTCGTGGCAGAAATTGAGGAAAAAGGTTACGATAATCTGTAGGAGGTCAGCTTATGACGGAAGTTATATTCGTAAAGGACGGACAGCTGGTCCGCAGCATCGAGGTTCCGGGTGGACAGAGGACCGATATGGTCTTTCTGGTCATGCCGGGGGTGAGCTGTGATGTCAGGCTGGATGTCCGTCTTGCAGGAGAAGGGGCTGAAGCCAATATCTATGGCGCCTATGTCTGCGGAGGTGCGGAAAAGGTGAAGATAGCTGTGGATATGCATCATGACCTGCCTCATTGCAGTTCCCGTCAGCTCTTCAAGGGAATAGCAGGCGGCTCCGCGAGAGTTGATTTCTATGGAAAGATAATCGTGGCTCAGGATGCCCAGAAGACAGAAGCTTATCAGGAGAACCATAATATTCTTCTGACAGATGGAGCCAAGGTAGATACCAAGCCCCAGCTGGAGATATATGCGGACGATGTGAAATGCTCGCACGGAGCCACCATCGGACGTCTCAGCGAAGAGGAACAGTTCTACATGCGTTCCCGCGGAATCACCCTGGAAGACGCCAAAGTCCTCCAGATGATATCCTTCATAGCTCCTGTCCTGGAAAAAATCCGGGATGATGCGCAGCGTGTTGCGGTTTCTGAAGAATTTGAATCGCGTATCAGAGATATAATCCGTAATATTTGAAGATTCAGGGACAAATCGTTATGATAACAAATCCCAACGTCAAGATAAACCTTGGTCTGAATGTCCTGCGAAGGCGTGAGGACGGATTTCATGACCTCGAGACTCTTTTTATGCCTTACTTCGGCATCCATGATACCCTTGAAATAGTGCTTGGGGACGATTACAGCCGCACTTCGGCAGGACTTTTTGCCAGATACGGGTCGGATGTGCCTGCATCTCAAGGCTCCATGAAGCCTGAGGGTGTGTTTGGTGTCGGAACAGAGGAGTCTGCCGCTCCGAAGCTGGTGCAGGCCATGTCCGAGGACGGAAGCCTGATGATTACCATTGCCCGGGAGGAAGGTGTGGACTGGGATCCTCTCAATGATCTCACTGCAAAGGCCTATTTCATCCTGGCAGAGGATTTCAGACTGCCTCCTGTGAAGATATTCCTGGAAAAGACCTCTCCTGTCGGTGCCGGTCTTGGAGGGGGGTCGGCGGATGCGGCTTTTGCCCTTAAAATGATGGACGAGCTCTGCGGACTCGGACTCTCGGAACTGCAGCTGGCCGGCTACGCATCCCGCCTGGGCAGCGACTGTGCATTCTTTATCTACAACCGTCCTATGTTCGGCGAGGGCCGTGGAGAACAGCTCTCGGAGCATGATACGCCATCCGTCGCGGCACTTACGGACGGACAGTACGATATTCAGGTCATCACCCCTGCCGGCATTGCAGTCTCTACCAGGGATGCCTATTCAGGTATCGTGCCTCATATGCCGGAGATACCTCTCAAGGAAGTCCTTGCGAGACCGGTTGAGGAATGGGATGGGCTTCTTGTAAACGATTTCGAGGAGACTGTGTTCGCAAAATTTCCGCAACTGGCTGCTATCAAGAAGTCCCTATATGACTCAGGTGCAGTCTATGCCGGCATGTCTGGTTCGGGTTCAGCATTGTTTGCCTTATATGGAAGATAAATCAGCCTTGCATCATGAAGCATGAAGTTATTATAAACGGAGTCGCGGACCTGGAAAGGGCTGCGGCAGAATTCCTTGAAAAGATCGGAGACAACACCCTTGTGGCATTCTTTGCCCCCATGGGCTCCGGAAAGACGACTTTCACTACTGCCATCTGCAAGGTGTTGGGCGTGACCGATCCTGTCGGCTCGCCGACCTTTGCCATAGTGAACGAGTATATGCGTGCTGACGGAGAGCCGATGTATCATTTTGACTTTTACCGCATCAACAAGCTCCAGGAGGCCATAGAGATAGGGCTTTATGATTACCTCGACAGCGGCTGTCTGTGCATAATGGAATGGCCGGAGAACATTGAGGATCTCCTGCCTGAGGATACCCTCAAAGTCACCATCAGGGTAAATCCGGACCAGTCCCGTACTGTTTCCTGGGAAGATACTGTTTCCTGACCGTCTCCACGCTCAGACCTGAAATGAACCCTCTCACGTCAAGGGTATCTACAGCCCCGTCCTTCCACAGGACCGGTTTTCCGCTGTCTGTGGAAGAAAGGCCTGCGTACAGGATTCCATCGACCATTGCTGCATTACATAAGCCCATGGATACATATCCGGCCGGCATCTCGAACTCTTCCCCGTTCCTGAATATGATTCCTCGGTCCGAAGTCCCGACAGGATTTACAATACAGCATAACCCGCCCTCGGAAGAAGTGAGGGATGAAATCATGCGTCCCGCATCGAATACCTTACGGATGGTGCCGTCAATCCAGACGGCATTATACTGAAACCCTCCAGGATAGGAATATATACCCTCCACTCCGCACCCTTCTCCTACAGGAAAAAGCCTGCAGGAAAGCACTGAGGCAGATGATGACATTGCCAAAGCCTGGATACCGTCCCCGCGGATCACCACCGGCGTCTTTATTCCGGTCAGTGATGCCAGGATGTGCATCCTGCCGTCACGGACCATCACGTCCCATATCTTACGGACATCGTCCCTGATCCCCACCTGCTCCACCTTTCCATCCGTGACATGGTAATATCTCTCGATTACATCTTCAGAGGAAAGGACCCTCTCGGCAAAAGCAAAGCATACGGAATCATTGTCTTCATACAGCGTTCCCAGAACGTATCCGGAAGTCCGCTCTATAATAGTCTCTCCGTCGAGGCGTAGCGAGAAACCGTCCCCATCCCTTGACTGTCCCAATGTGTATATACCCTCCTCTCTGACAAGAATCCCAGAGAGAGTTTCCCTTACGGGATAGCGGAAGCGTTCCACTCCATCCACCTTGATGACTGTCTCTGAATCTGTGGAATAGTCAGTGATAAGGTGTCCTGCCATGATCCTATGCATGTCCGGGTCTGAACTGACCATGTAATCGTCCCCCACAGGTACCTTCATTATCGGAACCCCGTCCGAGTACACCGCCAGAGAACATTTCACGGAGCCTTTCTCCCGGTCAGCCTTCCAGTCGTATCCTTCAGGATAGTCCAGACAGGTCACATAGCATCTTGACCGCATTGCGGGTCCTGAAGAGCCTCCTGATGAGGGATCGGTCCACACCTCGTCACCTTTATCCGGGCTGCCGCCGATCTCACGAAGCCCGCATGACAGCACAGACAGTGCAGCCATCAGCATAATGAAGAAATATTTCATAACCGTCACTTCTTTATTTGTCATATTTTCAGATAAGATTCCTGCGGTCGAGGAATCTGTAGCCCGCAGCTTCGGAAATGTGCTCCGGCAGGATGTCGGGCTGTCCTGCAAGATCGGCAATGGTGCGCGCCAGTTTCACGATGCGGGAGCATGCGCGCGCGGAGAGGCCCATACGCTCGATTATTCGTTCAAGCAGGGCCTTGCATTCGGGTGACAGCGGGCAGTAGCGGTCAATATGGCGGTTGGTCATCGCCGCATTGCAGAATATGCTTTCTCCGGCAAACCTGGACCTCTGGATCTCCCGTGCCTTAAGGACGCGGGCAGCGACAGCCTCGCTGGGCTCGGCAGGCTTTCTGTGAACCAGTTTGCGCGCATCCACTCGTGAGACAATCAGCTGTATATCGATCCTGTCCATGATCGGACCGGAGAGTTTTGATATATAAGTGTTTCTTTGTGAAGGAGTGCACGTGCATCTGTCCCCATCTCCATAATAGCCGCACGGACAGGGGTTCGTGGCAGCCACCAGCATGAAGTCTGCAGGATACTCCACCTTGGCCTTCAGCCTTGAAATCGTGACCTTCCTGTCCTCCATCGGCCCTCTGAGGGCCTCCATTATTCTTTTCGGGGTTTCGCAGAACTCGTCGGCGAACAGTATCCCGTTATGAGCCAGTGAAATCTCTCCAGGCATGATGTTGTCCGTCCCGCCTCCGAGCAAGGCGGCAAGTGATGCGCTGTAATGAGGGGCTCTGAAAGGCCTTTGCCTGATCAGCCCACCTGACCGGCTTCCCTTCCCTGCCACCGAATATATCTTGCTTGTCTGCAGTGATTCTTCAAGAGACATGGGAGGAAGAATACCTGCCATCGCCTTTGCCAATGAACTTTTGCCGCTGCCGGGACTGCCTATGAGGATTGCGTTGTGACCGCCGGCTGCTGCAATTTCCAATCCCCGTTTGGCGGCCTCCTGACCGATGATTTCGGAAAAGTCCATTACAGCGGTGCCGGGGAGGGGCTGTTCTTTGCTATCCTTCTCCGGTTCCATGTTCCTTGTAAGCAGGTGACTGCATTCTTCTCCGGAAAGAATGGTGAGCACATCGTCCAAAGTTTTAACTCCATACACTTTGACAGCCCTGTATTCTGCAGCCTCAAAAGCCGACCCCATCGGCAGGATGCAGCCTTCGAGTCCTTCTTTAGCAGCGAGTTCTACGATAGGCAAGGCACCGGGAATGTCCCGCACGCCACCGTCCAGACCCAGTTCACCCATGACAAGAAAATTTTCCATCAGGGGAAGGCTGCGTTGAGAGGAGGCGGCAATTATCCCCAATGCGATAGGGACATCATATCCGCTGCCCTTCTTGTGCATGTCTGCGGGTGCAAGGTTTATCACTATCTTCTTTCCGGGAATCCGGAATCCTAATGACTGCAGGGCTGTAATTGTCCTCAGCAGGCTCTCCTTTACTGCAGCATCTGCAAGTCCCACAAGGTGTATTCCGAGTCCGGCAGAGATATTTATCTCGACAATGACGGGGACTGCATCGATTCCGATGCATTTGGCGCAATGAATGTTTATCAGCATGGCGTAATTTTTTGTGTTACATATGTCGTGATTCTTGCGCCAAATCTCGTCTTTATAAACCTAACTCATTATAAAAAAAACAAAAATGTGGTAAATTTGTGACATTAAAATAAATCTTTGCATGATAAAAAAAATCTTAATATCGATAGGAGAGTACGTCCTGTTCATGAAAAGGGTCTTCAGCAAGCCGGAAAAGGGTAGGTTGTTCTGGAGACAGTTCGTAAACGAATCAGACAAACTTATCCTGTCGTCGGTGCTTCTTGTAGGGGTCATTTCTCTTTTTATCGGCGGAGTACTGGTGATCCAGACTGCTTCCAATCTGGAGAATCCTGTGATTGACAAGATGTATATAGGATATATGGTAAGGGAGAGTCTCATACTCGAATTCTGTTCGACGATGATTGCTCTGATTCTTGCGGGAAAGATGGGCTCGAACATATCTTCGGAAATAGGAAGCATGCGCATTACCGAACAGATAGATGCCATGGAGATGATGGGCGTGAATTCGGCTAATTTTCTCGTGCTCCCGAAAGTGGCTGCAGCGACTCTTCTCAGTCCTCTTCTCATGCTGCTCAGTCTTGCGCTTGGCCTTGTAGGAGGATGGCTTGTTGTGGAAGCTACGCATATCATACCTCCTCCTTCCTACATCACCGGTATCAAGGCGTTCTACAATGGCTTCTATGTATTCTACAGCTGCTTCAAGATTTCTCTGTTCTGTTTTATGATCTCTTCAATCGCAGCTTTCAACGGATATTTTGCAAAGGGTGGCTCCCTAGGAGTCGGCCATTCCAGCACCAGAGCCATCGTTGTTACCAGCATTCTGATACTTCTGGCGGATCTCATAGTTACGGAAATTATGCTTTATTAGTACATCCCATGATCAAGGTAGAACATCTGAACAAAAGTTTTGACGGAGTACAGGTCCTCAAGGATATAAATGTAGAGTACGAATCCGGGAAATGCAATATGATAATTGGTGCCAGCGGCTCCGGCAAGACGGTCCTGTTGAAGAATCTCATAGGTCTGATGCAGCCCGACAGCGGTGAAATCATCTATGGCGACAAGAAGTTCTCCATGCTCGGTAACAAGGAAAGGATGAAGCTGCGTCAGAGCATAGGCATCCTGTTTCAGGGAAGTGCACTCTTTGATTTCGCCACTGTGCTGGAAAATGTGATGTTCCCGATGGAATTCTTTACCGACTGGTCACGTGCCCAAATGATCGAAAGGGCTGAATATTGTCTTGAAAAGGTGAATGTGACAGGCTCGAATGACAAGTATCCCAACGAACTCAGCGGAGGAATGCAGAAAAGGGTCGGAATTGCCCGTGCCATCGCCTTGAATCCCTCTTATCTTTTCTGTGACGAGCCCAATTCCGGTCTTGACCCATATACATCCATCCTCATAGACAGACTTATCCATGACCTTACCAAGGAATTCAATATGACCACTGTAGTGAATACCCACGATATGAATTCCATTCTGGAGATAGGTGACAAGATAGGGTTTATCTACGAAGGATCCATGATCTGGCAGGGCGACAAGGACACGATTCTGAAGACAGACTGCGAGCAGCTCCGCAGCTTCATCTGCGCCAACACTCTCGCGCGGAATATAATAGAAGCTAACTCTAAAGTCTGAACCTAAGTCCAAGCTCGAGACTGAACATCAACGGCTGCGCTGTCCTGATGCTCTTAGGCTGGTTGCAGTCGAAGTAGTATTTCAGACTTGGGTCCAGGTAGATTCCAAGACGTTTCCAAGGAGTGAATTCAACGCCGATTCCGGCTCCGGCTGACCACTGGAGCCCATTGACCTGTTCCCTATGGGTGATGGAAGGGGTTAAAACGTCGTAGCTGTCGGACAGACATTTCTCCGCGGTTCCTCCAATATATGCATATAAGTTTACGCGCTCCCTGTCGATGATGTTGTAGAAGACATTCACCGGGATACCTATGTACTGCTGCTTATTTCTTATGTCTGAGTTATAGAGTGTCACCTCTTCATTCCTGACTTCGGTATAGGTTCCGTAGAATTCTCTTGAGAGCATTGTGTAGCTGATTCCGGCAGCAACTGACCAACGTGGGGACAGATCGACTTTTACGCCGGCTCCGAAAGACACAGGCAGGCCATATGTGGATTCTTCCTTTTCAGTTATATTGGTCTTTTTGAGCTGACTTCCGGCACCAGGCAGTCTCATGAGTGTCTTCAAGGCACTATGTGGGGAGCTGTTGCTTCCTGCGATTCCGGAAAGTACAAGTGAAGTGCGGACTCTTTTTTCAGTCTTCACGTCAGCCTCGTCCTCCCATTCTTCCGGGAACAGGACTTCCTCCTGCTTCTTTGTCGGAGGAGTCTTACTGTCGTCTGCTGTAAATTCCTTGGATGCCTTGTCCTTGTCAATCATGGTCATCGCCGGCGCTGACGGAGTTTCGGAAGAAGTAGCTGCAGCGCTGCTGCCTTGCATGGTTTCCCGAGTCGTGACGGCAGGTCTGTGCAACGCAGCCATCACGGGAGCAGGGCTTTCCAGCGGAATGATGTCGATTTGTGTCTGTCCTCCTTCTGCAATGAGGATGGAGGATGGTACGATGTCCATATCCGGAACAGAATCCATATCAATGAAGACTCCGACAGCCAGTGCCGCAGCAACTGCCGCACCTATGGCAGCTCTGCGCCACCACAGGCCCGCAGCCTTCTTTCCGGCTTCAATCCTGTCCAGACCTGCGGCTACACCATCCCAGATTCCTGCCGGAACATCTTCGTGTCCCTGCTCCAGGATGGACCTCATCATCAGGTCTGACTCTTCCATATGTCTTCTTTCGTCAAACATTCTCAAGTTCTGAAAGTTTCTTCTGCAGCCAGATGCGTGCCCTGCTGAGCTGCGTCCTGGATGTAGTCTCGGTTATTCCGAGCATTTCTGCAATCTCCTTATGCGAATATCCTTCGATTGCGTACAGGTTGAAAACTGTCCTGAATCCTGTCGGAAGGCTCATTATAAGCGCCAGCAATTCCTTGTAGCCGAGGTTCTGGATCTGAGTGCTTGTGTCTGCCTTCATGCCTCTGACAGCTTCCAGCTCGTCACTCATCTTCAGGGCGTCCTTCTTCCTCAATGCCATCAGAGCCGTCGTGACAAATATTCTCCTTGCCCAGCCTTCGAACGATCCGTCTCCTTTATAGGTATTCAGTTTTGTGAACAGCGTTATGAAGCCGTCCTGCAGGATATCTTCTGCCAGGGATCTGTCGCTGACATATCGCAGACAAACCGGGAACATGCGTGGAGCCAGACGATCATATAGAATCTTCTGGGATGCACGGTTTCCCTGTTTGCAGGACTTAATCAGTTGCAGGTCAAAGGTTTCTGTCACGCCACATTTTGTCTGGCCCAATCGTCGGATACTCTGTCCATGCGCCGTAAAAGATGCAAAACGGGCCCATTGTGTTGCATTTATGGCACATTTTTCCCAAAGTTGTGCATTTTTCCCGAATTTGAGTGTTATTTTTGTATGTTTTCTGCATCTTTTTTGATGTATTCCTTTTTTGAACATGAAGAATATTTACAAGATAATATTAATTGCATCATCGCTCCTCGTGTCAGTGCTTGCCTATGCGGACGATTCGCGCAGAGAGCGTGCAGAGAGGGATATGGTGCTGTCTGCTGTGGAGCATTTCAACAAAGGAGAGTATGATGCTGTCCTGAATGTTCTCAAGCCTCTTGTGGAAACTTCCGCAGATAATGATGCCGCATGGTATTACATGGGCCTCGCGTATTATGCAAAGAGGGATATGGAGATGGCTGAGCATTGCCTCGCAAATGCAGTCAAGGCTGACGGGAACAATTTCTGGTACAGGTATCGTCTTGCAGGACTGTATGCCGCCACTTCCAGACCGGACCAGACGGTGGAAATGTACGAAGACCTTCTCAAGGACTTTCCTAAGAAGAGCGACCTTTACTATGATCTGGTCGAGATGTATTCGGCTCAAGGCAAGAATGAAAAGGCGCTGGAGACATTGACCGAGATCGAGACGGTGTTCGGCATGACCGAAGCCATAGCAATGTTCCGTTTCAACCTGCTGATGCGTATGAACCGCCCAGAAGATGCATATAAGTCATTGGAGGAGTATAACAGCAGGTATTCTTCCCCATATGTTCTGGTCACATTGGCTGAGCATGAACTGTCCTCCTACAATGATTCCACGGCATTGGCATACTACAACGAGGCTCTGGAAATGGCTCCCGATTATTCCCCGGCCCTTCTCGGCAAGGCGGAAACATTCAGGATGACCAGAAAATATGACGATTATTTTTCCACTCTCGGAAAATTTGTCTCAAATCCTGCCGACAGACCCCGCGTCAAGACAGATTATCTTATGGCTGTAGTCCAGAAGTCCGATCCTAATTTCCTCAAGTCTTTTTCAGGGCAGATGGATACCATAGTCTCCAAGACCCTGGAGGTGCATCCTCTGGATAGCGGACTTCTCAGTGTAGCAGGGTGGTATTATCATGCTACAGGCCGTCAGGATGCAGCAAAGAAATATTTCGGAACTAATGCCGTTGCAAATCCGACGAGTCTTGCGGCAAGCGCCGAACTCGTCGAGTATCTGATGTATGCACAGGACTGGGATGCCCTTTCAAAGGAAGGGCGCAAGGCATATATGCGTTTCCCGAAGGAACTTGCTTTCCTCGAGATGGCGGTTGTGGGAGATTATAACAGAAACGATTACGACAGTGTGCTTGAGGCATGTCAGACAGTCCTGAAGACAGCTCCGGCAGACAGTGCCAAGACTTTGAGGGCATGGTCTACCATAGGGGATGTGCATTCTTCACGTGAGGAAATGAAGAAGGCTTATTCCGCTTACGAAAAGGCTCTTGAAATCAATCCGGATTATGTGTACGTGCTCAACAATTATGCATATTTCCTGAGTATGGAAGGGAAGAAGAGCAAGCTCAAGAAGGCATATAAGATGAGCAGGAAGACCATCACGGCCGAGCCGGACAATGCCACCTATCTTGATACATACGGATGGATCCTGTATCTGATGGGTAAGCCGGAAGAAGCGAAGCCTCACTTCAAGAGGGCGATGCTATATGGCGGTAAGGACAGTGTGGTTATCATGGATCACTATGCCGAGGTGCTGTATGCTCTGGGCGAGTATGACAGGGCCTTTGTGTATTGGACAAATGCTTTGCAGAAGAACAATGGAGAGATCCCGGGACTGGAAGAAAAGGTGAAAGAGAGAAAGAAGGCAATCAGAAAATAACGACTGAAGATGAACCGCTACCTGAAATTGACCTATACTGTCGTGCTGCTTCTGTGTGTGGCGGCAGGTGCGTTTGCGCAGGATGTCAGCAGACAGACGGCCCGTAGGGAAAGACTGGAAAGGGAGATTGCCATAATCGACAACCAGCTGGCACAGAATGCTTCGAAAAGCAATGCAATGCTGTCAAACCTCTCCCTGATACGCAAGAAGATATCCAACAGAAAGGAACTTGTTTCTCAGAGTGACCGTGCGATAAAATCATATTCAGACCGTATATACCTCACTCAGAAATCAATAAACCGCATGCAGGCAAGGGTGGATACTCTGACTGCCCATTATTCGCGTCTGGTGCTCAGCGCCTATAAGAACAGGGATGCCCGCGTGTGGTATATGTATATGCTGGCGAGCGAGGATCTTGGTCAGGCTTTCAGACGCTATTCATATTTCAAGAATCTTTCCTCACAGATGAATGATGAGGCCAGGAAGATACGCGAGGCCCAGGATGAACTTGCGGCACAAAGGGATTCCCTGTCTGCGTTGAAGAAAGGGGCGGAAGCGGTGAAAAAGGAGAGGCTCCTGGAACTTGACAGGCTCAAGAAGGAAGAGAAGGAGGCTGATTCTGTCGTGAAGAAACTGAAAAGCAACAGGAAGACATACCAGAAACAGCTGAATGCCAAAAAGAAGGAGGTTCTGGCTCTGAACCGTGAAATCGAGAGGATTGTCTCTGCAGCCATGAAAGGAGGCAAGACGGCTTCCAAAGGGGGGAAGAAGACGGAGATCGACCAGAAGCTTGCAGCCGAATTTGCCGGTAACAAGGGAAAGCTTCCATGGCCTGCAGACGGTCCTGTGGTCGGCCGTTTCGGAAAGCACTTCCATCCTGTATACAAGAATCTCGAACTTCCTCCAAACAACGGTGTAGATATAGCCTTGGGCAAGGCTACTCCTGTGAATGCCGTGTTCAATGGTACGGTGAGCCAGGTGATTGTCATGCCGGGATACAATCAGTGCGTACTGATCCAGCATGGAAGTTATTTCACTTTCTATTGCAAGCTCAAGTCCGTTGAGGTGAAGGCCGGAGATAAGGTGAAGACCGGTCAGACTATCGGCCGTGTGGATACTATCAATGGTGACACCCAGCTTCATTTTGAAGTGTGGAAGGGAACCAAGCCTCAGAATCCGGAAGGATGGCTCAAATGATTCATGATGGTATGAAGAAGACGGTTTTTCTTACCGGTGCCACAGGAAATATGGGGTGGGCCGGCTTTCAGGAACTATACGGGAGGAAAGACAGGTTTGACATCAGGATTCTGGCCAGGGCCAGCAGGAAGAACAGGAAGATGCTTGCCCCTTATGAAAATGATCCGTCGGTCACCATAGTGTGGGGAGACCTCATGAACTATGGGGATGTCCTTGCTGGGGTGAATGGCTCGGATTATGTGCTTCATGTCGGAGGAATGGTTTCCCCTGCAGCGGATTACTATCCGGAGAAGACGCTGAAGGTGAATGTGACTGCCGCGGAGAATGTGGTAAAGGCAGTGCTTGCCCAGCCTCATGCCGCGGAAATGAAAGTAGTCTACATAGGTTCTGTAGCTCAGTATGGAGACAGGAATCCTCCTCGGCATTGGGGGAGCGCGGACGACTCGCAGACTCCTGCCGAGTTTGATATGTATGCTCTTTCCAAGATCCGCTCAGAAGAGATTTTTGCGTCCGCGGGACTTGCCCGCTGGGTGTCCTTGAGACAGAGCGGAATCCTTTACCCCGGTATTCTGAACGTTGTCAATCCGACAGCCTTCCATGTGCCGATGGGAGGTGTCCTGGAGTGGACCACCATCGAGGATTCCGGTCGTCTGCTTGCTCAGGTGTGTGAGGACCAGGTGCCGGATAGTTTCTGGAACAAGGCCTATAACATCAGCAGCGGCAGTGATTACCGCATGACCAATTATGAATTCATGACCCGCATGCTCGGAGCTCTGGGACTTCCTTCGCCGGAGAAGGTGTTCGAGCCCGAGTGGTTTGCCCTGAAGAATTTCCATGGGATGTGGTACAGGGACGCCGATGTGCTTGAAGACATCCTGCATTTCAGGGCTCACATCCCGGCAGATGAATATTTCAGGTCGATGAAGTCGAGGCTTCCATGGTTTTATTCGCTTGCCTGTCTTGCTCCTGCATGGGCGGTGAAGATGTTCATGAAGCCGTATGCATTTGAGAAAGGTATGGGTACCCAGTGGTGGGTATCCCATGACCCGGAGAAGTTTCGGGCATATTACGGATCACGTGAAGCCTATGACGCCATACGCTCATGGGATGATATACGTCCGAAAGAACTGGATAAAGAAATATGAAAATAAGAATATTGGACATATTGGAAGAGACGACAGCTGACGGCCCCGGTTTCCGCACTTCCATCTATTGTGCGGGGTGCGCCCACCATTGTCCAGGCTGCCATAATCCTCAGTCGTGGGACTTTGCTGGCGGTAGGGAGGTCTCTGTAGAGGAACTCCTTGAAGTGGTCAAGGCTGACGAATTCGCCAATGTCACCTTTTCCGGAGGCGACCCTCTCTATCAGGTGGAGGCCTTTACGGAGCTTGCCCGGAGGATAAAGGAAGAAACCGGCAAGACCATATGGTGCTATACCGGTTTTACCTATGAGGAAATCCTTGCAGACAAGCGTCTCAGCATGATTCTTCCATATCTGGATGTCCTGGTGGACGGCCCCTTCATTGAGGAACTCCGTGACCCCGACCTCCCCTTCCGCGGCAGCTCCAACCAGCGGATCATATATCTTTAGAAGCAACGGCTACTCATGTACCACACGGTCGCGCAGTTCGGCGAGCTTGCCGCTGTTCCAACGGCTGGTGGTGCCGACAAGGTATCCTGTGATGCGTTGCAGCTGGTCTATGTTCTCTCCGCCGCAATGAGGACATTTCTTCAGATTAGGTTTGGCATTTTCATAGCCGCAGTCCATGCATCGGTTGCGGTTGTGGTTCACTGAGCAGTAGCCGATGTCGTATTTGTCCATCAGGTCCACGATGGACATGATCGCCTCCGGGTTATGGGTCGCATCTCCGTCAATCTCGACATAGAATATATGTCCGCCACCTGTGAGCGCGTGGTAAGGGCCTTCGATTTCAGCCTTGTGCTTAGGGGTGCACTTGTAGTATACAGGGATGTGGTTGGAGTTGGTGTAGTAGTCCTTGTCCGTCACTCCCGGGATAATGCCGAACTTCTTCCTGTCGCCACGGGTGAAACGTCCAGCAAGTCCTTCCGCAGGGGTTGCAAGCACGCTGTAGTTGTGCTTATAGGTCTCGCAGAATTCATTGACCTTGCTTCTCATGAATGTGACTATCCGCAGTCCGAGTTCCTGAGCTTCTGCTGATTCTCCATGATGCTTGCCGACCAGTGCTATCAGTGTCTCTGCGAGCCCGATGAATCCGATACCGAGGGTTCCGTGGTTGATCACAGCCTCGATAGTGTCATTGTCCCTGAGTTTCTCGCTATCCATCCATAGCGAGCCCATAAGCAGAGGGAACTGCTTCTTGAGGGCAGTCTTCTGGAAATTGAATCTGTCATTAAGCTGTTTTGCCGCAATTTCAAGTGCCCAGTCCAGTTTGGTGAAGAACTCATGGATCCTGTCCTCCTGATTCCGGATGTCCATACATTCGATGGCAAGCTTCACGATGTTGATGGTTGTGAACGAAAGGTTGCCTCGTCCGATCGATGTCTTAGGACCGAAACGGTTTTCGAATACTCGTGTACGGCAGCCCATTGTGGCAACTTCCCACTGGTACCTCTTAGGGTCATCGGCTTTCCATAGTTCGTGGTGGTTGAACGGAGCGTCGAGATTCACGAAGTTCGGGAAGAAACGGCGGGCAGACACCTTGCATGCAAACTTATAAAGGTCGTAGTTGCGGTCTTCAGGGAGATAGCTGACACCACGCTTCTTCTTCCATATCTGGATCGGGAAAATGGCCGTAGATCCGTTTCCTACACCTTCGTATGTCGTGTTGAGGAGTTCGCGGATTACGCAACGTCCCTCGGCAGACGTGTCTGTTCCATAATTAATTGAGCTGAAAACCACCTGGTTACCTCCACGGGAATGTATGGAGTTCATATTGTGGACAAACGCCTCCATCGACTGGTGGACGCGGCTTACAGTCATGTTGATGGCATGCTGGACTACTCTCTCGTCTCCCTGAATGCCTATCAGATCACGTTTGAGGTAATCGTCGATGGCCACCTCATACAGCCTCGAGTAGTCTTCCCCGTTTATCTGTCCTATCTTGTCAAGTTCTTCGTGGAATGTCTTCCTTACGAAAGGAGCCATATAAAAGTCAAATGCAGGGATAGCCTGACCTCCGTGCATTTCATTCTGCACTGTCTCCATCGATATGCATCCGAGGATGCTGGCTGT
Organism: Candidatus Cryptobacteroides sp.; assembly: GCA_045531765.1. Taxonomy (GTDB): domain Bacteria; phylum Bacteroidota; class Bacteroidia; order Bacteroidales; family UBA932; genus Cryptobacteroides. The sequence goes on along the minus strand of JAZSEQ010000072.1, from coordinate 4,224 downwards.
CTCGATCCTCTTGGCAGGACGTGATTCGCCATGCCCGGCAAAGAATCCGTCCTCAAGAATCTTGTCCAGAGGGTGCTGGATGCATGTAAGGCTCTTGGTAGGGTAGTAGTCCTTGTCGTGGACATGGATGTAGTTGTTCCTGACTGCTTCCTTCACTTCCTCCGAAAGCATGCACTCGTCCACATACGACTTTGTGGATTCGGATGCGAACTTCATCATCATACCGGCAGGAGTGTCCGCATTCATGTTGGCATTCTCACGTGTGATTTCAGTAGCCTGTGCGTCAATGATCTCCTGGAAGATCTCACGGGATTTCGCCTTGCGGGCAAGGTTTCGCTGATTGCGGTATGCGATATATTTTTTGGCAACTTCCTTACGTGGACTGTTCATGAGTTCCATCTCCACCTGGTCCTGGATGCTTTCGACACTCATCCCTTCCACGTCTATCTTCGATATCGTAGCTGCAATCTCGGCTGCAAGCACGATGTCTTCACCCTGCTCTGTAACATCCATAGCCTTCAGGATTGCGTCTACAATCTTCCTCTTGTCAAATATGACGACACGTCCGTCTCGTTTTACAACATGCTTTACCATAGAGTTGTCAATTTTATTCCACGTTCTTTTCAGGGCGTGGGATCAATGTTATGTAATCAATGATTAATATCTTAAACAGCGAGTCTGAAAACCCGCAGGACAAAGATAATCCAAATCAGCAATCAAAAATGCTGAAATGAAATAAAAAGTTATCAACAATATGCAAAAAGGCCTGTTATCTTATTGGATAACAGGCCTTTGCCTACATATTTACTTTAGAAAACATCAAAATTGGAAAACATTTTTGTTATTCTATCCCACCAGCCATACAAGGACATGACGGTCGAAGATCATATATTCCAACTCGAACTCTTCTTCATGTTCGTCCTTATGGATGAACGTGGCTTCCAGCTCTCCTTCCTTTCTTACATTGAACTTCTCCACTTCAATCTGCTCAGCAAAATCCACTCTGTTCTGGGACATTCTCTTGAATATGGCTTCCTTGGCACACCAATATATTGCCAGCTGCTCATTCTTCTTGTCCTTCTCCAGATCGTCTATTTCATCTTCTGAGAGTGCCTTCTTTTCCACCACGGAGAAGTCTCTGTCAAGGGACTCGATATCTATACCCACTTCTTCATCGTCATGTATAATGATAGCCACGTAGTTCTCCGTGTGGGTGATACTTATGTTTGTCGCGCAATTTTCAAGATATGGCTGGCCGTTGTCATGGTGGTTCAGATACATCTTTTCCTCGAACACCTCGTTTATGAGGGCTCTTACTGCCAACTTCTGTCTTCTCTGGCTCTCGCTTCGGAACAGCGATATTTCTTCAAGTTCGTCACTTGGTACCGATGTGAGATTGAGAAGTTCCTCTTCACTTTCAGTAACATGCCATACTGCAATTTCAGCTTTATTGTCCAGTTTCTTTCTTAAATAAAGTGCCATAAATAATATCTATGATAGAGTGTGACCGGCGGTACCTATATACGACAGACCTGTGCGTGCCGACCATGCACACACGGAAAAACACTCCTGGCTATCGTCAGAAGCATTGCCCATGATCATATAAATGTTTCGGGACAACGGATCGTCAGACATCTGATCCGCAGAGATTTTCTGTTCTTTTAATATAGGACTGGGAGGTTCCACGTCTGTATATCCTTAAAATTCAGCTGCAAAGATACTAAATGTTTTGATATCTGAAAACTTTTCCGGACTCTCTTGTAAAACTATGGAAATCTAAGTCATGGGTAATGACTTCTCAAAAATTAATTCCGACTGTAAAGTCATACCATAATGTACCATGTATATCGAAATTTTGTAAAATAAAGATAGTCATCACGTTACAAGATAATGCTGTTCGCGGTACCCCTGTTTAAGGTGGTACCGTGAATGACGCCTTTTGTAACATATTGAATATCTTTGTTTTACGAATTTCGATACAAAAGGTGCATTGCGAGAGTATGAAACCTATTTCAAAAACAAAGGGTTGAATTTCAAATATACCGTAAGAAGGGTGTATTCTACTGCTGTCATGTCGAGAGGAGGCGAGACATCTTTAAAATGACTCTTTAAAAGGATGTCTCGACTCCGTCTGTCGCTCGACATGACAGTAATATAGAACTGTTTACCCAGCTCCTTTTTTGGGGATGGAAATGCAAAACAATCGGGATTCTCGGATCAAGGTAAAATTCGATAGGGGAAGGTATGGTATTAGTCTGCCGATAGCGAAGTCAAAGAAAACGGGATTTTATTGACGACAGGTGACGTTTTCGGTTCAAAATGATTATTTTCTGCTCTCCTCGTCAAAAAAGTCGTCATTTCTTTGACGTCATCAGTCGGGACAGCAGATTTAATCGTAGTGCAGGGCACCGGGGCTGGCAAATACGCCAGCCAGCTCCCAAAGCATGCTGTGCGGACTGCAGCAAAGGGTCCGCTCCGCATGCTTTGTGCCGCTCTGTCTACGAAAACACGGCATTTCGTGGATAAACAGTAACGAAAATCGACTTCGGCCCATGAAATCGTGCGTTCTGGTGGACAGGATATAAAACAACCGAAATTTTACGTTGGGCCGAGTTTGAGCCGAAAGTCGCGTAAGCTCCATTATAAGTTATAAATAGGTTATAATACACCAGTTTACATCTGTCATGTCGAGCGAAGTCGAGACATCCTTAGAAAGACTCCGAAATACAGATATGTAAACAGATGTCTCGACTCCCGCTGGTCGCTCGACATGACAGTAGTGTGGAGCTGTTTAGTCTTCATTTGATAGATGCAAATCCAAAACAACCGGGATTTTCGCACAAGCTGTGTGAGGATGTCATTACCAATAAAAAAGAAACCCACTGAAAATCAGTGAGTTTCCTTCCTTGTATGTCGGGGTACTGTGACTCGAACACAGGACCCTCTGGTCCCAAACCAGATGCGCTAGCCAACTGCGCCACACCCCGAGTTCCCTCATTTGGGACTGCAAATATACGGCGAAAAAATAAAAGTGCAAAACTTTTTTACAAAATTTTGCGGTTTTTACTGATTATGCGCAAATGATGTGGTCCGCACGTCATTTGTGCATACATTTCAGCAACCTCATCATCTCGCCAGCATACCCTTTCATCTCATTGAGAGCTTGGCGTGGCAATTTCAAACAGGCAATCCTTATAGGAGATTGCCAAGACACTCAATATTCTGAGGCTAAAAACTGTCAGTCTGCAGGATAATATTGATACGTTGTCGTCACTGATCCATCTGGCATTGAAACCGTTTCTGACATTTTTAATTCAGAATATGCATAGGTGATAGATATTGTCCCTGAAGAAAACAACCATTTAATTTCAGATAACCGCCCTTTTGTATCATATTTATACTCATAACCTAATTGTTGTCCACCGGTTATAAGATAATCTTGCAAAGGAATACCAGAAATACTCTTAATCCTGTTACACACTCTTCCGTCAGGTCCGAAGAGCAAACCATCTTCCATAAAATATCTAGGTTTTGAGAAAGACTCTTCAGGATTTTCCGGATCGATTTTCTCTGCACAAGCATTATTGATTGTAAGGCCGACTATAAGAGCAGTCAATACTGCTGCGATATTGACAATTGTACGTTTCATGATCACATTTTTCTTTGGTTATCGATTAAATGCAATCCCTCCTCGGCCTTCTGTTCGAGGAGGGATTATCATATATGTCCGCCATCGCGGAACAAGTCGTCTCTTAGAGATTAGGATTCAAAGTCTTCCACTCTGCTACTGGCGGGATGATGCCGAGAGAGATGATCTCATCGCGCATCTTCTGGAGGTGTGCGTAAGATGCATCGAGAGCTGCGATTTCCTCAGGAGTACCTGTAACTTCACCGAAGTGAACACCTGTAGCGTCGATTACTGTAGGCATAGCCATGAGGACGTTCTGGTATTTTTCGGTGTTTACATAGCATCCTGCAGGCCAGTGGAATTCAGCACCGCCCATGGCTGCCTGGATCATGAGTACTGACTGATAAGCAGGGCTCTGGAATGATGAGCGTCCACGGAGCTTGATGATGTTTGAGCCGCCCTGGATGGTAGCGTGCTTGATCTCAGCCCACTTGTCCTCAGGAATATTGAACTCTGCGAGAGGCTTGCCGTCAACAGTGATCTTTGATGCGAACACTGCCATTGCCTCACCGTGACCGCCGTAAGTGCGTGCGTTC
>JAZSEQ010000079.1:0-2418 GCA_045531765.1 Candidatus Cryptobacteroides sp. | reverse complement strand
ACATGCGTATTGAGAGTAAATTCGACACCATAGTTTCTCATAGAACCGATATTGCACAACATCGTTGTCTGTCCGGATGTCGCATGCATCGGCATACTATAGAGGAGATTGTTGGTGTTCTTCAGATACGTATCAAAGATCATATTCACCTTTCCCTTAAGGAACGAAAGGTCGAATCCGAAGTCGTATTGATCTGCTGTCTCCCATGTAAGGTTCTCATTTCCCTTTGAGCTTACAGCAATACCGCTCTGCTCCATAAAGTTAGCACCACCGCTGATCAATGGCTGCCAGCCGTAGTTGCTGATGCCGTCCTGGTTACCGGTCTTACCATAACTGAGTCTGAACTTAAGATCAGTCTGAGCTGAAGGCCAGAAAGGTTCCTTGGAAACATTCCATCCGAGTGAGACAGATGGGAACAGACCCCACCTGCAATCAGGAGCGAAACGGCTTGATCCATCAGCTCGCATCGTAGCATTCAGGATATATCTCTCCTTATATGCAAGATTTACACGGCCGTACCATGATTCCATAGCATACTCGCTCAAACCTCCGGACACTCCTACTATATTTGCTGCCACTCCTACGGTGTTATATGATGGAGAAGGGAAATTCTGAGCATCTATACTGCTTGTACGCATAGATGTCTTCTGGAATGAATGTCCTGCCATAGCTCCGAATGCAAGATCACCCCAAGTCTTGTCATAGGTAACGAAAGCCTCGAAAAGGTTGGATATCATGAAGCGGTTCTTGTCTATTACGCGACCGTTATCCTCCTTATACGGGTGGTTTGCGTTATAATAAAGATAGTCATATGTATATCCTGTGTCATTGTTGAATGACACCTTTGCTTTAAGGCCGTCAATTATGGTGGCTTCGGCATAAAGCGAACCAAGGAAACGATAATTATCCACAAAAGATCTCTGCTCAGACAGAATCTGCACGGGGTTATGACGCGAAAGTTCATCGGTTCCACCAAGATAATAGCCTCCATCAGGTTTAAACGGACGGTCAAACGGACGTTGCTCGACTGCGCGACCGATGATTGTAGAACCTATCGTAGCTCCAGGTACGCGATTGTTCTTCAAGAAGTTTCCGCTCATATTTGCTCCCACATTAAGCCATTTTGCGACCTGATGGGAAACATGAGCTTTCAGATTGACCTTGGTTATATCATTCGTCTTGATGACACCCTCCTGATAATTGTAATTAGCTGCTATGTATGCCTTTGTCTTACTTGTGCCTCCTGCAAAAGAAAGATCCACTGAGTGTGACATACCAAGTCGGGTGATCACATCAAGCCAGTCAGTATCCTCCAGACCGTTATACGGATTACGGATATGCTGTACATATGACGCATCACCCTGAGTATAGCCGTTCTGTCTATTGTAATTATCTATACCTTCATTGTATACTGCGATCCATGTATCAGAATCCGCATACTGTATTCTATTCCTGTTGGCGAACTCAGACATACCGAAGCTATAGTTAACCTTTATATCTGACTTTCCCTCCTTTCCCTGTTTTGTAGTGATGAGAATGACACCATTGGTAGCACGTGAGCCATAAATTGCAGATGAGGCTGCATCCTTGAGGATTTCTATCGATTCAATATCCGTCAAGTTGAGGACAGACATGGCACTAAGGTCATCTCCCAGGTTGTAAAGACTGCCGGATTCATTGTTCAATGGGATTCCATCAACCACATAAAGAGGGCTGTTGCTTGCGCTCAACGAACTGGATCCCCTTATGCTGATACGTTCTGAAGTTCCGAGGTTTCCCGATGAGCTTGCCACGGATACACCTGCCACCCTACCCTGAAGGAGTTCAGTAGGAGTCAAAGCTGTACGTCCGTTATCTTCATCCGGTTTGAAAGAGGTAATCGCGTTTGTCACAAATTCCCTGCGCTGATTACCATAACCTACGACAACGACATCATCAAGGAAAAGAGCATCCTCACTGAGGGTCACCAAGCCAGGAACCGAACCTGCCGCATATACCAATGTCTGATATCCGATGCAACTGAATTCTATCTCAGCCTTGCCCCCCCCAGATACTACAAATGTAAATTTTCCATCTCCATCTGTAGAAACTCCTTTGGAGGTTCCTTTCTGAATGACCGCCACCCCCACTATCGGCAATCCATCAGCATCCACGACAGTTCCCGACACCGTCACCGGTTTGTCTTGAGCATTGTTTTCCTTTTTTGTGACGGAAATGATTTTACCGTCAATCTTGCAGGTCACATCATCACCAGCAAAAACCTGCTGCAAAACATCCTCAATCCTGGCATTCCGGACCGAAATGCTGAGTTTCTTGCTGATGTCAACGTCACTCGTACTGATGGAGAACGAGTAGCCGTAGTCTTTCTGGATTTTCTCTAGTACCGATTGCTTGGAAACATTATCCAGCTGCAGATTA
>JAZSEQ010000073.1:0-3956 GCA_045531765.1 Candidatus Cryptobacteroides sp. | reverse complement strand
TGGTGGACAGGATATAAAACAACCGGAATTTACGTTGAGCCCGAAACAGTAACAACCCAGCATCAAATGTCGTCAAAATTAGGTTCTGAAGAAAAAGAAAATCCCCTAAATCATTGATTTACAATAACTTAGGAGATTTTTCGTGAGGTGCCTAGCGGAATCGAACCGCTGTAGCAGGTTTTGCAGACCTGTGCCTAACCGCTCGGCCAAAGCACCATTTCCCGATTGGGATTGCAAATATAGGGACTTTTATTCGATTTGCCAAATTTATTTATCAAATAAGGATTTACTTGTCAGAGTTTATCTGTCTGTGCAATACTTGGATCATTCTACATATAAGAGCAATCCTTTCAGATACTCGCCTTCAGGATGATATATGTTCACAGAATGGTCACATGGCTGGTTCAGTCGGTCGAGGATTCTGACGCGGCGGCCGGCCTGGGCTGCTGCAGAGAAAACAGCAAGGGCGAAGGCTTCCTTATCTACGACCTGTGAGCAGCTGTATGTAAAGACAAAGCCTCCTGGGGCAACCTTTGATATCGCAGCGGCGTTCAGACGCTGGTATGCGCGAAGAGCATTCTTCAGAGCACCTCTATGTTTCGCGAAGGCAGGGGGATCCACAATCATAAGGTCATACTTCCCTTCAGGAACGTCACGAAGATAGTCGATGGCATCGCAGCAAAGACTTGTATGTCTTGACTCATCAAATCCATTGAGTGCCACGTTCCTGTCCACCATCATCATGGCCTTCTTAGAACTGTCCACCGAGTCTACATGCAGAGCTCCATTAGCTAAAGCATAAATTGAGAAGCCACCAGTATAGCAAAAGAGATTCAGCACATTACGTCCACTGGCAAGATTTCCGACAAGAGCCCTATTCTCTCTCTGATCAAGGAAAAATCCGGTCTTCTGTCCCTCAGTCCAATTGACCATGAAACAATGACCGTTTTCCAACACCACCTGCTCATCATCTGTAAAATCCTCACGACGATACATATAGCCATCTATCAGCTCAAGACCTGCCTTGAAAGGCGCTGTGCCGGAACTCTTGTCATATACGGCTTTCAGCTCTTGTCCGTAAATCTTCTGGAGAGCATCAGAAATCTGTTTCTTAGCCCTGAACATTCCCACAGAATGTGCCTGCATGACACAGACACCATCATAATAGTCTATTATCAGTCCCGGGAGGTTGTCACCTTCGCCGTGCACAAGCCTATAGCAGTTTGTAGCAGAAGAGCCGACTGAGTGTAACCCGCATGACACACGCACCTGAAGGGCACGTGAAAGCATCGTCTCCCAAAAGTCAGGACGCAGCGCAGAATCATCAAAACTAAGGATACGCACCGCTATCGAGCCAATCTGATAATGACCATAAGCGAGGAACTCCCCCAGACATGAATGAACCGCCACAAGGTCACCTTCGGAAGGATTACCCTGTATGTCAGCTATCGCTCCGGAAAAAACCCATGGATGAAATCTCAGAAGAGATTCTTCCCTACCTCTCTTTAATATTATTTTTATCATATCTTCAATCTGTTTCTTTCACAAACTACACTTCCTTAGAGTCACTACCCGCATCTGCAATCAAAGGATTCTTCTCAGAATCAAGCAGTTCAAGATACATTTCCCGGCATACCCAGGCATCAGTCGCGGCATAACGGCACTGTGATTCCGATAATTTGTCCGCCTCCCAATTTGAAAGCTGCTGAGTCTTTGATATCCTTATTCCAAGAATAATAGCAGCCATCTTCTTCACAGACTTATCCCTTATTCCCCACTCCCAGACTATCTTCTGAAGATCGACAAACCCGGCCGGCTTGAAATCGCTAAGCTTCTGAAGCCCCCTTATGTCGTCATGAATGGCTGCACCGACCTTGACTATCCTGTCATTGGAAAGAAGGGCACACAGTCTCCTGTGCATACCGATCTTATTCAATCTGAAGAGGAAAGCCTTGCCTGGACCTGACAACTGCAGGAGCGACACATCATAACGGGGCTGGTCTGGAGAAAAGCATGGACGCGTCTCAGTGTCAAAGCCTATAATCTTCTGAGCACGAAGGTAATTCACAGCTCTGTTAAATTCGGCACCGACACTGTCTATCACATATATATCACCCGTAAAAGAGGCAAACTCAAGTTTCTCAATATCCTTGGGAGTTATAGTCTCAATATACATAGTCAGTCATAACACGCTAAGTATCAATACTTAGAAAAATAATAATTCACGATATTTAGGAAGAGGCCACATCTCATCATCGATCAGCATCTCAAGATGATCGGCACCTTCCCGCACCTTATCCATCATATCCTTCACCTCGTGTGAATACACCTTTGCCCTTTCTGCTATGTCAGAAATCCTGTTGGCTTTCTTACGAGCCTCCACAAGCTCATCCACATGCAGAGACACTTCGTTGATATGCTGCGATATCTTCTTCAAGGCAGCCACCTCGGATGCACAATAAACCTTATACTCATCTCCGAAGATATCCTTCACACCTCTAATGTTTTCAATCAGTATGTTCTGATACTTCACCGCAGCCGGTATGACATGATTCAGACACATATCTCCCATCACACGCGCTTCTATCTGAAGTTTCTTCACATAAGTTTCATTAAGGATCTCATAACGGGCATCCACCTCATTAGGCGCCAATACGCCGAGGCTGCTGAACATCCCCACTGTCTTTTCATCATGATATATATCATATGCCTCCGGAACATTGACTACTGCCTTAAGCCCTCTGGACATCGCCTCCTTCTCCCATTCCTTGCTGTATCCGTTCCCTTCAAACATGATATTCCTTGCCTCAGTGACAAACTTACGCACTACAGACATGACTGCAGAAGCCCTGTCCTCCCCTTCAGATTCACGAGAATTGACCTCGCTCCAGAATTCATTCAGGCTTTCAGCCACGACTGAATTGAGAACGTATACTGACGATGCCACATTCTGCGAAGAGCCTACAGCGCGGAACTCGAACCTGTTGCCGGTAAAGGCGAAAGGAGAAGTTCTGTTGCGATCCGTATTGTCAGGGAATATCTCAGGTATAGAATTTACAATCCTGATGGATTCCTGAGAGGAGTAAACGTTTTCACGCACATCGCTCATGTTCAGTATGGATCGGAACACTTCATATAGAGTGGATCCAGAGAACACTGACATGACAGCAGGAGGAGCTTCCCCTCCCCCAAGACGATATGAATTGCTCAAGGTCGCCACAGAGGTCATCATAAGGAAATGGTGTCTATGGACGGCACGCAGCACGGAAGCATAGAATGACAGGAACTGAAGATTCTTGGTTGGTGTCTTTCCCGGCGAGAGAAGATTGACACCGGAATCAGTAGTCAGGGACCAGTTGCAATGTTTTCCGGATCCGTTTACCCCGTCAAACGGCTTCTCATGAAAGATCACCTTAAGATGATGCTTTTCTGCCACTTTCTGCATCACTATCATCAGCATCATATTCTGGTCGATAGCCTTTGTGGCCTCACAGAAAAGAGGGGCGCATTCAAACTGATTGGGAGCCACCTCATTGTGTCTGGTCTGAAGAAGAATTCCGAGCTTATATGCCTCAGTCTCGAAATCCTTCATGAATGAGCTCACGCGAGAAGGGATGGCACCGAAATAATGGTCTTCCAGCTGCTGGTCCTTGGCAGAGGTATGTCCTATCACTGTCCTGTTGCACAGCATAAGGTCGGGGCGAGCATTGTAAAGTGCTTCATCCACAAGGAAATACTCCTGTTCAATACCGAGATTCACCTTTACCGAACTCACATTCCGGTCAAAAAGATTGGCCACCTTGGTCGCAGCCTCGCTCAATGCATGCAGCGACTTGATGTTCGGCACCTTTGTATCCAGAGCCTCACCTGTATATGACACAAAGACTGAAGGAATACACAAAGTCCCGTCCATCAGAAAAACAGGAGATAGAGGATCCCATGCGGAATACCCACGG
>JAZSEQ010000046.1:0-3231 GCA_045531765.1 Candidatus Cryptobacteroides sp. | reverse complement strand
AAGCGACTTTGTCGATTTCTTTCGCAGACGCTCAAGCGGCAAGCCGATTGCGACCGAACGAAGTGAGTGGAGAAATCTTTTTAAAGATGTCTCGACTGCGCTCGACATGACAGGTGTAAACTCATATATTAAAACCTTTTTATTGGGAACGATATACATGTTTACACCAACTGTCATTTCGACCGAACGAAGTGAGTGGAGAAATCTTTTTAAAGATGTCTCGACTGTGCGCGACATGACAGGTGTAAACTCATATATTAAAACCTTTTTATAATAAGACATTTTCATGAAAAGAATTCTTCTATCCCTTCTGGTCTGTATGGGCTTGTCGGTGGCTTCGGTCTCTGAAGTCTATGCCGCACCTTGTAAAATCAAGCCGGTGTCTCTCACATGCGAGAAGATGGTTCAGCCGAACTGTATAGATGTCCCTCAGCCACGTCTGTCGTGGATAAATTCTCCTGTAGATGAGTCTGTCAAGGGAGCTTGTCAGTCGGCTTACAGGATCCGTGTGGCCTCATCCCGTGAGGGGCTGGCAAAGGCTGATCTTTGGGACAGCAGGAAGGTGAAGTCGGACCAGTCTGTTTTTGTACCTTATGGTGGCAAGGAGCTTGTCAGCGGCCAGCAGGTGTGGTGGCAGGTGAAGGTCTGGGACAGCAACGGAAAGGCTTCAGACTGGAGCGAGCCTGCCCGATGGAGAATGGGTGTGATGAATCCTGAAGAATGGTGCGCCAGATGGATCGGTGCCCCATGGCAGGAGGAATGGGAAGAAAAGAATACCACTCCGGCACCATACTTCCGTAAGGAGGTCGATATGAACAGGAAAGTCGCTTCTGCAGTGGCATTCGTGACGGGTCTGGGATATTTTGAATTCTATGTGAACGGGAGCAAGATAGGAGATGATGTGCTGGTTCCGAATTTTACCAACTATAGCAAGAGACCCCGTCTTCCGAAGATAAGCATTGCCATTGAAGATAATTTCCGTGGCTATCGCGTGATGTATCTTACCTACGACATTACCGATGCCTTGAAGCAGGGAAAGAATGCTCTCGGCATGATCGTCGGCAACGGATGGTACAACACCCATACCCGCCGCTGGCCTGCAGCCTACGGATCTCCACGTATGCTCTGTCAGATCAAAGTGACTTATGAGGACGGCAGCGAGGAAATCATCATCTCTGATGAATCGTGGAAGGTGAAGGAATCCGCCATAGTCTATAATGACGAGTATATAGGCGAAACCTACGATGCCCGCCAGGAAATCACCGACTGGTGCTCTGTCGGATGTGATGAATCATCATGGAAGAACGCGGTTCTGAGGGAGGCTCCAACGGGGGTGCTGTGCGCCTCTTATGCTCCGCTGGACAGGGTGGTCGAGACTCTCAAGCCGGTGTCTTTTGAAAAGACTGAAAAGGGCTGGGAAGTGGATTTCGGAAAGGAAGTGTCAGGATGGCTTCGCTTTGACGGAGTCAAGGCATCAAACGGGGATGTCCTGCAGGTGAAATATGTCAGCGAGTCTCCTGTCGGTACTCAGAAATATATTTTCGGAGAAGGAGAGTGCAGGGATTATGCTCCTAAGTTTGCCTGGTATGTGTTCAGGAAAGCCATAATTACGGGCGTGGAACTCAGCGAGGAGAATGTGGTCGCAGAGGTGGTCAATACAGATGTAAGGGCAGATTCTGAGTTCACGACTTCAAATCCTCTGCTGAATCAGATCAATACCATCTGGAGAAGAAGTCTTGAAGACAATCTCCATGGATGCGTGATGAGTGACTGTCCTCATCGCGAAAAGTCTCCCTATACGGGTGACGGTCAGGTCTGCTGCGAAACTGTCATGTCAAACTATGACTGCTACACCTTCTACCACAAATGGTTGCGTGACATGCGCGATGCCCAGAATGTCGAGACCGGTCATGTCCCTAATTCAGCTCCATGGCAGCCGGGATGCGGCGGTGGAGTAGGCTGGGGTGCCGCAGTGAACATCATGCCTTGGGAAATGTACCGCCACTTCGGTGATGTGCAGCTGCTCGAAGAAAGCTATTTTACCATGACCGAACAGATGCGCTTCATGATGAAGTATATCACAGATGAAGGCATCATGGACTGCCAGAACGAGATTGTGAACGGAGATCATCGTTTCGACCGCTGGCTCCGGCTGGGGGAGTGGGTGGCTCCTCATGGGCTGCCTGCCAATCATCTGGTCCATACATATTTCCTCTGGAGGTGTGCGGATGTCACATCCAAGGCCGCAGGTGTTCTCGGCAGGACAGAGGACCAGAAAAAATACAGGGAAGTTGCCGAGAACGTGAAGGCGGCTTTCCACAGGAAATATTACAATCCCCAGACAAGGTCTTATGGCGATTATGGAGCGAATGTGTTCGCTCTTCACATGGGCGTGCCCGAGGACTGCCACGCAGATGTGGTGGAATCATTCAGGTGCGAGCTTGTTGACAAATACAACAAGCATCTTAACACGGGCATCTTCGGAACCAGAAGACTTTTCGAAATGCTTGCCCAAAACGGCATGAACGACCTGGCCTATGAAATCATCAATCAGAAGGACTACCCGAGCTTCGGCTGGTGGATCGAACAGGGCGCTACGACCACATGGGAAAGGTGGGACGGCAAGGATTCCCGTAACCATCCTATGTTCGGCGGCGGTCTGACATGGTTCTACAACACTCTGGCCGGAGTCAATATTGACGAATCGCAGCCGGGATATAAGCATGTTGTCATCAAGCCCCAGTTGCTGAAGGACCTTGAGCAGGTGACCTATTCAAAGATGACTCCTTACGGCATGCTCAAGGTGGATATATCACACAAGGACTTCAACGGGCAGATGAGAGTTACAGTACCTGTGGGCGCGACTGCAACCGTATGGGTTCCTGGGGCGGAAATGTCTGAAATAATAGGTCAGGGTATATATAATTTTGAATTCTGATGAAGAAAGTATTTGCTGTTTCTGCGATTTTTTTTGCATTTGTCTATTATAATGCTGACGCACAGGTTAAATGTGCATTTGAGGATAATCTGATTGATAAGGTCATTCCAAATGGATGGCTTAAGGATTTTCTTGAAAATCAACGGGATGGAATGACTGGTCATCCTGAAAGCATGTCATATCCCTACGATAGTAATCTATGGGATGGTGAAATCGTGCGCAATACGACGTCCTATGGATCGGATTGGTGGCGATATGAGCAGACTGCTTATTACACAGATGGACTTTTAAGG
>JAZSEQ010000054.1:0-97680 GCA_045531765.1 Candidatus Cryptobacteroides sp. | reverse complement strand
ACGCGTGTTACGGCTAGATGTGAAGCCTCTGGATATGTTTGAAATGGAGTATTTATATAAGAAGGATGGTTTAGATAGCTTTTTTATAGCCTTTACAAAACATTCATGAAATGCACGAAGATATTCTGTGGGATATTTCTCACGCAGATCTTTGCATAATACATCAACTATTTCATAATGTGCATGCTCATGTGGCTTGTCGGGAGCTTCAAGATAACTCAAGATACACTTTTTCGTTTCTTGCAATCCAAATTCGATATTGCTCAACATTGAATCTTTAATTCTGCCAACAATGAATGTCATATCATCGTTTGAATTATAAAATGCATTCCGTACCTTTTCGTTTTGATAGTCATTATGCTCTCTTAAAATATATTGTAATGCAAATTTGTGTGTGGATTCATCTTCAATCGAATCTAATAACGGAAATATTTCATCGGGATGATTAAACGAATATCTTGAAAGGCAATTTAGAGTAGGGCCTAATAAGCGGTCCTCTTTACTACTTTGGGGTAAAACGGTTCTAGAAAGGAGGAGGATAACGTTGAACCATTTCTCACTTCTCGCACCAAGTAAAAAATGTGTCAAAAGCCTTACGTCAGAAGTACAAACATCTCTGATAAGTTTCCTCTCTGCAGCATTAGGATTCTCCGTAGATGCCAAGATAGAAATGGCTAAGAGCTTTATGTGCAATCTGATCTTGTCGGAGTTTAGTAATTCACGTACTTCTTTGATATAAATGGATTCGTTATGCCCTTTTTCGTATTCTAATATTGCTTTGACTGTAGAACGAATCTCCAGGCCTTGGAACTCGTTTTTTAACTCTTCTATGAATGATTTGTTGTTGGTCGTATAATAGCGTGCTAACGTATAGTCATAGAAGGTCTGGTGAAAGAATGAAACCGAATTGCCATTTGTAATGATGGCCCTGGAACTAGCTAAATGAGTAAATGCTGCTTTATGCACTGTTGTTGGAGTCCATACTGGCCATAAGGTCTCTAGCTCGCGTATTGAAATAGCGATTGCAAATAAGATTCTTTCTAAATCATTTCGTTCAACTCCAGAAGGTGCAGAAATGATATAAGAGTCCCATAACGAATCATATAGTTCTGTGGGATTACCGAAGTTCAATATTGACTTGTTTTTCTGATATAAGAAACAGAATGCATCTAGATACTGGACGGTCTTCAACATTTCATATGTTGTGCTGTCCAGTTTATCTTTTATGTCAGTCCCTAATTTTAATAATATGGTATCAACATCCTCATTCTTTAGTTCTCCCAGTTCTATGTTTCAGCATTTGCTTTTAGTCGACCAAGAGTGGCGTCGTAGTCCAAGTCATATTTCCTGCATGATACTATGACGCGAACATTGGACCAACCATCTAATGATGATAATATGCTTACGATGTCATTTATTCGATTTCTGTCATTGGATAGACTTTGAGATAATGCATCTATCTGATCGATTATAACAACGACTCTATGTTGTCCAACTGCAAAGCAGGAAATTGCATTATACAAATCTTCTAATGATACCGGATTATTTATGTCAATTGAGTCTGACTTGATACATATACATCGTGTTCCATTCGCTTCTAACTTTGTTGTCACGTCTTTTAAAACAGCAGATTTTCCTACTCCTGCATTACCTGTAAGCAGACATATGTTATGCTGATCGTTTGGTAATTCGGACTGTATCCAATTGAGTAGCTTATTGACTTCGGATCTTTCAATATGAGATTCCGAGATTCCATGAATGTCTGTGCAGATTCTATTAAATGCTGTTTTATGAGTTTTTGCAAATCTTTCTGCAAGCGCTCTGTCATCCGTGATAGAGTCCATCTTTCTATGGTACAGTTCTCTCCAGGCCTGGATGACATCTAAGACATTTGTTTTGTTGCAGTATTCGTTTTCTTTGAAATAATAGCGTACAGTTTCCTGAATATGGTCAGAGTGATTGATGAAGTCATCTATGGCAATTTCGTCAATGACTTTCCAGTAGAAGATTTCATTTTCATAATCACAAGCAATGAAAATCACGACTTCGCCTTTATGCTTTTGGGCATAGCCGTAGATATATTGAGGAACATCATAAAATGCATTACCATTTATTGCCGGATGGGTTAGATGCTTTACCTGTACGAAAACACGCTCATATGCTGTTCCATCCTGACAAAGCAAATCTAAATATCCATCAATATTTGGTAATGATCCTCCAGTTTGTAATTGATCGGTATCTACCAGTTCACAAGGAAACAAATTTTGAATCAACTTGATGGATTTTTTATCTAATAACGTTGATTGGCATATGCTTTTCTTTACTGCCAGTTCTATTTGTTTCATCTGAGCTATCATTAATGTAGTTTATACAGGTATTGCAGTGTTTAGTGTAAAGATATAATTTTTTATCGACCAAATAAAATGATCAATCTCTATCAGTTAATTAAAATGCTTATATTTGTTGATTGAAGCAAGTAATAATCGGAAAATAAATATTTATATGCCTACACTCGAATGGATAGGAAAAGATAAGGTGAAGACCCATCATCAAGATGTTCCGTATCGTATTCTTGAGCACCAGTATGGATTTCGTTCTGATAATTCAGAAGATAAATCTGAAACCAATAGTGGCAATATGGTGATTCATGGAGATAATCTGGAAGCACTCAAGGCACTAATGCCGAGATTTGAAGGAAGAATAGAGTGTATCTATATAGATCCGCCGTATAATACTGGCAACGAGAAATGGGTGTACAATGATAATGTGAATCATCCTAAAATCAAAAAATGGCTGGGTGAGATTGTCGGTCAGCAAGGAGAAGATTTGTCGCGACATGATAAATGGTTATGTATGATGTACCCACGTCTTGTACTTCTGCATAAATTATTAGCGGAGACCGGAGCTATATTTATTTCTATCGATGACAATGAGTATTCCAACTTAAAGTTTATATGTGATGAGATTTTTGGAGTACGCAATAATCTTGCAACTCTTATATGGAAGACAGATGGCAATTATGATAACCAAGCAAAGATCAAAGTGTGTCATGAATATATATTAGTTTATGGAAAAGATGCTTCAGTGTTAGGTTTGCCTAAAGGCATAGACCCATCTATCCCTCTTGACAGTAAGATATTCAAGGACGAGATACGTAATACAGTTGTCAAGAATGGTAGTAAGAATCCTATGTCGAAAATCAAACTACCCATTGGTTTTCCATGTGCTGTTAAGAACTTAAAGATATCTGAACGTTATGATGCTTTCCCTTATTATTATTCAGATGCAATAATTGAGAACTATCGTTTAACTAAAGAGGTTGTTGTAGAAAGCGGTTGGGCTTCTAAAAATATCCTGAATTCCTTTATTTCGGCTGGTTTCCAGTCTGTTATGGATACAAAGAATCAAAAAACCAGATTTGAAATTACTGCTACAGGTGCGATTGAAATGGTCAAGGAACGGGATAATGATAGTTATGTGATTTCATTGTTAAGTGGATTGGGCAGTACCCAAAATATGAGTTCTCTTCTCAAAAAGATGGGGTTAGATTTTGACTTTCCCAAACCAACAGCTTTATTAGAGTATCTTATCAATTTTTATGCTAAAAAAGATTCTATTATTTTAGATTCATTTGCAGGAAGTGGAACAACTGCTCACTCTGTTTTGAACCTCAATAAGGATGGCGGGAACAGAAAGTTTATTCTTATTGAAATGGAAGACTATGCTGATACAGTCACTGCAGAAAGAGTTAAAAGGGTGATAAATGGATACGGTGAAGGTAAGAAAGCGATTAAGGGAACAGGAGGAGAGTTCGATTATTATGAATTAGGAGATCGGTTGTTTGATGATGAAAATTTGCTAAACGAGAAAATCGAAGAGTCTAAGATTCGAGAGTATATATATTATACCGAGACACGTCAACCGCTAACAAGAGAGAGGATGTCAGATTCAAAGTATTTATTGGACACGACTTTAGATACTGGTTATTATTTTTATTACGAGAGGGATCAGATCACGACTCTTAACTTTGATACATTGAATATCGTAATAGAAAAAGCCGATAATTATGTTATATACGCCGATGTTTGTACCCTTCCTGAAAAATACATGACAGACCACAATATAACATTCAAAAAAATACCTCGTGATATAAAGCATTTTTAGTATGGAGTTAAAATCTTATCAAAAGGAGGTATTACAAGACCTCAGCAGCTTCCTTGATATAATACATGAAGGAGAGCCTTTGAATAAGGCTTTTGCTTCTTATTGGTTAGATCGAGGAGTGGATGTTTATTCTCTTGAGGGGAACCATTTTCTGCACAGTTATGATAACAGTGTTAAAGGAGTTCCCAATATAACTGTCAAGGTCCCTACAGCAGGAGGAAAAACATTTATCGCTTGCAATGCCCTTAAACCGTTGTTCAAATATTATCCGACAGGAAAACCAAAGGTAGTTGCATGGTTCGTCCCATCGGATACTATTCTAAAACAGACACTAAAGAATCTTAGAAACCCAGAGCACCCATATCGTCAGAGACTTGATAGCATTTTTGGCGGTAAAGTATGTGTGGTCGATAAAGAAGATGCTCTTATGGGGCATGGAATCAGTCCCGTAAGTGTTATGGAACAGGTTACCATCTTTGTGTTGAGCGTACAATCATTTGCGACCAACAATAAAGATGGACGAAGGTCATATAGGGAAAATGAAAATCTTGCGGAATACAGTAGGTATTATGACTCGCTTACCTCCAAAATTGAAGGTGCCGATGAGACATCTTTGATACAAGTGTTGTCATACCTGAACCCTGTTGTAGTTGTTGATGAAAGCCATAATTTTGAGGCAAATCTTCGTGTCGAAGTTTTGCGAGCTATTAATCCTCAGTGTATTCTGAATTTAACAGCAACGCCTCGCCAAAGTAGCAATATCATCAGTTTCGTGGATGCTATTAAATTAAAAAGGGCGAATATGGTCAAATTGCCTGTTGTGGTTTATAATCATAAAACAACAAATGATGTCCTGGTGAGTGCCGTGCAACTTCAAAGAAGTCTTGAAGCAAGAGCAATAGCAGAGGAGCAAAGAACTGGAAAATACATCAGACCGATTGTCTTGTGTCAGGCACAGCCAAGAATAGGAGATGAAAATGTTACATATGACAAAGTTAAAAGAGATCTGATTGAGATCGGCATCCCGGAGGATCAGATAAAAATCAAGACTGGAGAAAAGGATGAGATCAAGAACATGAATCTCTTAAGTCGAGACTGCCCTGTTCGTTACATCATTACGGTTGATGCCCTCAAAGAAGGTTGGGATTGTCCTTTCGCTTATGTTTTAGCTTCGTTGGCAAATAGAACATCTAGAGTTTCTGTTGAGCAGATTTTGGGTAGGATTTTACGCTTGCCTTATACTACGAAACATACAGATGACCTTTTGAACTTATCTTATGTGTTTACTTCGTCAGCGGATTTCAGTGATACTCTTAATCGCATAATCAGCAGCTTGAACAATGCGGGATTCAGTAGAAAAGACTATAGGGTAAATGAAAAAGAGGAGTGGGGCATGTCTCCAAGTGCCACAGTAAATGGTTTTGTCCATACGACACTATTTGATAATCAAGATCATGTCTTACAGGATCCTCCGTTAGAAAATGGTGAATGTAATTCAGGGTATGAAATAGATGTTGAGAAAGTAAAAGAAGGGTTAAATTCTGAAAAAGCTGAAGAATTTGCTACTCAACTTGAAGAATTTGCTCAGAAAGAAAGTGAATCATATAACAAACAAATTGAAGCCTCCGACGAAGACTGTTTTTCGGGCAAAGGCTTGCCATCTGAGGTACGAGATATGGTTAAGAAAAATGTAATAAAGGACATCTTTATACAAGATGCGTTGAGTGTTTCTTTGCCACGATTTAAAAGAAAGATCAATGTGTCGTCACTATTTGAAGGTGAAGGCAGTTTAGTCTCCCTCGACAAGAAGATGCTTCTTGAACGAATAGATTTAAGCAAGCAAGATCATACGATTGATTTTGTTCCAACTGAAGCGGATGCTATAAAACTAGACCTTGAGAGGGTGGGAAATGATGATTATGAGGTTCAAAAGTCTAAAATCAGTGCTAAACAACTTACTTACATACAGGAGCAATTTCAGAGTCTGCCGGATGAGAGTAAGAGAAATAATCTCGCATTAAATATTGCCAGACTGATAAGACTTGATGAGATTCCGGAACATCATATAGTTGAATATGTCAAGAAGGCTATTGAGGGTTTGGATAATGAGAAGATTAGCGAGATGTTTTTAAATGAACCAGTCTATGCAAAAATCTTCAGGAATAAGTTAAATGATATTTTAACAACTTATCAAAAGAAGATATTTTGTGATTGGCTTGATACTGATCAGATTGTATGTGAGGCAGATTATCGATTCCCAGAAACTATGCCCGTTTCATCTAAAATTTTAGGCGTGAAGAAAGGACTGTATCTTGATGAAGGAGATATGAATGGTTTTGAGGAAAGGGTGATAAACGAAATCGCAAATCTGGAGAATGTAGAATATTGGCATCGAAATGCGGAAAGAGGCCTTGGTTTTGGTATCAATGGGTTCATAAATCACTATCCGGATTTTATCGTAAAATTGAAGAGTGGGAAAATCCTTTTGATTGAGACTAAAGGTGACGACCGAGATAATTCTGATAGTAAAAATAAAATTGAACTGGGACAGATGTGGGCAAAAGCAGCTGGAGGATTGTATAGATATTATATGGTCTTTGATACTAAGCAAGTGGATAGTGCACTAACATTGGCTCAACTAATTGAAAGAGTGAGTCAATTATAATCAGTGCCGTAAGATTTAATACGGTAATTGCGCGGTGAACAGTGAAAAAAGTCAGCGATGTAATTCTTAGACAGCGCATCGGCTGCATTGTTGTGAAGATTTCCGAGACTCTGAATGTTTCTTTGAAGGAGGCTCTTGATATGTTCTACAAGAGTGAGACTTGCAGGAGCTTTCACGACGAGGAAACCGGACTTTATCTCCAGGGGAATCTGTATGTCTTGAATGACTTCCTGGCAGAGATTTCTGCATGATTTCCGTGAGGGGGACAATTTGTCCCCCTCATTCAGCAAAACAGATAAGAATATGGTCGACAAATACAAAGTAATAACCCTCTGCGGCAGTACAAAGTTCAAGGAGCAGTATCTTGAAGCACAGAAGCGATTGACCCTTGAAGGAAACATCGTCATATCCGTTGGCCTGTTCGGTCACAGCGGTGACGACGAGGTCTGGACTGAAGGCACCAAAGCCATGCTCGACGACATGCACAAACGCAAGATCGACATGGCCGACGAAATCTTCGTCATCAACGTCGGTGGCTACATCGGTGAGAGCACTCAGGGAGAAATCGCATATGCCGAGGCTCATGGAAAAGGGGTCAGATATCTGGAGTAAATCAAGTGAACCGGTGACAGATCGTCACCAGTTGAAATTTTTCATAGTTTCCGTGCAGGGTACAATTTGTACCCCTCACCAAATCCACAATAGAACCTGTGCAAAATCGTTTGCTGTCCACGAAAATGGCCGTTTTCATGGACGGAACCATCAAAAGTTGAGGTTTATCCACGAAAAGGGCTGTTTTTATGGATAAGATGTGAAAATGTCGGGACTTCGGCTTAAATGACTCCATTCTGTGGTGCAACCGTGGTGCAAATCCCAAAAGAAAAATCGCAAATCCTTGAAAATCAATGATTTGCGATTTGTTTGGTACCCGGAGCCGGGATCGAACCGGCACGGATTGCTCCACTGGTGTTTGAGACCAGCGCGTCTACCGATTCCGCCATCCGGGCTGGTGTGCTGTTTCTGTTGCCTGTGGGCGTGTGGCTTCGTTCGGATGTCGTGCGTCTGAGGGCTTGGTGCCGTGTGCAGGACGGAAGCTGACGATCATACCAGGACTGAAAGTAAGCACTTCTTGTGTTGAGGATTGCAAAGGTATCGGATTTTTTGGAAAATCCAAAATATTTAGTGAGCCGTGCTCCGATTTTGATGTCAGCAGGTTGATTTTGATTGTAACGGAAGAAAATACGGAAGTTTTTGCTTAAGTTTGTAAGTTATATGAAAAATCAGTTATGGATGAGATCAAAGTATATTCAGAAGGGAAGGTAATCAGCCGTATTGTCGTGGAGGATGGAATGGGTGGTCTGCTTTCCTGTCTTGAAGCATATCCCCATGTGTTTGCGGTGATGGACTCTAATGTGGCGATGCAGTGCCCCGCCGCTCAGGAAATCGCTCAGATAATGAACCGCATGGATGTTCCCGGGATGCTGATAGAGACTTCCGAGTCCCGCAAGAATATGGAGATGGTGATGGATATCTGTGGCTGGCTTTTGGATAACGGAGCGGACAGGGATGCTCTTGTCCTGGCTGTCGGCGGTGGAATCACCAGTGATCTGGTCGGTTTCGCGGCTTCGATCTATAAGAGGGGAGTCCGTTTCGCCTATGTTCCCACCACGCTTCTTGCACAGGTGGACGCGGCCATCGGCGGCAAGACCGGCGTGAATTTCGAACGCTATAAGAATATGCTTGGGGTGATACGTCAGCCTGAATTTACATACCTCTGCCCTCAGGTGCTCGAGAGCCTGCCTCATCGTGATTTCTGTTCAGGTGCGGCTGAGTTGCTTAAGACTTTCATCATAGCGGATTGCGGACATTATGAAGAGACCGTCAGGGTGCTTTCCGATATGGAGAAGGAGTATCGCATTGTGCCGGAAGATGAGGCTGCGGACTATTGGTGCGATTGTGTGGCGGCCCATACCCCTGAACTTGTGCCTCTGATTGCTGCTGCGGCCGGGGTCAAGGCTGGTGTGGTCTCCCGGGATCAGTTTGAAGGGGGCGAGAGAAGGAAACTGAATCTGGGCCATACGTTTGCTCACGCGATAGAGTCACTTGCACGTCGTGAAGCGATGACCGGGGATTCCTCTCCTGAGAATTCGGATATCACCCATGGGGAGGCTGTGGCTATGGGAATGGTACTGGCGGCGCGTCTGTCCGACAGGATATTTCATGGTGATATGGAGACACCGACGGCTCTTGAGGGCAGGCTGAGGGCAGACTTCTGGGATTGCGGGTTGGCGCCTCATTGTCCTTTCGGAGTGGATGAAATGGCCTATGTGATGCAGAAAGATAAGAAGGCCGAGGGCGGAAAGGTTCATTTCGTGCTGCCTCGGACTGTCGGTGATGTGACTGTGAAGGCCCTCACGGTTGAGGAAGTGGTAAAGTTATTGAAGTAGAAATATGATTTGTACAACTATACAGAACAAGGATCTGGAGCATATATATGAGGCTCTGGAAGGTTGCGAGATGGCCGAGATCCGTCTGGACCGGTGCCGGCTCAGTGACCGTGAGATAGAGGAACTCTTTACCAGCGATGTGCCTCTGGTGGCGACATGCAGGATATCGGAACTCATAAGAACCGAACCGTCTCTTCAGGATGAGTCCATGACTCCTCAGAGCCGTGAGATAAAGGCTATGCAGATTGCTGAAAGGAGACTTGTCAGGGCAATTGAAGCGGGAGCGCGTTATGTCGATGTGGAGCTGGAGGCTTCCAAGCAGATGTCCAAGCGTGTCCGCAATGCCGCCCATGAGAACGGAACTGTTTTCATACGTTCATATCATGATTTCGAGGGCACGGATTCTTTTGAAGCTTTGAAGGCGATAGTCGAGAAGTGTGTCTATCATGGTGCAGATATGGTGAAGATCGTCACTACCGCTCGTTCCGAAGCTGATTCTGAACGTGTGCTTTCCCTGTATGACTGGTGCCGTGAAAGCGGATCCGAGGGTGTGAGCGCCCTTTCCGACGGCGGTCTGATCGCTTTCTGCATGGGTGAGGCAGGACGCTCATCCCGTGTCGGATGTCTCCGCCACGGAGCCCCATTTACATATGCGGCTACTGATGCGGACGACGTTGCTGCTCCAGGTCAGTGGCCGATGGAGCAGATGAAGGAAAAGGTTTATGGCGGCTTCAGGTTCATCGGGACTGGGAACGCAGAAGAAGTCTCTCCTTGTGTCATGCCGTCGTCTAAAAGTTTTGCTCAGCGCGCAATTATCGCAGCCTCTCTTGCGGATGGCACTTCCCGCCTCAAGGGCTATACGGCCTGCGGGGACAATGACGCTGCCCTCCAGGTGGCCGCAAGTCTCGGAGCTGAAGTGGAACTAAAGGGTAATGAGGTAATTATCACAGGAATAGGGGCTTCAACCGGTTGCGTGGAAAGAATCATCTCTTCAGGCGAGGAACCTTCCGGCAGTCACATCCTTCATGTCGGGGAGTCGGGGCTGCTGACCCGGATGATGATCCCTCTGATGGCCCAGTTGAGTGCAGCACCGGTGACGCTCACAGGTGAGAAGACGCTTCTCGGACGCCCCCTGACAGGGGCCCGTGAAATAATGGAGGCGCTCGGTGCTTCGGTAAGGAATCATGAAGACGCATCCGATGATGTCATAAGGGTACCTCTGACTGTTGAAGGCCCTCTCAATGCAGGTCGTGCGGAGATTTCCGGAAAGCACGGATCCCAGCTTATCTCAGGCCTGCTTATGGCGCTTCCGTTTGCTGACAGGAATTCTTCGTTGATAGTCAAGGACCCGAAGAGTATCCCATATATGTTCATTACCCTTGAGGTGCTGAAGAAGTTCGGTATCAGGATAGGCAATGATATGTTGGGAGGAAGGGATTTCCTTGAGTCAGGCGGTGACTGGTCTCTTTGTACCGAGATGCTGTTCAAGGTGAAGGGCGGACAGAGGTACAAGGCGGCTGACATCGACCTGGAAGGCGACTGGAGTGCGGCGGCCAACTTCCTTGTGGCAGGGGCTGTCTTCGGTAGGGCTGAAATCCGTGGACTTGACACGACGTCCCTTCAGGCTGACCTTTCAATAATGGATATACTGATGGATGCAGGCGCCAGCCTTTCACAACTGGATGGCGACCGTGGTGATATCACCGTCCAGCGTGCTCCGCTCAAGGCTTTCAACGTGGACGCATCCAATTGCCCTGACCTTTTCCCGGTCATATCCGTGCTTGCGGCATTCTGTCAGGGAACAAGCCGTCTTGGAGGTGTGGGGCGTCTTGCCAACAAGGAGAGTGACAGGGCCAAGGCAATTACAGGCATGCTTGACCAGATGGGTGTTAATGTGTGGATCGAAGGTGACGAGATGCTTATTGAAGGACAGAGTCTTGCACAGAGACTTCTTGCAGGGAAGCTTCTCAAGGGAGGCAGATACACGTCACACCATGACCATCGCATGGTTATGGCTCTCAAGGTGGCCGAGCTCGGTGCTGACGGTCCGATCACGATTGACGATGAGGCCTGCGTGGCTAAATCCTTCCCGGGCTTCAGGGAAGCATGGCAGTCAATCCTTTGATGGTGTTATGGATTTATGATTTTGCAAAAACACGGTATATGAATACATTTGGCAGCAGATTCAGGGTCAGTATCTTCGGAGAATCCCATGGAGAACTCATCGGTGTCGTCCTGGACGGTGTTCCGGCTGGACTGGAGCTTTCGGAGAAGGACTTCGAGGAGGATATATCTCGCAGGAAGAGCGGGTCAAAGGGTACGACTCCGCGCATTGAAGAGGACAGACCTATGATTGTCAGTGGAGTGTTTGAAGGCCACACGACAGGTGCCCCTCTGACAATAGCTTTCAGGAACGGCAACACTCATTCGGATGATTATGAACTCTTTGCTGCCATGCCTCGTCCTGGACATGCGGATATGGCGGCTGCCATTAAATGGGAGGACTGTCATGATCCCCGTGGAGGCGGGCATTTTTCCGGAAGGCTCACACTGCCTGTGGTCGCTGCCGGGGTCGTCGCCAAGAAGTTATTGTATGATGCCACCATATTGGACGAGACCCCTGTGAAGTCTGTATGTGCCCGAATCGTTGAATTGGGAGGTATTGCCCTGGCTGACGATCCGCTTATGCCTGGCCAGGGTCTGCTCACTGACGCGTGGAAACATGCGATTGACCTGGCTATGAGTGAGGGTGACAGTCTTGGAGCAGTGGTGGAGTGTGTCGTCCCTGAAATAGATCCTGGTTACGGCGAGCCGTTCTGGGATGGGGTGGAGTCACAGATAGCTCATGCTGTCTTTGCAATTCCGGGGGTGAGAGGAATCGAATTCGGAGACGGATTTGCTGCAGCAGCCATGAAGGGTTCCGAACACAATGATCCATTCGGTCCGGACGGCAGGCCTTTGAAGAACGGAGCGGGCGGAGCGAACGGAGGCATTACAAACGGTGCCCCTCTGAAATTCCGTGTGGCAATAAAGCCGACGTCCAGCATCCGCAAGGCCCAGCACACATACAATTTTGAAAAAGGTGTCATGGACTCTCTCGAAGTACCTGGACGTCACGATACATGCTTTGCTCTACGCGTTCCTGTGATAGTTGAGGCCATGACCGCAATAGCCATGGCCGATCTTGCTTTAAAACGCTGATGCTCTGGAAACCTGACCGTCTTCAGTCACATTGACTTCTATTCTGCTTCCCTGGTAGATAAGGTCAAACTGATAGTAGTTCCCTTCCGGTGTCTGGATGTAGTCCACATCGGTATCTTCCAGCACGGCTGATGCATATTCTGATTCCTGGATAGCCTTCATTATGCTTTCCGGCACAGCCGTTATGAATATGTCCGTTTCTGTCCTGACCCATGCCCCGTCAGTCGTGAACCATGCACTGTGGTCCACCTCGTCCGGATAAGAGCCAGTTTCAAATGAGACTTCCCAATATGGTCCTTCGCGTTCCCACTCGACATCCCGTGCACCTGGATACATCTTCTCAAATACATTCAGTACGTCTGCGACAGGTTTCCCGTCTTCGTAAGTGTCGCATGACATGACAGCAGATACTGATAGGAGGATTGCTGTCAGAAAGACAAACCTTTTCATGATATGATGATGTATTTAAGATGATCAGTCATCTATCTCGATCAGGTGAAACTTCTTGTTGAACTTCAGGTCGAGCCTGTTGGACAGCTTGACCTCATAGGACTTGCGTCCGATTTCATATTCCATGAAGGTTGCGTCCGGATAGTGTACCTTTACGTAGTCCCTTATCTGGTACGGGATCAGGTCCTGAGGTATCGCTGCAGTGTTGCTCTCGATCTTTTCAAGGGCTCCCGAGTTGGTGAACTGTATTCTGAATCCGTTATCGAGTGATACGTTGTAATCCGGACGGAAAAAGTCGTCATCAACGGTCGAGTAGAGTACCTTGGCATTCTGGAAGTTTACGTTTATGAAGTTCTTTGCCTCAAGAGGCAGCTTGTCAAATGATATGGGCTTGTCTCCAGCCGTTGCTGCCAATGCAATTCCGAGCATGCATGCCAGCATCAAAGTTATCTTCTTCATAGTTTTAATTTTTAATAATTCTAAATTAATGTATTGCAAATATAATAACTATATCTTAAAATCCAACCATCTTTACAAAAAATATGCAAAAAAAACGACATCTCCGGATGTGTTGCCAAGATGCCGTTTTCTGCAATTATTCCCCCCCAGTCATGCAGGTCGGTAGGGAGCCGGGGATTCTATTCCGTTTCGTTAAACGGTTTCTCAAATTTCACGCAGCACCAGTTGTCGATGGAATCGTGACTGACGTATTTCAGACCGGAGTTCTGAGCCATCCCTATTATCATCGGCATATCCTCGACGTAGAAGCCGCTGACAAACAGCAGGCCTCCTTTGCGGATGCACAGGGAATATGTAGGAATGTCCTGCAGCAGTATGTTGCGGTTGATGTTGGCAAGAAGGACGTCGTATGAGTTCCTCTGCAGCAGTGATGCATCGCCGCAGTAAGTTTCCATGACTTTCCCGACTCTGTTCTTGCGGGCGTTGTCATATGCGGATATGGAAGCCACTGCGTCGATGTCTATGCCATATACATGTGAAGCCTTCATCTTGGCTGCAAGAATAGCCAGTATGGCGGTACCGCAGCCCATGTCCATGACCACCTTGCCCCTGACAGCATCCTCATTCTGCAGAAGTGCGCGGCACATCATGTAAGTGGTCTGGTGATGTCCGGTGCCGAAAGCCATCTTCGGGTCGATGGTTATGTTGAATCTTGTCTTCTTCAGGTCCTTATGGAAAGATGCCTTTATCGTACATTTCCCATCCACGACAATTGGAGGAAACTGACTTTCCCACACTGCGTTCCAGTTCACTGCCGGCATGAGCCTCACCGAGTACTCTGTCTGGAAACCGTAGTCTTCGAGTCCTCCCATTATGACTTTAAGAGCCTGTGGGTCATATAATTCCTTCTGGATGTAGCAGTTGAGGAAAGGAGCCTCGCTGCTGAATGATTCAAAAGGCAACTCGCTGATTTCTGCTGTGATGATTTCAGCATTCTCGTCGCTGAACGGACTGATCCTTATCGCTACCTCGATATATTCCTGACTGTTCATGGCTGATTGTTTTCTTCTGTTTTTCCCTTGGATTCCATCTGTTTCTGTTCTTCTTCCGAAAGTCCTTCAAGCTTCTGGTCAATTGCCCTTATGTAACCGATTTTCTGCATGAAGTTGTTGAAGGCAGTGGCATTCCTGTTTTCTTGTACCGCACTCTCTACTCCCTTGTCGAAAATTCCTTTGATTGACTTCACAAGATTTATCTTTGTGTTGTCGATCACTGCAGAGAATGCAGGAACCTTCTCATCCTTGTATTTGGCCTTTCCTATCTTGAATTTCATGTTGTCGAAATCATTCCCATACAGATCGACACCCAGTTTGATCAGGAAAGGAGACTTTATAAGTGATGCATGATATCTGAACGACTGGTCAAGATTCTGTATTCCGCTCATGGCGAGAGTGTATCTGTCCATCTTCATGATGAATGGGAATACTTCGAGCGTGCTGTTCCTAATCAGTCCTTCCACCGTCATGCTTTCTATCTTGCCTTCTTCCTTGTTCTTGAACATCAGCTTGCTGGCCAATGACTTATAAAGGTCGCTGTCAGTGATTGTCAGGTTCTGACCTCCTATCCTCAGGATTCCGTCGATGCTCGGCATGACCAGGTTCATGGATGTGTCGAGCCGGGCAGTGGCTGCCATCTCGCAGTTCAGCAGTCCCTTGAATGATTTGAGCATAGGCATAAGCGAATCCACGGCAGGCATCAGGTTTATGACTTTTTCTGCGGTTATGTCCTTGAAACTGATGCTGAATCCTGTCGTGAGGTCTTCCTTGGTCTTTGTCGAGTAGAAGGCATCGAGCCCTATATGACCCATGTTAGTTTCTGCGGATGTGTTCGTGATCTGCACACATCTCTCCTTCATGACGAGCTGCGCTGTCATCCTGCTGATATCCAGATCCTGATAGGTTATGTCCGAAGCTTCCAGACTGATGTCTGCATTGATGTTGGAAGGGATGACTATCAGAGACGATTCATCCGTCACCTTCGTGGTGTCGGCTGTGACTATCTCAAGGAATTCCTCGTCGCTCACATCTTCACCGATCTTCAAGTTTTCCGCAGACAGGATCTGACCTTTCCGGTAGGCGGCAAGAAGCTGTGAAGCATCCACTTTCGGAGCCTTCATGTCAAGTTCCGCCTTGATTGTCCCCTTCCTGAGCAGCGCCCTTCGGAGTCCGGTGAGTTTTCCTGTGACATCCATCTCTGAATCTCCGGCAACGAGCTTCAGTGAATCAAGTCCTATTTCGTTATTCGTGAAGTGTCCCTTGAAAGATCTGATTGTATTTCTGAGCGGGAGCATCGGGGTCATCACGAAACCTTTGCCGATTGAGATCCGGCCGTTGAGGTCCCATTCCCTGAAGTATTTGGCCAGGGTCTCATCAAGCCTGATGTCGATATCCTGTTTTCGGAAGTCTTCATCCTTGAGCCATTCAGGGACGGGGCGTGAACTCCTTTGTGACCTTGAATGTGCAAACAGGGAGTCGCGTGGAATATCCGGATATACCCGTGCCAAGGAGTCGAGGAAGGCTTCCCTTCGGTGGCGTCTTTCCACGGTGTTCATCGCTGCACTGACTCTAAGCCGGGCGTCTGATACCCCGAGCCTGTTGCTCTGCGACCTGAGGAATATCCTTTCGTTGCGGCTTGTCAGTGAAAGTACCGGCACTTCAGGCTGGCCTTTCTTTGGGAAGACCATGAAGGAGTTGGATGTGTTGCGTACGACTATCGTCGATGATTCCTGGTCCCTGACGGAAAGCTGTGCGGCACTGAATCTTCCGCTTAAAGGTGTAACCTTGGTCGTGTCCTGGTCGGAGCTGTTCTTTGCGCTTACCGTCAGGTCCTTTCCACGTATAGTCAAGGCATCTTTATACTTTATGTCTGCTTTGGCAGCCTTCCCCTTGATGCCTATCAGCCGGAGCCTGCGCTCAGGGTCTCTTCTTGAAGTTATGTTTTCCGGCCCGAGCGTCACGTCGAGGCCCTTTACCGTCAATTCCAGGGTGTCTGCAGGAGAATGAAGCCTGATGCTGTCTCCTTTGATGAACCCGGTCAGGTCTGATTTGGAGAAATTGTATATGTCGGCCTCTGACATCCTGATGCTTCCGTCTATTCCGGCCGTCAGTGTCCCGTGTGATTCTATGTCAAGGGTGTCCGGGAGAAATGCCTTGAGAGAATCGAACACAGCGCTCATGGAACCTTTGACATAAAGTTCCGGATCTTTTCCCAGTACATCCGATACTCTTCCTGTCGCACTCAGCCCTACGCCGGCGGTCAGCACGTCAAGTGTGTCTACGGATATGTTCATGTTTCCGTTCATATCGGTTACCGCCCTCAATTCCATGGCCATCCTGATATCCCGGTCAAATGCGGAGTGCCTGCTGTAAGATTCCGGGACCATAATTCTCGCATCTATGTCCGGGAGCCTGCCTGAAGTGTGGTCGTAGCACCCGTCTATTCCGATATTCATGTCCACCGCAGCATCGGTTGTGATATCCTTTACCTCCGGTATGAAGTTGCCGACGAACTTTTCGAGCACCCCCTGTATCCCGCACCCGTTTATTTTTATATCGGCATTTATGCCTATCTTGCCTTCCATCAGTCTGATGTGGGCATCCGCCTCTACCGGTATGGATGCGATCTCCGCCTTGAAGTCCTCTATCCTGAAGGCAGGGACGCTGTCCTTAGGGAAATGCAGACAGCCGTCCAGCACTACAGGGACTTTCAGTCTTCCGAACGACCTTGTAGCCAGGAAAGTCTTGAGCTCCGTATGCAGGTCCATGTGACTGTCATGCTCGTCAATACGCAGATTGTCCACTCCCAGGGCCAGAGTGTCCTTCTTGAGTCTTCCTGCAATGAACATGCTGTCGAGACTCAGTCCCAGCCTGTTTCTGGACATTTCCCTCGTGTGGATACGTCCGTCGAAATTCAGTTTCCTTAAGTTGATGGAAGCGAAGATGGTGTCCCTGCTGTCTGTGTAGACGATATGAGGTCTACCTGTAATCCGTATCCTCCCTATTGAGATTTCCGGCAGTTCAGAGGTGGTCTTGTCCTCTGCTTCCGGCTCGATTGTTTCTGTATCCGGACTTCCGAATATGTTCCAGTTGGCGCTGCCGTCTGCATAGGCATGAGCGAAGATCCTCGGAGCATCCAGCCTTACATAAGGAAGTCTTATTGTCCCGGTCAGGAGGTTGTGTGTGCTGAGTGCTACTGTAAATCTCCTGAATGAGGCCAGGGTGTCTGCCGTCTCCCCCTTGCCTGCTTTCATCAGGTGTCCCTGCGCTCCGAGAGTTTCCGCAGTGTCGAATCTGTCGGCGGGATACGTAAGAGAGAAGTCTTCAAGTGTGAGACTGATTTTCGGAAAACGTTCGAATACAGACACATAAGCATTCCCGAATTTCAGGTCTGCCTCCAGATTCTCCTCAGCATATCTGTTTATCACCTCTGTCAGTATGGCTGGTGATAACGCCACCTGGAGAATGACCAGCAGGGCCAGCCAGATTCCAACCACCCATCCTGCCGTCTTGAGCAGAACCGTCAATATCCTTTTCCAATTCATCAGTATAGCAATTTTAACTTACAAATATATAAATAATAGCTTCTTGAATCAAGAGCGGGTGCCTTAACATTTTTGTTGTATCATACATATTTAATTCTTATTTTTGCGTAATGAACATTATTGCGTATGGATACTCCTTTTGTATATGACAGATATGTGACCGGACGTAACTTCGTAGGCCGCAAGATGGATTGCAACATCCTTTCGAATCTCCTCGAAGCAGGAGAAAATGTAGTTATGTATGAACCTCCGAAATCGGGAAAGATGTCTGTCATACAGCAGACCTTGTATAACAGGAGAGCTTCCGGCAAGCAGTTCATGGTCGTGCATGTCAATATGTTCAACATACGCACGGTCGAGGAGTTTCTTCTGAAATACGGAACTGCCGTGATAAGGCCTCTTTATTCGACCCAGTATGAATATGCGTCCGTTGTGGAGAGGCATCTGAGCGGCACTCATTTCGTCTTCGACCCGGCACGTTTCGCTTCCTGCGGGGAGGTGGTGTCGGTCAATTGGGAGCTTGATGCGGATGATGTGGAGCAGATGCTCCTGCTTCCTGTGAAGGTGGCGCATGAGAGGGGAGTGCCTTACTATGTCATCCTTGAAGAGTTTCAGGCCATCATGAATGACAAGGACTACGAGGATGTGCTGAAGATAATGGAACGTGTGCTGTCAGACAGGGATCCGCAGGTGGCGTTCATCTTTGCAGGCTCCCAGGTCAATGCCATGAAGTCAATATTCGCCGAGAGGAAGTTCTTCCATCGTATGGTGGAATATCTGCCTTTGCAGCCTGTGGATGACAGGGAGATCATAGAGCATATCGTAAGAGGATTCATGCAGACCGGAAAGGTGGTCGAGAGGGAACTCGTCCTGGGAGCCTGCAAACTCTTCAGGGGCCAGATGTGGTACCTGAATCATTTCACATCGATATGCGATACCATGACCAGGGGATATATCAATGAAGGAATACTTCTGGAGGCTCTGAAGGTGATAATCTCCATCCATGAACCTCGTTTCATATCCATTGTGAATGACCTCACGGACCATCAGCTCAGCCTTATGAAGGCGATTCTTGACGGAGTCGTAAGGTTCAGCTCTTCGGATGTTATTGAGAAATACCGTCTCAATTCCTCTGCAAATGTCAGACGTGTGAAGGATGCCTTGAAGAAGAAGGAGGTCATTACATTCAATGAGAAGGACGAGCCTGTAGTTCTTGACCCTCTGTTTGAGTATTGGATAAGGAAGTACTATTTTGAAATGGAATAATGATGAAAAGGAAGATAGTCGTTCTTACTGGTGCCGGTGTCAGCGCGGAAAGCGGCATCACGACCTACCGCGACAATGACGGTCTTTGGGAAAACCATCGCATGGAGGATGTGGCTTCCATTGAAGGGTGGTACCGTAATCCGGAACTTATTCTGGATTTCTACAATCAGCGTCGTGCCCAGCTTGCTGAAGTCAGGCCTAATGCCGCCCATCATGCAATAGCTTCCTTGGAGGAAGAATATGATGTTACTGTAGTGACTCAGAATGTGGATAATCTCCATGAACGGGCAGGAAGCACAAGGATCATCCATCTTCATGGAGAGCTGACAAAGGTACGGCCGGAAAACTGCTGTAATGAAATGGACGGCTTTTCGGAAGCGGCTGTATTCGATATCGGCACCGATGAAATCCATCCGGGCGACAAGGCCCCTAACGGAGCTCAACTCCGGCCGCACATCGTATGGTTCGGGGAGGCAGTACCCAAGATCGGGCAGGCAATCGATGCTGTGGAGGCTGCTGACATTCTTCTGATAGTGGGTACTTCACTTCAGGTATATCCCGCTGCAGGGCTCTACAGATATGCAGGTCCGGACGTACCTATATATATAATTGACCCTAAGGATGTGTCTGTCCGCGACTCCCGTGTGACACATATCAAGGATGTGGCTACCAATGGAATGGAAACGTTCAAAAATATTTTGAAATCAAAATAATATGCTTATCTTTGCAGCCCTAAATAAAAGGAGGTGGTATTAGCATGATTATAGTTCCAGTAAAGGATGGCGAAAGCATCGAGAAGGCTTTGAAGAAGTTCAAGAGAAAGTTTGAGAAGACAGGTGCGATTCGTGAGCTCCGCGCAAGAAAGACTTTCGTGAAGCCGTCTGTAAAGAAGAGAATGCAGATGCAGAAGGCTATCTACGTTCAGCACATGCAGCTCCAGGACGAGCAGTAATTTTTTATAAGAAGATATTTAGAGATTGTCAAGCCAAAGATAAAGAGCTGCATCATGCAGCCGCTTGCTGTCTAAAACTTTTAATATTTACAAGTTTTTATGTACGCAATCGTAGACATTGCAGGCCAGCAGTTTAAAGTTGAGGCTGGTATGGAAATCTTCGTAAACCGCCTCGCGGCTGAGAAGGGTGCTGCTGTCGAGTTCGACAAGGTACTCCTTATCGGAGAGGACGGCGCAGTAAAGGTAGGTGCACCTTACGTTGATGGTGCAAAGGTTACAGCAACTGTACTTGATGACACTTGCAAGGGCAAGAAGGTTCTTGTCTTCAAGAAGAAGCGTCGCAAGGGTTACCAGAAGTGTAACGGTCACCGTCAGTATCTTACTAAACTTCAGATCAATACGATCGCTTAATTATTTGAGGAGGAATAGATTATGGCACATAAAAAAGGCGTCGGTAGTTCCAAGAACGGTCGTGAGTCACATAGCAAACGACTCGGTATCAAGAAATTCGGTGATCAGGTGGTAAAGGCAGGTAACATCCTCGTTCGTCAGAGAGGTACTGTTCACAACCCAGGTCTGAATGTAGGAATGGGTAAGGATCACACTCTTTATGCACTCGTAGACGGTAGGGTCAGCTTCCGTAAGAAGGCTGATAACAAATCTTACGTCTCGGTAGTCCCTTTTGAGAACTAAGACTCGGGGAGCTTATGAGAAAGATTGAGGACTGTTATCCCGAGGGATTCCAGTCCTCTTTTTTTAAAAATCATTGCTGGCAGCAGTAGGAAATGACTGACTTAACAATTTAAAATACAACAGTATGCTGACGTTGAAACTGCTTCGTGAGAATCCTGAATTTGTGATTGCGAAGCTTGCTGTAAAGAATTTTGACGCAAGGGAGATTGTGGAGAAGATCATAGCCCTTGATCAGAACAGAAGGGCCCTTCAGACCGAACTTGATGCATGTCTTGCGGAACAGAAGAAGAAGGCAGCACAGATTGGAGGACTGATGAAGGAAGGCAAAAGGGATGAAGCAGATGCCATCAAGGCTGATGTGGCTTCCTTGAAGGCGCGTTCCCTCGAAATTGAAAAGACTTCTCAGGAGAACAACGCAGAGCTTGACTCTCTCGTTGTGCTTCTTCCAAATATTCCATGTGATATGGTTCCGGAAGGAAAGGGGGCTGAGGACAATGTCGTCGTAAAGACCGGTAATGAGATTCCTCAACTCGGTGAAAACAGACTTCCTCACTGGGAACTTGCCAAGAAGTACGACATCATTGACTTCGATCTGGGCGTGAAGCTCACGGGAGCCGGTTTCCCTGTATATAAGGGTAAGGGTGCAAGACTCCAGAGGGCTCTGATCAACTTCTTCCTGGATTATAATACAGGTGCCGGCTATCAGGAAGTTGAACCTCCTATCATGGTGAACGAGGCATCAGGTTTCGGAACAGGACAGCTTCCTGACAAGGAAGGTCAGATGTATCATGCGACGGCTGATAACTTCTATCTTGTTCCGACCGCAGAGGTACCTGTGACCAATATCTTCAGGGATGTGATTCTCTCAGGTAACGAATTCCCTGTGAAGATGACGGCATATACCCCATGCTTCCGACGTGAGGCAGGTTCATATGGAAAGGATGTACGCGGACTCAACCGTCTCCACCAGTACGACAAGGTGGAGATTGTGCGTATCGAGAAGCCTGAGGAATCGTATGCTGCTCTCGATGAGATGGTTGCACATGTAGAGAGTATAGTGAAGGCTCTCGGACTTCCTTACAGGATCCTCCGCCTTTGCGGTGGCGATATGAGCTTCACTTCTGCAATCACTTATGACTTTGAGGTTTATTCGGCAGCGCAGGAGAGATGGCTGGAGATATCTTCAGTATCCAACTTCGAGACCTATCAGGCCAACCGTCTGAAACTCAGATATAAGGATGCTGACGGCAAGACCCAGCTTGCGCATACTCTTAACGGCAGTTCGCTTGCTCTTCCTCGTGTAGTGGCTGCCCTGCTTGAAAACTACCAGAAGGACGACAGGATCGAGATTCCGGAGGCTCTTCGTCCATACACCGGATTCGATTACATTGACTGATGACAAGATCATATTGGGCATAGATCCCGGAACCAATATTCTTGGTTTCGGGATTATCCGTGTAGATTCGCATGGTCCACACTATGTTGATATGGGTGTGTTTGACCTCAGGAAGATAAAGGATCCTTTTGAAAAACTGGCAAATATCTTTGCCGGAGTGTCTGAACTCATAGAGGAGCATTCACCAGAGGCGTTGGCTGTCGAATCCCCTTTCTACGGCAAGAATGCTCAGGTGGTCCTCAAACTCGGAAGGGCGCAGGGCGCTGCCTTGACTGCAGCTGTCATGAAAGGCATACCTGTTGCTGAATATGCGCCAAGAAAGGCCAAGATCGCCATATGCGGCAATGGCGCGGCATCCAAGGAGCAGGTTGCAATGATGATACAGAAGACTCTGAATGTGGAACTTGATCCGAAATATCTGGATGCTACGGATGCTCTGGCAATCGCCCTGTGTCATCACTATCAGATGAACAATCCGCTTGCCTCGGTGGGCGGGAAACAGGACTGGAAGAAATTTATCGAGGCCAATCCTGATAGGATAAAGAAATAATTCAGATTAAACTTTTGAGAACTTCATCAATCTAAACTTAGATTAACAATTATTGAAATGTCTTTGAAAACAGCAACCTTTTGTCTGAGGTCAGCGATGCTTGCGGTCCTGCTGACCTGTGTTTGTATCCCGTCCGTTGCCCAGTCCATCTATTCTGTGAAGGTGGAACTGATGGATGCCGATAAGTCAGAACCTGTGGCCTTTGCGACAGCGTCTGTCACTCTCAAGGGTGAGAAGGAGCCTGCCAGATATGTGCTCTCTGATGACAAGGGTCGGGCTGTCATTACCAAGCTGAAGAAGGGTGTCTATCTTTTTCGTGCCGAACTGATGGGATATAAGACGGTGGAGAAGGAGATTGTAGTGGAAAAGAATATGGACTTGGGCAAGGTCCTGATGAAGGAGGATATCGAGCAGCTTGATGCGGCCAGCATATCTGCTGTAGGTAACCCCATCATTGTCAAGAAGGATACTGTGGAGTACAATGCATCGTCATTCAAGACTTCCGATAATGACATGCTCGAGGAGCTGCTGAAGAAGCTTCCTGGTGTGGAAGTTGAGTCTGACGGTACCATCACTGCCAACGGAGAGACAATCAAGAAGATCACTATAGACGGCAAGACATTCTTCCTGGATGATCCTCAGCTGGCGTCCAAGAATATCCCTGCCAAGCTGATCGAAAAGGTGAAGGTGGTTGAGAAGAAGTCGGATCAGGCGATGTTCACAGGCATTGACGACGGTGAGGAAGAGACTGTGATCGACCTTTCCATGCGCCCGGGAATGATGAAGGGCTGGTTCGGCAATGTCATGGGCGGCGGCGGACATGACGTTCCCGGTCAGGGTTCTGATATGAACGACATGCGTTACCAGGGAGCTGCGATGGTGGGAAGATTCACGGACAAGAGCCAGATAAGCCTGATCCTGAACGGTAACAACACCAATAACAGGGGATTCAACGACATGGCGGGCTCCATGATGAGGAATATGCGCGGCGGCGGTGGAATGGGCCGCGGAATGGGTGGCTGGGGCCAGGGTAACGGCATCACCACCTCATGGATGGGAGGAGTGAACGGCGCATTCACCCTTCTGGATGACAAGATGGATCTTGCGGGCAACTATCTCTACAACGGTTCGATCAATGATGTGATTGAGGAAAGTTCAAAGGTTACATATCTGAATGACGGCACCCGTCTTCTCAACGATGAGAAAGGAACCGGAAGGACCATGTCTCAGGGACATAGGATCGGTATGCGTCTGGAGCATAAGTTCTCAGAGAATACCTCCATCCTCTTCGAACCGCAGTTCAATTTCGGAAGGGGAAACTTCAATGAGTTCTCTGACTTTGCGACTTCCACTGTCTCCTCGGATATCTCTCAGGAAACCAACAAGGGTTACACCAGCAAGATAGGTGACAATGATAACTGGCAGACAAGCGGTTTTTTCCTCTTCAGACAGAAATTGGGAAAGCCGGGAAGAACCATTTCCGCTAATATACGCTACAGCTTCAGCAACAATGACATGACCGGATTCAACCAGTCACAGACCTGGGTACGTGACGCGGAGACCGGAGCCTGGACAGACGATCCGGTGAATCAGCGTTATGACCAGAATTCCAGAAGTTCTTCCTTGAGAGGAAGGATTGTCTATACGGAGCCCCTCGGTCACGACCTTTACCTTGAGGCCAACTATCAGTACAGCTGGAACAGGAATACTTCATACAAAGACACTTACAACAGCGGTGCCTATGATCTGGATGACAGCGGTCATCTGATATACAACCCTCTGGGCGAGATTCTTGACGATAACTATTCCAACAGGATTGACAATATCTCCCGGAACCACAGGGCAGGGGCGAATATAAGCTATCAGAAGGAAAAGTTCCGTGCTCAGCTGGGTGCCTCATATAACCCTACGATTACGGACAATGTGACTACGGGTCATGATCCTTACCATAGCGTCACTCACAACTGGTCGCCTCAGGCAATGATGAACTATGAGTTTACTGACAACTCCCACATCCGTTTCTTCTATTTCGGACGTTCGGATCAGCCTTCCACATCACAGCTGCTTCCTGTGCCGGATAATTCGAATCCTCTGAACATATCGCTGGGTAATCCGAATCTGAATCCGTACTTCAACCACAACCTCAGAGGTATGTTCGGATACACCAACAAGAAGACGTTCACCTCAGTTCATGCACGTTTCGGAGCTTCTCTTGTGGATAATGCCATCACCAGTGCCCAGTGGTATGACCAGTCAGGAGTGCAGTATTCGATTCCTGTGAACGGCCCCGGGACAGGCTCAGCCGACATAAGGGTTATGGTGAACACTCCGTTCGGAAATTCAGGCTTCTCGATGTTCTCGATGACATACGGGCGTTACGGCCAGTCCACTTCCTATGTGGGCACCGGCAAGCTCGATTCAGGCAAGTACTACAATCCTGACGAGGCAACGTTTGATTATGCCGCCTTCCAGAAGGATCACGGAGATCTGGATGCAAGTGAGGACTTTGTGACCAACCTTACCCAGACGATGAGCATATCACAGAGACTGCGCTTTACATATAGGAACGACTTTGTCGAGCTCAGACTCGGAGGAAGGACACGTGTGAACAAGTCATGGTTCACCATAGAGAACAGCAATGTCGATGCTACATGGAACAATCAGCTGGATGCATCCATGAACTGGACGATCCCCGGAGGATTCAATATCATAGCAGATGTGGACTACAACTGGTATGAGGGATACTCCACCAGGCAGGAGGATGAGGTGATCCTTAATGCGGAGATAACCAAGCTGCTCTTCAAGAAGAAGTTTACCCTTGCCCTGAAGGCATATGATATCCTCGGACAGTCAAAGAATCTTTCGGTATCCGATTCGGCGAACTATCATCTCGAGACCAGAAACAACACCCTCGGCCGTTATGTGATCCTGTCCCTTACCTACAGATTCGGTGATTTCAACGGCAACGGTCAGCGTCGCGGACCTGGGGGACCTCGTCACAGATAGTTATCTGCCCGAAAGTTTCCTTACCGCCAGCGCCAGGGTGAGCATCAGGAACAGGAAAGTGCATATGCGTCCTATGATGTCTCCGTGCAGAACATAGAATGTAAGGTCATCCCTTAAAGGTATCCGACCTTTGATTACAGCCGGCTCCCACCATGGGGTCGGCTGGATTATTTCTCCAGAAGGGCTGATTATGGCGCTGATTCCTGTGTTGGCGCATCTTGCAATCGCGCGGCGTGTCTCGATTGCCCTTAAAGAGGCATAGCTCAGATGCTGACGGTAACCCGGAGTGTCTCCCCACCATGCGTCATTGGTGATGATGGTCATCGCCTTTGCTCCCTTGCGGATGTAATCGGTGTAATATTCTCCGTAGACGGATTCGTAGCAGACCGCACAGCCCACGGGAATGCTGGTGCCATCTGCGGCCTTCACATTCAGCAATGAAATCTCGTCCTGTCCGACACATCTTCCCATCACTCCTCCAAGCATGTCGTCTATCTTGCAGAACAAGGCAGGATATGGTGTCTTTTCTACTGCAACCACAAGCTTGCTCTTGTGGAATATTTCAGTACGACCAGTTCCGTCAGTTATCAGAGCGGAATTGTGAGACTCCACCCACAGGTTGTCGCTGAGTCTTCTTGCTGTGTGTGACGGAGCTTCAGAGGATTGTATGTAGTCGTATGAAGAGGCTCCGAACAGGATGTTTACATCCGGGTAATCTTTCAGGAAGCCTGTAAGGCGTCTCCACGTCCGGCTCCTGGAATAGTCCCCGGGGATAATGTCGTTCGTGAAGGTTTCCGGTGCCAGGATAAGAAGAGGACCGGCCGTCGAGTCGCCTTTTCTATACTGCAGATGCTTTTCCGCCTGTCCGAGAAGGACTGCATTCTGCTGCTCCTGGGTCATTGCCTGGAACTTGTTGTACGGGTCGATATTCGGCTGGATGATCAGTGTTTCAAGCTCTGCGCAACAGTCATCCATGCAGCCTTCATATTTCTTGCCTATGAAGCCGGACACTACAGGCGGGGCTATGAAAAGCAGAAATACTCCGGCTATGGCTGCCGTCCGTGCCTTGATATTCCACCCTGACCACCTTCCTGAAGAAAGAGCCGTCATTATGCCGAACAGACATAGGTTGCACATCCATATCCATAGCGAACCTCCGAGGGCTCCTGTGAATTCGTACCACTGGATGGCTCCCGTGGTCCTCGCAAAGGCATTTCCGAGCACGAGCCATGGCCACGAGATCTCCGCATCGAAGTAGAAGCGCTCCCACGCTATCCATGCGACCATCAGAAAAATATAGGGGAGAGCTCCTGAGAATCTTTTCCTGCTGAGACGGAACAGACCGAAGATAACCGACATCTGCAGTGCATTGGCAAAGATCGCAAACAGTCCTCCACCTACGGTGGCGTTGCATACCCAGAATGTGGTCGCTGCATTCCACAATACGAAAGCACTGTAATGATATATCCATATGTGCTTTTTCTCCAGCATGGTGACTATGCGTTCCATGCACAGCAGAGGGATGATCCCGAACAATGCCATGAAGCCTGTGCCAGGCACGATATAAGGTAATGACATCATCGTTGCAAACAGCAGGATCAGTCCCCATATGATAATGTTGTGTTTTTTCATCTTGCAGCTTCTTTACGTCTGGCAAAGTTATAAAAATAATTGCTACCTTTGTGTGATTGTGGCTTTGTAAGTATGCCAATAAAACCTTGACGTCTATGATAACCGAAATTGTAAAGGCATTTCTGGTGGGAGTATGTGCTTCGGTCCCTGTCGGGCCGATAGCGATATTCGTTGTTCAGAAGTCTCTGAGTCAGGGACATAAGGCTGGCTTTATCGCCGGTCTCGGAGCGAGTGTCGTTGATACGATATTTGCAATCATCGCCATATTTGCCCTGGCCTTTGCCCAGGCTTTCATAGACCAGCATCGTAGCATCATCCTTCTTGCCGGGGGCGTGGTGCTTATAGTTCTTGGCATAAGCATGGCTTTTTCCGACCCTTTCAGAAAGATAAAAGGTGAAGGGTCTTCATCTGTGTCGCCTAAGGATTTCGGTAAGTCAGTTGCGATGGGACTCTCGAATCCTATGGCTATTTTCGTACTCTTTACCCTCTTTGCATTTTTCGGCCTCACTGACCAGGCTCCGCACACCTGGAAGGTTGCTCCTATCATCCTGTCGGTAAGCGCCGGCACGGTAGTGTATTGGTTCGGCCTTTCATGGCTTATCAGCCGTTTCCGTAAAAGATTCAAGATGAGGACTATCCTTTGGATCAGCAGGGTTACGGGAGCTATTGTCGTGATAATTGGTATAGCGTTGCTCGGACAAGGCCTTTTCAACGTCCTTTTCCTTGGAATGTCGATCTTATAATAACATCATTATGGAAAAATCTAAAGTATTCTTTACAGATCTGAGGACGGTTCCGGGGAACGACCTCCTGACCAAACTTGAAAGACTCATCCGTCGTGCCGGAATAGGTGAAATCGATTTTGAAGGCAAGTTCACAGCTGTCAAGATCCATTTCGGCGAGCCTGGAAACATGGCTTATATCCGTCCGAACTATGCTGCGCGTGTGATAGATGTCATACGTTCATTGGGCGGAAAACCGTTCCTGACTGATTCGAACACATTGTATACGGGCGGGCGCTCAAATGCTGTGGACCATCTGAATACGGCAATGGAAAACGGCTTTAACAGGATCGGTGTCCATGCTGATGTGATCATAGCAGACGGACTTAAGGGTACTGATTATAAGGAAGTCCCTTGCGGAGGCTCGTATTGCCCTGCTCCGAAGATCGGTGTCGCAATCGCTGACGCTGACATAGTGATATCCATGAATCATTTCAAGGGACATGAACAGAGCGGCTTCGGCGGAGCATTGAAAAATCTCGGAATGGGATCGGCAAGTGTTGGAGGAAAGCTTGAACTCCATTCTTCGTCACAGCCTTGCATCGATACGGAAAACTGCATCGGTTGCCGCATATGTGAGAAGTATTGCCGTCATGATGCCGTGAAGGTTATAGATAAAAAGGCTGTCATCGATTATGACAAGTGTGTAGGATGTGGCCAATGTGTCGCCGTGTGCCAGAAGTCAGCTGCCGTGATCAAGGATTATGATACTTCAGAGGTGCTCAACAGCAAGATCGCAGAGTATGCATATGCAGTGGTGCATGGCAAGCCTTCGTTCCATATAAGCTTCATAATGAATGTCTCCCCGAACTGCGACTGCTGGGGACATAATGACGCGGCGATAGTTCCGGATCTGGGCATTGCGGCATCATTCGATCCCGTGGCTCTGGACTGCGCCTGTGCCGAACTGGTGAAGGCTGCTCCGAGTCTTGTCGGCAACGCTATTTCCGACAAGGACGGGGAATGCAGTTGCGGACACCATCATCATAGGGGTGATGACAAGTTCCGTATAGTGCATCCGGATACAAATTGGGAAGCAGGAGTAGAGTATGGCGAGAAGATAGGTCTGGGAAGCCGTGAGTATGAACTTGTGAGAATCTGATGATATGGCGAAAAAAATGACTCAGTCCAAGAGACCTGTCCCGGGTATGTGGCTGCTCAAGCACCTGCTTATAGCTGCAGGCGTGGTTGTGGCGCTTATTGCCGGAGCCTTCTATCTTCTGAAGTTCGGCACCATGCATGGAGAGGAGATCCCTGTTCCGGATTTCTCCAACATGACGTTGTCGGAAGCTTCTGACATAGCGTCAAGAAGGGAAGTCAGGGTGGAGGTGACTGATTCCGTATTTGTCAAAAGAATGAGGAGGGGAGCAGTCTATAAGCAGAATCCTGCTGCTGGCTCCCGCGTCAAGAAAGGCCGTCGTATCCTGCTGACCATCAATGCCGTAAATCCAAAGGAAATAACTATGCCTGATCTGGTCGGCCACTCGATGCGTCAAGCAAAGGCGGAACTCCTTTCACGTGGCCTGGTGCTGGGAAGACTTATCTATGTTCATGATATAGCCACCAATAATGTCCTCCGCCAGCTGTACAGTGGCGAAGATGTCGAACCTGGTGCAATGGTTGAAAGCGAAGCTGTGATTGATCTGGTGGTAGGTCTGAATTCCAAGGACAGCACTACATATGCACCTTACCTTCCTGGCCTGAAGTATCTTAGTGCGGTCGATGCCGTGCATGACCACTCCCTTAATGTCGGCAATGTGGTCTTCGATGAGACTGTCAAGGATTATGAGGACAGTCTCAATGCAGTGGTGTATGACCAACTGCCTATGCCATCGGACAGCACGTTCGTAAGTATGGGTGATTCGCTGCACCTCTACCTGACTCTTGACCATACGAGGATTCCTGTACTGCCTGTAGAGGA
Source organism: Candidatus Cryptobacteroides sp. (assembly GCA_045531765.1). Taxonomy (GTDB): domain Bacteria; phylum Bacteroidota; class Bacteroidia; order Bacteroidales; family UBA932; genus Cryptobacteroides. The sequence goes on along the minus strand of JAZSEQ010000054.1, from coordinate 67,496 downwards.
GGAAGTCCTTGAGGAAAAGCAGGAGGAAGTATTACAGTAATGATGTTCAGATTATGACAGCTGATTTCTTAGATATGGAGGAGGCTCCTCTGGAGGATTTCGATCCGGTGTCGGCCGGTGATGAGGTGGCGTACGAGGACGAGCAGCAGGAGATGTTTGAACATTACAGGTTTGACATCGCTGCAGGCCAGGTTCCTATGAGGGTGGACAAGTATCTTGCCACCCACATGGAGTATACTTCCCGTCACCGTATACAACTTGCCATAAAGGCAGAGTATATCCGTGTCAATGACAGGATCGTCAAAGCCAATTATATCGTCCGTCCTGGAGATGTGGTGACCTTTGTCATGCCTTACCAGCGTCGCGGACTTGAGATCCTTCCTGAGGACATTCCTCTGAATATCGTCTATGAAGATGACGACCTGCTTGTCCTGAACAAGGAGGCTGGCATGGTGGTACATCCCGGACATGGCCATTTCAGCGGTACCCTCGTCAATGCGCTTGCCCATCATCTGGGAATATCCCAAGGTCCTGATGCAGAGGATGAAAGGATGGGTGTACTGGTCCATCGTATCGACAAGGACACATCAGGACTGCTTGTCGTTGCGAAGAATGATGAGTCTCAGCTCAACCTTGCAAAGCAGTTCTTCGTCCATTCGATAGAACGCCGCTATGTGGCCATCGTATGGGGCAATCTCAAGGATGATGAGGGGACAATCACAGGTAACATCGGGCGTGACCCCAACGACAGGATGCGTTTCAAGGTCTTTCCTGAGTGTGATCACGGCAAGCATGCCGTGACACATTACAAGGTGCTGGAGAGATTCGGATATGTGACTGTGGTGGAATGTCGTCTGGAGACCGGCCGTACACATCAGATCCGTGTCCATTTCAACTGGATCGGCCATCCTCTTTTCAATGATTCAAGGTATGACGGGTCGGAAATCCGCAAAGGTACCATCTATGCAAAATACCGTCAGTTCATAGAGAACTGCTTCAGACTTCTGCCTCGTCAGGCATTGCACGCCAAGACTTTGGGATTTGTGCATCCTCGTAGCGGTGAGATGGTACGTTTCGATTCCAGACTTCCTGATGACATGCAGGCGCTTATAGACAAATGGCGCAGGTATTCTGAGAATATGTCGCAGTTCCTGGAGGAATAGTCTACTCATCCAAAGGCTCCAGCAGAGGACTCTCATCCGTGAAATAGCTCAAGATGGCATCTGTATATGTCTTTGTCACAGGCAGAGGCGGGATGGTCTCGTTCGCCAGATCCAGCAGATAGCCTTCGCTTTCCTTGCGGAGCATGGACACCTTCTTTATGTTCACGATGTACTTCCTGTTGCATCTCACAAGGCCGCTGCCCTTGAAACTCTCCTCCACGGTCTTCAGGCGGCAACGCAACATGTATTGCTTCAGTTCTCCCTTGCTGTCGGTGTACCATACCTTTATGTAATTGTCGTCGGATTCGATATAGTAGAGGTTATCCGGACTGAGAGACAGTTTCAAGGTGCCGCTGTTGTCGAATAGGGTTATCTTCGTGCGCTGTGACTCAGGCTTAGGAGGCTCGTCGGTAACGACGTTGGAATAGTTCATCAGCCTGATTGTGTTGTTCTTGTCTATTATGGCAAAGTACATTCCTGAAATCAGGTATGGAACTCCCAGCGCTATTGTGCCGTACAGGAGGGAGCGCGGGAATATATCCATGAACCCTTCACCTGTCCGGATAGCGAAATCTGTGGTGAACCATGTGTACTGCAGGCATGTGCAGATTATTTCAATTATACACCATGCCGTATATTTGAGATAGGTCATCTCTATGACTCTTTTTATGCGGTACATGAGCATTCTGCTTATGATAAGCAGCAGGATCACTGATGCAGCATATGCAAGTGTCATGAGAAACATCACCGAATAGCCGAGTTCGAACCATGCGGTTTCAGAGAACGGAATGTAGATATTGAGGAAGATTACGGCAAACAGGACAGAGAATGTCACTGTGCCTATGAGTTGGTATTTCCCCAACAGATATTCGGGGAGTTTATTATTTAATATCATGTATAATTCAGGTTTTAATCCGGGCAAAAGTATGAATTTTGCCCCAAATAACCAAAATTCGCCATGCCGCCAAACCGGTTTCGGCTGATCCGCCAATTAATTTCGACTTCTCGCCACATTGATTTTCAGAGACCTTCATCTCTTGATAATTTTGCATGAAAATTTTGAGAAAGATGAAAATTATCGGAACGGGAAGCGTACTTCCAAAGATGACGGTGACCAATGAAATGCTCGCGCAGTTTCTTGATACAAGCGACGAGTGGATAACTACAAGGACAGGGGTCAGGAGCCGTCATGTGATTTCAGATGAGAAGCTTGAGGATATGGCTGTCGGTGCAGCCTCCAAAGCTCTTGCTGATGCGGGAATGGAGGCCTCTGACCTGGACCTCATTATATGCTCGAATGTCGTGAATGAATACATCACACCTCAGCTGAGCTGTATCATTCAGGGAGGAATAGGTGCATCATGCCCGTGCATTGATATTAACTGCGCATGCGCGGGTTTCATATATGCTCTGGACATGGCTGATTCATACAGTAAGGCCGGTAAAGTCAGGAATATACTGATCGTGTGTGCGGAAGAGCCTACCAGGATGACGGACTGGACTGACAGAAGGACATGCGTGCTCTTCGGAGACGGGGCAGCAGCTGCAGTCCTCACGGATGGTGATGGAATCCGGAGCATAAGGCTTTCTGCGGCAAGTGCCGCTGACAAACTGTGGCAGTACCGGAAGTTGCAGCCGACTCCATACATTACCAAGCAGGAGCAGGACGTCCCGCTTCAGATGAGAGGACAGGATGTCTTCAAGTTTGCCGTCAGGTCAGCTATAAAGGATATCTCTGCGGTACTCTCCGAGGCCGGTCTTGAGACAGCGGACGTGGACAGGTTTCTCATACATCAGGCAAACATCCGCATCATTGAATCCGTACGGGAACATCTCCGGCAGCCGGAAGAAAAATTCCCCGTCAATATCCGGGACCATGGAAACTCATCGAGTTCAAGCTGTCCGATACTTCTTGACGAGTGCAGGAGAAACGGTGTTGTCAAGAATGGCGATACCATTGTCCTGAGCGCCTTCGGGGCCGGTTTCGTCTCTGGTGCGGCAGTAATATGCATGTAAATAAAATTGTTTATATTTGTAATTCGAAAAGATTGTATATGAGCGTGAATAACAGAATATGTGAAATGCTCGGAATCAGGTATCCGATCTTTCAGGGTGGTATGGCATGGGTGGCTGATGCCTCTCTTGCGGCTGCTGTCTCTCAGGCAGGTGGTCTGGGACTGATTTCTTCGATCAATGCCGGAACTGAGGCTGTCAGGAATGAGATACGCAAGTGCAAGGAAATGACAGATAAGCCTTTCGGGGTCAATATAATGCTTCAGGCTCCCAATGCCGACGAAATAGCCGGGATGGTAGTTGAGGAAGGTGTCCGGATCCTGACTACAGGTGCGGGCTCTCCTGCCCGGTATATGCAGATGTGGAAGGATGCAGGAATCAAGGTCATCCCTGTTGTGGCTTCTGTGGCCCTTGCCATGAAGATGCAGGCGGCCGGCGCGGATGCCGTGGTAGCGGAAGGCGCCGAATCCGGAGGCCATGTCGGAGAACTCCATACTATGGCCCTTGTTCCTCAGGTTGTGGATGCAGTGGACATACCTGTGATCGCCGCAGGTGGTATCTGTGACGGCCGTGGTGCCGCAGCGGCATTCATGCTGGGGGCGGAGGCTGTTCAGGTCGGGACAAGATTCCTTTCCGCTTCGGAGTGTAATGTCCATCAGGCCTACAAGGAAAAGATATTGAAGGCTACGGATATATCCACGATAGTGACAGGCAAGACGCTTGGTCATCCCGTCCGTTCTCTCAAGACACCTTTTTCCAAAACTTTCGCCCGCATGGAAAGTGACCCTTCCGTCTCAAAGGATGATTTACTTGCGTTCGGTAGCGGTGCCCTGAGAAAGGCAGTCCAGGAAGGAGCTCCGGACGGCACTTACATGGCAGGTGAGTGCGCTGGAATGGTGAAGAGGATAGAACCGGCTGTTGATATTGTAGAGGACATCATCCTCGGTGCTTATGACATAATGAAGTCTCGTTGTGAGACTATATAAATAAGGAGTTTTTATGACAAGAAGAGTTGTTGTGACCGGGACAGGAATCATATCTCCTGTCGGAAACGATGTAAAGACTTATTGGAAGAATATTGTCGAAGGAAACTGCGGAATAGAGCTTATCACCTCTTTCCCGACAGATGACCTTCCGGCGAAGGTGGCTGGGGAAGTCAAGGACTTCAATCCGGCTGACTATGAGATAGAACCGGGGTTTGCAAGAAAGCAGGACCTTTTCACCGTATATGCCGTGGCAGCTGCGTGGCAGGCCGTAAAGGAGTCTGGACTTGATTCTTCTGAGAACGGGAATATCGCTCCGGAGCGCTTCGGAGTGTACGTCGGCTCAGGTATCGGCGGATTCAAGACTTCGGAACGTGAGACTCTGAAGATGGCTGATGAAGGCCCGAGATGGGTGTCCCCGCTGTTTATTCCTACGATCATTTCCAATATCGCTGCTGGTAATGTGGCGATAAGGAACAATGCGTGCGGCCCATGCCTGCCTGTCGTGACCGCATGTGCCACTTCTACCCATGCCATTGGGGAGGCATACAGGGCCATAAAGCATGGATATGCAGATGCGATAATTGCCGGAGGGGCCGAAGCACCTTTGATTCCTCTGGCTGTTGCCGGGTTTGCAAATGCCAAGGCTCTTTCACGTTCGGAGGATCCAAAATATGCTTCGCTGCCGTTCAATAAGAATCGAGGCGGATTTGTGATGGCTGACGGCGCTGCTATGCTTATACTTGAAGAGTATGAACATGCAGTTGCGCGTGGAGCTGAAATCATCGCAGAGGTGTGCGGCTATGGCAACACATGTGATGCCTATCATGTGACAGCTCCAAGACCGGACGGCAAGACGCAGGCAGCTGCGATAAGGCAGGCTCTTGACGAGGCAGGATACACTTCGGATGATGTGCTTTACATCAATGCACATGGTACAGGTACAGCCCTGAATGATGTATCGGAGACTCTTGCGTTCAAGCTTGCTCTCGGTGATGATGCATATAAGGCTCATGTGAGCTCAACCAAGGGTACTACAGGTCATATGCTCGGAGCTGCAGGCGGTGCAGAAGCCATAGCTGCTGTACTTGCGCTCAAGAACGGCATTGTGCCTCCGACTGCAAATCTTGACGAAGTCGATCCGGAATGTGACCTGAATTACACCCCGAATGAAGCGGTGAAAGCCGACCTTACCATAGCCATTTCCGATTCCCTTGGATTCGGAGGCCATAACGGATGCATCGCATTCAGAAGATATTAATGGAAATTCTCTGACCTTTCTTGACCTATAATGTACTTTAACTTAAATATAGGGAACGATATACATGTTTACACCAACTGTCATTTCTTTCGCTATCGCTCAAGCGACTTTGTCGATTACTTTCGCAGACGCTCAAGCGGCAAGCCGATTGCGACCGAACGAAGTGAGTGGAGAAATCTTTTTAAAGATGTCTCGACTGCGCTCGACATGACAGGTGTAAACTCATATATTAAAACCTAAATATAATTGCACACAATGGACAGAGAAGAGCTGAAAAAACATCTTCCCCATAGGGAGCCTATGCTTCTTCTGGATGAGGCTGAAATCAATCAGTCGGGAGTCGCACACGCGCGTTACCGCATCCGGGAAGATGAATTCTTTTGTCGCGGACATTTTCCGGGTAATCCTATAGTTCCTGGAGTGATCCAATGCGAAATGATGGCGCAAAGTTGCGCAGTGCTTGTGCTTGATGCCCTGAAAGGGAAGACGACCCTCTACACGGGAATGGAAAAAATAAGGTTCAAGCATGTAGTAAGACCTGGAGACCTTTGTGAGATTACGGCACATCTCGATGATGTGAGAGGAAACATCTACTTCTGCAGTGCCGACATAAAGGTGGACGGTAAATTATGCTGCAAGGGCAGCCTTTCATTCGCCCTGGTATAAGGAAAGGAAGCGTTCTCAGCGCTTCCTTTTCATTTTTTTCTGTGCCTGCGACATGAATTCGTCTGTCATTATGTTCCTTGCAGCCATGATATCAAGAATTGCGGCCACCAGAGGGAACATCATCGTGAAGGAGAATATCATTTCGTTCCTATAAATCAGGAAATCCACTCCCAGCCATATCTGGAATCCCGCCATTATCAGGGCAGTAAGCATGCAAACCCTTGCCTGAAGGAATCTTGTCCTATAAGTGGCGATCGAGAATATGCTTGCAGTGAGAAGCATTATAAGGAGTATGAGATATGGGGTCTTCTCGTAGTACCGGATGACTTCTTCGCTGCCTTCAGGCCCTATTATGGTCGCGAACCTGCAGAAGAACATCGAAACGACAAGACCTGCCGATATTGCAAGATATAAGGTCTGTATTCTTTTCCACATAGACGTCTGTTTTTTACGAATGGCAAAAGTAGGAAATTTCAAAGTAAAAAACTATATTTGAACGATTATTGCAGTCATCCAAGACTGCAGGATTTAAATATGACGACTATGAGAATAGCAGAATCGGAACTTATAATCAATGGCGACGGCTCGGTGTTTCATCTTCACCTCCGTCCTGAAGAGCTTGCGGATAATGTGATTCTTGTCGGTGACCCCGGAAGAGTGGACATGATCGCCGAGTATTTTGAAGAAAGGGAATTCAGACACGAGTCCCGTGAATTCGTCTCTGTGACAGGTAAATACAAGGGAGTAAGGATGACAGCTCTATCCACCGGCATCGGTACGGACAATATCGATATCGTGATGAACGAGCTGGATGCCTTGGCAAATATCGACTTCGAGACCAGAGAAGTCAAGCCTGTCCACAGGACTCTCAATATCCTGCGTATCGGCACATCAGGTGCCATCCAGCCGGAGATTCCTCTGGGAGCCTTCGTGTTTTCGCATATTTCAATCGGATGTGACGGCCTGCTCAACTGGTATGCCGACCGCGACAAGATAGCCATGTCTGACATCGAGGAAGCATTCAAGAGACATACCGGCTGGAACAGACATCTTCCTGACCCATACTTTGTGCGTGCCGGGCAGAAGATGACGGATAGGTTCCGGGACTGTACCTACAAGGGAATGACCGTAGCCGCATCCGGTTTCTATGGCCCTCAGGGAAGGGTCCTCAGGATGCCTCTGGCAATGCCGGACATGCTTGACACTTTCGAAAGTTTCAGATTCGGAGAGGAAAAGGTTACGAATTTCGAGATGGAAGGATCGGCGATAGCAGGAATAGCAGCCCACCTGGGACACAATGCCGGAACGGTATGCTGCATCATAGCTCACCGTCACCACAAGGCCAGCAATCCTGATTACAAGCCTCAGGTCCGCAAGCTTATCGAACTATGTCTTGATAAACTCGCAGAATAAGGTCAGTTGCCGTACAGTTCGTCGCGCGACTGAGGGCCGTTACCGCCTTTCAATACGTCGGGGTCTGATATCCAGGCCTCGACGATTCTTTTCTTGCCCTGGATTACATTAGTTTCGAGAAAGTCGTTCTGCAGGTCAAGGGTGGTCTCCATGGACATCGCTATCTCATGCCCGTAGTCCATAAAGTGATACATGTTGAAGTTGTATCCGAATTTCTTATATCTTTCCACCAGCTTGCCGCCTCCGAAGAATCCCAGATGCAGGAAACGTATCTGCTTATATGGAACGAGTTCGTCTGCGGTGCCGTGAAGCATCAGGGTAGGGCAAGGTTCGGTCTCGAAGTCTACAAGTCCTTCCCTTGACAGAATGGCTCCGGAGAATGACATCACTCCGGCGTAGTTGAATCCGGCCGGAAGGACGGATGCCCATGCTGTGCGGTTGGCTATTTCGTATTCAGCCTGCATCACGCTTATGGCTCCGGCCGAGGAACCGCTGACCACGATGTTGTATGGGTCCACTCCCAGTGCATCTGCATTCTCGATGATGAATTCTGTTGCGCTGAACAGGTCCTCTACAGCCATATGTATGGCCTTGTCCAGGACGTTTACCTGAGCAATCCCCACCTTGTCGGATCCCTTGAGCCCGAGTCTGTAATCTATCGATATAATCCTGTAGCCGTTGTCTGTCATCTGACGGAACCATTCCAGATAGTCTTCATCATCCCGGGAACCATCTATGAATCCGCCTCCGAACATGAACATGACTGTCGGCTTCGCCTTTCCTTCGAATGTCGTCTGACTGTCCTTTGCCGGCTCATATATATCCATGTAAAGTTCGCAGGTATCTCTCTGTGCGAACATGTATGTGTGGTCTGGAGTGATCATTTCCTGTGCTGAAATTTCAGTGATGCCGGCAAGGATAAGGAGTCCTGCGGCCAATGTCTTGAGTCTATTCCTTGTTTTCATGTTCTGTAAGAAGTCTATCGGATGGAATCAGCCGCTGTATTGCCTTGACATTGCTGAAGAATCGGAAGGCAATCACGCGTACTGCCGTGTATGAAGGTATTGCTGCAATCATGGCGACAGGTCCTCCGAGGTGACCTACTATGAGCAGCACGATGAATATTTCCAGAGGCTTTGCCTTGATGCTTGTGGAATAAATGACCGGCTGATAGAGGAAATTGTCCACAAGCTGTGTCACGCAGAAGATAGCGACCAGTATGACAGTGAATACCCAGAAGTTTACGTCAAGACCGATCGGCGTTGAACTGCTGTATTTGAGTATGAGTCCCAGTATTGTGCCGATAATACCTCCGAAAAGTGGACCGACATATGGGATTACGTTGAGTATTCCTGTGAGGAAGGCGATTCCCAGCGCTGCATTAAGACCAAGTCTCGCTATTATGAGCAGACCGAGAAAGTTCAGAAGTGCGACTCCGAGGACCTCGATGACAACTCCTGTGAAATATCTAGAAAGCAGGTATCCGATATCGGCTATCGCTGCTGATGCGTTTTTTTCATGTTTGTCCGGCACAAGAGATGTCACCATTGAAGTGAAGAGACCGTCATCCTTTATGAAGAAGAAACTGATGAATACCACTGAGAATATGCCGATGCCGAGGTCTGTCAATATGGAAGCCGCAGAGCCGATCATCGAGGAGAATGCAGAAGGGTCAAAGATCTTCTGGAGTTCCTGCGCCGCCGCCACCTCTATCCTGAAATCCGGGCCGAGTCTGGGGAAAGTCTCGATGAGGAAGGCGTTGAAGTTGGCAAGAGGAATGGCGATATGTCTGGCGGCATTCTCTATGTTTGCAAGCGAAATGTTCTTCACAATCCCGCTTACTATAGGTACTATCATCGTTACCACAGCTGTGAATATCACCATCAGGAACACCAATGTAAATGCGGCCAGGAACCAGTCCGGAGCCTTTCTCCCTTTTATTCTGATTTTCTGCAGTATTGTCATCACAGGCTTTCCGATGAGTGATACCACTACTGCGAGCAGTATGTATACAAGTACGCTCCTGAAGTACCAGCAGATTCCTCCTGCCAGTGCGATGCCTGCTGCCGCGAGTGTGTATTTGGCGAGTTTTTCAGTGTAGTTCATTGTTTACAACAGTTATGAATCTCCAAATATAGTGTTTTTACCCGATTTCTGTCGTGGCTGCCTCATAAATCTGTTCCGGTGTGTCGGCAACCAGCCAGGGATTGTATGCTTCAAGTTCCTGCCGGCTCCTGAAGCCCCATGTCACCCCGACAGTCCTTACGCCTGCATTGATCCCTGTCTGCATGTCCACATCGGAATCGCCGCAGTAAATCACTTCTTCCTTGCTGATGCCGGGGAGGTACTCCATCGCTTCCAAAATTATGCCCGGGTCAGGTTTTATAGGCTTATCCTCTCTCTGTCCCAGGATGCAGATGAACTCATGACTGCCGAAATAACGGCAAGCCAGCTGTTCCGTGCCAGCCTGAAATTTGTTGGAGGCGACAGCTGTGCGTATGCCTGCCTCATGCAGGCGCTCAAGCAGTTCAGGGATTTCCGGATATGGCCTTGTGAAGTCGCATCCATGTTCCCCGTAATATGGAAGGAAATGGCTTCGCATCTTCTCCACCATCTCATCGCTCCTGCGTCCTTCGGGAAGCGCGCCTCTGAAGAGATTTGTTATTCCTCTGCCGACCAGCATCCTGTACTCGTCTGGCTGCCTTGTAGGGCAGGCACACATTTCCAGTGCATGATTGCATGCCTGGGCAAGGTCCTCCAGTGTGTCAAGCAGGGTGCCGTCAAGGTCAAAAATTATAAGTTTTGTCCGCATATTCTTTATTTGTGCCGTAAGTTGGCACAACGTAGGTCTATCTTTGCATCAAACAATAAAAACAACGTGCCATGAATACAGACAATACCCTCGCTTACATCAGCTCTATGCTTTCTTCCGAATCATCATTCGCAACCCTTATGGGCATGATAGACGATATGGGACTGGAAATCAAGGAGGTAAGTCTGCTTTAGCTTATTTCCACTCAACGACGGTGCTCTCCTTGTCCTTTGACAGGCTCACGCGGAGTGTACCTCCCGAATGGTTGTCACCGGACATCCGGTCTGTGATGATCTGTTCGGAAACGGGATCTTCTATGTGTCGCTGTACGGCCCTTTTCAGCGGTCTGGCTCCATAGCTTGGATCGTATCCTGCCTCGGCTACAAACCTCTTGGCGGATGGGGTGACATTCAGAGTGAATCCGGCTTCCGTCACTCTCTGTTTCAGTTCCTTGAGTTCGATGTCTATGATCTTCTCGATATCTTTCCTGTCGAGCGCCCTGAAGAAGACCTGCTCATCAACCCTATTGATGAATTCAGGCGGGAACGCTTTCCTCACAGCCTTCTCGAGGATGCTCTTCCTGTTGTTTCCGAGATTCTTGCCTGCTGTGTTGAAGCCCACTCCGCTGCCGTATTCGTCGAGTTCCCTGCTGCCTACATTCGATGTCATTATGACTATAGTGTTCCGGAAGCTTATGGTCCTTCCGTTACTGTCGGTAAGACGCCCTTCGTCCATCACCTGAAGGAGAAGGTTGAAGACGTCCGGGTGCGCCTTCTCGATCTCATCAAGCAGGACTACGCAATATGGTTTGCGTCTGACTCTTTCGCTGAGCTGCCCTCCTTCTTCGAATCCTACATATCCCGGAGGGGCTCCAATCAGTCTCGAAACGTTGAATTTCTCCATGTATTCACTCATGTCCAGTCTGATCATATTCTCCTCGGAATCAAAGAGATACTCTGCGAGTGACTTTGCAAGCTGTGTCTTTCCCACTCCGGTCGGACCGAAGAATATGAATGTGCCTATCGGCTTGCCCGGATCCTTGATGCCGGCTCTGTTGCGTCTTATTGCGCGCACTACCTTTTCGATGGCTTCATCCTGTCCTATAATGCGTTCCTGAAGCTTCTGCTGCATCTTCATGAGCTTGCCTCCTTCGCTTTCAGCTACCCTTCCGGACGGGATGCCCGTCATTTTGGATATCACCTTGGCAACATCCTCTGCGCTTACCCTTCCGGTCCTTTTCGGATTCTTCAGGCGTACCATGGATCCTGCCTCGTCCATCGCGTCGATGGCCTTGTCCGGCAGACATCTGTCTGTAATGTATCTGTCAGACATCCTGACACATGCCTCTATGGCCTCCTCTGTGTATATGACGTTATGGTGCTTCTCGTAGTTGGCTTTGAGGCGGTTGAGGATAGACACTGTGTGAGGGATGTCGGTGTGGTCCACTATGATCTTCTGGAACCTCCTGTCCAGGGCTCCGTCCTTCTCCACGGTCTTCCTGAATTCGTCCAGCGTGGTGGCTCCGATACACTGTATGTCTCCTCTTGCGAGTGCAGGCTTGAGCATATTGGCTGCGTCCAGACTTCCGGATGCCCCGCCTGCTCCGACAATTGTGTGGAATTCGTCTATGAAGAGAATGACATCAGGACTTTCAGCCACTTCCTTGATGATGGCCTTCAGCCTTTTCTCAAAATCCCCGCGGTATTTTGTACCTGCCACAATCGCCCCCAAGTCCAGAGAAATGAGCCTTTTCCCGGCAAGGACAGAAGGCACGTCGTCGTTGATGATCTTTATCGCAATGCCTTCCACAATGGCCGATTTCCCCACGCCCGGGTCTCCGACAAGCATCGGGTTGTTCTTCCTTCGTCTTCCGAGGATCTGTATCACTCTCTGTATTTCATCCTCACGTCCCACGAGAGGGTCAAGCCGTCCTTCGCGTGCAGCCTGGGTGATGTCGTAGCCGAATTCCTTCAGAGGAGATGCCTGTTCTTCTTCCGTCTTCTCCTCCGCCGGCTTTATGTGTATCTCCGCATTCGGGCTCCCGATCTGAGACTCATCCTCATCCTCTCCGCGTTCAAGCATATGGTTGCGGTCCATATACCTGAACAGATATCCATAGTCTATCCCGTTGTCTCTCAGGTATGAGCATCCATATGATCCGGCAGCCCTGCATAAGGCCAGCAGCAGATGTTGAGGCCCTGCCTCCCTGCTTCTGAGCTTGGTCGCCTCGAGTATGGTGAAGCTCAGTACGTTCTGTGCCCCTCTTGAGAATGAGATGTTTTCTATTTCCGAGTAGGGGATGTGTTCGTTTGTGAATATATGGCTGTCTATGAACTGCTTCATCTCTTCGATGTCGGTCCCTGTTCCCACCAGGGCGTCGGTGGCTGAGTTCTCCTTATGGCGCAGTATGCCGAGAAAAAGATGGTCGGGTGCTATGCCGTAGCTGCCCGTTCTCATGGCTTCTTCCCTCGAGTAGTTGATTATGGAATTCAGCTGGTCTGATACACGTATCTCCATGAATAATTATCTTATAATAATTGCACAAAATTACTAAATTTTTCGTAACTTTGCCAAGATATATATTGAAGTGTAAATAGTAAGTTGCATATATGGAAAATGAAGTAAAGACAGGAAGGATAGAGCAGGTGAACATCGACCAGCAGATGAGGAGCGCGTATATCGACTACTCGATGTCTGTGATCGTCTCCCGTGCTCTTCCTGATGTGCGTGACGGATTCAAACCGGTCCATAGAAGGGTCCTGTTCGGAATGGATGGTCTGGGATTGAGGCATACGAGCCAGACAAAGAAGTCTGCCCGTATTGTCGGAGAGGTGCTCGGTAAGTATCACCCTCATGGTGATTCCAGTGTGTATGATGCAATGGCAAGAATGGCTCAGGACTGGAGCCTGAGGTATCCTCTGGTGTTCGGTCAGGGTAACTTCGGATCCATGGATGGAGACCCTGTGGCTGCCATGCGTTATACTGAGGCGAAGCTTTCCAGACTTTCTGATGAGGTGCTTGCGGATCTTGATAAGGATACTGTCGATTTTCAGAACAATTTCGACGACTCCCTCCAGGAGCCGACCGTACTTCCGACAAAGGTGCCTCTCCTTCTTTTGAACGGATCTTCCGGAATTGCCGTAGGTATGGCGACGAACATGGCTCCGCACAACCTTTCGGAGTGCTGTGATGCCATTTGTGCATATATAGACAATCCTGAGATCACGGTCGAGGAACTGATGCAGTATGTCAAGGGACCGGATTTTCCTACAGGCGGCATCATTCAGGGACGTCAGGGCATAAAGGATGCTTTCGAAACCGGAAGGGGCCGTATCGTCATCCGCTCCAAGACAGACATCGAGGTGAGTGATTCGGGCCGCGAGACAATCGTGGTTACCGAGATACCGTATATGGTGAACAAGCGCGAGATGATCGAGAAGATCGCGGAACTTGTGGAGAACAAGAAGATAGAAGGCATAGCCTATATCAACGACGAGACCACAATGAAGGGAGTGCGTATCGTAATACGTCTGAAGAAGGATGCGAACTCGAACGTGGTGCTCAACACCCTGTTCAAGTATACTCCTCTTCAGTCGAGCTTCTCGGTGAACAATGTCGCTCTTGTGAACGGGCGTCCGCGCACGCTTAACCTGAAGGATCTTATCAAGTATTTCGTGAAGCACAGACACGAGGTCGTGGTGCGCAGGACGAAGTTTGACCTTGACAAGGCGCAGAAGAGGGCTCATATCCTCGAGGGACTGCTCAAGGCCCTTGATGTGATTGATGAGATAATCAGGATCATCCGTGCATCCAAGAGTGTCGAGGATGCGAAGAACGAGCTTGTTGCTGCATTTGATTTTTCTGAGGCTCAGGCTACTGCAATCGTGGAGATGAGGCTCCGTCAGCTCACGGGACTCGAGAGGGAAAAGCTCCAGAACGAGTACGACGAGCTCATGAAGTTTATCCGCTATTGCGAGGATGTGCTTGCAAATGAGAGTCTTCAGCTGGGTATCATAAAGGATGAGACCCTTGAGATGAAGGAGAAGTATGGGGATGCCCGCAGGACGGAAATAGCACTTTCTGCCGAGGAGTTCAATCCGGAGGATTTCTATGCCGATGAGGATGTCGTCATCACTATCTCCCACCTCGGATATATCAAGAGGACTTCTCTCTCCGAGTATCGTCTCCAGAACAGAGGCGGTGTGGGAATGAAGGGAAGTGCGACACGTGATGAAGATTTCATCGAGCACATATATGTGGCCAACATGCACAGTACCATGCTTCTGTTCACCCAGAACGGAAAGTGCTACTGGCTCAAGGTATATGAGATTCCTGAAGGGTCGCGTGCTTCAAAGGGCCGTGCAATCCAGAACGTGATAAACATTGAACCGGATGACAAGATCAAGGCATATCTCAATGTGAAGAACCTCAAGGACCAGGATTATATAGAGAATAACTTCATTGTTCTCGGTACGAAGAGAGGTATAATCAAGAAGACTTCGCTTGAGGCCTATTCGCGTCCTCGTACAAACGGTGTCATCGCCATCACTGTGCGTGAAGGAGATGAACTTCTCGAGGCTGTCATGACCAATGGAAACAGCGAGATACTTATTGCCGGACGCAAGGGCCGCTGCTGCCGCTTTGATGAAACCGACGCAAGAGCTCTTGGAAGGACAGCTTCCGGTGTGCGTGGCATCAATATTGATGATGACGATGAGGTTGTGGGCATGATAGTATATGATCCTTCGGCAGAAGATGCCGGGGACCACTCTGTGCTGGTAGTCAGCGAACACGGATATGGAAAGCGCTCTGATTTTGATGAGTATCGCAAGACCAGCCGCGGAGGAAAGGGAGTCAAGACCCTCAACATAACTGAAAAGACCGGCTCTCTTGTGGCTCTCAAGAATGTCACGGATGAGAATGACCTTATGATCATTAACCGCTCGGGACTGACCATCCGCATGGCTGTATCAGGCATCAAGGTGGCAGGCCGTGCTACTCAGGGGGTACGTCTGATCAATATCAAGGACGGAGACTCGATCGCTGCTGTTTCAGCGGTGAACAAGACTGAGGATGAAACTCCTGAACAGCAGGCTGAAGGAACGGCTGACGTTGAACAGATTAATGAATAACAACTTAATACCAAAAAAATTATGAAGAGAATACTTATCGCATTGGCAGTGCTGCTTTCAGTACAGGCCGCTGATGCACAGGTAAAGGGTGCCGGAGCTGCATTGAAGGCTGTCAATAAGGCACAGGAAGCCACACAGAACGAGAAGAAGGCTGCCAAGCCTGCAACATGGCTCAAGCTGGCAGCTGCGTACGTAGATGCATATAATGCTCCGTCAGGATCTGCATGGATCGGAGCACAGAAGCAGGAACTCCAGCTCCTCATGGGTGGCGAGAAGCCGATTTCAACTGAGTCTGTTGTCCTCGGAGGAGAGCCTTGTACAAAGGATGTCTATGCAGACAAGGAGTTCTATTTCAATCAGAGCGGACAGCTTGTACTGATAAACGTTACCAGACCTGTTGTCGAGAATGCTCTTGAAGGTGCCCTTGACGCATATCAGAAGGCATGGGCAGTTGATGTAAAGCAGTCAAAGGCTAAGGAGATCAAGGAAGGCCTTGCAAACATCTCAAGGAAGTTTCTTGACGAGGGTATGAACTGCTATATGTTCGAGGACTATGCAGCAGCAAGTCAGAAGTTCGAGAAGGCAGCTGAGGCTTCTGCGGCTGCACCGCTCTCACAGGTCGATACCACCGCCCTCTATAATGCCGGATTTACGGCATGGATGGTGAAGGATTACCCAAGAGCCAAGACTTTCTTCGAGAAGTGTCTCGCTGTGAACTACTTCTATGAGGATGGTGAAGTTTTCGCAAAGCTTGCTGACGTGAACAAGAATCTGGGTGACAACGAAGGCTCAGTGAGAGTCCTTGAGGAAGGTTTTGCGAAATTCCCTCAGAGCCAGAGCATCCTGATCGGTCTTATCAACTACTATGTCGAGAGCGGCAGCAATACGGACCGTCTCTTCGTACTCATCAATGAGGCAAAGCAGAACGAGCCTAACAATGCTTCCCTCTACTATGTCGAGGGTAACATCTACAACGAGCTCCGTCTCAAGGAGGCAGATCCTGCAAAAGCAGAGGAGCTTCTCAACAAGGCGGTTGCTGCATATGATGCGTGTGCAGGTATCGATCCTAAGTATGCTTTCGGACACATCGGCAAGGGTGTGATGTACTACAACATCGCTATCGACCTTCAGGAGAAGGCTTCAGCCGAGCTTGATGACAAGAAGTGGATGGCTCTTACCGAGCAGTTCGAGAATGCCCTCATGAGTGCTCTTGATCCGTTTGAGAAGGCATATGCCGCATCGACAGACAATGCTCTCAAGGTGAATATTGCAGAGTATCTGAAGAATATCTACTACCGTTTCAGCACCAAGGGTCCTGAGTACGAGCAGGGTTATAACAAGTACAATACGATCGTCAAGGAAGGAAAGGCTCTTTAGCCTTCCTTTCCTTCGGCCTTTTCGAAGGCCTTGACTATCTTTGATACGAGAGGGTGTCTCACTATGTCTTCGTTTCTGAAGATGATGGTGCTGACACCCTTTATGTTTCCTGTCAGTTCGATGCCCTTCATCAGACCTGAATCCTTTCTGTTAGGAAGGTCGATCTGGCTTGCGTCTCCGGTGACTATGAATTTTGCGTCGCAGCCCATACGGGTCAGGAACATCTTGAGCTGGCCGAGATTAGTGTTCTGTGCCTCGTCAAGAATCACACATGCCCGGTCCAGAGTACGGCCTCTCATATATGCCAGCGGAGCTATCTGGATGGTGCCTTCCGCCATGAATTCCTGGAGTCTCTTCGCTGGAATCATGTCTCCAAGAGCGTCGTACAGTGGCTGGAGATATGGGTCCAGCTTGTCCTTGAGGTCCCCGGGGAGGAATCCCAGACGCTCACCGGCCTCGACTGCGGGTCTGGTAAGTATGATCCGCTTTATTTCCCTGTTCTTCAGAGCTCTTACGGCCAGTGCAATGGCGATGTATGTCTTTCCTGTTCCGGCAGGGCCAACAGCGAAGATGAGGTCGTTGTCGAAATATGCCTTCACCATCGCCTGCTGAGTCAGGTTCCTCGCCTTTATCGGCTTTCCGTCATTACCGTGCACTATGACGGACTCTCCGCTTAGCTTGAATCTGTCCGGAGTGCATTCCCCGTCAAAAATGTCCTCCACGTCGTATGGGGTTATGTTCATCTTGTGCTGTCTGCGCTCTATAAGCATGTGGAGCTTTCTTGTAAAGTCCTCGATATCATTGTCCTTGCCTTCAAGAATGATCTCATTACCTCTTGCCACGACCTTAAGCTCCGGAAAATAACCGCATAGAGCTTCGAGATTTTTGTTAGCCGCTCCGTAAATTTCAATCGGATCGATTGCTTCAAGTCTGATAGAATTTCTGCTCATTATAATTTAATGTCCTTGTCTTTTATGCCTGTTGCATTCATGATACGTTCCAGGGTTGCCATCATTTTGTCATAGTCCCATGTGCCTTTCCAGAGCTCTTTCCTGCCTATGAACCGCCCCACTGGCAGGATTGTGTATCCGTCATCGAAACCTCTCGGTCTGGAGCACCATATATAAGTGAATTCCACGGGAAGTATCTTCGTGTCTCCCATTTTGTTACGGACAATCCTTATCCATGCCATAAGGCCCATCTGGGTGTTTTTCGCACTCATGTTGGACAATGTGTTTCCCAGGGAATATACGACTTCGATTTCCTTTCCCTCGAGAGACAGTGTCTCCGTATCCTGAATTACATGGGGATGTGCCCCGATTATCATGTCGGCTCCTTTTTCTGCAAGCCAGAGTGCTGTCGTCTTCTGGTTTTCGGAATGCTCCAGTACATATTCCGTTCCCCAATGAGGCAGGGCAAGCACGAAATCGGATCCGGCTGCTCTCCCGAGTGCTGTTTCAACAGCTTGGCTCTGACCTATATAGTTTGTCTTCGGCCAATGGAGGTCGCCCCCCCGGTTGGTGCCATATGTCATATTGATAAGCGCTATCTGAAAGCCCTTCATCCTTATCTTCAATGGGGTTGTCCTTTCCAGGTCTTCCTGACTTACGGCGAGCCCTGTCATCAGGACACCGCTGCTTCGTTTCAGCCTTGCATATGTTTCTGCAGTCATGGCAGCTCCTTTGCTGCCCTTGTCGAAGATATGGTTGTTGGCCGTGAGCAGTACGTCAAACCCTGCTTCGGCCACATCTTCGGCTATCCTCTCAGGCGCGGAAAACTCCGGATAGCCGGTATGGGGCTCTCCCGCTATCGGGAACTCCATATTGGCTATGCTTATGTCAGCTTTCCCGACAAGTTCCCTTATGTGTCTGAAGCAGTCCGAAAAATCATATCCTCCGTTCTTCATACGCGCATTTTCGATCTGTCCTGTATGCATCATGATGTCGCCGCATACGCAGATTGTCAGGGTGTCCGGACGGAACAGGTGCGGTACGTCTTCTTGGGCGTGTGCCGGATGCCTCCCTGCCGTCGATACAGCCAGAAGCAGCATAATACCGGTCATGTATATGATTTTCCCTGCAGAACTCAAGATTATTGCCTTTTAATGTTACAAATATATCAAGAATTTTTTGTCAAGGACCATTTATTCGTTAAATTTGCGGAATATGCGAATAATACAGCTGATCATGAAACGCTCGATTATACTGCTGCTGGCAGCATCAATGCTGACATTTACAGGATGTGATTTCTTCAGGACTTTGGCCGGTCGCCCTACAAGCGCCGAGATCGAAGCGCGAAGGTTGGAAATATTGCGTGCCGAAGAGGCTGCTATACAGGCCAGACTGGATTCCATGAAGGTGGCTGAACAGGTCATGAGGGATTCTCTCGCAGCCCTGGATTCCATCCGTCAGTATGGAGGTACAATCCTTAATCCTGCAAAGCTGGGAGGCCTGTTTGCCACGAAGCTGGATGCACGCTACTACATCATAGTCGGGTCTTTCAGATCCCGTTCCAATGCCGAGGCGCTGCTTGTCAAGGCCGCTGACCGAGGTTATGCACCGGCCCTGATAAGTTTCCGTAATGGTATGGTGGCTGTGGGGCTGTGCCCTGTAAACTGTCTTAAGGATGCGATGGCTGCCCTGAAGGAGGTGAAGAAGGAGACGTTCTGTCCTTCAGATGTGTGGATCCTGCTCAATGAATAAGCTGATGAAGGGTAAGTGGATATACATTCTGCTGCTGATCTCTGCAGCGGTTCCTTCGTATTCCCAGTATCGTGACGGCGGTGCTGCATATGAGTCTCTTTATGACAGTGAGACAGTAGCGGCAATGAGAGGTCATGTCACTGAGCTGTCCGCAGCTTCTCTGGAAGGCCGCAAGGCCGGAAGTGAAGGTGAGAAGGCCGCTGCCGCATATGTCGAATCGGTATTCAGGGAATATGGTGTGGACCTGCTGTCTCCTTCCGGTGGAGATGTGTTCGGAATCAGGACAGAAAACGGTGACACGCTGACATCCCGGAATGTCGTGGGTTTCGTCTCCGGATATGACAGGAAACTTAAGGAAAGCTATGTGGTCGTGGGAGCGAGGATGGACAATCTCGGCAGCATGACCCTGACTGTTGATGGCCGTCCTGTGGAGAGGATCTTCACGGGTGCCAATGGCAATGCTTCCGGAGTGTCCATGCTGCTCGAACTTGCCAGGATGGTAAGCACAAATTCCATCCTTTTCCGCCGTTCCGTAATTTTTGTCGCCTTCGGCTCTTCATGTGAATCATTTGCAGGTTCGTGGTACTTCCTTAACCGTTCCTTTCCGGCTCCGGACAAGATAGATGCCATGGTAAATCTGGATATGCTCGGGACGGGCTATAATGGCTTCTATGCCTACACCTCCTCAAATACCGACATGAATACGGTCCTGCGTATGCTCACCGGAAATCTTCAGCCGATACTGCCTGAAGTGACGGCTGCCGAGCCATATCCTTCCGATCACAGGTCTTTCTATGCATCCGAGATTCCTTCCGTGTTCTTTACCACAGGCCGTTATCCGGAACATGACACGGAACGGGACACACAGTCCATCATCGACTATGAGACAATGGAACGGGAGCTCGAGTATATATTCAATTGTGTGGAGGCACTGGCCAACATCCAGAATCCTCCGGCATTCAGGCCGGGCGTGGCTGTGGAGAAGGAATCATCCTCGGAAGATATCGTTTCCTTCTATGAATGTGACCGCCGTCCGATGTTTTTCGGAAGCGCAGATCCGAAGAGCTTCATCTCGCAGTGGGTCTACAGATATCTGAAGTATCCTGAGGCTGCCGTATCTGAGGGCATTCAGGGCACCGTGCAGGTCGGGATGGTTATAGGAGCAGACGGTAAGGTTGTCGATGTGAAGGTCATAAGGGGAGTTTCAGAAGAACTTGATGCAGAGGCCGTAAAGGTAGTGGCGGCTTCTCCGAAATGGACCCCTGGAATGGTGGATGGTAAAAAGGTGAAGGTGTCTCTGACCATACCGGTGGAGTTCCGTCTTGAGAGAAAGAAATAATTTACATAATATACCTATGGATTACAATTTTAAGGAGATTGAAAGAAAGTGGCAGTCTTTCTGGGCTGCCAATCAGACATTCAAGGCTGAAACAGACAGTTCAAAGCCGAAGTACTATGTGCTTGACATGTTCCCTTATCCATCCGGTGCAGGTCTTCATGTCGGCCATCCTCTAGGATATATTGCGAGTGACATATATAGCAGATACAAGCGTCTTTGCGGATTCAATGTGCTTCATCCGATGGGATATGACGCATTCGGACTTCCTGCAGAGCAGTATGCGATCCAGACCGGTCAGCATCCTGCTGTGACTACTGAAAAGAATATAGCACGCTATCGCGAGCAGATGGACAGGATAGGTTTCTCCTATGACTGGTCTCGTGAGGTGCGTACATGCGACCCTGACTATTACAAGTGGACCCAGTGGGCTTTCCTTCAGATGTTCGGAAGCTGGTATGACAACGTAAGGCAGAAGGCTCGTCCGGTTTCTGAACTTGAGGCTGCCTTTGCCGAGGGAGGAAGTGCTGCTGTTGATGCGGCCTGCGGTGATGTCAAGCCTTTCACAGCTGAGCAGTGGGCTGGATTCTCTGCAAAGGAAAAGTCAGATATACTGATGCAGTATCGTATTGCATATCAGGGAGAAACATCCGTGAACTGGTGTCCGGCCCTTGGTACTGTCCTCGCAAATGACGAGGTGAAGGAAGGTTATTCCGTACGTGGAGGACATCCTGTGGAGCAGAAGAAGATGACCCAGTGGCAGCTTCGGGTGTCCGCTTATGCAGGACGCCTTCTCGAAGATCTCGAGGACCTGGACTGGACTGATTCTCTCAAGGATATGCAGCGCAACTGGATCGGAAAGAGCCAGGGCGCGGAAATGGTGTTCAAGGTTTCAGACGGCTCCCGGGAGTATGACATGACGATCTTCACCACACGTGCGGATACTGTATTCGGCGTGACTTTCATGGTGCTTGCTCCTGAAAGCGAGTGGGTGGAGAAACTCACTACTGCACAGCAGAAGGAAGCTGTGGAGGAGTATCTCCTTCAGGCAAAGAAGAAGACGGAGCGTGAGAGGATGACTGAGACAAGGAAGGTTACCGGAGTGTTCTCGGGCTCGTATGCCGTGAATCCTCTTACCGGTGACAAGGTCCCTGTGTGGATCTCAGAATATGTGCTTGCCGGTTATGGAACAGGAGCCATAATGGCTGTGCCTGCCCATGACAGCCGCGATTATGCATTCGCAAGGACATTCAACCTGCCGATAATACCTCTCATCGAGGGTTGTGACGTCAGCGAGTCCAGCTTTGATGCCAAGGAAGGCATCATGTGCAACTCGGGCTTCCTGAATGGAATGACGGTGAAGGAAGCCATACCTGCTGCGATTGAATATGTTGAAAGGCATGGAATAGGACGAAGGAAGGTCAATTACCGTCTGCGTGACGCCATCTTCTCGCGTCAGAGATATTGGGGAGAGCCGTTCCCTATGTATTTCAAGGATGGAATCGCCACTCCTATGGACCTCAAGGACCTGCCTCTCGAACTTCCTGAAGTGGATAAATTCCTTCCTACGGAGTCGGGTGAGCCGCCTTTAGGACGTGCGGCGGACTGGACGTATGATGGCTGTCCTATCGAGCTCAGCACAATGCCTGGATTTGCAGGCAGCAGCGCCTATTATCTCCGCTATATGGATCCTCATAACGATGAAGCTCTGGTCGGACGTGAGGCCGATGAATACTGGAGGGATGTAGACCTGTATATCGGTGGTACCGAGCATGCTACAGGCCATCTTATATATTCACGTTTCTGGAACAAGTTCCTCTTCGACCTGGGTTATGTCTGTGAGAAGGAACCTTTCAGGAAACTAATAAACCAGGGCATGATCCAGGGCCGTTCTAATTTCGTATATAGAATCATCAATACAAACACCTTCGTCTCCTATGGCTTGAAGGATCAGTATGAGACGACCGAGATTCATGTGGATGTGAATATCGTATACAACGACCGTCTTGATATCGATGCTTTCCGCAACTGGATGCCTGATTATGCAGATGCAGAATTCATTCTCGAGAATGGGGAATATATCTGTGGATGGGCGATCGAGAAGATGTCGAAATCGATGTTCAATGTGGTGAATCCGGACATGATATGCGACACCTACGGAGCGGATACCTTGAGACTTTATGAAATGTTCCTCGGACCTCTCGAGCAGTCGAAACCTTGGGATACGAAGGGTATCGACGGCGTGAACCGTTTTCTGAAGAGGGTATGGAGAATGTTTTATGACCGTGACGGATTCATCGTTACTGATGAAAAGGCCTCTCCGGAAGAGCTCAAGGCCCTTCATAAGCTGATAGGAAAGGTACGTGCGGATATCGAGGCCTTCTCATTCAATACGGCAGTGAGTGCATTCATGATTGCTGTGAACGAGCTTTATGACCTTAAATGCAATAAACGTGAGATCCTCGAGCCTCTTGTCATATTGCTTTCTCCTTTTGCTCCTCATATCGCAGAGGAACTCTGGCAGGCACTCGGGCATGACAGTACCATCACATATGCATCCTTCCCTGAGTACATAGAGGCTTATACGGTCGAGAACACATGCACATATGCCGTGTCATTCAACGGCAAGATGCGCTTTACCGTCGATCTGCCGGTGGACATGTCCCGCGAGGACGTGGATGCCCATGTGCGTGGGCTTGAGAACACTGCCAGATATGTTGCAGGGGGCAATATTGTGAAAGTGATTGTAGTGCCAGGAAAGATTGTAAACATCGTGGTAAAGTAAATCTATGAGATTCAATAAGATACTGGCAACGGTCTGGGATTATTTCCTGATGGCGGTCGGCTCTCTTATCTTCTGCATGGCATGGACGTCGTTCCTCATTCCGAACGGGCTTGCCAGCGGTGGACTCACCGGTCTGTGTACCATTATCCAGTATGGCACAGGCATACCTGTGGGTTGGACATATCCGATTATCAATGTCGCCCTTCTTATACTGGGATTTCTTACCCTGGGTAAGGCGTTCGGCGTCAAGACCATCTTCGTCATAGCTCTGACTTCGCTTTTCTTTGAAGTGCTTCCGGATTTCCCTCAGCTTGAAGTCCTGATGGAGGAGAAGTTCCTGGTTGCTCTTGTCGGTGCCGCCCTTGAGTCAGTGGGCCTGGGCCTGGTACTTCTTCGTGGAGGCAGTTCCGGAGGTACGGATATCATCGCCATGATGATCAATAAGTATTGGCCGGTTTCTCCAGGCAGGGTATATCTTTTCACTGACATATTCATCATAGCCAGCCTTCTGTTCGTCCCGGGCAAAGGACTTGTGGATATGATATATGCGTATGTCGTGATGCTGGGATTCTCGTTCGGCGTGGATTTCGTCCTGCTGGGAAACAAGTCATCTGTCCAGATCCTTGTGTTTTCTTCCAAGTATGAAGAAATAGCGAATCACATAATCAACAATGTGAATCGTGGCGTTACGGCTCTGCAGTCTGTCGGATGGTATTCTCAAAAGGAAAGCAAGGTACTTCTGATAGTATCCAGAAAGTACCAGATGAACGAAGTGGTCAATGAAATCAAGAAGATAGATAAGCGTGCGTTTGTCTCCGTGTCCACGGCTATGAGTGTGTACGGAGAAGGATTTGAAGAGATCAAGACCGGATTGAAGATACGGAAAGACAATAAGTTGGAGGAAAAGATAAATGAGTGACAAGATTTTACAGTTTTCATGGCGCACCTGGTTCAAGGAATATGCTTTTGTGACCTTGGGTGTGGTTTCATATGCATTGGGATGGACAATATTCCTCCTGCCTAATAATCTCATCGGTGGAGGTGTGTCGGGATTCGCTTCTATCCTGTTTTATGCCACGGGTCTTCCTATGGGCATTACCTATTTCATAATCAATATAATCCTTCTGATGATAGGTACCAGGATATTGGGCACGGGCTTCGGCGGAAAGACCATATATGCAATCTTCATGACATCGATCATGCTTGCCGTGATGCCTAAGATAATTCCTGCTGACTTTATCCATGAGTTCGCCTTGTCAAACGGAAAGCTCATATGTACATTCCTGGGAGGAATCATTGCAGGAGTCGGTATCGGCCTGTCTATTTCCCAGGGTGGCAGTACAGGAGGAACTGACATTATAGCACTTCTGTGGTGCAAGTTCCATTCGGCCTCTCCCGGAAGGGTCATCCTCATCATAGATGTAGGTATCATCATTTCATCTCTGCTTTTCCCTTCATATACTGAAGCCGGTGAACTTCTGCCTCTGACGGAGAAACTTGCTGTTGTAGTATATGGTCTTATTCAGGTGACCGTGAGCGGATATGCCATAGACCTCTATCTGTCCGGCTCGAAACAATCCGTGCAAGCCTTCATCTTCACGAAGAAGGTCCAGGAGATGGCGGATGCCATTGCTTTCGACATGAAGAGGGGAGTCACAGTGCTTCCTGCCAAGGGCTGGTATTCCAAGGAGGACAAGCATGTGCTGATGGTAGTGACCAGGAAAACTGACCTGAATCTTCTCTTGAGGTATGTCAAGACGATCGATCCGGACGCTTTCCTCTCTGTTTCTTCAGTGATGGGAGTCTATGGACAGGGATTCGACACCATTAAAATCAAATCAAAATAGCGGTTATACCTGAAGCGTGGCGAAATGAATTATAAAAAAAAGAAAAAGTTATAAAAAAAAGAAAAACATTTGCGTCGGGCCCTCTTCTGATGTTCTCAGAAGGGGGCATTTTGTATATTTTTGTGTGATATGAAAATTGTTTGAATATGAAGAATATTGAGATGGTGATGGCAGTTACTGTCGTTGTTGGAATCGTTTTCACTGCTGTCTGTCAGATTGTGCGCAACATAAGATATAGGGAACTGGCGGATGAGAGGACGAGATTGCTGCCATGGCTTCTTGCCGCTGTTGCGCTCACTATTGTGTGCGATATGTCCAATGGAGGAGACATCGGACGCCGGATGATTCTGGATCTGTCATTGGGCATTGTCTCGCTGAGTGTGCTGACTTCATCACTGTGGACTTTCGGCCGGGGCTTTGTGATTATGGTATCGGTCATGTCTGTGCAGGCTCTCCTGGCTATATATTATGTGCTGAACAGTCTCGGCCTGCCTGCACTTCTGACTCATAGGACTGTTCCTGTACTTGTATCCGTTCTTACCATCGTGATGTGCCTGATTGTGATCTCGGGCATATGGCTGAGGATCAGGACAGTGCGTGCTGTGATGAAGTCGGGTACCGTGTGGGTGGGCATGTGTCTGTGTGTGGATGTCATATATCTTGCTTCCGTAGTTGTAGAGACTGTACTTTATATTATATTCGATGTCTGTCTGGGCGGGTTTGATGCTGTTCCTGCGCTTGTCCTCTCTTTTCTATATGCAGCGACGATTGCCTCCATGTCCTTCAGGATAATCAGCGATTCTGCTTTCGTCCTGCTTCATAGGCACGAGCGCAGGATAGTGGAGTCTCTTAAGGTGTCACAGATAGAGGTTTCAAGCGATTCCGGGAGGGATGATTATCTCTACCGCGACATATATGACAGAATCGTGGCGCTATTTGAAAGTGAAAAGCCCTATCTGAATGGAGACCTTACGATCAATGACCTTGTGAAGGTGCTCTATTCCAATAAGTTATATATCTCAAAGGCGATAAGCCATTTTACCGGGCGCAATTTCTGTCAATTCGTAAATTATTACAGAGTGATATACTCGATGGAACTCTTCCGTGCGAATCCTGAACTCAAGGTTCTGGAACTGTCGGGTCAGTGCGGCTTCAATTCCATGGTGTCGTACAATATGGCATTCCGGCTGTTCATGGGGGAGACTCCAAGCGAATGGTGCAAAAAGGAGAAGAACAGGATCATCAAACAAAGAAAATAAGTTGTGGAATCGCTTGGCTAAGATTATATTTGCGGAAAATTGACATATATGGCAGACGAGAAGATTATTTTTTCGATGAATGGGGTTGGTAAGATCCTCCCTCACAACAATAGAGTGATACTGAAGGATATCTACCTGTCCTTCTTTTATGGTGCCAAAATCGGCATTGTAGGTCTTAACGGATCCGGTAAATCCACCTTGATGAAGATTATCGCGGGTATCGAGACCGGATATCAGGGCGAAGTCGTGTGGGCACCGGGATACTCTGTGGGATATCTTGAGCAGGAGCCACAGATGGACCCGGACAAGACTGTGATAGAAGTGGTTCAGGAAGGTGTGCAGGAGGTGATGGATATCCTCAAGGAGTATGAAGAGGTGAACATGAAGTTCTGCGAACCAATGTCGGATGACGAGATGGCTGCCCTTATCGAGCGCCAGGGTGAACTTACCGAGAAGATAGAGAATTGCGGAGGCTGGGAAATCGACTCCAAGCTTGAAAGGGCGATGGATGCACTCCAGTGTCCACCTTCTGATGCAAAGGTTTCGACACTCAGTGGTGGAGAGCGCCGTCGTGTCGCCCTTTGCCGTCTGCTTCTGCGTCAGCCGGATGTCCTGCTTCTTGACGAGCCGACCAACCACCTTGATACAGAGAGTATCCAGTGGCTCGAGGCTCATCTTCAGCAGTACAAGGGAACAGTCATAGCTGTTACCCACGACCGTTATTTCCTTGATAATGTGGCAGGATGGATCCTTGAGCTTGACCGTGGAGAGGGTATTCCTTGGAAGGGTAACTATTCTTCATGGCTGGATCAGAAGAGCACCCGACTTGCACAGGAGGAAAAGCAGGAAAGCAAGCGCCGCAAGGCTCTCGAAAGGGAGTTGGAGTGGGTGCGTATGGCTCCTAAGGCGCGTCATGCCAAGTCCAAGGCCCGTCTGGGTGCATATGAGAAGCTTGCTGCTGATGACGGCCGTGAGAAGGAGGCTGCTCTGGAAATCTTCATTCCGAACGGTCCGAGACTCGGAAATAAGGTCATCGAGTTCAAGAATGTATCTAAGGCATATGGGGACAAACTTCTGTATGAGAATCTGAACTTTGTCCTTCCTCCTGCGGGTATAGTAGGTGTGATTGGCCCTAATGGTGCCGGTAAGACCACGCTCTTCCGCCTTATCATGGGTCTTGATACTCCTGACACAGGTGAGATTACAGTGGGCGAAACTGTGAAGCTGGCTTATGTGGACCAGCAGCACCGGAGCATCGATCCTGACAAGACCGTTTATGAGACAATCGCGGAAAATTCCGAGTTCGTGAAGCTCGGCAAGAGGGAAGTGAACGCCCGCGCTTATGTATCACGCTTCAATTTCTCTGGAGCGGATCAGGAAAAGCTTTGCGGAATACTTTCCGGCGGTGAGAGAAACCGTCTCCACCTTGCCCTGACATTGAAGGATGAGGGAAATGTGCTTCTGCTCGACGAGCCTACCAACGACGTGGATGTAAATACCATCCGAGCTCTTGAGGAAGGTCTGGAGAATTTTGCCGGATGTGCAGTCGTGATCTCGCACGACCGTTGGTTCCTTGACCGTATAGCAACCCATATCCTCGCATTTGAAGGAGACTCTCAGGTGTATTTCTTTGAGGGTACATATTCGGAGTATGAGGAGAACAAGAAGCGCCGTCTTGGAAACGAGGAGCCGAAGAGGTTCAAGTACAAGAAACTGATGGCAGAATGATCCGATGAGACATATGTTATATATCATGATGATGCTCGCTTGTGCTCTTATGAGTGCCTGCGGGCATTATGTTCCTGAAGTAGGGCCGTCTGTAGAGCCGGCAA
This sequence comes from Candidatus Cryptobacteroides sp., assembly GCA_045531765.1. Lineage (GTDB taxonomy): Bacteria > Bacteroidota > Bacteroidia > Bacteroidales > UBA932 > Cryptobacteroides. Next base: position 38,915 of record JAZSEQ010000054.1, on the reverse strand, counting down.
TGGAGACGCTTGTGACGGAGCAGAGAGACGGGTACGAGTGTCGTCTGGTGGAATTCTATGTGGAACCATCGGAGAGGATCAAGGCCTACATGCTTGTTCCTGATGGAGCTTCTGAAGGTAATGTGTACCCGGCTGTACTCATGCTGCATGATCATGGCGCACGTTTCGATATCGGCAAGGAGAAACTTGTAAGGCCTATAGCCTCTGTTACTCCCGGAGGTGCCGGTGGCTACGTCATGAAGTCTTCGCGTCAGTGGGTTGATGTCAATTTTGACGGTGTCTATGTGGCTGATTCGCTTGCACGCATGGGGTATGTGGTACTTGTTGCAGATGCTCTGTACTGGGGCAGCAGATCCACAGATAATGCTCAACTGTGGTCGAGAATGAATTTTGATGATACGTATCTCTTCCCTGATAGGGATACTATCGTCAAGGAAGGAGTCATGAATGTTGAGACAGATGAAAGGAAGATCAGGAAGGCCGTCATCAAACGTCAGAAGGGTATCGTTTATGAGGGGCAGAGAGAGGTGTATGCCGACCTTGAAGCCAAAGGCGTCATATGGGCGGAAAAAATGTTACGTGATGATGCTGCATGTGTGAATCTTCTTGCAGGACTTCCTTATGTTGATGAAGAACGCATAGGAGCTTTCGGCTTCTCCATGGGAGCGCATCGCTGCTGGCTTCTTTCTGCTTTCTGCAAGGAGGTAAAGTGCGGAGTCGCCCTTTCGTGGATGACCACTCTTGAAGGCTATGAAGGCAATAACGCTTCCGACCTGTCCATGAGGATCCAGCCTATGCGCGACTGCATGGACTTCGGTGACATAGGAAAGTTCCTGGCTCCCAAGCCGATGCTTTTCCTCAGCGGAGAGACTGACCATCTTTTCCCTCGTGACAAGGTGGAAGTGGCCTTTGAAAAGCTGCGGGGACATTATGCGTCTTATGGCAAGACTGCCGGACAGGATTGTTCGGCTCAGCTCCGGACCGAGTTCTTCCCAGGAGGTCATCACTGCGGAACACGCGAACAGACCACCATCTTCAGCTTCTTTGGCGAATATCTGAAATAAATCCATTGAACACCGCGACGCAAGGCTTTCGGCTGATTCCCCTGCGTCGCGTCACCTAAGAAAGGACCTATATAAATGAAAATAGAGTGACTGATCAGTTAATAAGACTTTTGGGTAACCATCTTCTTTTCACCTTCGATACCGTCAGTCAGGTTTTTGCCTGTTTTAGTGACTGACGCTGGCTAAAACCATCGATTTATATACATTTTAGGGACCGTCAGTCACAAAATCGTCCTGAAACCTGACTGACGCTATGAATAGAGCTTCTTTTGTGTTTATAAGGATTGCACCAGGCTGATGGTAGGGATTGAGGAGGACTCCGTTCGCTACGCTCACTCCGGACCCTCCCAACGTTTCCTGCGTGGTCTTCGACCACTTGTCTCCGTCGGGCCCCTCTTTGAGTGTGACCTGTCATGCTGAACGAAGTGAAGCATCTTTAGGGGTCACCTGCAAAAGTATGTGTACCCATAGATGATACCGACTTACTATAAGAGTCCACATTACCAAGCCGGTCACCGTCGCCGGAATATACGACCTCCGGCGACTACAGATAAAGCGCTGCGGACGGCTCGGCCCAAGGGCCGTCCGCAGCGCTTGACTGTTGCCCGGTTATCACCCGGAATGTCCACCTGGAACTTTTTCAGAGAAATCTATCACCCCAGATGTCCAGGTGACCACAAAATCGGTTAATTTACATCCGGCCACAAAAAAGGCCCTTTTCCTGGCCGATAGTGTCAATCTGTCCCCGCTGGCCAAAAAAGAAGCTCTTTTTCTGGCCGTGCTGTCACAAAGCAGGTGGAGATGAATAAATTTTGAAGTTCGTTGTCAAAAAATGGCTTCATTCCTGGCCGTAAGAGGCACAAAGCATGCGGAGCAAGCCCTTTGGCGTAGCTTGCGCAGCATGCTTTGAGGAGTTGGCGGGCGTATTTGCCAGCTCCGGTCCCTGCTCTACGCAAACATCTTTGGGGACGATTTAAAAAGAGGTTTGTTTTTGATCGAGACGGAACTATGGCGGAGCCTTGATGGAAAATCGCTACACCTTGTGCTAGTTTGATGCGAAAGTCGCTTAAGGTGTGGCACATGGAGATGGCCGATCAGGTCGGCCATGACGTTGAAGGTGGCCCTTCGTCCTTCCCGTCTTGCCTCCCACCGTCATCCCCGGCTTGACCGGGGATCTCTCTGCCCTGATTGCCTTCTCGTCATCCTTGGCCAGATCTCCCTGCCTAAAGATGGCCGATCAGGTCGGCCATGACGTCGAAAGTACCCCTTCGCCCTTCCCGGTTTTCTGTTGCGTCATCCCCGGCTTGACCGGGGATCTCTCTGCCCTGATTGCCTTCTCCGTCATCCCCGGTCATAAAGATCCTTCGCGTTGCTCAGGATGACAGGGGGGGGAAGGCTCAGAATAACACCAATGAGGAAGGCTCATGCAGAACAGAGTGTGACCTGTCATGCGGAATTGAGTGTAGCCTGTCATCCTGAACAGAGTGTGACCTGTCATGCTGAACGAAGTGAAGCATCTTTAGGGGTCACCTGCAAAAGTATGTGTTCCATTTTCTTTACCCGGCTTGTATGTTACTGACATAAAAAAGGGGCTCGACTATGATTAGTCGGCCCCATATTTTATTCGGTCTTTACTTTTTAGAAGTTGAAGTATCTGTCGGCGTTGTTGTAGGAGATGTCCTTGACCATCTGGTGGATGAAGTCCATCTCGCTCTTAGGCAGCTTTCCGTTCTGGATGTCCTCTCCGAGGATGTTGCAGAGGATTCTGCGGAAGTACTCGTGACGAGGATATGACAGGAAGCTGCGTGAGTCCGTGAGCATTCCTACGAAGCGGCTGAGAAGTCCGAGTGCGGAAAGCGCGTTCATCTGTTTCTTCATGCCGTCTTCCTGATCCAGGAACCACCATCCCGAGCCGAGCTGGATCTTGCCGGGGCATGTGCCGTCGTTGAATGTGTAGGCCATAGTGGCAAGCACCTCGTTGTCCTTCGGGTTGAGGTTGTAGAGGATTGTCTTGGTGAGCTTGTCCTCCATTGCAAGTGTGTTGAGGAACTTGTGTCCGGCAGCTGCACATGCAACGTCATGTATGGCGTCGTATCCGGTGTCAGGACCGAGGATGTTGAACATGCGGGTGTTGTTGTCGCGGATGGCTCCGATATGGAACTGCTGGGCCCAACCTTTCTCGTGGTCCATGCGTGCGAAGTCGAGGAGGATTGCGCTCTTGAACTTGAGGACTTCCTGCTGGGTCGGCTGCTTGCCCTTGAGGGTATTCCTGAAAATCTTGTCGATTTCATCCATCTCGAAGTCTTCTGCATAGAAGTTCTCGAGACCATGGTCTGAAATGCGGCATCCCATTTCATGGAAGAAGTCCTGACGCTTGCGCAGGGCATCGAGGAGGTCCTGGTAGTTATTGATCTCCACTCCCGAGATCGCGCTCAACTTCTGGATATATTCCTTGTACTGCCCCGGTTTCTCCACCACCATCGCCTTGTCCGGACGCCATGTAGGGAGCACCTTCACGCCGAAAGGATTGTTCTTGATCTGCTGATGGTATTCGAGAGTGTCTGCAGGGTCGTCAGTGGTGCAGACTACCTTTACATTGAACCTCTTCATCAGTTCCTGACCCCTGAACTCCTCTGTCTGAAGCTTTGCCGTACACTCGTCATAGATGGCGCGTGCAGTCTTCGGACTCAGCAGCTCGTTCACTCCGAAGATTCTTGCTAGCTCGAGATGAGTCCAGTGGTAAAGAGGGTTTCTCATTGTGTATGGGACAGTCTCCGCCCATTTCTCGAATTTCTCATAGCTTCCACGTCCTCCCGTGATGAATTCTTCCGGAACTCCGTTTCCTCTCATAGCCCTCCACTTGTAGTGGTCGCCTCCAAGCCAGACCTCTGTGAGGTCCTTGAACTGGTAGTTGTCTGCAATCATCTTAGGTACGAGGTGGCAGTGATAATCTATGATAGGCATATCCTTGGCACTCTCGTGGTATAGCTCACGTGCATAATCGTTGGTGAGCATGAAATCGTCATGGATGAAAGGCTTTGCGCCTGTCAGCCCGTCAATGTTTTCCTTTACTTTTGATAAAAAGTCCATAATATGTGGTTTTGTGGTTTGTCTTTTACAAATATCGTCTATCTGGGGTTTATACTGATGTAGAATTATCCAAAAAAATATGAATAATCGTCAATCCTCGTAAAATTACAGAAAATTCCGTGAACGTGCACACTATTTTACATATATTTGTATCATGTCGCCTTTCCGTAGTACGGAAGGACAGATCGAATGATAATCAATACTAAAACAATAAGCTATGCAACCATTAAACAGACAGACGGCCAAGGCCAATCAGTATCCTACCAAGATCATTCAGTTTGGAGAAGGAAACTTCCTCAGAGCATTCGTAGATTGGATCGTATGGAACACCAACCAGAAGACAGATTTCAACGCAGGTGTAGTTGTAGTGCAGCCAATCGACAGGGGAATGGTGGATATGCTTAACTCCCAGGACGGACTTTACCATGTAAACCTTCAGGGAATCGACAAGGGACAGGCTGTGGACTCGATACAGATGATCGATGTGATCAACGGCGGTCTCAACCCGTACACTCAGTTCGATGAGTATATCGCCCTGGCAGAAAATCCGGATATCCGTTTTGTGATCTCCAACACTACTGAGGCCGGTATTGCATTCGACCCTTCATGCAAGCTTGAAGACAAGCCTGCATCTTCATATCCAGGCAAGCTCACTCAGCTTCTCTACCACAGATTCGAGCATTTCAAGGGTGACATGTCAAAGGGCTTCATAATCCTTCCATGCGAGCTTATCTTCCTTAACGGAAAGGAGCTCAAGAAGTGCATCTATCAGTATATAGAGCTTTGGCAGCTTGGTGAGGAATTCAAGGCTTGGTTCGAGCAGGCTTGCGGTGTTTACTGCACCCTCGTGGACCGTATTGTACCGGGCTATCCGAAGGATACCATCGCTCAGATTCATGAGCGCATCGGTTACAGCGACAATCTTGTGGTGAAAGGCGAGATCTTCCACCTCTGGGTAATCGAGGCTCCTGAGACTGTAGCTGCCGAGTTCCCTGCAGACAAGGCTGGTCTGAATGTCCTCTTTGTTCCAAGCGAGGCTCCTTACCATGAAAGAAAGGTAACTCTCCTCAATGGCCCTCACACAGTGCTTTCTCCTGTAGGATACCTCTCAGGTCTCGATACAGTGAAGGAATGCGTAGAGGATCCGGAAGTAGGACAGTTCGTGAAGAAAGTCATGTATGGTGAACTTCTTGAGACTCTCAACCTTCCTAAACCTGAGCTTGAAGCATTCGCTGATTCTGTCGTGGAGCGCTTCGTGAACCCTTATGTAAAGCATTTCGTGACCAGCATCATGCTGAACTCATTCCCTAAATATAAGACACGTGACCTTCCAGGTCTGAAGACCTACCTCGAGCGCAAGGGCGAACTTCCAAAGGGCCTCGTTCTCGGTCTTGCAGCCATCATTACATATTATAAGGGCGGCAAGAGGGGAGATGTCGAGATCGTTCCTAACGACGATGCGGCTATCATTGAGCTTCTCAAGAACCTCTGGGCTACAGGTGATGTTCGCAAGGTGGCCGAAGGCGTTCTTGCCGCTGAGTTCATCTGGGGTGAGGACCTCAATCAGATCCCAGGGCTCACTGATCTCGTGTCAGAGTATCTTGAACTTGTACAGAATGAAGGAATGCGTGCGGCTGTACGCACAGTGATCGGCTAGATTTCTCGACAAGCTCGAAATGACAATGCTATGGCAGAATTCATAAAGATCAACGTCGCCGACAATGTGGCGGTGGCGGTTCATGATGTCGAAGCTGGGGGCAGCTTCGACATCGATGGTACATCCCTTACGACTCTTGCCAGGATTCCAGCAGGCCATAAGGTGGCCCTGAAGGATATGGCGGAGGGAGAGGATGTCATTAAGTACGGTTTTCCTATAGGACATCTCCTTCAGGCTGTCCCTCAGGGAGGACTCATTGACCACACCAATCTCAAGACCAATCTCGAAGGCCTTCTTGAGTACTCGTATCAGCCTGACCTTACTGAGATCGTTCCTGCATCTGACAAGGCGTTCTTCAAGGGATACCGTCGTGCAGACGGACGTGCCGGCATCCGTAACGAACTTTGGATCATTCCCACTGTAGGTTGTGTGAACGGTGTGGCCCAGAGCATCCAGAGGCAGTTTGAAAAGGAACTCCAGCAGTATCCGGGAGTGGAGAAAGTCATTGCCTTCCCTCATAACTATGGCTGTTCCCAGCTTGGAGGTGACCATGAGAACACCCGCAGGATTCTTGCGGATATGGTCCATCATCCTAATGCTGCCGGCGTGCTTGTCGTAGCCCTCGGATGTGAAAACAACCAGCTTTCAGCATTTCGTGAACTCGTAGGCGAGGTGGATGAGACGCGTGTCAAGTTTATGGAATCACAGAAGATACACGGCGACGAGGTTGAATATGGCCTGAACCTGATACGTGAAATTGCCCAGGCTGCGGCAGACGATCATAGGGAAGATATCCCTGTGAGCGAGCTTAAGGTAGGGCTTAAATGCGGAGGGTCAGACGGCTTCTCCGGCATTACAGCCAATCCGCTTCTGGGGCGTTTCTCTGACTGGATTGTTGCTCAAGGAGGCACGACTGTGCTGACTGAAGTGCCTGAGATGTTCGGTGCGGAGACCATACTCATGTCCCGCTGTCAGGATGAAATGACTTTCGACAAGACAGTGCATCTGATCAATGACTTCAAGGCATATTTCATGAAGAACGACCAGCCTGTGTATGAGAATCCGTCTCCGGGCAACAAGGCCGGTGGAATCTCCACTCTTGAAGAGAAGTCTCTTGGATGTACCCAGAAGTCAGGCAACTCCATCGTCCGCGATGTGCTTCTTTACGGGGACAGGCTCAAGACGAAGGGGCTGAATCTTCTCAGTGCTCCCGGCAATGACCTCGTGGCTTCGACAGCGCTGGCAGCTGCCGGATGTCAGATAGTGCTCTTCACCACGGGCCGAGGAACTCCGTTCGGAACATTCGTTCCTACTGCGAAGATTTCCACAAACAGCACTCTTGCGGCCAATAAGCCTCTCTGGATAGACTTCAATGCAGGTGCAATCGTGGATGGCACACCTGTGGAGGAAGTTGATAATGCTTTTGTGGATTTCGTGCTGGGAATCGCTTCCGGTGAACATACCAATAACGAGAAGTCCGGCTATAGTGAAATCGCCATCTTCAAGTCAGGAGTGACGCTGTAATATAAAATTTCCGTGAACGTGCACGGAAATTTTTGCGAATATGGAAATAATCATTAAATTTGGGGTTGGAATTTTTGTAATTCCGCCCCAAATTTTGTATAAAATTGATTATTAACAAGATAGATTTTAGGACTATGAAAGTAAACAGCGAAGTTAGGTATGCATCCCATCCGAATGATGCGAAACATTATGACACAGCTCAGCTCAGGCAGAACTATCTGATGGAGACAGTATTCTCAGCTGACGAGATCAACATGGTGTACACTATGCATGACAGAATGATTGCAGGTGGTGCAATGCCGGTAAACGAAGTCGTGGAGCTTAAGCCTATCGACATCCTCCGTAACGACTACTTCCTCGGCAGAAGGGAAATCGGTATCTTCAACGTAGGTGGAAAGGGCGTCGTTAAGGCTGATGACAAGGAATATCCTATGGAATACAAGGAGGCTCTCTATCTTGGTCGCGGTGACAGAAAGGTTACTTTCGAGAGCGTTGATCCTGCAAATCCAGCAAAGTTCTATTTCTGCTCTTCGCCAGCTCATGCTACTTGTCCTGACCACCTCACGACTCGTGAAGAGGCAGTCAAGATGGAGCTTGGAACCCTTGAGGAAAGCAATCATCGTATCATCAACAGGATGCTCGTGAAGGAAGTCGTTCCTACATGCCAGCTTCAGATGGGTATGACTGAACTTCAGCCGGGCAGCACATGGAACACAATGCCGGCTCATACACACGAGCGTCGTATGGAGGTGTATTTCTACTTCGAGCTTCCTGAAGACCAGGCAGTATGCCACTTCATGGGGCAGCCTCAGGAGAGCCGCCATATCTGGATGCACAATGAGCAGGCTGTGATCTCCCCTGAATGGAGTATCCACTCTGCATGCGCTACCAAGAACTATACGTTCATCTGGGCTATGTGCGGAGAAAACCTTGACTACAATGACATGGACGGCTGTGCTACAGTGAACCTCAAATAATGAAGCAATTAACAATTAAATAAGATAGAAATGGTAAATTTTTCACTCGAAGGTAAGATTGCCCTTGTAACAGGAGCATCTTATGGTATCGGTTTCGCTCTCGCTTCAGCTTTCGCAGAGGCAGGTGCAAAGATTGTGTTCAATGATATCAACCAGGACTTCGTAGACAGAGGTCTGGCTGCATATAAGGAGAAGGGTATTGACGCTCGCGGTTATGTATGCGACGTTACAAACGAGGAACAGGTAAACGCAATGGTTGCTCAGATCGAGAAAGAAGTCGGTAAGATCAATATCCTCGTGAACAATGCAGGTATCATCAAGCGTATCCCTATGCATGAGATGACTGCTGCTGAGTTCCGTCAGGTGATCGACATCGACCTCAACGGTCCTTTCATCGTTTCAAAGGCTGTTCTCCCTTCAATGATGGAGATGGGTGCAGGTAAGATCATCAATATCTGCTCTATGATGTCAGAGCTCGGTCGCGAGACAGTTTCTGCATACGCAGCTGCAAAGGGTGGTCTTAAGATGCTTACCCGCAACATCGCTTCAGAGTACGGTAAATACAACATCCAGTGCAATGGTATCGGCCCAGGTTACATCGCTACTCCTCAGACAGCTCCTCTTCGTGAGCGTCAGGCAGACGGCAGTCGTCATCCGTTCGATTCTTTCATTGTGGCAAAGACTCCTGCAGAGCGTTGGGGTACTCCAGAGGATCTGATGGGACCAGCAGTGTTCCTCGCATCTGAGGCATCTGACTTCGTGAACGGTCATGTTCTCTATGTAGACGGAGGTATCCTTGCATATATCGGAAAACAGCCACAATAATCATTGTTAAATCTGCATTTCCGGCGTTGCAGCTCGATTCGCAAATACTCATTTGCAACAGCAAACTCAGTTTTGCGCATCTTCGCGCACCTTGGAACTGCAGGATTTTCCAATATTTATGAATATCGGTACTATGAATAGAAGAATATTCAACATTATGGCAGCGGCTTCGGCTGCTGCCATTTTGGCTTCCTGCTCAGCAGGCGGCCATAAGGTCGTAGTGACCAATGATACTGACATGGCACGTGCCAATGAGACCGTCGAACTGTGCTTCAAGGCCCTCCAGGAAGCTGATGCCGACCTGACAGCAGAAAATGTCGTGGTCCTTGACAAGTCAGGTGCTCAGGTTCCTTCTCAGGTCTACTCAGAGGCTGACGGAAGGACCAGACTCCTGTTCCAGGCTTCTGTACCTGCCGGTTCAAAGGCTGAGTATGTGGTGAAGGCCGGAGAGCGTGAGGATTACCCTGTAAAGGCTTACAGCCGCCACGTGCCTGAGCGTATGGATGACTACGCATATGAGAACAATGTGGTTGCCGGACGTATCTATGGTCCTGCACTGGAGTTCCCGAGGACTTTCGGTTCTGACATCTGGCTCAAGTGTACAGAGCGCCTCGTAATCGATGACTGGTTCAAGAAGATGGACTATCATCACAACTATGGAGAAGGAATGGACTGCTACAAGGTGGGAGGAACCCTTGGTGGCGGTGCTCTCGTCCCATATGCTGAAGGAAAGGATTTCGTCATAGGTGATAACTGGGCATCTTTCCAGCATCTTTGCGACGGTCCCGTACGTACGAAGGCAGTATTTACATATAATGCCTTCGATGTGGACGGTGTGAAGTACTCTGCATCCCGTGAGCTTGAGCTTGACGCCAATTCCCGCTTCGTCAAGTCGGTGACTGCCTTCCATCCTGTTGGACATGAGGCTGATTCTCTTGACCTCGTTCTCGGAGCCATCCAGCATCAGGTCCTTAATCGTGAGAACGGTGAGAACTGGATTGCCTTCACTGAGGTTGCATCAGACACCAAGCAGCCGGAGATTGACGGCAATATATCCGTGGCCCTCGTCTATGATGCCGCAGAACTTGCAGACAATCCGATAAAGGCCATCGGTGACGTGGCCGGTCATGCTGCAATCGTGACAAAGGAAGCTGCAGGCAAGCCGATTGCCATCTGGACAGCTTCAGGCTGGAGTCAGGGCGGCGTCGAGTCTCCTGAGTCTTGGAACAGGCTCGTAAGGGACTTTGCCTATGCTCAGGCAAACCCTCTAAAGGTCGAGATTGTTAAGTGATTTCTTTAAGAAATGACTATATTTGCGGTGGAGTTTATGCTCCACCGCTTTTGTTTCGTACTAAAACCTGATCGAGATGAATAGATTCAGACCGTTTATCCTTGTTGCAGCAGTTGTGCTGACTGCTTTCGTGTCTTATGGTTTATGGACCCTTCCGAATGCAAAGCCTGCCGGTCATGACGGCTTCTCTGCAGAGAGGGTGGTGAAGGATATAGAAGTGATTTCCCGTGACCATCATTCTGTCGCTCATCCTGAGGAAAGGGCGCAGGTGCGTGATTATCTTGTACGGCGTCTCCAGCAGCTGGGAGCGGATTCTGTCCGGGTCTTCCGTTACGACTCTCTTACCGGTCCTCAGAATAAACATGTCGTGTATACCTTTGATGCATATGATGTGCTCGCGGAGTTCCCTCCGGTAGGGAATGCTGAAGATGCTGCATATCTTATGATGGTGGCGCATTATGACTCAAGGTATTCTCAGCCGATGCCCAGGGATACCGTCTGGTCTTATGGCGCAGCTGACGACGGCTATGGTGTCGGTGTCATCCTTGAAACGGTCTCTCAGCTTCTGAAACAGCGTGATGAATGGAAACAGGGTGTCAAGGTACTCTTTACAGATGCGGAGGAAGTAGGCATGATGGGTATGAAGGCTATCTGGGAGAATGATCGCGAAGTGTTTGACAATGTGGGACTTATGATCAATGTCGAGGCTCGTGGTCCTTGGGGCCCGGCACTTCTTTTCGAGGCCTGCCCTGGAAATGAGAAAGTGATTGACCTGTATGCTGAGGCGGCTCGCTACCATTATACATACTCCCTTACTACCGTGGTGTACACGTTCATGCCGAATTTCACCGACTTTACGATCGTAAAGGATGAGATTCCCGGCCTGAACTTTTCGACCATTGCCGATATAAACCATTATCACACGGATCTTGACAATTTCAGCAACATCAGCCCGGATTCCATCCAGCATTATGGAGAACAGATCCTTCCTGTCGCCCTTGCATATGTCACGTCAGAAGAATATTCGGATCCTGACAGTCTCAAGGCTGAGGAGGATTCTACCAACTTCACTGTTCCTGCTCTGGGCTTCTTCAATTTTACCAAGACCGGCTATCTTATATTCAATGTGGCCGTGTTTGTCATATTCCTCCTCGGATTTGCAGTCGAGGGAGTAAGAGGAAGGCTCAAGGCTTCCAAGGTATTCAGACAGTCTTGTGTAATATTCATTTCTTCGGTCGCGGTTCTGGCTGCGGGAGAACTCATTGCTTACATATGCTCACTCATATCAGGCGCTGTCTTCAAGCCTTTCGGCATCATTCCGGGCATACCATATGACAATGCCGCAATGATTGTGTCGGTTGTGATTATGGCGCTTGTGTCTTTGGCTGTCTATATTTCGTTGAGAAATAAGGCTGTACGAACAGTGTCCGGCTCCATGAGGGCAAGTGCGGCTCTGAATGCGGCCAGACATTATGCCAGCAATTCACTGTATGGTGCCCTTGCTCTGATGTTCCTGCTCAGTTTGGTGCTTCTGCTTGCGATAGGTGAGAATCTCATGTTCTTCATTCCTCTACTGTGCGGAACTGTAGCTATGATTCTCTATCGCATCGTTCCTGTCAGAGTGTGGCTGCTTGCAGCAATAGTGCTCATCCTCCTGCATGCATTCTCGTTCCTGTATGCTCTTTCCATGGCCCTGACAATAGGAGCTCTGGGTGCAGTGATGATGATAGCCTTCATAGACATGATGCTCCTGATCCCTCTTGCTGACCTCTACACAATGCCTGAGCGCAGGAAGTAGGGACAGCCAAGGTCAGAGGAGCTCGCCAAGAAGGGTCTTGCTTCGGGCAATGAGGCAGGCTCCGATTACGGCAGCGTCATCACCAAGTTCGGAAGAAACCACAGGTACATCCTGATTCATAAGTTTAAGAGAGTATTGGCGTATTGCCAGTCTCGCATATTGGAGGAAGTAGTAGGACTCTATCTTTGAGAGACTTCCTCCAATTACTATTATGTCCGGATTCAGAATGTTTAACAGTCCTGCCAGCTGATGCCCCAGTTCTGTCCCTGCGGCGCTTAGAAGCTCTATGCATAATGCGTCCTCGTTTTCGACTGCCTTGATTATGTCGGAGGTGGTTATAGTCGCTCCTGAACGTACCTTGCCTGAAAGAACGGAGGTCTCTCCTGCCTGTATCCTTTCTGTCAGTTTTCTTGCGATTGCCCTGCCTGACACTTCGGTCTCGAGACATCCTTTTTTACCGCAATGGCACAGGATGTTGTTATCGTAGAGATGCACATGGCCGAACTCTCCGGAATAACCGTCTTTTCCATAATATAGCTTTCCGTTCAGGATCAGACCCAGACCAAGTCCCCAGCCAATGTTTATATAGCACATGTTGCTGTATGATCTGCTGTGCCCAGACATGTATTCGCCATAAGTCATGGCCTTGGTGTCATTCTCTATATATACGGGAATTCCAATTTTGTCCGACAATATCTCGACCAGCGGCGTATTGGTGGTGTCTTCAAGCGCATAGACGGTAGCACTTGTCCCCTTGCTGCTATTGACACGTCCGGGAAGGTTTATGTTAATGCCCAGAACCATCGAAGTTTCAAGCCCCTCAGTACTCTCAATCAATCTTTTTACACCTTCACAGATCTCTTCGAGATTGTCGTGGGTGTTGTTCTGACGGAATCCGGTATCTCTTTCCACCTTTATCATCCTTCCTGAAATATCCATGAGGCCAATTTTCATCTCGAATGCGCTTATGTCCACTCCGATGAAGTATCTGTCCTCACTGCCGATGCCGTATCTTACGGTCTTTCTTCCTTTGGTGTGCATGTTTACCTTGTCGATTTCTGACAAGATGCCTTCGCCGATAAATTGAGCGATGTATTTGGCTACAGTAGTGGTGCTGTAGCCTGTGTCCTCGGAAATCTCCGCCGTCATGAACGAGCCGTTACGCATTATGTGAAGCATGATGCTTTTGCGTATCAGTGCCGATACCATGTTTTCGTTACTCATATCACTGTGTCTTAATCTTTACAAATATAATATATATAAATTTAATTCTATTTATTTTCTCAAGAAATTGATTAAATCGCTGTCTAGAGCCGTGATTCTATGCGGATATGTTTTTTAAATGGAATATCTTCGATATATATTGTCTGTTGTGTCTAATGCGTTGATTATCACTGTTATAAATTTGTGGGGGGGGGATAGGTCTCTGAATCCATATAATTAATTTACTTATTTAATTGAATTACTTTGTTTTGGGGTATTATTCTATATCTTAAATATTTAAATTTGTTAGAGACTAGGTCATAAATTGTAGAAATCAAATACTATGGAAAAGATTAAAGGACTTATTGATGCGCCTTTCACTCCTTTCGATGCTGAAGGCAATGTTAATCCGACCCCAATCCCTGCCTATGCCCAGATGCTTGCAGCAAACGGATTGAAGGGTGTATTCATTAATGGCTCTTCCGGAGAAGGTTATATGCTTACAACGGAAGAAAGAATGATGCTTGCAGAAAGATGGATCGAATCTGTTCCTGAGGGATTCAAGGTTATCGTGCATGTCGGCAGCTGCTGCCTTAGAGAAAGTGCAAAGCTGGCTGCACATGCCCAGAAGGCAGGTGCATGGGGCATAGGTGCAATGGCACCTCCTTTCCCTAAGATCGGCCGTGTGGAGGAACTTGTGAAATACTGTGAGGCTATTGCTTCTGCAGCTCCGGAACTGCCTTTCTATTACTATCACATTCCGGCTTTCAACGGAGCCTATCTTTCTATGGTTGAGTTCCTGAAGGCGGTGGATGGAAGGATTCCGAATTTTGCCGGGATCAAGTACACCTACGAAAGTCTGTATGAATATAATCAGTGCCGGCTTTATAAGGATGGCAAGTTTGATATGCTTCATGGTCAGGATGAGACCATACTTCCGTCTCTTGCCCAGGGTGGAGCTCAAGGAGGAATCGGAGGAACGACGAATTATAACGGACGTGAACTTGTCGGAATCATTGAAGCCTGGGAGAAAGGCGATCTTGAGACAGCGCGCGAAAAGCAGAACTTTTCTCAGGCTGTCATTAATGTGATCTGCAATTATCGTGGAAACATTGTAGGTGGAAAAAGGATAATGAAGCTCATAGGTCTTGATTTGGGCCCTAATAGAGTTCCTTTTCGAAACATGACTGACGAGGAAGAGGCGGCCATGAAGGCCGAACTGGAAGCTATCGGCTTCTTTGAAAGGTGCAACAGATTCTAACCGGTCGATCAGTAACTTAATATTCTTATATATGAAACGAATCAGTCTTATGGCAATTGTCTGCGCAGCAGCTGTCCTTGTTTCCTGCAAGTCAGAATACGGACTTCAGGACTGGAACACGCCGGGCGATTGCGGCATTGCATTGCAATGTCAGGTATATTCCGTTTCTGATGAACTTATGACGTGGCCATCGTCTTCACAGATCGGAATCTATTGTCCTCAGACGAATTCTGTGAATGCTGCAGTTACTATGGCTGCAGCCACAGCTGGGGCTGATGAAGGCTATTTTTATACTGGAATTCCTTGGGGCGAAGGTGAACATGTCATCACGGTTTATTGGCCTTATAAGGAAACATCTACTGCTGATGCCCTGGCTGGTGAACTGGCAAGGAATGTAGTTCAAAGCGGCAATTCGAATGATGCCTTGGGATCTTCAAACCTCTACGTCGGCAAGGTGGCTTCCTCTGAAGTTCCGGCCGGAGAAAAGGTGCCGGTGGAATTGAAGCCTCTTTTTGATGTGTGCGAACTGAAGATAAGTACATCAAAATATGCAGGATGCGGACTGGACCGCGTGGTGCTGAAGTCTGAAGATGGTTCTCCGCTTTGCGGCACATGGTCATATGAACTCTCATCGGAGAAATTCACTTATACGGAAGGAAATGACAATCTTTCGATAAGCGTCAGCGGAGTGCTGCTTGGCGAAGACCAGGCAGGCCTTTACTATCTTATGTATGATTCAGCCTCCCTTTCTAAGAATGTTGATGTGGAGGTGACCCTGTCAAAGGGTGACGGGAACATAATGCTTACAGGCAGTGCCGTATTGACTGCTTCAGCCAGTATGGATATAGACACCTTCACCTCTACGGCTGTGGAGGATGAATCCATCAATCTTGCCGATCCGGATGCTGACGGCCTCCAGGAGACTGCCAACTGTTACGTTGCGGGACAGGCCGGCAGGACTTATAGGTTCCCTGCTACCGTGATGGGCAACGGAAAGACTACGCTTCCTGACAATACATTTGTAGTAAGCACATCAGGTGCAGCTCCTGGAATCACTCCTTCTGCACTCTCTCCGATGTCTGCCCGTGTACTCTGGCAGACTGGCAAGGCGTTGGTGAGCGATGTCAAGCTCAAGAACGGTTATGTATATTTCACACTAAACGGGGAAGAAGGTGGTGTCCTGACTCCAGGAAATGCTGTGATAGCTGTATATAGCGGCGAAGATGCTACAGGTGACCTGCTCTGGAGCTGGCATATCTGGATTACTGATGCAGATCTTGACGGTAACCTTCAGACATGGAAGGTGCATGGAGATATTCCTGCAAACAGCGTTCTCCAAAATCCTCAGCTTATGGACCGTAATCTTGGGGCCCTGGAGTCCAAGGGATATGAGGTGACCGGTACCAATCTCGATCATGGACTTATCTACCAGTGGGGCCGAAAGGATCCTTTCGTCGGAGCCGATGACTCGAAGTGGGGCAGCGTTGCGATGAGGACCACATACGACCATAACGGCAATGAGATAGGTGGTTATGAGGAGGCATCCGCTTATTCTTCCGAGGCGAAGTGGACTTATGTGAACAAGATACATATGAAGAGGGAGGATATCGGCAAATACCCTATGGCATTCTACTACACCGGAACGACGGGGAGTGATCAGTTCTGGCTTGATGAAGTCTGTCACGACCTGTGGGGTTGTCCTGATTATGGCCTGAACGGAAATAAGCTCGGTGAGAAGACTATCTACGACCCATGTCCTCCAGGGTACAGGGTGATGAACGCATATGCGATGACCGGCGCTACGACAGCTCTTGCCGGAGGTAAATTCGCAGCAGTAGCATCAGGTAGCAACCTTGTAAACTATTCTTCGTTCAGTCAGGATAAAGCATCTCTTCAGGTTAAATATGACGGAAACGATATTGCGTATCTCCCGGCTAACGGCATCACTTATTTTGAATCCCTCAAGTTCCCGGTAACAAGAACAGGAACATATGGTTATCTATGGTCTGCATCTCTGACCAATACCCATTCGTCACGCGCATATCGTGTTCATTTCGATACGGCCAATTTCAATTCGATGGGTAACGGATATGTGTCATATGGTCATGGAGTAAGATGTGAAAAAATAAGATAGTATGGTGGATCTTGAATATATAAAGGAATGCAGACAAAGATGCCTGACAGACCTCGTGGAAGATATTATGCCTTTCTGGATGAAGTATGGTCTTGACAGGGTCAATGGAGGCGTGTATACCGCCATTGACCGGGAAGGCAGACTTATGGACAGTACCAAGTCCGTATGGTTTCAGGGCAGGTTCGGATATGTCTGTGCTGCCTTGTATAATAATGTACGCAAGGAAACTGCATGGCTTGAGGCGGCGAGGTCTGCAATTGACTTCATTGAGCGTCATTGTGTTGATACTGACGGACATATGTTCTTTTCGGTTACAGCTGACGGCCGTCCGGTGCAGAAAAGACGGTATGTGTTCTCGGAATGCTTTGCAGCCATAGCGATGGCCGAGTATGCCCTTGCCAGCGGGTGCATGATTTATGCGGACAAGGCTCTTGAACTTTTCAACCGTATCATCAAGATGATCTCAACGCCCGGATTTCTGCCCCCGAAATATGATTTCGAGGCCCGCGGCCATTCGATTACGATGATTCTGATCAATGTAGCTCTTGTAATTAAGCAGGTATGTGATGCTCCTGTGCTGGATAGCTACATCAGCAAGGCGGTGTATGAAATCAGGGACTATTTCATGAAGGAAGAGTATCATACGGTGCTGGAAATGGTCGGTCCGGGCGGAGAACTGATAGATACTTGTGCGGGACGTACCATTAATCCGGGACATTGCATGGAGACGGGATGGTTCATCCTTGAAGCCGCACGTCAGAGGGGGAATGACCCCGAGATGGTGAAGATAGGTACTCAGATCATTGATTGGGCCTGGGAATGGGGCTGGGATGAGGAATTCGGCGGTCTTATAAACTTCAAGGACTGCAAGGGCTTCCCCGCTCAGGATTACTCTCAGGACATGAAGTTCTGGTGGCCTCAGTGCGAAACTATTCTTGCATCCCTGTATGCATATGATGCTACCGGCGATGAAAAATATCTTCAGATGCATAAGCTCGCATTCGACTGGGCGTTTGAAAAGTTCCCGGACAGGCAGTTCGGCGAATGGTACGGCTATCTTCACAGAGATGGTACTGTGGCTCAGCCTGCCAAGGGAAACATGTTCAAGGGCCCATTCCATATCCCTCGTATGATGATGAAGGCGGCAATGGAATATGATAGAATAATAAATAAAGTAAAATGATATGAGACACTTTGTTAAACTACTCCTTTTCCCTCTGATGCTGCTGGGAGCGTCTTCTCTGACAGCATGCGAGGAGGAAATCCAGAGGCCGGAGGTAACAGAACCTCTGATGCCGGACAGGGGCGCTGAAGGAACAGCCGGATCTATCGGTGATACTGAATTTACACAGTTGGCGGTATTTAATGCAGGAGCCGGTAATGAAGTGTTCCGTATCCCTTCTGTGGTGACTGCTGCAGACGGTTCGGTGATAATCTTTGCCGAGCATAGGCATAACTCATGGTATGACAAGAGTTTTACCGATGTCGTGTGCAAAAGAAGTACTGATGGCGGCAAGACATGGTCTGTTGCCACCAGCATTACAGGCTTGATCAATGATGGTGGATATGCCTTTATGGACCCTACGCCGGTGGTGGACAAGAAGACCGGCAAGATTTTCCTGTTCTGTACAAGGTGGATCAAGGGAAGCGGGAATGACGGGGCAGGCAACAACCTGGCTTTCATGTCCGTATCCTCAGACAACGGAGCAACATGGTCCAAGCCGGAAGATGTCTCATCCCGTATACTCGCTCCCGGAATGACAAGTTCCGGTTTCGGCCCTGGCCACGGCATCATGATCGAGGAAGGAAAGTATGCCGGACGTCTCGTAGTCATAACACGTCAGTACAACGGCAAGTCGAATGTAGGTTATGCGATATATTCGGACGATAACGGAAATACATGGCAGTGCGGCAACGAGACTACAGGTGGTGAGGCTCAGATCGCTGAAGCTGGCGAAAACCGTCTTTATATGAATATCCGCAGGGGTGCGTCGAGATATACTGCGACATCTCTTGACGGTGGAAAGAGCTGGTCCACAGCTGTGGCAGACGGCGCTCTTCCTGTGGTTGATGGCGGTTGTGAGGCCAGTGTCCTCGGTGTAGGAGACAATATCGTCTTCTATTGCGGTCCGGCCAGCGGTCCTGCCTCTTCGGGACATGACAACAGGTATGCATTGAAGCTTTTCAGAAGTGCTGTCGGCGGAAGTGCATGGTCACGGAGCCAGGTGGTATATGACATGGCATCAGGCTATTCTGATATGACGGTTCTCGAGGACGGACGTCTGGCCATAGTGTTTGAAGCAGGTCCCGAAAAGGGTTTTGTCAAACAGGCGAACCGCCCTCCGGGATGGATGAGGCTTGATATCCTTATCCTTCCTAAGGAGATAACAGACTATGATTACTGGTTTTAACAAACGGCAGACACTATGAAAAGTATAAAATGCATAATAACCATGATGCTGATGTGCATGACCGGATTGTCCTTTGCACAAGGCATGATAGACATATCGGGTGTTGTCCGGGATTCTTCAGGAGAGCCGATGGTCGGAGTGACCGTGATGGAGAAGGGAACCAGCAATGGTGCGGTTACGGACGTGGATGGAAGGTATTCCCTGACAGTAGGCGGAAGAAAATCAATAATGGTATACAGCTGTCTCAGTTATGTGACTTATGAGACCGCAGTAAATGACCGCAAGGTGATTGATGTCGTGCTGGAAGACGATGCTCTCGCTCTCACTGAAGTTGTCGTGACAGGTTATGGTCAGACGGTGACAAAAGACAAGCTTACTGCTGCCATTTCCAAGGTGACCAGTGACGAGATCGGGCGCGGATCGCATGGCAATGCTCTCAAGACTTTGTCGGGTACTGTGACGGGTGTCCGTATCGCAACAACGACGGGTCAGCCTGGTACTTCACCGTCAATCGTCATCCGAGGAGGCGCGGCTCTCAATGGCACAGGTACCCCTCTTTATGTGATTGACGGTGTCCAGAAACCTGATATGTCGGACATCAACAGCAATGACATCGAGTCCATAGAGATACTCAAGGATGCTGCGGCCACTGCGCTTTATGGTGCAAAGGCCAATGCTGGAGTTGTTCTGGTGACCACCAAGCAGGGACGAGAGGGCAAGGCTGAGATCTCATTCAAGGCAAATGTAGGCCTTAATTACCTGAGGAATACCAATGAGTTCCTTGAAGGAGACGATTATCTGTATTATCTGAGAATGGCTGCGTATCGTTCCGGCAATATCGCTTCCCTTTCTGCACCAGGGCCTTATGGTACCGGCAATGTGTGGGAGGCCGACGGAAACACTTCGACAGAAGGTGTGTGGAGCACGATGTTCCTGACTGACGAAAACAGATTCCTTCTGGATCAGGGCTATAAGACTATGGTCGATCCGATTACGGGAAAGACAATCATATACAGCGGCTTCAAATCCACGGATGTTTCAGTCAGGGATATGGCTATGACTCAGGATTATAATATATCCGCATCCGGAGGAAACTCGAAGGGAAAGTACTACGCCGGAATAGGATATTACGATGAATCAGGTTTTCCTGTGGTGTCGGATTACAAGCGTATATCATTCACCGGAAACGCATCATATAAGATTACCGGATGGCTTGAAAGCAAGACCTCGGTCAATTTCAGCAAGTCCGATGACCATAAGGTCTCCGACTATATCAGCGGAGGAGAAAAGAACTTCTTCGGAATCATGTATTCAGCTCCTCCTACAATGAGGCAATACAACCTGGCTGGTGATCCTATCTACTGCACGACCAACTGGGAAAACGGAAACTGGGATGCGGCTAAGGAATTCTTCTACCGAAGGCATAACAACTACAGGCTGACTCTGAATCAGGGGCTGAATTTCAATCTCACTGACCATCTCACCTTCAAGGTCAATGGAATGTGGTATCTCAATATGACAGAGACGGAGAAGGCCAACAAGAAATACATTTCCAAGCCTGGAGTGTGGAACAGCGACAGGGGAGTGACCAATAATTACGCAAGGAGGATTGACCAGACCTATAACGCCATACTTGGCTATGCCAATTCATGGAACGACCATAACCTGAATGTGATAGCTGGATATGAATTCTGGGACAAGGTGACTTATGGCTTGTCTGCATATGGTCAGGGTGCTGATTCGGATGATTTCATCAGTCTCGGATACTTCGACAAGACAGATGAAAAGAACATAACAAAGATAAGCATGAACTCTACCCATACCCAGGAAAGGAGCATGTCGTTCTTCGGCAATGCCATGTATGACTGGAAGGGAAGATACCTGTTCTCCTTCTCTGCAAGATACGACGGTTACTCAAAGCTTGTGAACAACAAATGGGGATTCTTCCCGGGTGTGAGTGCGGCATGGAATATCCACAAGGAACCGTTCATGCAGTCCTCCGGTGACTGGTTATCAAGCCTGAAGCTGAGAGTGGGATACGGACAGAATGGAAATGTGAACATAGCTGCCGGTGCATATGACCTTCAGGGTAACTATGGAAAGACAGGCAATTACGGCGGAGAATACGGAATCCTGATCAACAAGTTGGCATATCCTGACCTTCGTTGGGAGAAGACCACATCTACGGATATTGCTGTAGAGGCTGTTTTCTGGAACCGTCTTAGCGTGTCGGTGGGAGTTTATAATAAATTGACTTCCGATCTTCTTGCGACTGTTCCGTTCCCTTCTTCAAGCGGTGTGGGAAACCAGACTACCAATAATGGAAGTGTGCGCAACCGTGGTCTTGAGCTGGAAGTTGATGCTACTGTATTCAAGAACAGCGACTGGAATATAAAGGTGGGAGCAAATGCCACATACATGCGTTCCAAGGTGATGACACTACCGTTCAACGGCAATGAGAACAACCGTCAGGGCGGCAGCCAGGTCTATGATCCTCAGACCGGTGAGCTTGTCTGGGTAGGAGGTTATCAGGAAGGCCAGGAGTATGGAGTTGCATATGCCTTCCAGATGGTGGATATAGTGCGTGATAATGACGATCTTGTCAGATACGGCTGGTACAAGGACACTACTCCAAGTTCCGGTACAATCTACGGACCTGCAATATGGGAGACCCTTACCGCGGAGGAACAGTCAAAAGGACAGCTCCTGCAGCTTGGAGATGCTGTCTTCTATGATGTGAACGGCGACAGGATGATAGACCAGTATGACCAGGTGTTCATGGGCAATACGGTCCCAAGATGGATAGGCGGTCTGAATCTGTCTGTCAGCTGGAAAGGGCTGTCGCTCTATGCCAAGTTTGATTATGCTGCAGATTATGTTGCGGTGGATTCAAGAAGGAGATGGTACATGGGCCTTTTCCAGGGTACTTTCAATACTATCAAGGAAAGCAAGGACTCATGGTCAGAGCAGAGACCTGATGCGACCTATCCTATACTTATGTATGCTGACAACAAATACAGGAACAACTATCGTCTGAGCAATATATTCTATGATGACTGCAGTTACCTGTGTGCACGTGACATTACTCTTAGCTACAGTCTGCCTAAGAACTGGTGCAAGGCGATGAAGATGCAGGATCTTACACTGTCGCTTACAGGACAGAATCTCTTCTATCTGACCGCTTCCAAGATATACAGCCCTGAATACGGAGCTGATGATGAAGGAGGATACGGTATTCCACGTACCATGTTGTTTGGACTTAAGGTAACCTTTTAATGAATGACTGATATGAAATATACATTTAAGAAGATCAGAACCTGGATACTGGCAGCTGTATGCCTTATGTTATCCTCCTGTGACGCATTGGAACTGGGGCCTATAGACCACTGGGGACTGAACAGCTACTGGAAGACTCCGGAGCAATGTGAAAGATTCATGATAGGTCTTCATGCCCGTATGTGCTCAAGGATGGAAGTCATGATGAAGATGGGAGAACTCAGAGGGGGTACATTGAATACTGAAGCAATCACTTCTACTGGTGAGGGTGCAAGTGACATCGATATAGTCAAGAACACACTCTCTGCTGCGAATCCGGGAATCACCAACTGGGGAAATTTCTACATGGATATCTATCAGATGAATCATGCTATAGATAAGATCTCCAATGAATGCGCCTTTCTTGATGACAAGACCCGCAGGACCTACCTCGGTCAGCTGTACGGTATGCGTGCGTTCTACTATTTCCATCTTTTGAGGACATTCGGAGGTGTGCCGCTGTGTGACAAGCCGGATGTGCTTCTTACCGATGACCTTGATAAACTTGACAAACCTCGCGCAACCGAGGTTGATACCTGGGCCTTTATCCGTAAGGATATAGATAAGTCCTGCGAATTATACTCGGAGCTGGGATATGGTCATTTCAAGGGCATGAACTGCTATTGGAACAAGGCTGCTTCGCAGTGCCTTAAGGCTGAAGTGTATCTGTGGGGAGCAAAGGTGAAACCATTGGGTGGTAATGAAGTCTACTCTGCCGACCCTTTTGCCGACTTGACTGCTGCACGCACCGCTCTTGAGGAAGCTGAGAAGGAATATGGCTATAATACGAAGTTCATAGATGCTTTCTCCGTTGCTTCAAAGGATGCCAACAAGGAGACTATTCTGGCTGCAAGACATGTACTGGGTGAGAGTACGAATCATTATGGCGCGTTCACATATAACATTGCCATCTTCACCAGATATTATGATGCATCCGGCAACAAGATAGGCAATGTACTGAATATCGGCTCAGGCAACCAGAGATATGAGTACAGCCTTGATTTGTGGAACTCGTTTGCGTCCGGGGACGCCAGGCGTGATGCTACATTCCTCCAGTACTATCTGAAGGATAATGACGGCAATCTTTATCCTGCGGGACGTGTACTGAGAAAGTTCCTGGGAGATGTGAAGGATGGAAAGGTACAGTATACCAATGATGTACCTGTCTATCGATACATGGATGTGGCGCTGATGCTTGCTGAAATCAACAATGAACTTGAGGACAAGGCTCAGACCGCAAAATGGATGAATGTTGTCCGTACAAGAGCGGGGGCACCGGCTTTTTCATATACTGACAAAGAGGCGGCGGAAGAGGCGATACTTCATGAAAGGACGGTGGAATTTGTAGCTGAAGGTAAACGCTGGTATGACGTAAGACGTATGCTTGGCGGAAAGCATGCTCTTGAACTTGTGGGAGGAAACGTACTGAAGCTTGTATGGCCGATTGATTCGGGAGTCCTTTCAAAGGATAATAAGGTGAAACAGAATGAAGGTTATCTCTAAATCACATAATTATGAAAACACATGACTATCAGACACCTATGTGTGTCGATTTTAACCTCGACTGTGAGGGCGTATTGTGTTATAGTTTCGGCAATGAGAACTATAACGGATCTGATTACAATGATGAATGGGTAAATCAAATATAGGAGGAAAGGTTATGAAAAAGGGAATATTCTTTTTTGCTGCTGCATTGATGATGTCTTCATGCGTCGATCAGCTTACAGTTGATTCTCCGGAAGCTGAAACGGGAGCTGCTGCCGTAATGGTGTTCGAGGCTGCTCCGGAGGCTCAGGTTGATACAAGGACATCCCTCTCGGGAGATGTGGTTTCATGGACAGCCGCTGACAGGATTTCTGTCTTTGCCGGTCTTGAGAACACCCTTTTTGAACTGAAGGAAGTCCGTGCTGACGGAACCGGAGTGTTTCAAGGAACAGCGCCTGAAGCCGCTACCTACCATGCAATGTATCCATACAGCGCTGCCGCAACCATTAATGAGGCAGGCGTGATCTCCACTTCGCTTCCATGCGACCAGAAAGGTGTTGCCGGTACATTCGATAACGGACTTAATATAGCTGTAGCTGAAGTGGCTGACGGCAAGTTCACAATGATGAATGTATGCGGTCTGGTGAAATTCGATATCGTAAGGAGTGACATAACCGCTGTCAGCCTCTTCGGTAATGGCCACGAGTATCTTGCAGGTGATGTGGACATCGCTTTCGGTGAAGATGGAAAGCCTTCATATACTGTCACAAACGGAACCAAGTATGTCACTCTCACTCCTAAGGAGGGCAAGACATTCGCTCCTGGCACTTATTACTTCACCATCCTTCCTCAGACACTCAAGGGCGGAATGAGCCTCGTGTACATGACTGATGGTCAGTCCGGTACTGTTGCTACTGCTTCAGATGCGGTTGTTGCAAGGTCGGCTTATCTGACAATCAAGGCAAACCCTGAATCAGCTCTTCAGCTCAACAAGGTCATCGACTTGAGTGATCCTGACGGTGACGGCACGTCAGAGACCGCTAACTGCTATGTTGCAGGACTTGCCGGCAGAAGATACTGCTTCCCTGCCACTGTCATGGGTAACGGGTATACTACTCCGGCGGATGAAGTGTTTGTAGTTGGAGCAGTAACTGGCAGTGCTCCGGGTATAACACCTTCACGACTTGCCCCTGTGTACGGGAAACTTATGTGGCAGACAGAAAAGAGCCTTCTCAAGCATGTAATTGTGAAGGATGGATATCTGTATTTTACACTCAATGGCAAGGTCGGTGAAACCCTCACACCGGGTAATGCTCTGGTGGCAGCATTGGGAAGTGATCATGTGCCTGTATGGAGCTGGCATATATGGGTGACCGATGTAGACCTTGACAGCAAGCTTCAGACATGGAAAGTACATGCTACAGCTGATGCGTACTCCGCATATAAGGATCCTCAGCTTATGGACAGAAATCTCGGAGCTCTTGATGTCCGTGGATTTGAAGTACATTCCAAGAATATTGATCATGGCCTAATTTATCAGTGGGGCCGAAAGGACCCATTTGTTGGTGCAGATGATTCCAAATGGGGAAGTACTGCTATGAGAACAACTTATGATTCTGATGATGTTGAAATAGGTAATTATGCCCCGGTCTCAGCATATTCGTCGGAAGCAAAGTGGACTTATGTTACCAAGATACATATGAAGAGGGATGATCTCGGTAAATATCCGATGACTTTCTATTATACAGGAACTACACAAAATAATCAGTTCTGGCTTGATGAAATATGCCACGATCTTTGGGGACGTCCATTCTATGACATAGCGGAGAATACTCTTGGGCATAAGACAATTTACGATCCATGTCCTCCGGGTTATCGTGTAATGAATCCATATGCAGTAACAGGAGCAACTGCAGTTCTTGCCGGTGGTAAATATACAGCTGTAGGAGAGGGAAGCAATCTTGTGAACTACAGCTCATATAGCGCATCGAAGGAAGCTCTTCAGATTAAATACGATGGTACTAATATAGCATACCTCCCGGCAAATGGTATCACATATTTTGAAGATGCAAAAAAGTTTCCGGTTACACGAACAGGATCTTACGGATACCTTTGGACATCATCACTCACCAATTCATATAGTTCTCAGGCTTATCGACTTCATTTTGATACAGCCAATTTCAACTCGATGGGAAGAGGCTATGTTTCATACGGTCACGGTGTCCGTTGCGAAAAGATAAAATAATCATAAATAGATGAAGATAAGACAAAATTTCATCATATCTGTGCTTGTGGCGGCAGTGACCTTCCAGGTCTCTGCCGCTCAGCAGGCAAGAGTGTTCAATCCTACATTTCCTGTTCTGGTGGACAGACCTTACAACATTGTGTGCGAGGTCTGCATTGATGCAGAAGAAAATGCCGGAGCAAATATCGATGGCGTCAGTGTTTCCGTGAACGGAATCGATGAGCAGGCTGTAAGGAACATCAAGCTGATGTATTCAGGGACCATGTCCGTCATCAGGTCCCGGACGACCTGCTTTGTGATGAAGGATCAGGGGAAGAAGTTTGGCGGCGGTCAGATGGTATGGTGTGACCCTGACTTTGTAAGCGAGGTGTGTAATACTTCCTTGAATGACGGCCATGCTGAGCTTTCGTGCGGGCGCAAGCTTGTCAAAGGCGGCAATTATATGTACATCAGCATGGAGATAGACCCTTGTGCTGTCAAGGATATGGCTGCGCCTTTCAATGTGATGGTGGATTCTGTCGTTGTGGGCGGAAAGCCTGTGGATATCACGGTAGAAGGCTCGACATGGAGACATCTTGGATCTTCAGTCAGGCAGACAGGTGATGATGGTGTGGTGGCATACAGGATACCGGGTCTGGTCACCACCAAGGCCGGCTCCCTTATCGCAGTCTATGACATCCGTTACGATTCAAGTCTGGATCTTCAGAACAATGTGGATATCGGTGTGAGCAGGAGTACTGACAAGGGCCGTACATGGGAGAAAATGCGCGTAGCTATGGATATGGGCGAATGGGGAGGACTGCCTCAGGCTCAGAACGGCATCGGAGACCCTTCTGTGCTGGTAGATGAGGTGACAGGCGAGATATTCATAATTGCAGTCTGGACACATGGAATAGGAGCGGACAGGGCATGGACAGGCGTAAGGCAGGGAATGTCTCCTGAAGAGACCGCCCAGCTGATGATATGCAGCAGCAAGGACGACGGCAGGACATGGTCAGAACCTGTGAACATAACTTCCCAGATCAAGAAGCCTCACTGGTATCTTACACTTCAGGGACCCGGACGTGGCATAACAATGCACGACGGCACTCTGGTTTTTCCGGTCCAGTATATCGATTCCACCAGAGTCCCGAATGCCGGGATAATCTACAGCAGGGATCGCGGAAAGACATGGAGCATGCATAATCATGCATATACCAATACGACAGAGGCCCAGGTGGCGGAAGTCAGTCCGGGAGTCCTCATGCTTAATATGAGGGACAATCGTAAGACCGGAAGACGTGTGTGCACGACGTCGGATTTAGGGAAGACCTGGGTGGAGCATCCGTCCAGCGGCCGTCTTGAGGAGCCGGTGTGCATGGCCAGCCTGATCAATGTTCCTGCAGAAAAGAATGTTCTTGGAAGGGATATCCTGCTGTTCTCGAACCCGGCGACAAAGAAGGGCAGACATCATATGACCATAAAGGCAAGTCTTGACGGAGGATATACATGGTCGGATGCAAACTCTCTTCTTATAGATGAAGAGGAACTCTGGGGCTATTCATGCATGAGCATGATTGACGAGGAGACTGTCGGTATAGTGTATGAAGCAAGTACCGCACAGCTTGCTTTCCAGGCTGTGAAACTGAGCGAGATCATCCGTGACACGGAGATGACTCTCATAATGGAGGGTTTCGGTTGGCCGGACAAGTCTTCAGCAGGTTTCGAAAAGGGAGTTTCCGCTCCTTTCTGCGGCACGCTTTCCGGGAAGATGATAATGGCGGGTGGTGCAAACTTCCCTGAAACACCGGCTGCCGAAGGCGGTAGCAAACGTTTCTATAAGGATGTCTTTGCAGTGTCTTCAGACGGTAAATGGAAGAAGATCGGCGACCTGCCTGTGCCATTGGCTTATGGCTGTTCGTTCACCTCAGGGAAAAGGATGGTGATAGCCGGAGGCAGCAACGGTGATGGACCGGTCGCAGACGTATATTCATTGCGCCTGAGCGGAGGCAAGGTGAATGTGAAACGGCTGTCTTCACTTCCGGCAGCTGTCGAGCAGGCAGGCTGGGCAGCTGACGGCAATGACTTTTACATTGTCGGCGGTCTTTCTGACGGCAGACCTTCGGGAGTTGTCTACAGAGGCAGATATGATGGGAATGATGTAAAATGGGAAGAAGCAGGCAGGCTTCCTGAAGCTATGGTCCAGCCGGTGGCGTGTGTGATCGATGGATCCCTGTATGTATGGGGCGGGTTCAATCCTCAGACGGGAGATGTCCTGACAAAAGGCTATGTCTGTGACCTGAAGGATTTTGCCTTCAAGGAAACGGCTGGTGTACCATTGGAAGGTACATTTACAGGTGCGTCTGCAGTTGTTGCAGATAATAAGGCTGTTGTAATCGGAGGCGTGGACAGGACTATATTTGGAAAAGGCCTGAAGCTTGGCGGCAAGGAAAAGACTCAGTATATGAATATGCCTCCTGCTCATTATAAGTTCAATGGGAGCATCTGGATGTTCGATCCGGCTTCTTCAATGTGGAAATGCATCGGAACTTCAGGGAAGACGGCTCTTGCCGGAGCAGGAGTGACCCTGACCGACGGATATCTTCATGTGGCAGGCGGTGAGATAAAGCCAGGAGTGAGGACTCCGGAAGTATGGAAAATCAATATAAAGTGATATGAAGGAAAAACTGACATCAAGCAAGGTGTATCCTTGGATAGTTGTGGGACTGCTGTGGGTGGTGGCCCTGCTGAATTACATGGACAGACAGATGCTTTCCACCATGAGGGAAGCTATGCAGATAGATATTGCTGAACTGGAGACGGCAGTGAATTTCGGACGTCTTATGGCAATATTCCTTTGGATTTACGGCCTTATAAGTCCCTTTGCTGGCGCAATTGCAGACCGTGTCAGCCGTAAATGGCTGATCATCGGCTCTCTTGGAGTATGGTCTGCTGTAACGCTTATGATGGGATACTGCACAACTTATAACCAGATTTTCTGGCTTAGAGCCCTCATGGGAGTCAGCGAGGCACTTTATATCCCAGCCGGATTATCGCTGATTGCCGATTATCATGCCGGGAAGTCAAGAAGCTTTGCTATAGGAGTCCATATGACGGGTCTTTATCTGGGACAGGCTGTAGGAGGATTCGGTGCGACCCTTGCCGAGGCCTTCTCCTGGCAGCAGACTTTCCATTGGTTCGGTCTTGTAGGAGTGCTTTACGCTTTTGTACTTGTTTTCTTACTTCATGAAAAGCGTGTTGAGAAGCCGGAGGCCGCATCTGCACAGCCGTCAGTGAAGATTCCTGTGCTGAAAGGGTTCGGACTTATCTTCAGCAACATCGCTTTCTGGGTGATCCTCTTTTTCTTTGCCTCCACATCTCTGCCGGGATGGGCGACCAAGAACTGGCTCCCGACTCTTTTCTCGGAGAGTCTGGGAATACCGATGGCGCAGGCCGGCCCTATCTCAACCATCACTATAGCGGTTTCGTCCTTTATCGGAATCCTGATAGGCGGACCTTTGTCTGATAAATGGGTAAAGAAGAATCTTAAGGGAAGAGTCTATACAAGTGCCATCGGACTGGCTATGATGATTCCGGCCCTCGTTCTTCTGGGACTTGGCAGCGGAATGGTTGCGGCTGTGTCTGCAGGACTTTTCTTCGGAATAGGTTACGGTATGTTTGACACCAACAATATGCCTATCCTCTGTCAGTTCGTGCCTTCTCACCTGCGTGCGACAGCATATGGAATAATGAATATGACAGGTGTTGTTATGGGAGCTATTTCAACAGAGATTCTTGGAAGTTGGGCTGACGGGGGCAATCTTGGGCTTGCATTTGCCGTACTTGGAGGTATAACCGCTCTTGCGCTTGTGGTACAGCTTGTTGTGCTCAAGCCGCAGACAGATGATATGAAATGATATGGATAAGGAATTCGATTTGAGCTGTTCGGCTTACGGAATAGTGAAATCCTTTGAATATGATGCGGCGATTCTGCCTTGGGGAGCAACCGAACCTCATAATCTGCATCTGCCATATCTGACTGATAGTATTCTTTCTCATGATATTGCTGTGTCAGCCGCAAAGCTGGCACAGCAGAAATATGGGGTCCGTTACATGGTACTCCCTCCTGTGAATTTCGGATCCCAGAATCCTGGTCAGCAGGAACTGCCGTTCTGTATCCATGCAAGATATGAAACCCAGAAGGCTGTTCTTGAAGATATCGTCGCCTCACTAACCCGTCAGGGTATTTCCCGTCTGCTGATAATAAACGGACATGGTGGCAATGTCTTCAAAAACATGATCAGGGACCTTTATCCAAGGTATCCGGATATGACTGTCGCTTGCAGCGAGTGGTTCAAGGTCTGCAGGGCTTCGGACTTCTTTGACGAGCCTGGGGATCATGCGGATGAACTTGAGACCTCTGTCATGATGCATTTCCACCCGGAACTGGTGGACCTCTCCATGGCAGGCACAGGCGGATCTATAGGCTTCCTTCCTAAGTTGCTTGCTGAAGGGAAAGTCTGGCTGCCCCGTGACTGGTCCAAGGTGTCACGGGACACAGGAATAGGCAGCCCTCTCAAGGCAACTGCGGAGAAAGGCCGTCTGTTCGCAGAGGCTGTTGTGGATAGATATTCTGAATTCCTGAATGAATTTATAAATATGCCATTGTATGAAGACTGGAAATAACTTGTTTCTAGCGTTGATTTTCCTTTTGGTTACATCCACGGTCTCTTTCGGGCAGGATGACAAGGTGAAAGTTGCATGTATAGGAGACAGCATCACGTACGGCAGCGGAATCGAAGACCGCTCCAAGGACTCCTATCCTGCCCAGCTTCAAGAACTACTGGGTGATGGGTATGAAGTGGCCAATTTCGGGAAGCCAGGAGCTACGCTGCTCAGGAAAGGGCATAGGCCTTACATGAAGCAGGAGGAGTTTGCGCAGGCTATGGCATTTGCCGGTGATATCGCGGTGATTCATCTAGGTGTCAATGACACCGATCCACGCGACTGGCCGAACTATCGTGATGAATTCGTTTCGGATTATCTTGCGCTTATTGATTCGTTGAGGTCTGTAAATCCTGATGTACGTGTGTTTGTAGCCCTTACTTCGCCGATAACGTCGAAACATAAAAGGTTCATTTCAGGGACGAAGATGTGGCAGGATCAGATTCAGGATGAGATCCGTATAGCTGCAGCTGCTGCTGGTGCGGAACTTCTTGATTTCCATACTCCTATGCATTCCCGGCCGGATCTGATACCTGACTCTCTTCATCCTGTGCCGGAAGGTGCCGGTATAATGGCAGCTATTGTCTACTCGGCAATTACCGGGGATTATGGTGGGCTCAGTATGTCTCAGATGTATTCTGACGGCATGGTCATCCAGAGGAGAAAGCCTGTCAGGATCAACGGGACGGCCGATGCAGGAAAGACGGTGACCGTGTCGTTTGCAGGCCATGATGCCGCTGTTGAAGTACCTTCTTCGGGAAAATGGGAAGTGGTTTTCGACAGTATGGAAGCAGCAACGGGGCTTGAGCTGGTGATTTCGGACGGTGACAATTCGCTGAAGTTCACGGATGTGGCCATAGGAGAGGTGTGGCTTTGTTCCGGACAGTCCAATATGGCTTTCATGCTGAAGGAGACCGGTGATACGTCTTCTGTCTGTGCGGATCCTGACTTGCGGTTCTTTGACATGAAGGCCAGATGGAACACAAATAACAGGCGTTGGAGTGATGATGCTATTGCTGCTGTACAGAGACTGGAGTATTACCATGAAACATCATGGACGAAATGTACGGATTCTACAGCAAGGTCATTCTCTGCTGTCGGATATTGGTATGGCCGCAGGTTGAGGGAGGCTCTTGGTGTGCCTGTCGGCTTGATATGCAATGCGATAGGTGGATCGACCACTGAGTCCTGGATTGACAGGCAGACACTGGAAACACGTTTCCCTGCTATACTTAAGGACTGGCTGAAGAACGATTTCACCCAGGCGTGGGCCCGCAAGAGGGCAGCACGGAATATCGGTGCCCCGGAATCCGGTGCCACAAGACATCCATACGAGCCATGCTATCTCTTTGAGTCCGGGATTCTTCCTTTGGACCGATATGCCATCGCCGGAGTGATATGGTATCAGGGAGAATCCAATGCGCATAATGTCGAGGCTCATGAGACTCTGTTCGAACTGCTTGTGGACAGTTGGCGCAGACATTGGAATTCACCGGATATGCCCTTCAATTTCGTACAGCTGTCAAGCATCAACCGTCCTTCGTGGCCTCATTTCAGAGACAGCCAGCGGAGGCTTGCCGATAGAATTCCATATGTTGGAATGGCTGTTTCGTCTGATGTGGGTGACTCTCTGGATGTTCATCCTAAAAACAAGCGTCCTGTAGGGGAACGCCTTGCTGCAATTTCTCTACATGATACTTATGCAAAGAGGGTTGAATACTCAGGCCCGGTCTTCAGCAAAGCTTACATGAAAGGGAAACGTCTGGTCGTTGAATTCACTCATTCAAAGGGATTGAGAACCTCGGAAGGAGGAACTGTAAG
This sequence comes from Candidatus Cryptobacteroides sp., assembly GCA_045531765.1. Classification (GTDB taxonomy): domain Bacteria; phylum Bacteroidota; class Bacteroidia; order Bacteroidales; family UBA932; genus Cryptobacteroides. The sequence goes on along the minus strand of JAZSEQ010000054.1, from coordinate 6,110 downwards.
AACTTTTGAAGTCGCTGGAAAAGATAAGATATTCCATCAGGTCCCTGCTGTTATAGAGAATGGAAAGGTAATTATTGATGTGGAATCAATCCCACACTACATAAGATATGCATGGCAACCTTTCACCCGTGCCAATCTTGTGAACTCTTCCGGTTTCCCGGCTTCGACATTCTGTGAAAAGCTATAAGCCTATTTCACGATAATACGTTCGATCCGGCGGGGAACCGAGGTCAGGATCTCGTAGGGGATGGTGCCGAGAATCGAAGCCAGCTCCGATATGGTCGGGTCTTCTCCGAAGATGGTCACCGTGTCGCCTACCTTTACGTCCAGGCCGGTCACGTCAAGCATGCACATGTCCATACAGATGTTTCCTATGGTCTTAACGCGGTGGCCGTTCACCGTGAAGGAGCCTTTGCCGCAACTGAGGTGACGGTCGATTCCGTCTGCATATCCTACAGGGATTGTAGCGATTACCGTTCCTTCCGGAGCGATCTTTCCGTGGCGTCCGTAGCCTATGGTTCCATCCTCAGGACGCAGAGTCTTTACCTGAAGGACCTTGCACTTGAAAGATGCAACAGGTGTCAGGGTACTCTCTTCAAGTGCGCTCACTCCATATATTCCTATTCCAAGACGGACCATGTCGAACTGATATTGAGCGAACCTTTCGATTCCGGCCGAGTTAAGTATGTGGTACATCGGCTTGTAGCCCAGTGATTCAGTCAGGCGGTCTGCATTTGTTTTGAACAGGTCAATCTGACCCAATGTGAAATCATCATTTTCAGGGTCATCAGCAGCTGCTAAATGGGAATATACAGACTTTACTCTTACATATCTGCAATCCTGGAGGAATTCCTGAAGCTCCTTCAGCTCTTCTGTCACGAATCCGAGACGATGCATGCCTGTGTCCAGCTTTATGTGAACCGGGAAATCGCTGATTCCTCTTTTTGCAAGAACATTGCAAAGGATTTTCAGAGAACATAGGTTAGGGATTCCCGGCTCAAGGCCGTAATTGATAATCTGCTCAAAAGAGTCAGTTCCGGCAGTCAGGACCATCACAGGAGACTTTATTCCTCCTTGCCTGAGTTCTATCCCTTCCACCGGATATGCCACGGCAAGATAGTCCGCTCCGGCTTCTTCCATCAGGGATGCGAATTCGACGGCCCCATGTCCATAGGCATTTGCCTTCACAAGAACAAGAAGTTTTGTGGAGTCCTCCAGCTTGGATCTGAAATATTTATAATTGTCAAGGCAGGCGTTCAGATTAATTTCAAGCCTTGAAAAATCGCTGTTGATGAACATGGCTACAAAGATAGGAATAAATTTTGCATATATGAGCGCCGGCAAAATTAATCGTATTTACCGACATTTTGTCAGTTTTTAGATTATATTTACAGATTATTAACCGCTAAACACAAGAAAATGAACATTTGGACAATAATGATTGTTGTGATGGCACTGAGCTTCATAGTTCAGCAGATGCTCCAGAGCCGTTTCAGCAAATATTCAAAAGTGCCTGTGGCAAACGGGATGTCAGGTGCTGAGGTGGCGCAGAAGATGCTGCACGACCATGGGATATATGATGTTAAAGTCGTTCCGGCAAGGGGCATGCTAACCGACCATTATAATCCCCAGACAAAGACCGTTGCCCTCAGCGAAGGAGTATATGCCAGCCGCAGTGTCGCTGCAGCAGCTGTGGCTGCACATGAATGCGGGCATGCAGTCCAGCATGCCATGGGATATGCGCCGCTGAAGATGCGTTCGGCCCTTGTGCCCGTGGTGAATTTCGCTTCAAGCATCGTCCAGTGGGTTCTCCTTCTGGGAGTGCTTATGATCAACACTTTCCCGGGTCTTCTATGGTTCGGAATCATCCTTTTCGCATCCACGACACTTTTCAGCTTCATAACCCTACCGGTTGAGGTGAATGCCAGCAGCAGGGCCGTTTCATGGCTCGGAAGATCGGGGATTACTGACTCCCAGACCGCTCCTATGGCTGTCGATGCCCTCAAATGGGCTGCATATACCTATGTGGTTGCGGCTCTTGGCTCGCTTGCGACACTCCTTTATTATATAGGTCTTGCCCGTCGCGACTGATCTGATTTAACAACATCCTAATCTATACCATTATGAAACGAATCTTATTGTTGGCTATTGGAGCAGTTATGATGCTTCTGGCCTCATGCTCGCAGTACAAGTACGAGACTGTTGCGGGCGATCCCCTCGGAACCAAGATCTACACTCTCGACAACGGACTTAAAGTCTATATGAGTGTAAACAAGGAAACTCCACGAATCCAGACCTACATTGCCGTGAAGGTCGGAGGAAAGAATGATCCTTCGGAGACCACCGGTCTTGCCCATTATTTCGAGCATCTCATGTTCAAGGGCAGCCAGCAGTTCGGCACATCAGACTATGCTGCGGAGAAGCCGCTTCTCGACGAGATCGAAGCACTTTTCGAAGTCTACAGGAACACCACAGACGAGGCTGAAAGAGCTGCAATCTATCATAGGATTGACTCTGTAAGCTACGCTGCATCAGACTATTTCATCCCTAATGAGTATGACAAGCTGATGTCTCTCATCGGTGCTGAAGGCACAAATGCATATACTTCAACCGATATGACAGTGTATGTCGAGGATATTCCATCCAACCAGGTCGAGAACTGGGCCCGCATTGAGGCGGACCGCTTCATGAATCCTGTTATCCGTGGATTCCACACCGAGCTTGAGACAGTGTATGAAGAAAAGAACATGTCCCTCACAAGGGATTTCCGCAAGGCTCTCGAGGCTATGGATGCAACCCTTTTCCCGGATCATCCTTATGGAACGCAGACTGTTCTCGGCACACAGGAGCACCTCAAGAATCCTTCTATCACCAACATCAAGAATTACCATAAGACCTACTATGTGCCGAACAACATGGCTATCTGTCTGAGCGGTGACTTCGACCCAGATGAAATGGTGACCATCATCGAGAAATATTTCGGGCAGATGCAGCCTAACGAGAACCTTCCTCAGGTGGACTTCAAGACCACAAGCAAGATCGAGTCTCCTGTGTCAAAGGAAGTTTACGGACTTGAGGCTGAGAATATCATGATCGGATGGAAGTATCCGGGAGCAGGCAGCGATGACGCTCTGGTCGCTGATGCTGTGGATTACATCCTTACCAACGGTTCGGCAGGTCTTATCGACCTCGATCTCAACCAGCAGCAGAAGGTGCTTGGAGCCCAGAGCATGACCTACACCAGACCTGACGGCGGTGAGTTCATACTTATCGGTAACCCTAAGCAGGGACAGACCCTCGATCAGGTGAAGGAGCTCCTTCTTGCAGAAGTTGCAAAGCTTCGTAATGGCGAGTTTGACGAATCTCTTATCGAGGGTACAATCAACAACCTGAAGCTCAGGAGGATGAGGCAGCTGGAGAATAACTCCGCCAGAGCTGATATGTATGTGAATTCGTTCATCAACGGTACAGATTGGGCTGACGAGGTGAAGTGGCTCGACAAGATGAGCGCTGTCACCAAGCAGGATATCGTTGACTGGGCGAACAAATATCTTTCTGACAACAGTTATGCTGTGGTTTACAAGCGTCAGGGCGAGGACAAGACGGTCCAGAAGGTGTCTGCACCGAAGATCACACCTATCAAGGCTAACAGAGACGCTCAGAGCGCCTTCCTTGCAGAAATCAAGGCGGTTGAAGTGAAGCCTATCGAGCCGGTATTCGTGGATTATGAAAAAGATATGAAGAAGTTCAAGGCCGAGGGTCTTGACGTGCTGTATGTCCAGAACACTACCAATGATATCGCTGACATTACTTTCACGTTCAATACAGGTACGGAGTCTGACCCGGCTCTTAATCTTGCGTTCACCTACCTCAGCTACCTCGGAACTCCTACAAGAAGTGCGGAAGAAATCGCCCGCCAGATGTATCAGCTTGCATGTTCAAACAGCCTCAGCGCAGGCAGCAGCATGACCAGCATATCCGTGGGAGGCTTGTCTGAGAACCTTCCTGAGGCAATGGAAATCGTAGAGGATCTGGTTTACAATGCAGTGCCGGATGAAGCGGTCCTTGCAAACCTCAAGGCTGACATGCTCAAGTCACGCGCAGACGGAAAGCACAATCAGTCACGTTGCTTCAGTGCCCTTCAGCGATATGTGTTCTACGGACCTGAGTTCATCAGGAAGACCACCCTTACCGACGAGCAGCTTATGGCCCTGACTTCAGAGGAACTTCTCTCAAAGGTACGTGAACTTCTCGGCTGCAGCCATGAGGTACTTTACTATGGTCCTGCGACAGAATCTGAGGTGAAGAAGCTGATTGCCGGAAATCACACCGTAGCTGCCGACCTCAAGCCTCTCGTGAAGACTTATCCTGCATATCAGCTCACTGAAGAAAGCAGGGTATTCCTTACTCAGTATGATGCGAAGCAGCTCTACTATCTGCAGTATTCCAACACCGGAGAAAAGTTTGATATCTCTGCCAACCCATACATAAGGATGTACAATGAGTATTTCGGCGGCGGAATGAATGCTATCGTCTTCCAGGAAATGCGTGAGGCTCGTGGTCTTGCATACTCTTCAGCAGCAAGACTTTACACTCCGTCATATCTGGATGGCTCATACTGGTACTATGCTTTCATCGCCACTCAGAATGACAAGATGAAGACGGCGATCGAGGCTTTTGACGAAATCATCAACCAGATGCCTGAGTCAGAAGCTGCCTTCGAGGTCGCTAAGGAAGCCCTTATAACACGCATCCGTACGGAACGTACCACCGGTGAAGATGTTCTATACAGATATCTTACAGACAGGGAACTCGGACTCACCGAACCTCTTGCCAAGAAGGTCTTCGAGGTTGTTCCTACGCTCACTCTGGAAGACGTGAAGGCTACCCAGGATAAATGGGTTGAGGGAAGGACCTATCATTACGGTATCCTCGGTGATATCAAGGACCTTGACATGCAGTTCCTGAAGGGTCTTGGCAAAGTCCAGGTGCTTACTCTTGAAGAAATCTTCGGATACTAAACTCATATAATCAGTCTGCCACTGCGTTCCGCGACCCCCGCCTCCCTGCGGGAGGCACCCCCTAGCCGGGGGTGACAAGTCGCTTCCACGCAGTGGCAGACTGATTTATAACTTTACCGGAAAGTTTGACTATCTTTGTGACCCTAAAACCGAAACATATGAACGGAACCGATATCAACAATAAATACAAAGTCCTTTTCGTGTGCCTGGGGAACAAATAGTATTTGTTTATTTTTCTATTATTCCATTTATATTCAATAAATTAAAAAATCATTATTGTCTTTGTTCTTGTAAACCAAACTGTGGTTTTATGCTATTTTATGTAAACCGTAGTGTAAACTGACTATGAATTATTCGAGGTTGATACTGAATGGATACGTGCCTTCGAGGTGTGGCTTCGTGACAATTACAAGGATACCAGTATCAAGAAGTTCTTTGACTGCTTCAAGACGGTTATGAACCGTGCTGTGGAGTTAGGACATATCAAGGTGTCTCCGTTCGATGATTATAAGTTGATACGTCCTCTTGATACCAAGACACAGAAACGTGCATTGAGCGTTGATGAGATGATGATATGTATGTGTTCCCTATATACTCTGAGCAGGATGATACTCCTGAAAAGAAGTTCGGACGTATGACTTATGCTAACTACCTCGTTAATGTAAATCTTAAGCGTATTGCTGAGCGTTTGGGGATGAAACCGATAACGTTTTACTCTGCAAGGCATACCGGCTGATTGCTCAGAATATGGGAAGGAACCCAGCAGAGATAGAGACGTACCTGAAAGACTTCGATAGAAATAGTGTGATAGATGCTAATCAGCATCTGTATGTAACCTTAACGGAAGCATATAAGGAAGGTAAGGAAGCGAGGCTTGAACGTAGGCGTGCTGAAAGACAGGACCAGGAACGTGAAGATGCTTCTAAAGAATAGAAATGTTTGCAGGTGTCGAAAAAGTTCGTATATTTGCGATGTAAAATGGTGCCGAAAGGCAATAGGAAACTACGGATAAGGTGTTCAGCCCTCACTGAATGCCTTTTTCTTTTCTCTGACAGACTCTAAGCCGAGGGATGTAGTTCTCGATACAAG
>JAZSEQ010000056.1:0-30048 GCA_045531765.1 Candidatus Cryptobacteroides sp. | reverse complement strand
CAGCCACCACACGGACATTGCCCAAGTGGTCCGGAATATGGACAAGCACACGATACCCGTTATAAGCACTAGGGTCTGCTACTATCCTGCCCTGATCATACGACGCACTTTCAAGACTGATTCCGTCTCCTTCCTTACGATATGTCAAAGAACCACGGTACAGAAAGCCGTCGCCATCACCATCCAGAGCACTGACCTTGGTACCGTCTGCAAGATAACAATAATTTACAAGAACCGTGTCATTGCGGCTGATTCTTTCGATGAGATTAAGATGATTGTAAGTCATCTCGAGGTCATGGAGACCGTCATAGGTCATATTACCGTTCAGGTCATAGGAGAAACCGTACTCTTCGGAACCTATCTGGACAGACATCAACCTGTTGCCGGAATATGTATTGATGATGGAAGACAGGGAGGACGACGAGGCGCCTTTGCGCTGCATGGCAAGTAAATTCCCTACTTCATCATAAGTCATATTCTTTTCAGAACGACAACCTGAAGGCACAGCGGATTCATTAAGATAGCATTCGCTGTTTATAAGCTGGCCCTTGACGTCATAATCATAGGAATATCTGCTGCTGTTCGAGGATGGGGCGCTACCATCCGTGAATACCGACCGTGCCTCTGCCACGCGACCGGACCACGACGGCACGGAAGTCGGCAGAAGATCATCAACGAACGATATGTTCTCAGAATAGAAATAGTCATACCGGGAGACCACACGGTTCTGCACGTCATACTCATGGCGGCGGTCAAAGTCGCTTAAAGCTGTCTGTATATCGAAAAGACGTCCTACCGGGTCATAGATATATGCTGTGCCGGCATATGCTTTATTGCACAGATTATAGTTCGTCGAACTCAGCAAGGAACCTTTATTCCATGTGTAACGGGAGGCATAAGTATCCTCTGTGTTTCCGGACGACACGATCTCAAGACTATTAAGAAGATTCCCCGACAGATCATAACGGGATTGAATTCTTATAATTCTTCCATATACATCTTTTCGGACTTCCTGGATCTTATTCCCGAACTCGTCATAATAATATACGCTCGGTTCACACTGACCGGTACCGCCAACAATTCTTTCCAGTCTACCAGTCAGAGCTCCCTTGCAGGCTGAAATGGAATAAGCCTGAGAATACTTCTGAAGGTCGGAGGGCGAAACATATCCCAGACCAGTAAAGTCAGACGACACTGAAGTGGATGTCAGGAAAGAATAGTCATCATAGTAATTAACAGAGTTCAACATGACCGATGATAGAGACATCGGGAGGGTATAGCCATAAGAATCACCGGATGCTGAACGGGAAGCAACAATGTTATTGGTTCTCACATAATTTTTCTGAACATCGGTCAAAGCGGCACAGGTTCCTTCTACGACCTGGCGACCGTTCACGTCATTAAAGACAAAATGCATCAGACCGCGCTGACTTGCCCAACCGTCCTGCCAGAACACAAGTCTGTCAGCGACATCATAAAAATACTCCACGGAGGATACACCAGGAAGTTTCTTTAATATACATCTGTTGCGACGGTCATATTTATAGATGTATGCGTTGGATGCAAGCAGGTCCGAATCATCGGATAACGTAAGAGGCTGACCGGAAGAAGTCACTGTAGCAGGAAGCACATAACAAAGATTACCTAACTTGTCGTAAATATAGTAGGTGTCTTCATTACCGAGAGATGTCACTACACGAGACATCAGAACCCTGTCCTGTAGGTCTTTGAATTCGTAAGTCACATGATTATCAGCATCTACCATTCTGCGGACACGGAGCATGCCAGCTGCATAATATCCGGAATCGGCAAGAGAACACATCTCACGAGAACCCATAACACGAAGTTTACGACACTTCAGATCCGAGGCGTTATTGGTGTAATAAGAACATGTAATACCATGACCACCATCTTCATAATGCCAACGTTCACCTTGGGCGAATGCCGATGAAATCCGATCACGGGCAGAACGCTCATATCCGTTATATACAAATGGCATAGCATCCTGATAGAACGACCTCGCGCTGCTGACAACTTCCTCACGGGACTTCACATTATGGTCAGAAGGCAAGGAAACAGGATTCCAGAGCTGCGACAACCTCCCGAGACCGTCATAGCCATACAGCTCTATGACATCATTCGAAGACTCTATGAGATCACGGTGGTGCGTCTGGTCCACGAAGCCAAGGCCATCATGAAAATCCACTATTTCAAGATAGTCTGACGAGGTCTTGTTCAGATACTTCAATTTACGGACATATGGAGCAGGAACTTCTATTCCGGAAACTTGATTCCCCTGATATATAGAACAGGTCATGGAATAGCCTACTGATGCGGAATAATGGTCGCTATCGTCCGGCATATGACAGGACAGATAATAGACTCCTGACTCTTCAAGCACTATCGATAGTTCCCTAAGTCCAGAATCTGTCTGTTCCGCCTCAACTATCTCCAGCTCCTGAAAGTCACGATACTGATGATTCCACGCCTCAAACCAGAGATCATAATCGTATAGAGTCACATCAGCTGATGTAAATGTCAATGTGAGTTTTCTGTCAGGAGCATCTGACACAAGCTTAATAGTAGCCACCAGGTCCGAACCTGTATTAAAGCACAATGTACCGTTATACGACTGTCCGGTAACAAGGGTGATATTGTCAGTCAGAGAATCCGGGTTTGTATCTGGGACAGCATGGATAAAATGGCAGGTTAACAGCAGAAACACTGCCGAACAAAATATCTTACGTATCATAATTCAAGCACATTATCGTAATCATACTCATATTTTTCAAGACGCACCGACTGCCCGGTTGTCCTGTCTGTCTGATAGATCCCGGAAAGTCGTTCGGAAGAATCGTATTCAAAAAGGGTCTCCAGGCCGGACGGATCCGTATGCGAAGACACGCCCACAAGAGGGATGTAGGTAAATGTCTCAACCATCGCATCCGGCAAGGCCTCGCGCAATGAATCCAACAGCAGCGCATCTGATTCTGACAATACCAGAGAAGACTCGATTCTGGAAATAGAGGACGCACCCAGAACAGACTCAACTTGTAAATAAGTAGCATTCCTGATTACCGCGACAGGATGTTCGCTCCCATAACCCCATAGGATGACGGTCTCTTCCAGACCATCCCTGACGACAAATTGAAGCCTGCCATGGGAATTATACTTCTCATAAGACATTCTCGGAGCGGTGCCGTCTCCATAATCATAATACTCCTTTGAAGGCTGAAGATAAGGACTTTCAAGGTACGAGGTCATTTTACGGAATGTCACCTCGTCGTTGATCCTCTGTACAAACCCGACTGGAGCCGTAACATGATTGGATTCCTGCATCAAGGAAACAAAAGACGTAGACCCCATGCCGGACAACAGATCCAAATCACTATCAGAATAAAGATATTCATCCTTAATCATATTTCCATTGCTGTCTCTCGTGAGCGTATATCTTAAATTACCATAATCGTCATACAGGAAATCAGTTATTGATTCACTTTGACCGGCACTATAAGAGTATTCCGTCACACTTTCAGATGATTTCAGATAGACACAAGGCTGGACATGGGATTTAAGCCATGCATATTGGTCACTCTGCGAGTTTTGTTCAGAAATTTGGGAATTGATCGGTTCCACATACATGTTATACATATTGTATGTATGATGATTCTTCAGGTAATAAGGAGAATAAGAATACACATCCATCTGCCGTCTTACATAATCACCGGAAACCTTATCATAAAATGTTCTTGATGTCAGAAGAGGTCCCTGACCATTCAGGTTATAGAAAAATTGGAGACCGGAAAACGGAAAATCTACCACTTGACTAGTATAATGGCGGAGACCGGAAGACTGGGTATTTTGCAGTTGCAGTATCTCTTCGGGATAATTATATCTGTGCAACTGATCGATAAAGTCATAGTCATAGGTATATTCCGTCTTTACATCACCAATGTATTCTGTCACCATATCATACCATACCGGAGCAGCAAACATGAAATACCAGGATATCATACTCTTAGGCACAAATGCAAGCTGACGATATGCATATCCCGAACTAGGGTGTGAGTCTTCCTGATAAAAAGATTCCCTCACAAAAGTCTCTGCACTGGGCTCGACAGTACATTCACCATAGCCGTCTTCATTCTGACCATACCTATACTCTCTTCTTATAATCCTGGCATCAGGAGCAGCTGACGCTCTGGATGTGATACTCTTTACCCTCAGGCCGCCACCCTTATTCATCTTCATAGGATATGGGCTGAATGTCGTAAAGTGATTATAGAGATTCATCTCATATTCATATTCGGAGTATCCGCCCGTCGGATAAACTATCTTCCTAAGTATATTGGCCTGGGCTTTCGATTCATTAGGATTAAGATTCCCTCCGGAAACGACAGCTGACGATTTGGTCCAATTCCGAGTATAATTATCAGTCACAGTATAGCAGTCATAAGACAGGGACGGATACATCCGGCTGTTGCTATTGCCGTTATAATATCCCCAATAGTCCACCGCGCGATAAATGTCATTATCGGAATTGTCAAACCGCTGGAAATCGTACTCAAATGAGTATACTTCGTCATTATTGATTGTGACAGACTGCAACAGGTCATCAGAAACACTGAACACAATAGGCTTCACCGGAGTATCCATACCATCTGAAATCAGGATGGAATGTAAAGCAGAACCGGAGTATGTGTATTCCACTTTGAACTTTGAGGACTGAATAGAAGACAATGAGCAGGTCTGGTATGCTCCTACATTTAAATAGGTATTGGAATTATATGAGGTGACAAACGTGGCGTCATTTGATTCTGATTCATTAAAATCAAACCTAAACAAGTAATCAAGTTCTATCCTGCTCAATGCAAACACATAAGAATAAGTATCCGAATAGGAATTCCATGTAAAGCTTATCACTTCACCGTCAGGAAGTGTGACATTCTTAAGGAAATAGGCCGTTATATCTGAAGTTCCTCCGGCTACCTCCACATAGTCGTTCACACCAGATGTAGCGGAAGACTTCCCGAAATGATATTCTATTCCTTTGTCATCCAACACCTTGAAGGCGTATAATTTATAGCCGGTATAAAGAGGTGTTATCCTATATGGATTGGTTAGAGACAGAACTTCCCAGGAAGGTGAGCCAGGAGACGATGTATTCCTCAACAGGAAACGAACATTACCTTCAGGAAGAGACAGGGTGAATATATCATACTGCGTATCCTTATTCTGGTGTCCCATATATGCAGACCACAAGAGAGAATCACATATCGGTTCGTCCATATAGCCTTTGTTCGGATAAGACTCATCTGCACGTCCCATTACGGTACGGGTAATTCTAAGCCCAGGGTGAAGCACCCAGCCATAACCCAGCGGCCTGGACGGATCACCAACCTTGATACCATTATTATTATAAGACAGGGTCAAAGGAAGAGAGAAGTCACCAATGGTCAGTGTATGCAATGGAATACTTACATTTACTGCTCCAGTGGAAAGATCGGGAGCAAAACCTTTAAACTGCTGAAAAACATAAGATTGAGGCGAAGGAGGGATAACATCCGGCAACTTAGGAACGATGTTGTCATTCTGTGCTGATACAAAGCACAAGATGCCTTGGACCAGAAAGGTCCAAAGCATCGTAATGTATTTCGGTTTCATGATTGGTGGGTTTATAATCTGCTCAGACGAAGGAGGGCTTCGATATAATAGTAGTCGGCATAGATAATCGAGTAGTCGATCTCGGAGCCGGCAGGGCGATGGCCTGTGGAGTGGAGGAGGAATGACGGGTTGATGTCACCTGAACGGTAGTTCGCGTAGAGGGATGCGAGCATCGCCTTGGCGTCATCGAGATATTTCTGTCCCTTCCCGCCGCCCACATATCCGGAAAGTTCAATCAGGGCGGATGCCACTACTGCGGCAGCGGAGGCGTCCTTCGAGGCCTGAGGAATCATAGGGTCGTTGAAATCCCAATATGGAACCATGTCTTCAGGAAGACCTTTCAGATAAACGTCTGTGACCTTGCATGCATGCTCAAGGTAGCGAGGATCCTTTGTAAAGCGGTAGCACATTGTGTAGCCGTAGATGGCCCATGACTGTCCTCGGGCCCACATGGAGTCATCCGCATAGCCCTGATGGGTGCACCCACGCATGAAGTCTCCGGTAAGAGCATCATAGACAGCCACATGGTAGCAGCTTCCATCCTCGCGGAAATGATATTTCATAGTAGTGTCTGCATGAGCTATGGCAATGTCGCGAAGCTCTGGACGGCCTCCGTTCTCGGCTGCCCAGAAGAGCATCTCGAGATTGATCATATTGTCCATGATGGTGTTGTGGCCACCGAAAGCAGGAACCTCGCGAGGCCATGACAGGATGGTGCCGACTGCAGGGTTATAAAGCTCGGCAAGACGGTCAGCAGTGGCAAGGATAATCTCCTTATAGCGCTCGTCGCCGGTGAGTCTGTAGCCGTTGCCGTAGCTGCAGAACATCACAAAACCGAGGTCGTGGTCGTAAGCCGGCATCTCTGAAAGGAACTCCAGAACTTCAGTATATCCTTTGGCTGCTTCAAGAATCTCTTCGCTGCCCGAACGTTCATACGCATACCAGAGGATACCAGGCCAGAATCCCTCCGTCCACAACTCCTTGCAGACAGGACGCTGATGCCATACGCTGTCGCCTGGGGCGATATTGCGAGGCGACATCATGTAGTCGTACGGACGGAGCATTTCAAGAGAACGTTCCGTCTGTGAAACGCAATAATTCAGGGCTTCTTCCGTAAAGGAAGCTTTGGGAGCACATGCAGCAAAGACCACGGCACATGCAAGGCCAATCAGAAAGGTTTTAGTTCTTATCATTTCTCTTTTGCTTTATTATCCTTTTGCCATCGATCTTGAGGTAGGTTCCACGTGAGATGAACTTCCTGCCTTCAGACACAAAGCAAAGCCTTGCATCCGTTTCGATGCCGTCATGAGACATCTTCATATCTTTGTCTGAAGAGAATATATAGTTTACGCTTCCATCAGACAGAGTGACCTTTATTCCTACATATTCTTCTCCGAAATATTCCACTGAAGCCACAGACTTCACATCGTCTGTCGCAAATGGCTGATAGACTGCCACGAAAGGCCTGTCCCAAGCCTCACCGTACTGTCTTGCCACATATGTCTGACATGGAGTATTCCTGATGTCGTACGGCATAGGAGTACGTGTAAGGGCATCGATCATCGGCGAATAAGCCTGGAAGATACGTCTGTTTTCCTCTCCCCTCATCCACATCTTCATGCCGGCTTTAGAACCGTCAGGACATGTCATGGTGAAACATCCCTCCACGTTTTCAGAAGTGAGGGCAGCCCGCTTGTTCCACAGATAAGAGTAGGCATAGAGGTGAGCTCCTGCAAATGCAAGTTCCTCTGTCGGCTCCAGCTGGAGATTAAGAGTAAAATCCTGACCTATATTATGATAGAAATAGTCATGAGTGTCGTCCTTGCCGTCCTGCCTGCGGGAGCGGAAAATATCCACATAATAGCCGCATTCCGGATCAGCAGTGACCATGAGGACCTGACGAAGCTGATCCGACTGGGTCTCCGGCTCCAGAAAGCTGAATTCTCCGAACATGAACCCTTCTTCAAAGTCTTTCTTCTCCGGCTCCGGATAGCATGCCTCAAGACGGATAGGATGATGGGATTCCATTACAGGATAAGAGGAGATTCCATCCACGCATACGGTGTTGTGAGCCGGGAACTGTGAATAGAACTCAAGATAGTCGAAAGTGGTGTAACCGGCGCCACGGCCAAGGTCCGGAGCCTGGATATAACCCTTTCCATATAGCTCCATCGAGATTCCGTTTGCATGCATGTGGTTGCCTTCCGAGCCCACCACACTCATGAGCAGGCTGCCTTTAGGATCGTTTCCGCTGCGGGCTACAAACCAGCTCACATCCTCCGACCAGAACGAAGGTGTCTGATACTGAGGATAATCTTCGGGAGATATCACAGGAAGGGATTTGAATCTCGCCTTCAAAGGTGCATAATGACCGTCTCCCCAGCACACCGTGTGCCCGTTAGGCATCACGTATTGAGGCAGAGCATTTGCAGCCTTCTCAAGGATAGGATAAATCTTCACGAGATCTATTCCGGTGGTCTTGCGGAGCATTGTCACAAGAGAATCGAACTCTCCGAGCACCATTGTCGAATAGCCCGGAGACTCTTTCCAAAGACCGGTCTTCATGTCGAATCCGTAGTCTATCATCTTGCCGAGAGACCACTGCCTTACGCTGTTTTTATTGAGGATATAGTCGATGTACCAGTTACGGCCCTTGCCGTCGGCATAGGCTTCGTTATCTGCAAGCACCAGAGCGATGCGGAGAATGAACTGCGCCTGAATGAGGTTCCAGTTGTTCTGAGGCACTCCACCTGCGATTATGACATCGGCCCATTTACGGAAAGTATCGTCGTAGATGCCGATCTTCTCCGGACGCGCTCCGGCCAGGTAATCGTGCAGGTAATCATAGCATTCTGTCGCCGGCATCACGATGTTTTCGTGAATGACTTCAAAACTGGTGAGTCCCACAAGGGTCTGCTGATGACCGTGATTCAGGTCAATCGGAACCTCACGGTAATAAAGTCCGGTCATGTAGGTGTCGAAGATGTCTGACGCAAACTTTGCATATTTTTCATCACCTGTGAGCCACCAGATACGGGCCGCGTCGCGGGCCAGCTCCATGATGGTGATGTTGGTTCCGCATACCTGTGTTCCGGCTTCACGCGGATCAACCCATTCCATTTCTCCTGTATTTCTGTTGCGGAGCCACAGGCCCAGAGAGTCCTGATATGGCTTCGTCTCTTCAAGCGAAGGCCTTGCATAGGCTGTCTGGCCGCCTCTGTTGGCTGGATAGCGGACTGTAGGCACAGGAGCATATCCTTCCACATGGTCAAGCGTCTCGCCCTTGATGTATATCACTGATGCATGGCTCTTCCAATGCATCTGCAGACGGCTTACGATCCACTCAGGATCATCCACATGCTGTTCCACGTATCTGTCCACCTTGGCATGGGCCCTTGCGAGAGATTTCTGCTCGGAGGCAGTCTCACGGTCGGTCATGCGAGGGTATTCCGCCTGAAGAGCGGGAATCTGAAGGTCCTGGGCCGCTGCGGAAATACCGCAGAGAATAGTCAGGAAAAGTATGATCGCTTTAAGTTTCATGTTCGGTTATATAGATTTCTCGACTCAGACCTTCGGTCTTCGCTCGAAATGACAATTATTTCAGGTTCCAGTAGACTACATATCTTTCGCGATGGATATCGAACAACGGGCTGAGGCGGTCTCCTCCCGCGGTCTCAAAATCGAGTCCGGACACTCTTCTGATGCTGTTTTCGAGATCATCGACATCTACATCAAGCACCGTGTCCAGCCCTTCCGGGATATGGTAGTCATATTTATAGTAATCGTTATATTGCGATGGATCCGAGTCCGGCTGGCATCCTGTGAAGCCCTTTGTGCCGAGCCTCCCGGCCAGAAGCACAGGCCCATAGAAAAGGGCTGCCTGCGACGGATTGTCTGTCAGACGCTCCAGCCTGAAAGACATAGGGTAGCGGACCTCGACCCTGTCTCCGTTCTTCCAAGCACGTGACACAGGGATATATCCATCAGATGTTTTCTTTACAGGAACCTTGCGTCCGTTCACCGTCACCTCAGGCTTTCCGCTCCACGACGGATACCTCAGCATTACTGTCGTCCTGACAATCTTGTCACACGAAATGGTGAGAACGGTCTTGTCCTCTTCAGGGAATGATGTGGTCTGAACCACCTTAAGTCCTTTGTCATTCCATTCCAGCTGTGAAGGTATGAAAAGGTTTACATAAAGTGAATCAGCGTTATGATAATATATAGCCTCCGGGTACTTTGAATGGCTCTCGAATCCGCTGCCCACGCAGCACCAGAAAGAATTCTCCGGAGTGCTGTAAACTTTGTGGGAGCCTGACTTCAATGGAATGAAGTAGGTCACCATTCCTGTCTGAGGATCCTGCTGACCGAGTATATGATTGTAGAGAGCCTGCTCGTAGAAATCTGCAACCTCAGATGATGCCGTCCAGCAGAAGAGATGGCGCGAAAGCTTGAGCATGTTGTATGTACAGCATGTCTCTCCGGTATATCCGGTAATATGTCTGGATATCTGCTCCGGATCGAAGAAATGCTCCTTGTCGCTGCAGCATCCGGGAGCAAAGACATGATGGTCTGTCATCTCGTGCCAGAAGAAATCAGCTGCAAGACGAGACTCCTCAGCACCGGTAAGTTCATATTCTCGCGCCTCGGCAAGAACCTTAGGGATGAATGTGTTGGTATGCTTGGTTCCGAAGTCTTCCATTCCCTCATGAAGAGGATCGACCACGTCATTGTGATAGAACCACTCGGCAAGGAACTTATGCTCAGGCTCTGCTGTCAGTGAATAAAGGTTCCAGAATGCCTCAGGCATGCCTCCGAACTCGTTTCTGAGCATCAGACGGCGGGTTTCCTCGCTGAGACCGCTTACTTTGCCATAAGCCCATGAGGCCATATTGCATGCAGCCTCCAAAGCCTGCTCATTATCGGCATACAGATACTGGTCGATAAGACCTGACATTATCTTATGAAGAGTATACCATGGGGCCCAGACCCTCTGGCCCTTTATGTTTCTGTCAATGAGTCCTTCCGGATAGGCGCTTATATATCCGTTGCCGTGGGCCTCCTGCACTTCGGCCAGACCTGCGACAAGACTGTCACCCTTGGCCTTGAAGCACTCGTGGCCTGTAGACGCATACATAAGGGCCGAGGCTGAAAGCATATGGCCGGTCGTATGGCCGCGGAGCTCGCAGTCCAGCGATTCCCATCCACCAAGCTTCTTCACCGTCATATAGCCCCCTTCCAGGCCAGCCCAGACTCCGGCAGTGGTGCGGAAACTATGGAGCAAGCGGTCTGCGCTTATGGACATCATCCATGCGGAATCCCGCTGCATGTTTTCATAAAAGCGTCCTGGCAGCAGGCGGACATCCTGAAGGTCGAATGCCTCCGCCTTTACAGGTACAGCATTTTCGACATTCAGCTTGTCCACATACTGTCCGGGATACAATGACTGAGCATTGAGCCCGGCACTAACCAACAAAACAAATATGATAACTAACCCATTTTTCATTAGAGCACTGACTTTGCCTTAAGTTTCTTATATTTCTTAACGTCTGACTTTTCAGCGGGAATGAAATGCATGGCTGCACCACCCTTAGGCTGAAGATCGAAGTTCAGTACCTGACCGCCTTTTATTATGTAGCGGGCACATTTCACCTTTGTAGGAGAGTCTGACTCAGGATCATCGGTATAGACCCTCAACACGTAATTCTGCTCCCGTTCAAGGAAGTCCGTAGGCACTGCCAGTCTGCGCCCTTCATCATTGGTGATCGCTCCTGCGAACCACTCGGCTCCGCTGCGGCGTGCTATGACCACATGCTCCCCTATTGCGTCATCAACCACCTTTGTATCATCCCATACGACAGGCACATTGTCAAAGAATTCCAGCTCCGGAACCTCCTTTATACGTGCAGGAGTATCATACCAGTAAAGAGTCTGAAGAGGAGAATGGAAAAGGACAGGGAAAGTCAGCTGATGAGCATGCGTGTTCCTTATACGCGGGTCGAAATAGCATACCGTGTAATCTCCGGCTCCGCAAAGCATCCTGGTGAACGGAAGGATGGTGTTGTGGGTCGCAGACGGAAATTCCTCATTACCGCGGATACCCTCCTGAGTCAGAAGATTAGGATATGTCCTCGAGTAGCCTGTAGGGCGGTATTCGTCATGGATATTAACCATCAGATCATTTTCTGCCGCAAGACGCACAAGCTTGTGCACCCAGTCGGCCCAGTGTTGGGAAGTGAACTGCACGAAGCCGAATTTTATTCCGGCCAGCCCCCACTCCTTATAAAGAGGGAAAATCTGCTCCGCCTGCTTCTGGAGGGCATGCTGATTGACATACACCCACACGCCTATTCCCTTTGACTTTCCATACTCGACCACCTTCTTCATGTCGATAGGAGCCACGACTTCACGGGCGTCAGAATTGAAATCGAAGGAAGGTCCGTACCATTTCCAGTCATAGAGGATGTAGTCCATATTATGGGCAGCACAGAAATCTATGCACTTGAGCGAATTCTCCGTGGTGAGGGTGGTCTCCCTCATGATCTTGCCCGGGCGTATCCAGCTTTCGTCCGCTATGGCCGAAGCTTCGTTCAGGTTGAGATAGATGTCGTTGTTTTCCATCAGTCCTCCAAGACATTCCGA
Organism: Candidatus Cryptobacteroides sp.; assembly: GCA_045531765.1. Classification (GTDB taxonomy): domain Bacteria; phylum Bacteroidota; class Bacteroidia; order Bacteroidales; family UBA932; genus Cryptobacteroides. The sequence goes on along the minus strand of JAZSEQ010000056.1, from coordinate 17,742 downwards.
AGCCATGATCACCCTCCAAGGCATATCGTATGGGGTGACTATGTCTGTGGCATTGTCGTTAAGGGCTGTGACTACCGTGTTGGCCCTGGTGTCAGAAAGTTTGAGCTTGCCACGGGGAAAATCTATCTGGGCCGCCTCACCGACGGCTGCATAAAGGTCATCTGCAAGCTTCAGGGTAAGAGGCCTTTCACACTCGTCAGGCCAGTCCTTCAAAGGAAGCAGTTCATACGGAGCCTGAGCCCATTGTGCATACCATGCCATTGTGCCTTCGGGAAACGAAAATTCCGTGTTTTCGGCAAGTATGCGGTGATAAATCGCATCCGGATGCATAGGAAGACGATAACGGAAAGCTATGCCTTCATTATAGGCACGCATCTCGATATCAAGTCTGTACTTTGAGGCATCCTTCTTCACGAAATGAAGCACGACTCCATTGAAGGCATCCTTTACAAGTGAACGCTCGCCGTATCTGTTGGTCCACACGGTGTCACGCGCAAAGGTTTCATGTGAATCATAGACAAGGTTGTCAAACCATTTCTGCACAGGAGCAGCTTTCTTTGCCAGAGCTTTCTCCCATATATGATTGTCAATGGTAATATCCATTACAGACGGCAGCACGACTGGCCTTCCATCAAATTTCGTTTCATACGTTATGCCTGTACATCCTCCGGCATCCTTAACGTTGATTACAGCCTCCTGTCTTCCGTCAGGAGAAACCACTTTGAATGTCTGAGCCGATGCGGTAAAAGCCGCAAGCTGCAGCAGTGAGAGTATAATTATCCTTTTCATATGCTTATATATACGCATAAGTCCTCAAAAATACTCCCGATAATATCAAAAAAACGTATATTTGAAGAAATAAAAACGCCATGAAGAGATTCATATGGATTGCTGCATGTCTTGCACTTTCCTTTTCCACACATATCAATGCTGAAGAATATCTTTTCCGTATGCTGGACACCAGCAGCGGCCTTCCGGACAACAATGTCCGCAACATGACGATGCTGCCCAACGGTCTGATGTGCATACAGACCTCATCCATGCTGAACCTGTATGACGGGGCATCCTGCCGCAGCTACAAATACAACGCAATCGAAATCCCGTACACAGAATACAACGGTCTGAGCAATGCGTTCTATGACGGCAAGGAGGACATGCTCTGGTGCACGACAAGAGATCATGTGTGGATATTCAATTTCAAGACACGCGAGTTCGAGTATGACCTGACGGACCGTCTGAAAAAGTTGGGACTGAACGGAGACGAAGATGTCAGAGGACTGTTTATCGACAGTTCCGGAGAATACTGGATTGTCACACAGGATGCAAAGATATGGAATTGTGAGGGCTTGGGTACAGCCCACTCGTCGCATCTTCCGGAAGGTATGAGCCTGCCGGTGGACATGGATGAATATGAAGGAAGGGTATGGATGATATCCATGAACGGCAAACTTGCCGAATATGACCCGGGACTGGGAAATTTCCGCACCCTGCATGACATACCGGTCAAGACCCCTGCCGGAGCATCAAGCCGAATGGAGATGGATATTGCAAAAGACGGCGGAATATGGATCATGTATGACAAGGCCCTCATCAGATATGACATCCACACAAAGAAATTCAGGAACATAAGCGCCATACCTTCGGAAAGCAGGGACCTTTACACGACTATCTGCCTTGACAAAAACGATAATCTGTGGATAGGATCTGCCCGTTCCGGAGTCTCCATACTGCAAAAGGACAGCGGCAGGATAAAGAATCTCCCTCATATCGAACTCACTGACGGAAAGAAGATTTACCATCATACGGACATATCGAAAATCTATGTGGACGACCGTGAAGGAGTGTGGGTGGCGACACAGTCGGAAGGCCTGCTATACAGGCACGAGGACATCATCCATCTGGAAACGATCAACAACGGGAGCCTGCTGAAGGGGGACATGAACGACGAGAGCGTCAAATGCATGGTGGAGGACTGTGACGGGACAATCCTTGTCGGGACCATCCATGGACTTCTCAGATACAACCCGGAAACCAGGGAAATGAGCATTCCGTTCAAAAGGCTGAAAAACGAGTTATGCATCAGCCTGTACAGGGATTCAAAGGACAGGATATGGGTAGGAACGTTCTATAACGGAGCCTTCTGCATTGACGACGGCGACATAAGACAATACAAATATCAGGACACTTCGGTGGAGTTCTCCTACCATGAGTCCAGCCCTAACTTCAACTGCGTCCGCTCCTTCCACGAAGACGACGACGGCAACTTCTGGATTTCAGTATATGGTGGAGTAGGACGCTTCGACCCCGTCAGCGGTAAAATCGACATGATCCGTGATAACCACCCCGAAGTGGGGCGTTTCATGATTGTCAGAGACATCTGCAGCCGTCCGGACGGGAAAATGCTGATTTCCGGAGAGAACGGAAGGTTCCTTTACATCCCTTCGGAAGACATAGTGGAGACAGACCCGGAATCCGAAGAATGTCACACCCAGACGAACCAGGCCATCACCGACAACAGAGGACTGCTGTGGATCGCCACTGCGGAAGGTCTGCGGGTGACCGACCTTAAAAGCGGCATCGCCTACAGCGTGGACGAGCATAACGGACTTCCTGCCGGAAATATAATGAGCATAGAAGCTGATGATTTCGGAAACATATGGGCGGCATCGTTCAGCTATGTGTCAAGAATCCGTCCGGTGGAAGACAGCGAGGGCAGATATTCCTTCTCCATAGCCACCTATGGCAAACAGGACGGTGTGGAATCCGGAGCATTTTTCCAGAAATCCGTGCTGAAGCACTCCAACGGCCACATCTACTTCGGAGGTGCTCATGGAATATGTGAAGTGATTCCTCAGGACACATATCAGGACAAGGCTGAGGTGACACCGCTGATTACCTCGATTGACGTGGCAGGAAGGATCATCGAGACCTGGGAAGAAAGGCTGATCATCAATTACGACGAGACCTTCATCACATTCGAGTTTTCCAACCTCAATTACATAAACCCGAGCCACACGACATATATGTACAAGCTGGAAAACTTCGACAAGGAGTGGAGAAGATCTTCCTCCACAGGTCCGGGAAGAGCCCAGTACACATATCTGGAACCGGGAGACTACACTTTCATGGTAAAGGCGGCGGACAACGATACAGACTGGAGCCAGACCGCAATGATAGATATTGTCGTGCGTCCGCCATTTTATAAAAGCCTGGCAGCATACATCATCTATATCCTGCTGACATTAGTGGTTGTGTCTGTTTTCGTAATCTGGCAGATACGGCAGACCAGACGCAAGATCCAGGAGAACAAGGAAAAGGAGAAACAGCGCCAGAGGGAAAATCTGGACCAGATGAAGTTCAAGTTCTTCACCAATATATCCCATGAACTGCGTACACCTCTTTCTCTGATTATCCTCCCGCTGGAAAGCGTCATGAAGGAAATGGAGGGCTCGGCGCTGATGCCGAAACTGCAGACAATGCACAATAATGCCAGCCAACTGCTCTCGCTTGTAAACCATCTTCTCGATTTCAGAAAGCTGGAGATGAGCGGAGAAAGGCTACACCTCAAGCCTGGGAACATCAGCGAATTCATCAGCAGCATGGTGATGTCATTCAAGGATGCCGCACAGAAAAGCAACATCATGCTTTCCCTGGAAGACACTATGGAAAAGCCTATGATGGTATTTGACAACGACCAGATGCAGAAGATTGCCAACAATCTGCTGTCAAATGCCCTGAAATTCACTCCTGAGGGAGGATTCATCAATGTCAGGCTCTCCCAGACCGACGACAGGATGATGCTCCTGGAAGTGTCGGACACAGGAATAGGAATACCTGCAAAGGACATGGACAGGATTTTTGACAGATTCTACAGAAGCGGGAACACCGACCTCAGGACAGGCTCAGGAATCGGACTGAGTCTGGTCAAGCAGTACGTGGAAATGCATTCCGGAAGCATCAGCGTAAGATCGGAAGTCGGCAAGGGCAGCACATTCACTGTCCTGATTCCTATGAACCTTCACGCCGAGGAGACTCCTGAAGATACCGCTGCAGTGGAAATGGACGGAAACAGTACGGAAGATGCAGATCCACACACAGAAGATAACGGACGCATACATATAATGGTGGTGGATGACAACCCTGACTTCAGGGAATACCTGGTGGGAGAGCTTTCTGACATTTACGAGGTGACGGCAGCAGAAGACGGAAGAAAGTGCATCGACATGCTGCGTACAGCCAATCCTGAAGTGATCATCTGCGACGTGATGATGCCGAACATGGACGGATTCGAGGTGGTCAGGACCATAAAGAGCAACATCGAGACATCCCACATCCCTGTTATCCTGCTTTCCGCCAGAACATCGGAAGACATCCGCCTGGAAGGCTATGAAACAGGAGCGGATGCTTACCTCACGAAACCTTTCAAACTGGATATTCTGCTGGCCCGGGTCAGAAATCTCATAGAAGAACGCAACAGACGCATAGCCTCCTTCTCCAAAAGCGGGGACATTTCTCCCTCCGAGGTGACCATAACCACAATAGACCAGAAACTTCTGGCAAAAATCATGGAGTGCATAGAAAAGAACATGGCGAACGCCGAGTATTCCGTGGAGGAGCTGTCATCCGATGTGGGCATGCACAGGATGAACCTCTACCGCAAGCTCCAGTCGATAGCAGGAATGACCCCTTCGGAATTCATACGTACCATGAGGCTGAAAAGGGCCGCCCAGCTATTGCTAAGCGACCCTAACCTGACGATTGCCGAGGTTTCCGACATGGTAGGATTCAACACTCAGAAGTATTTCACGAAACATTTCAAGGAAATGTTCGGAGTGACTCCTTCGCAATACAGATAGTTCTCCTATTCACCTTTATAGAACATCATCGTTCCCCAGCCTATCTGGTCGAAGGCTGCGCTTGTAGAACCATAGCGTCCATCGCCTGAGCCTCCGTCACCGGTCAGGACTCCATCTGTATAACGGAGCTGGTCAGCGAACATCTTCACATAGTATACCTCGTCGGCAGAGCAGTTCTTCACATGCTTGTAATGAGAGTAGATAAGGTCCCAGCATGGGCGGATGGTTCCACGTCCAGCCTCTGAAACCACGGTGTGGTCGGAACCATGCGACTGGTTGCTGCAGCCGCAACCCGGCTTGCAGTAGCTGTAAGGAGTAAAAGGCATTGAAGTGGTGATGAATCTGTTATCTTTCTTCACATTGTACTTGGCTGTGTACTGACACATCGCAAGGACCTTGTTTTCCTCCATTCCCCAGAAATCCACTCCGATATTCCATGCCATCTGGCAAAGCTCCGCACACATCGAAATAACCAGAGTGGCATGTCCCTGGTCACGACCTGACTCCATGCTCTGGGCGATCATTCCGTGTCCGCTCGGATCCGGAACCGGATCGTAAGGAATCATGTTGTTGATCGCGCCGCTGCCTGTGCCCTCGCGGAAGTTGCGGTAAACCTTGTTTATGAGAGCGGTATCCTCGAGATAAATTCCGATTGCCATCAGTGAAGCGAGATTGGCAAGTTCCCAGTTCGACCAGTAGTGGAGGTCGCATGTTCCGCTGCCTCCCTTATTGTCAATGAACCACTCGTTCTTTGACACCCAGACTGTTCTGAGCCATGTCTTGAAGTCGTTCTGGTCGTTGGATGCCCAGCCTTCATAGTCACGGAGCAGCTCTGCCGCGTTACCGAGGGTGTAGCCCTGGAATCCCGCACAGAGATACTGGTTGTTGTCGTTGGCAGTGATTCTCCTGCACTTGTCAGCCCATGCATTGAGCACAGCCACTGCCGCGTCAGCATACTTGGTCTCACCGCTGATCTTCCAGCGGAGGGCAAGCTGATATGCCGCAGAAGCATCACGCATGATGTTTCCATAGTTCTCACCACTGACTCCTGTGCCGCTTGCGTCGCCACGCACGATCGTCTCTACCGGATTTGCCTTGTATGAAGCCACGGCGTAAGGACTCTTGCAGAAGTTCTGATATGCCACATATACAGGGTCAGATGTGCTGGCAGAAGCTACTTTTGACTTGACTCTCGCGATGTCTTCTTCTGAAACGAGGGCACAAGGGTGGTTGAAGGTATAGGATGCAGGGTATTGGAATTCCTCTTTGCCGCCACCGCCTTCTTCCTTACCGTCATCTCCTCCGTCAGGTTTTTCGGTGTTGTCTCCCGGCTTGTTAGGAGTCAGGTCCACAACACCTTCCTTAAGGTGATCTGAGCAGGATGCCGCGCACATAAGCGCGGTCATCACTGCCAGGATTGAAAGTATTGTTCTTTTCATTTATTTAACTTTTGTATAAGTGAGTCCTGTATCCTCTGACCATTCAGAAAGATATTTCTCCAAATCTGCAAGCGAACCGAAGCTTCGGAACCAGAAGAACTTGTAAGTCGCCTGAGCTGCTGATCCGTTCTTCTTGAAGTCGCAGATCTTGAACTGAACATTGCCGTCTGCAAGGAAATCTGATGGAATTTCTGAGGTCTTTATTGTCTGGGCAGAAAGAACGTAAACAAAAACCTCAGAACCGTCTGACAATGAATATTTGTGGACAAACTTTCTATTACCATTTCCGATCTCGCCTGCAAAAGTCACATTATTGAATTTGAAATTCGAACAATCAAACTTGATTGATGAAGAATAGCCTTCGTCAGCGACATCGGTAATTCTGATACAGACAATCGGCGCCATTTCCGGAGAAAACCATGGTTTTGCAGAACGCTTGATGTTTCCATGTCCACTTGCATTTGATGTTATCTCAACATATTTCTCGCCTTGTTCAGTAGTCTTGACTTCACTCATTGTAGCATCTGTCGTTGCAAGAACCCAGTCAGAAGGTTCATCTCTGTACCAAGGACGAACATCAAAGGTAATCGGATAATTGACACCATCATAAATTGCATTCAAGATAGCGATTCCTGGACGTTTTCCAAAAATGATTTCAGCAGTTCCAGATGTTCCGGCGCCTGTAACATCTGCCGGAGCTGTACCGATTATATTGGTATTTCTGTTGCTCCAGGTGAGATCCTTTCCTGCATATGATTCATCTATCTCATATCCTATAGTCCAGCTGTCCTCCAGAGAAATCGGAGCAGAGGCAAGATTCGTAATCTTGAACTTCTTGGAACCTGCTGCAGGAACATTTCCAAGATCTATGACATCATTGGATTTAACAACAACTCCGGTAGTGTTCGAGTATCTTGTGTACATCTTGTCATCTGTGGTTGTAACGCTCAGGTATATCTTGTTGTATGTTCCTGGGATCACAACAAAATAGTAGTCTCCTGGCTCCATCGCCTTTCCTTCATTGTCGAGATTCACCTCCTTGAATGAATTATTCTGGCTCGTATTACCTGCAGCTGCAAAAGAGCCATCCTCATTCAATGTAATGTCCACCCTTCCTGATACATAAGTAGAAGTTATGAATGACAGGGACCTGACATTTGTCATTTCTTCAGGAATTGTGACCTTCAGCAAGGCGCACACATTCATGAATGACAGATGCGAACCGTCAGAAACGGCAAGAGCTATGTTCATATTGTTGTCAAAGCTGCCTTTTACAGCTTTCTGTGATGCAGGAATAGTGGCCGAAACGACTCTGGATGCCGAGTTATATGAAGCTCCAAACTTATATGGATACAGTGCCACATACTCCGTAGCTCCATCAACTGTGTAGCCAGTGAAGTCGGCCGCAGCTCCATCGATGTTAGAAGACTCGAAGACATAGTTCTTGTTGTTTACATTGTCGAAGACAGATATCTTGTCTCCTGAGGTCCAGTGGACCTTCTTACCTTCCACAAGAGAGGTCTTTGTTTCTACTGCCAGATCTGCAGAGAATGTCTTCTTGACCATTTCAGGCTCGTTTCCACCAAGAGATGGAGTCTGTTCCTTTGCACAAGATGCTGCGATCAACATGGATGCAGCCGCGATGAAATAATAAATCTTTTTCATAACTCCCTCCTTTTTTACCAATCCCAATCTATTTCATCATCAAACTCCTGCGTGCTTGCGCAGAGCACCCCTTCGTTCTTCATACTGAGAACGGCAACAGCCGGAGCCTCATATCGAGGCTCGGCCGCTGACTTGAAAATTTCTTTTTTCATATATTTCATTCTGTATTATTCGAATGTGATTCCTGTCTCTGCTGACCAGGCGTTAAGATAGGCATTGAGTGCATCCTCGTTCTGGAATGTATGGAACCAGAACATCCTGTAGTGTACGCCCGGATCATCAGGGAAGTCTACCGAGCCAGAAAGTCTGATGTCGGCATACTTGAGCTGGAATGTCGAGAATGTACATACCGTTCCGGAAGTAAGGAGGTTGGTGCCGTCTGACTTGCCGAATCCCTGAGTTGCAAGGTCATATACAAGGATTGCGGAACCGTCAGAACACTTATACTTCTTCTTCCATTTGTTATTGTTCGAGCCTATACCGCCAGAGAACTTGGTTCCGTCCTCAGTGTTTCCGCTGGTATCGAAAGTGATGTTACGGGCATATCCGAGGTCGTTCACATCATCCATACGGAAGCAGAGGATCGGATAATCCTGAGTGATGTATGTAGGAGCCGTACGCTTTATATCACCCCTGAGAGTATTTGAATTGGCTTTGTTAGGCGTGAAGTAGAGATGGGTCTGAGGCTCTGCCCTCCATTCCTGAGTACCTCCTGCCGTTGCCATGTTCCAGCTGATGAGATTCTGATCAGCGAAATGCTCACGATAGAATCCCGCAGGAATATTGAATTTCATGGTCTGGGTCTTCACATAGCCGGCATGATCTGACTCAGTTTCCGGAACTGTAGCCGTAATCTCCACAGAACCATATTTGAGGAAAGATACCTTGCCGTTCTGGACTGTAGCCACTGAAGGGTCGTTTGTTGTCCAGTTCACTCTAGACTTGGTGGAAATCTCAGGATAGGTCTCGAACTCTATCTGATAATAGCCGTCACCGACAGAGAAGATCTCATCAGCTGCAGGAGCATTCAATATCTTGATTCCTTCCGGATTGATGAGCTTATCGATGTATATCTTATACTCGGCAGTGACCTTGTCTGCATCAAGCGCAGTAGCCACAAGTACAGCTTCTCCCATAGAGACTCCTGTAACGACTCCTGAAATAGGGTCGATTGTGGCAATATCTTCGTTCTTCGATGACCAGAGGACTGTCTTGTATGTAGCCTCGGCAGGAGCAACTGCAGCGGTAAGGGTCATTGTCTCCCCTTCATAACATGAAGGCAGAGGACTATGCTCGCTCTTGTGGGTGCTGTCATCGGTAATTGTTATTGCTGTAACTTTCGTAACCTCCCCTACAACGGTCACCTTGACAGATGATGTTGCCGCAAGGTTTATAGTTGCCGGAGACACGGTAATGATTGCCGTTCCGACTGCTTTGGCTGTGATCTTTCCTGTACCATCAACAGTCACCACATCCTCGTCACTGGATGTCCATGAAAGTTCAGGATAGGTAAGTTCTGACAAATCAGCAGGATTGGAAACAAAACCCAGCTGAATGCTCTCGCCTATGAGCAGAGGGAGCGTCTCCGTGTTTGTATCATCCAGATATATCTTAGCCCTGTTCTCATCCTCCATCGATATCTCTATGGAATACATCAGTTCGGCAGAACCAAGTTCATATGGTTCCTCCTCGCATGATGTGAAGCCACACATTAACGAGAGAACTGCAAGGGGCATGAATCTTTTCATGTTTTTCATACTTTTGCTTTTTTGAAATTATTCCCAACCTTTGTTCTGACCAAGTTCAGGATTGAGCTGACACTCATCGACAGGAAGAGGATAGAGATAGTTCTTCTCCGCCCATACACATCCTTCATACTTGATGACACATCCTTCCTCATCAAGAGGATTGAGCTGCTTGCTACCCCACTTCGACTCGAACTCCGTACCTGTGAAGAGGACACCGACACGGTTGCCAGGCATTTCCTTTTCTGCAGTCTTCCATCTCTTGAGGTCGTCGATACGGAAACCTTCCTGGAAAAGTTCCACCGTGCGTTCTGCACGTATTTCCTCAAGCATATCAAGGCCGTTGTCTGTAACCAGCTTGTTGGAAAGCTTGACCATTTCAGGGTTGGAACGTCTGCGGACCAGATTGAGCGAAGCATCAAGCTGCTCATCATCAATCTTTCCTTTGAGTTCATACACAGCTTCTGCGTAGTTGAGGTAAATCTCTGCAAGACGGATCACCGGATAGTCATATCCCTCATTGGCATCGGTAACCTGACGCTCTGTCGCCCACTTGCTGCTCTTGTAGCCCGTATTGCTCATCACATCAGCAAGCATACACCTGTTGTCCTTATTGTCCTTTCCAATGTATGTCTCATCATTCTCATTCCACTCCGTGCGCCATTTTCCGTCATTATCCCATATCTTCTGATCCTGCTTGAAGAGGAGGGCATTCATTCGGTTGTCACGGTTGTCAAACTCGGATGTCATGGTTTTATATCCCTTGAACTGAGATGACTTTGCAATAGGAAGTCCATCCTGGCAACGGAACATATTTGCAAGCTTTCTTGTAGGGAATGTAGCTGTTCCCTGGGCATGGGTGATGTTATAGCCGATAGGCTTCAGCACCTCGTCATGACGTTTTGCAAGGATATATTCCTTGTTGTCCGCTCTTGTAAGTCCTGCAGGATTACACTGAACGCTTTCAAGAATGAACATATAACGGTAGCTTTCGCGTCCGCCGAGAGCATCGCTGTAGAAGAGCTGGTACAGTCCGCTGTTCATAACCTGCTCGGCTGCCTTTACAGCTTCATCAAGAAGGATCCTGGATTCTGAATCATTCTCAAAATGATACTTCTGCCATGTACCTTCATACAGAGCGATTCTCGAAAGAAGGGCATATGCCGTATATTTTCCCACACGTCCGTCTTCTGCAGGTGAATCCGGAAGCAGCGCAGCAGCATTCTTGAGGTCCTGTACGCATGTCTTGATCACATCAAGACGGTTGTCACGTTTTCCATACAGCTTCTCCGAATCAAGGTCTATAGGCTCATGTACGAGTATAACATCTCCATAGAGCTGTACGAGTTCGAAATAGAGGTATGCCCTGAAGAAGTATGCCTCTCCCATAGGAACAGCAATCGCATCCTTGTCTTCAAAACTCTCTGCATGCTGCAGAAGAAGATTGGTATAGTAGATTCTCTTGTAAAGACCTCCATAGTTAGGGTCAGTAGTAGGAATCGTGTTGGTTCCCTTGTTGTAGACATTCTCGTTTGTACCTACAAGAAGGTCTGAACGGTAGTCCGAGTGGGTACCATCCGCAACACCGTTCATGGAAGTCATTGAGCCGGAACCCTGGAAATCTCTTGTCCAGCCATAGAACTGGTTGGCAAAGAGGGAATAGTTGGCAGCTTTGGTCCATACGTGCTCATCTGCCATCTGCGCCTTTGGATTCAGGTCCATACATGAAACTGCCATGATGGCCGCTCCCAAAGCGATTATTGTATTTCTTATTGCTTTTCTCATGGCTGATTAGAATGTAAGATTAACACCGAATGTAAATGATCTGAGGAATGGATAACGTGCTGTAGAGCTTGGGTTGCTCTTTGCTTCAGGATCCCATCCGTCAAGAATCTGAGAGTACTCCCAAAGGTCTGCTCCAGTGAAGTATACGCGACATCCTGAGATACCCTTACCATCTCCGAGAAGCTTTTCAGGAAGAGTATATCCAAGAGACACATTCTTCAGACGGATATATGCTCCGTCAGATACAGACCATGTAGATGCCTGATAGTTGTAATTGTTGATGTTTCCGTTTGCCTTTGTATAAGGTGGATAATAACCTCCAGGATTATCCTTGCTCCATACCTTTCCTATCGTATGGGTCGTAGTGTTGGTATAGAATGCACGCATCGGCACGGTCCAGTTGTTGATGCCGTTGAACACGGTACGGTTTGCAGCACCCTGGAATACTATTGAGAAGTCGATTCCCTTCCATGCGACACCTGCATTGAATGAATACTGGATTTCAGGAGTGTCAGATCCGAGGTATATATAGTCGTTCGCATCCAGCTTGCCGTCCTTGTTTTCATCCACGAACATATTGTCTCCAAGACGGAGGTTCTCAGGCATGCCCACACCGTTGTTAGGATAGTACTTCTGTATATATGCCTCAAGCTGCTGCTCTGTCTGGATCTTTCCGCCGTAACGCAGACCGAAGATAGAGTTGAGTGGATAACCCTCACGGTTGCTTACATATTTTCCGGATTCGATCTTTGCCGAACCGCCAAGGTCCACAAGCTGGTTGCGGGCAAATGTGAATGTTCCGCCGAAATTATAGGAGAAGTCACCTATATTGTCTCTCCACTGGAGGATAGCCTCGGCACCCCATCCCATAAACTTACCGCTGTTGGTTTCAGGAGCCGCATCGCCTATGAGAGACGGATAGCTGATACCTATGAGCATGTTGTCGTTCTGCTTGATGAATCCCTCGACTGTACCGGTAAGGCGGTTTCCGAGGAAGCCGAAATCCAGACCGACATTATAGTTCTTGATCCTCTCCCACTGACGGGTCATGGAAACAAGCTTTCCGTTTGTAGTTATCTGAGAAAGAAGTCCGGAGCCTACAAGTGCACCTGATGAAGCCGAAGGATTATAGAGGAGTACTCCGTCATAGTTGGCAATACCGCTCTGGTTACCCACTTCACCGTATGAAGCGCGGAGCTTGAGTTCATCGATCCACTCAGCATCATCAAGGAAGCCTTCCTCAGCTATACGCCAGGCCAGGGAGCCTCCCCAGAAGAATGCCCACCTGTTCTCAGGCTGGAACTTTGACGAACCGTCATATCGGGCGTTGAGTTCCACGAGATACTTCTCCTTGTAGTCATAGTTCGCTCTTGCAAATACTGAAGCGATGGCCCACTGGTACTTATCTGTTCCGGAAAGTTTTATCAGGCCAGATCCGTTGATGATTTCAAGGTTTTCCTGAATGTCCATGGCCTCAGCACCGAACTTGGTGAAATCCTTGAACTCGTACTGACCTCCGAGAGTTGCACTGAGATTGTGAACCTTATCGAAGGAATGATGCGCGTTCAGGTAAGCTGAAACCGAGTAGAATTCAGTCGAGCTGGCTGTCTGGGTATACGTTGTCTCAGCTGGAGTAGGAGATACAAGCACCTGCTGTGTTCCGGCATAATTGTAGAAGGTCACCGACTTGCTGAGAGTGTTTCTTTCAGCAGTAGACGAACTGTAACCCAGATTCAGGTTTGCATCAAGCCAGTTTGTTATCTTTGCCTTGAATGTCTCGTTGATATGTACAGCAGACACCGAAAGTGTGTTGTCTCCACCATATTCCGCCACCGCTGCAGGAGAAGCCCATGTACCCCAGCCGTAAGGCTTGCCGTCCATAGAGAACATAGGCAGACCAGGCATAGGCATGTTGATTGTCAGCATCGCACCCACATTGGTCGGAGCAATCTGTTCCTGACGGTTGTACGAAATCATCGACTCCAGTTTGAGCCAGTCTGTAATCTGGAACGAGTTGTTGGCTCTGAGATTGAAACGCTGATTGTTGTTGTTTCCGTAAACGAGTGGAGAACCATCATAAAGATATCCGGCAGATATTCGGTAAGAGACTTTTTCCGTACCGCCTGATACGCTGAGGTCATGACTGGTAGACCATGAATTGTCGAACAGACCGTTGAGCCAGTTCACATTGTCATCAAACACGAAATCCTCGACATCGACAAACGCAGTCGAGCCGAAAGGATTGGCTGTCTCGGAAAGATCGATGTACATGCCTTTATACTGCTGGGCAAGCTTGGCATAATTGTACCATGAGTTATCCATGACACCGTCATTCTCGATTGCCTGAAGAATGGCATCCGACCACTGGTCAATATTCATCATCTCCGGCATAAGACCTACAGTCTTCATGCTGACAGAACCGGAATACTCAACCTTTGCCTTGCCCTTCACGCCAGCCTTTGTTGTGATGAGAACGACACCACCAGCCGCACGTGAACCGTAGATGGCAGCAGCACCGTCCTTGAGGAAGGACATTGACTGGATGTCAGAAGGGTTGAGCAGGCGCATCTCGTTGATGCTCTCGTAGGCAACTCCGTCGATGATTACGAGAGGCTCCACATTGTTCTTCGAAGATGCACCGCGGAGGCTCATTGACCATCCCTCATCACCAGGAGCAGAAGATCCACGAGTGATGATAACACCAGGAACCTGTCCCTGAAGTGCCTGAAGAGGGCTGGAGAGGGAACCTTTCTCCTTCAACATCTTTTCATCTGCAACGGCAACAGCTCCGGAAAGGGTTTCCTTCTTCTGCACACCGTATCCGACCACCACTACTTCGTCAAGAAGCATGGTGTCATCCTCAAGAGTTACGACCATGCCGTTCTTCAAGACGGTCTTCAGATCCTTGTAGCCCATCAGGCTGACAGTTACTGCCGTTCCTTCAGGAGCTTTAAGGGTGAACTTACCGTCAAGGTCTGTCTGAGCACCTGTCGAAGTGCCATCAACAATGACCATGGCGCCGATTACCGGGATTCCGGAGGCGTCATTTACCGTACCGGTGACCTGCTGCTGGGCATAGACCTGCCCCCCCCAGCACAAAAGTGCCGGCATCAGCATCACCTGCAAGGCTTTTCTGAAAATTGATAATAAATTCATAAGTAATTGTTTTTGTTATAGTGTTTTCCTTATAAAGCAATTCTTAAAACTTCCTTTACCCGTCTACGTGTCTTGAATATGTGATTCTCTACAGACCTTTCGCTCAAGTCCAGCCTTCCGGCTATATCCCTGACGCTGCTGCCATGATGCACGAACATCACATATGCCTTTCTGGCTGCCTCGCTTGTCCTGCTCAAGACAGATTCTTCCAGACGGATGATCTCCCCGACCCGGACCTTCATATCGGAATCGTCCTTGCTCAACGGCGAATGGGCAAAGAAATACTCCTGTGCCCTGATGCAGCATGCATGACGACGGTACCAGTCGATCACCAGGTTATGTGCAATTGAATAAACATATCTGTCCACAGTATCCTCAGAAAGAAGGATTCCCGGCTTGAGAATGGACTCGAATACATCCTGAGCCAGGTCTTCTGCTTCCGGACGGTTTTCTATGCGCTTTGCAATGTAACCGCAGACTGGACCATACAGACGACGATAGGCCCGGACGATTATCTCGTCCCGGCGCATATGAAGTGCCGTGCTGGTGGATCCGGTCATCAGATGTGGTTATCAGTTTTCATCTGCAAAGGTAGATAATCAATCTTTTCCAGAAGGAATCCTTTTGTAACAGACTTCCGGACGATTTGTCACAATCACCGGTAAAGTGGACAGGATGAGCTTGGATAATGATTGGTAATGATTTATATTTGCTTATTCTTTATCGTATAACATCATGAAGTCATCTTTAGCTTACATCTTTACTTTGCTGCTTGCTTCCGGGATCCTGCATGCCGGATCCGCAAGAAAACCATCGCAGACATGGAATCCAGACAGGGGCACCCATTATGTGAATCCTGTCCTGAACGCAGATTATTCGGATCCTGATGTCTGCCGTGTCGGAGATGACTTCTATATGACTTCATCCTCCTTCGGCTGCTTTCCCGGTCTGCAGATCCTGCACTCTACAGACCTTGTGAACTGGGAAATAATAGGAGCAGCACTGGATGATTATCCGGGACCTCTTTGGGATGAAGATGCACCATGGGAGACTCTCGGACAGAGGATGGACACTCCGGACATAAAGCTTCCAGGACCGCAGGAATGGCGTACCATCCCTCAACACGGCAACGGAGTGTGGGCTCCGGCCATCCGTTATCACAACGGAGAGTTCTATATCTATTGCGGCGACCCTGACAGAGGCATATTCATGGTCAGGACATCCGACCCACGAGGAAGATGGTCAGACCCGGTGTGGGTAGTGAAAGCCAAGGGATTCATCGATCCATGCCCTCTCTGGGACGAGGATGGAAAGGCATATCTCTCCCATGGATGCGCCGGCAGCCGTGCAGGACACAAGAGCGTGATGTTCGTTGCACCTATGTCCCAGGACGGATCCAGACTGATCGGACGCAGCCGCATAGTATATGACGGACATGAGACCCAGCCTACCATCGAAGGCACCAAGTTCTATAAATATAAAGGAAACTACTACATCTTTTCCCCTGCGGGCGGGGTGCCGACCGGATGGCAGGTGGTGCTTCGCGGGCCGACTCCATATGGTCCATACGAAGAAAGGGTAGTCATGGCACAGGGAGACTCTCCGGTCAATGGCCCTCATCAGGGAGCATGGGTGGACACCCCTTCAGGAGAACATTGGTTCATGCATTTCCAGGATAAGGATGCCTATGGACGTGTCGTGCATCTGCAGCCTATGACATGGACATCAGAGGGCTGGCCGGTAATCGGAATCGACAAGGATGGAGACGGAGTCGGCGAACCTGTTATGAAACATAAGAAACCCGCACTTAAAAGTTCGGGACTGTTCCAGCCGGCCGAAAGCGACGAATTTGCTTCCCTCGACCTCGGACTGCAGTGGCAGTGGCATGGAGTGCCTTCGCCATACTGGTACTACATCGATTCCGCAGCACGTGAAACAGGCACCAACGGCATTGGCGCGCTGCGTCTCTACTCGGTGGATCAGGCTGAAGGATGGAAGAATCTCGGGGATTCTCCAAACCTGCTTCTTCAGAAGACCCCGGCGGACAAATTCACAGTCACAACTAAAGTGCGCTTCATTCCTAACCCTCAGCTGACGGAACGGGGAGAATCATGCGGACTTGTGCTTATGGGACTTGATTATGCAACCCTCAAGCTTGTGGACACCCCTGATGGCGTCATACTCCAGTACATCGAATGCATGGACGCTCTGAAAGGCAGTCCGGAAAAGGTACTTGAGTCAGTGGCTTTGGACTCAACTCCTCTCCCGATGCCATATTCGAACAAATATATGTCCACAACTGTACCTCCTGTACCACCATTGGCATATGCTGCCGCAGATGTATTCCTCAGACTTAAGGTCGAACCACGTGAACGAAAAGGAAACGTGCCTGACCTCGCTGCCACATTCTGGTACAGCCTCGACGGCAGGAAATGGGTTCAGATGAAGAATCCGGAACTTGCCGGCAAAAAGGCAGCATTCACAGGAAGGCCTGGCAAATGGATCGGGGCAAAGTTCGGACTCTACTGCAACCGTCTGGCAAAGAAGAACGACAGCGGATGGATGCAGGTAGATTGGATAAAGGTGACGGAATAGAACCTGGCGTCTCGTCAGGAAAAACGGACCGAACCACGGATAATCATACTATTTTTTAAAAAAATTGCAGAAAAGTTTGGAAGTTCCAAAAATATCCGTACCTTTGCAATCCCATTTGAGGGATATGCGGAAATAGCTCAGTTGGTAGAGCACAACCTTGCCAAGGTTGGGGTCGCGAGTTCGAGCCTCGTTTTCCGCTCCAAGAGTCAGCAGAAATGCTGACTTAAATTTTGCCACCGACATAGTCGCTGAGCTCTAGCGAAGAAATCACCCGACGGGGTTCTATTATATGCAGTCGTCCTTGTGCACAAGGCGGCTTTTTTTGTTGTAAACCTTTATAGACCCGAAAAGCAACAAAACGGCTCAACGTAAAATCCCGGTTGTTTTCAATATCGGCCAGAAAAAAGGCTCTATATCTGGCCGTCACTTAGGAAAACCTGCCTCCGGCCAGAAAAACAGGCTTTTTTATGGCTGTCACCGGCACAAAGCATGCGTAGCGAG
>JAZSEQ010000059.1:0-94001 GCA_045531765.1 Candidatus Cryptobacteroides sp. | reverse complement strand
GAGGCCACTGAAAAAGGTCCTCACAATTTACGTGTCTGAGAATCGCATATATGAATAACCCTTTGAGATTTTAATTTCCATTAATGATTTGCGATTCTCAAAGGGTTATTTTATCTAATGTTCCAGTATTTCTAGAGATTTCTCTCTATTTCCCCATTATTTTCATTATTCTCTTCAGATTTACGACAAATAGTGTGACAGCACCCTGCAACTCCATAGCTGATATCCCGAAGGACTCAGCTCTTGTGTATCCATGTACGTTTTTCAATTCGGCATTCTTCGCCTCAATCTTATATCTTTCTTTTGACAACCTTCTGAACTCAGGCGTATTTTGAAACGCCATTTGCTCTTTGTGTTCATTCGAGACAATTCGTATATCAATACGTTTTCTGGTAGAAGTTCCGATACACTTTTCTCGCATTTTGCATATTTGACATTTTCTGTGACTCCAACAATACCTAACAACTCGATTAGTATTTGGTTTGCTCGATTTTTCTACCTCTCGTCCCTTAGCTGACATTACTCCCATCGGACAAATATATCTATCTGCATCTTTGTTGTATGAGAACAAGTCATCTAATGGAGATTTCTTTAATTTGTGACCTTGGGTTATCATTGGATTTAACTTGGCAACCACCGTGATATCTTTTTCATTAGCCATTACCAGGTTATCTTTCCCAGAATATGCTGCATCTCCGATTATTGTGTCAATTTCCAATCCATTATCTTCTGTCTTCTGAAGCAGTGTTGGCAATTGCTTCCCGTCTGACTTCTCTCCTGTGGTTACAGCCGCAGCGGTGATTATCCTTTCAGGAGTCATTGCTATATGAGTCTTATATCCTAAGAACGACGTCTCTGCAGACTTGTGTCCAACTCTTGCATCCTTGTCATGAGAAATTGGAGTATGAGAGTGGATATCATCGATAGCTTCTGCGAGATAGTTGATACTCTCCTTAAGTGCAGGATTATTAGACAATATCGGATCCGACGCAACATACTCCATCAATGTCTCACAATCTGTCAACTCATCTTGGAGTCTAACATTATGATTATACAATGGTAATTTGTCTTCATATTCATTGTCCCAATCTTTGATTCGTGTACGTAATGTTCTACTCCTATGTTTAAGGACATCAATTGGAGTGAGCGGATTGGCCCTTGATATTGTATGGGTAGCATCAACAATGATAGACTTACTTGTGATAATACCTTTTTCAATCGCGACACCAACAGTCTTTGCTATCAGCATATCAAGGAGATTTACATCCTTCAATCTTTGACGTCGGAACTTTGTGAGAAGGCTTGGATCAATAACATTATCTTCTGGCATTAGACCAAGAAAACGCTTATATGATAGATCGTAACGAGAGTGTTCTACAACGTCCACATCAGAGAAGTTGTCAATGACCTTTATCATGAGATACTTGAAAAGCATGATTGGATCAGCAGCCTTTCTACCATTGTCTAAACAATACTTATCCCTAAGTTCATCGTAAATGAAGCTGAAGTCGATTAGTTCATCGATAAGTCTATATTTATTGTCTGCTGGAATAAGCATGTCATATAAAACAGCATATTCACTAAACTTTATTTCCCCCTGAGTATTAAGCATAACCTATTGTAAATCAATACTTAAAGATACAAAAACTTTGTCAGATAAGCAAAAAAGAAGACACTATCTTGATTACAAGACAATGTCTTTCGTATAGTTTTTCAGTGGCCTCTGGAGGACGCACGGTAGGCTGCCAGCGGGACTGGTGACGGTTTGCTGAAAATTCCCACAGAAGCCATATATGGGAGAATTCTTCCAGACCACGCAGAGCATCACGGTTGCGGTACTGAGGTTCAAAAACAATACGGGCCTGCAGACTGTCTGCAAGCCCGCTCTGACGCGGAATGCCGAACTTTTCGGAAAAGTCCGTCTGTATGTATGCTATCGGTTCGATTCCCATACTTTATCCTTGGCAGAAGGGAGAGTCTTGTTCAAAATGAGACAACCGAGAACAGCTGAAATCACTGAACCGAGGAGAATTCCCAACTTAGCCTGATCAAGAATGGCAGCACCGCCTTCTACACCTGAATATGAAAGGTCTGCGATGAACATCGACACTGTGAATCCTATACCACATAGCATGCAGACTCCGGAAAATGCCTTCCAGTCTGTCTGTGCAGGAAGTTTGACAACATTCATCTTCACAGCAATCCATGAGAAAGTGAAGACTCCGATGAACTTGCCGAGCACAAGACCTATCATGACGGCCAGGCCCACTCCGGAGAAAATGCCGCCTATGCTCATTCCCGCAAAACAGATACCGGCATTTGCAAAAGCAAAAAGAGGGATCACGATATAATTGATAAGGAAATGAAGATTGTCTTCAAGGTCCTGAAGAGGGCTGATCATCTTGTCCGCTGCGGACTCTATGCTCTTCAAGGTATGTATCTCCTGATTTGTAAGGACAATCGTATTGTTGTGGTCATCAACTTCAATCACAGGGAACTTGCTTATGTTCTCACGGATCCTCTCAAGATAATGTCCCGTACCCTTGCGCAAAGTCGCAGGTATGCAGAATGCGACGATAACTCCGGCTATTGTCGCGTGAATTCCGGAATTGAGCATTGTAAACCAGAGAATCAGTCCTACGATCACGTAGAATGCCTTTGAACGGTTCTTCAATAAATTTGCGACAACCATTACTACCACGCATAATGCAGACAGGCAAAGATACATGACATTGATGTCGGAAGAATAGAACAAAGCTATGACAATGATTCCACCAAGGTCGTCAGCTACGGCCAGAGCTGCGAGAAAGACCTTAAGACCGAGAGGGACCCTCTTGCTGAACACTGTCAGAACACCAAGCGAAAATGCGATATCGGTTGCCATCGGAATGGCGAGACCTCTCTGCATGAGTGCATCATCCGGGCAGAAAATCCAGAAAAGAAGAACAGGAACAGCCATACCGCCACACGCTCCGATGATAGGAAGCATAGCCTTATCCTTGCTCGACAATTCTCCTACCTTGATCTCACGTTTTATTTCAAGTCCTACCGAAAGAAAGAAGATCGCCATGAGGAAGTCATTAATGAACGCTCCTAGCGAAAGAGGATGACCTCCATGACTGAAGAAGTTGAAATCTCCTATAGAAAAGCTGACAGGAAGTTTCCACACATCAAAATACCAGTCGCTCAGCACAGGCACATTAGCAAACAGCAATGCTAAAATGGTAAAAAATATCAATACTGCACTGGCTGACACATGCTTCATATACTTACTCACAAAACTATAATTTGTACTTGTTTTTGCCATGATTAAACAGTTTTTTACAAATCAGCCGCAAAAGTAACCATTATTTTAAAAACAAAAAAGGTGCGGGGCACCTTTTTTGTTTTTTAACTTATTCTGCAGACGCAGCCAATGGTGAAGGAACGTTATAGACCCTGGCTGCGAGCTCCTTGTCGAGCATATATAATCCGTATTTGTTACCCTCTACTGCTTCGAAGGCCGATATCATGTCCTTCGCTGATTCTTCTTCTTCGACCTGCTCGTCTATGAACCAGACCAGACGGTTGATGGAAGCGAAATCCCTGTCCTCATCTGCAATCGCTGCAAGATTGTGGATCAGCGACGTCACCTTCTTCTCGTGTTCCAATGTCTGCTTGAACATATCAAGGACCGAATCCCAATGCGCAGGGACTTCGGCAATAGGAAGCAGCGTCACCTTTGCATCACGTGAATTCAGGTAATTCATGAATATACGAGCATGTGCCTGTTCTTCCTGAAACTGGATATAGAACCAGTTGGCTACTCCTTTATGGCCTTTCGATTCCGCATCCATTGACATGGCAAGGTAGAGATAGGCAGACCACAGTTCGGCATTGATCTGCTCATTGATGGCATTGTGTAATTTCTGACTTAACATAGAATTATAGTATTAGAGCGTTTTTCAATATTTCATTGCAAATATAACATTTATTTTTAAAGATTCAAAATTAGAGAAATAATTCCGCATTAAAATTCAACTGTGATTCCCAATGAAGGGACGAGATTGCCGCTCCACAGCTCAAGGAGTTCCAGTTCATACTTCTGATCCGAAGGCAGGGCATCAGGATTGACTACAGGACCTGTTACAAGATAAGCATCAGGCTGGCGGATCTTGCTGAATGTCACATTCTGCAGATCAAGATAAAGGCCGAGAGTCCATTTAGCGAAATAGAAGTTCTTGTCCACCCGGAGATCTATCTGCCAATATGGAGCGAGACGCTCCTGATTATACCTCTCATAATCGTATACAGGTCTGCCGGCGACATCCCATACTGACTTGAACGAGGAAAGTTCTGCATCATAAGGAGTATACGGGGCACCGCCGATTGCGCTGATTTTCGCTCCGAGACTCCAGTAATGCGCGAACTCATATACACCGCTCAGATTAAGGATGAAACCGTTGTTCCACGCAGAAGAAATGTATACGGCATCAGGCCGGCTGCGGTATTCGCTGGAATACAAGGTTGCGGATCCGACAAGGCTGACCTTGTCCGGAATGATCCATTTCACAAGAAGTTCGGCTCCGTAGGCACGTCCTTGGGCATCTGGAGTCAGAAGTTCCTCACCTATCGACCCGTAATCGGCCCCGGTACAGGTCAGCGGCACATCTGTCGCGACAGAAACAGGCATATTGAAGAAATGTTTGTAGAATCCTTCAAGACTGACAAAGAGCCTGTCATCAAGACGCCAGTCTGCACCGGCAGCGACAGACACAGCCTTCATATACTTCAACGATCTGTTGGCCAGTCTGTCATCGGCATCACGGAAGCTCAACGCCGTCATTGGCGGAAGCTGGTTATAAAGGCCGGCGCTGGCATTGAAAGACCATTGTCTGAAAGGCAGATAGGAAACAGAAGCACGTGGAGAAAGATTGTTCCACACCTGCATTGTCTTCCCGGAATAGGATGCAGCATCCGCACGGAGTCCGAACGAGGCATTCAGCTTTTCTGACGGAGACTTGTAATCGGCAGATGCATATGCTCCAAGACCTACAAATCCTGTTGATGTATCATAGTCGGAAGCATCTCCGGAATATACGCGACGGAACACATCGCTCTGATAGTGGCGATAATACACTTCGGCTCCTTCACGGACTGTCCAAGCACCGTAATAGGAACGGTTTTCAAATCGCAGCTGCGCCTTTCCCTCAAGGGCCGCAGACCTGAGCATCAGCTTATCTTCAAGCGATTCATCATTATCCAGATATTTCAGGCTCCTGTTGTTGAGGTAATTGTAGCCGAATGAGACAGTCTGTATATGGCCGTCACCGAAGTGCTTATAGGAAACTCCGACAGTAAAAGTCTCCTGCTTAAGTTTCGGGAGATAGCTCAAAAGATATTTGTCCCCTGCATCATCAGGTTCTTCATTAAGCTTCAGGTTGTCAAATCCGGCCAGACCGATAAAGACAAGTTCATTCCGGTCATTCAGTCTGGTCTTGAACTTGACCTGACCGTCAATATAGTTCGGAAGCATAGGCAGACCGAGCAGTTTGAAGAGAAGCTGGAGATATGACTGTCTGACAGAAGCGATATAAGTGGTATTCTTTCCGATATGTCCGCTTGCACTGACTCCTGCCTCGGATGCCCCGATTGTTGCCTTAAAGGCCTGCTTCTGCGGATTCCCGTCCTTGAGCGTAATGTCCATGACAGAACTCAGGGCGCCTCCGCGATTGGACGGAAAGGACCCTGTATAGAAACTGATCTCACGGATCAGGTCAGAATTAAGGATGCTTACAGGTCCTCCGGAAGCCCCTTGCGTTGCAAAATGATTGATGTTCGGAATCTCTATCCCGTCAATGAAGAAAGCATTTTCCGACGGCCCTCCCCCTCTGACGATCAGATCGTTGCGATAGCCTATCGGAGAATATGACACTCCGGGATAAGACCTTACTATACGCGCTACATCCTTGTTTGCCCCGGGAATACGTTCAATATCTCCCACGCTTATTATACGGGCGCTGACCGGACTTTCAACGCTTCTCAGGAATGGTGACGGTCTGACCGTAGAAGCAGCGATTTCAGTCGGATCCTGATCCATCTCGATTTCAATGAACGGAGTATATGGAGTGATCCTGTACTCCGGAGTCACGACAGTCCGGTATCCGAGCTGAATTGCAGAAAACTGAGCTATGCCCGGCCGGACATTTTCCAAAGTGAAGACTCCTGTCGAATCCGACATCATACCTGATCCCTCCACTCCGACAATGATCACAGCAGCATAAGGAACACCTTCTCTTGTGATGCGGTCGATTACACGTCCGCTTACGGGATAGCCCACAGACTGGGCATCGGCACTGAAAGCCGTTACAGCCGAAAGGACGGCTGTCAATAGAATCAAACGTTTCATAATACACTGACTAACCGGCTTTCGCTATACACGAATCGTGCTAAAGCATCGTCACCTTCGCCAGATAGTCATAGTATTCACCCTCTGCAGCAAGTTCAACCGTAAATCCGTTCTCTTCAGCATGATATGCAAATGTATCGAAATCGACATACAGCCAGTCAAACCGGCTTCCGGTCACATCCTTATAGATCATCTGATAATCCACAAGACCGTAATAGTCATCTGCAAGATCTATCATGAAGCTGCCGTCCTCCTCTTCATACAGATACCTGAGATCGCTGGAATCAATGAGAAGCGACCCTCCCGGATTCAACAGTCTGCGGATACGGCTGAAAAAGACAGGCATGTTTTCAAGATTGCCGATGATGCCCGTACCGTTCATCAGCATAAGCACCGTATCGAAAGTTTCTGTGAATCCAGCATCGTAGAAGTTGACCAGACGAGCGTCCACACCCCTCTCCTTCATCACCTCGACAGACAGAGGAGATATGTCGACAGCCGTGGCATCCTTGCCCATTTCCTTCAAGGCCAGGCTATGACAGCCGCTGCCTGCACCTACATCAAGAATACGGCCATATGCCATATTCAGGGCAGTCCTCTCCAGATAAGGCATATCCTCATAACGACGGAAGAGATCAGCCACCGGTATCTCATCGTCGTCAAACATCGAAGACCTGACGACCAGCCTTCCGGCGTGTCCATGCTTATGGAAATCATATATGGCCTGTCCCATCGGATCGGCTGACGGAGAAAGTACGGATGCAGACATTGCGTATGATATTATTCAGCCAATAACAAAGCTACCGCTGCCATATCGACTTTTTCACGCGAATAAGCCTGCGGGAAAGACAGTCCTTCTCCAAGAATGGTGAAGCCCATCGAAGCAGCCATTTCATTCAGATGCTTCACGCTGGCTCCAGACCATGTATACGAACCGAAGGCGTAGAACCTCCTGCCTTTGATAAGACGCGACTGCAAGGCTCTCATGAATGTCTCCACCGGAGGGTAGATGCCGTTGTTGTATGTAGGCGAGCCTACAGCTATCGTATCGTACTTGAATATATCACGAAGGGCCCCAGAGACACCTAGTTCACCTGCATTGTTGCCTGCAAGGTCATGAATGGCATACGGTATTCCGCGTACTTCGAGTTCGGCTGCGAGAGCATCTGCCGCAGCTGCAGTATTGCCATACATCGATCCGTATACTATGCAGACTCCCCTCTCGACCTCATATCTGCTCATCTTGTCATACAGGGCGGCTACTGAAGCAATACTCTTTTCCCACACAGGGCCGTGTGTACTGCATATCCTTTTGATATCCAGTCCGGAAAGCTTCTTGAGCGCAGTCTGTACCGGAGTGCCGTACTTGCCGACGATGTTGGAATAATACCTCATCATCTCGTCGCGGAAAGATTCAAACGTATCATCATCATCTACGACATCGGAAGATATCGTACCGAAAGTTCCGAAAGCGTCGCCTGAAAAGAGAGTCCCTTCTTCCGGCATCCATGTGACCATGGTCTCAGGCCAATGGACCATCGGGGTCATATGAAAGACAAGTGTGGAGGAGCCCAGACTCACGGATTCACCTTCTGAGACGACATGTACCTTTTCGGGGCCGACTCCGTGATAACCCTTAAGCATTGGAAGAGTCTTCGCGTTGGCAACAATCTGCATGGCAGGGTACCTCTCCATCATCAGACCCACAAGGGACGAATGATCCGGCTCCATATGGTTGACCACCAGATAATCAACAGTCCTATCACCCAAGACCTCGTCAATATTAGAAAGGTATTCTTCCTCGAATCCGCACTCTACGGTATCTATCAATGCAACCTTTTCATCAACAACGAGATACGAATTATAGCTTACCCCTTCAGGGAGAGGCCACAGACCTTCAAAAAGTACTTTATCGCAATCGTTTACGCCGACATAATATATCTTATCGCTTAACTTCTTCATATAATGGTTTTTTAAAGACACGCAAAATTAAGCAAAATCCGTGAAAGATGCATTACCTCTTGCGGAAGATGACATTGTTGGTGAGCAGGAAGTTCAAAAGTCCCGACACAACCATTGCGGCAAGATTGCAAAGGACCACATCCCAGCCAAAGATCCTTTCAATAAGAAGCAGGACCAGCAATCTGAACATGAAAACGGAAGAACATGAAAGATTATATGCGAGATAGAGCTTGAAGAAGCTCTTCGCTCCCCTTCTGCCATCCACCCTGTCCTTCCAGACATAGAAATAGGATATTATATAATTGACTGCCACAGCGGCCTGAAATGACAGCACCGGAGACAGAACATACTCCCCGAAATAAGTCCTGGTAAATGCAAAATCAGAAAGCAGCCACAGCACGAGCGTATCGGTCAATGTACCCGCAACGCTCGTCCCCATGAACTTGACATACCTTACCAGCAGATTCTTCATCCTATTCCGTTTTATGAGGAGGATCTATCCTGGCATATTCCCTCGCATCCTGAATGACGGTAACCACATGCATCAGACTCAGTACTACCAGTATCACAACTGCCACACAGTCAAGTGTAGAGAAGACTACAGGCTTGCCTGAAATCACGAACTCATGAGAGAAATCTCTCAGAGAAGGCACCAATATGAACAAGGTATTGATTATAATCATGATGATCCTGAATTCAGTAGGTCCCATCTTCGCATAGGTAAGCCTGAATTCCTTCTTCAGATGAGCATTGATGCTTACGTTTATAGTCATCATGAAATACACGACCAATATGAAAAGAGCCAATTCCAGATGCATCAGGCCGGATAGTCCCACTCCCACGAACATAAGCACTTCATTGAACGCATCTACCGTATGGTCAAGGTAATATCCGTAAATCGGACGCTGCTGCCTGCGGACACGGGCAAGTGTTCCGTCCAGGGAATCTCCGTACCAGTTGATCACAAAGCCAAGCGAACTCAGCCATAGCCATGATATATCACGGGCGGCAAGAATATATCCTGTCGCTATGACTATCGCACCGAATGTCCCGACAAATGTCAGGATATCAGAAGTCATCCACTTCGGCTGCCTTTCAGCCAGCCATACAAGAACTTTCTTTTCCAATGCATTGAGGACCGATGTCTGTATCCTCGCAGCGTCTGCATTACTTCCAGTCATAACCTGTTGTTTTATTTCAATCCATAAACCGATGCTCTCAGACGGTCACGTAAAGCGTCTGTATCTGCATATCTGTCAATATCTTCAGGAAGAATAAGAGAGCCCAGACTCACACGTACACATTGTCCCTTCTTGTTGAACACTTCAGAAGGAAGCCTCAGCAGCCTTACCCTCCAGTC
Source organism: Candidatus Cryptobacteroides sp. (assembly GCA_045531765.1). GTDB lineage: Bacteria > Bacteroidota > Bacteroidia > Bacteroidales > UBA932 > Cryptobacteroides. Next base: position 84,291 of record JAZSEQ010000059.1, on the reverse strand, counting down.
TATCAGACCTAAAGAATAGTAAAAATCCGAATTCCTGTCCAGAAACCTTACTGGCAATACCGGTACATTCATCTTTTTTATGAGCCGTATCACAGGCTCCTGCCATTGTCTGTCACGTACACACCGGTCCTTGAGGCTGAGGTCAGAAACGGCTCCGGATGGGAATATTCCGATGGGATTTCCGCATCTGACATGCATCAGAGCCTCCTTTACACCTTGGATACTGTCTGATGTTGGGGAATTCTTTTCATCTCCGTTCGGTGTGACACATATGAAGCTGTCCTTCAACGATTCGACTCTGCTCAGGAATCTGTTCACCATGACCTTATACCCTTCGCGCAGATGTCCGAAGATGTCAACCAGGATAATTCCGTCTATGCCGCCATATGGATGATTGCTTATGGTGACGAAAGGGCCGTCAGGAAGTTCATCCAGAACCTCCTGATTATAAATCTCATAGCTCACTCCGATATCTTTAAGCACGGCACGCGCAAAGTCAGGCCCTGAAAGATGGCTGTTTCTGTCATACAAGTCATTGCATCTGTCTATTGCAAGTGTGCGCATGAGCATACGTGTCAGTGGGTATCCGATCTTTCCACGCAACATCGGCGAATATGCTCCGATCTCTTCTGAAGTCAATAATGGCATTGCAGTCTGTTTTATAGGACCGGCAGAACTGCAAAATACGTGTCAAAACGCAATCAAGCCTGAGACCAAAAATGTTCCGTTTGTACACATCAATGTCCATAATCTTACAAAACGAACACTTTTGACACAATATTTGCATCATCTTGCACTGAAAGAGATAAATTTGAACCATCTGATGAAAACAACAAACTCCAACGGACTTATAAAAGAACTCCAGACAAGATTCCCGGACAGCCTCTCATTCGGCAAATTCTGGCTATACAGATTCAACCTGTCATTTCCGCATCAGGGTATGCTTTCAAAGCCTGGAAATCACAATGCAACAGCCATCATAATATGTACTAAAGGCAAAATCGACCTGACATGTAATTTCCGGAGCATTGAATTATGCGAAAACATGATCTTCGTTTCTCGTCCGCATGACATGCTTAACATTACGGGCGTAGAGAATTGTGAGGGATATATAATCGCCACGGAAGAAAGCACCTTGACGGACTACACAATAGACCCCAGATACCTGCCTGAACTGCTGGACAAGTTCTCAGACATGCCATATGTGACATTGGAAAGCAAGGAATGCTCAAGAATATGCAAGGCCATAGACATGCTGTCGGAATATATAAGGCATAAGTCTGAAAGTCCATTCAAGAATTCCATAATAAACTCGGGAATGAGCACATTCGCCTACGTTCTTGCAGACATTCTGTACGAACATGCTCCATCAATTGAATATGAACTGAAATCGGTCAAAAGGGAAAAGGAACACTTCAACACTTTCATCAAGCTACTCACGGAAAACCACACTAAAGAAAGAGAAGTAAGATTCTATGCTGACAAAATGAGTCTGACACCGAGATATCTCACTACAACTATAAGGAAGGTAAGCGGATATACGGTGTCAGAATGGATTTACAGATTCATAATCAAAGACGCAAAATATCTGCTGAAACATACAGACATGACAGTGCAGCAGGTTGCGTATGAGCTGAATTTCCCGAATCAGTCATTCTTCGGCAAATTCTTCAAGAAGCACACAGGAATGAGTCCCGGTTCATACCGGAACTCATCCGAGGAATAGCATCCTACCTGAAGACAAGTCCGTTCAGGATGCAGACAGACCTGTCTTTTACAGGAGATGTAAAGACAAGATAAAGAGCATGCTTTCCGGTCAATTCAGCTATTTCAGGAACCTCCAGCATCACTTCTGTATCAGTCTCCGGCATATCAGCTGAAATATTGATGCTGCCCAGGACAATTCCTCCCTGAGATGTCCATGGCCTGTCCGCCAGAACGGTGATCTTACCGTCAACTCCCTGAGGAACAATGTCAAGACAGAGTTTCATATCCTTTCGTCCGGATGTCTTACTGAAGTTGAAGTACTTGTAGCCGACGATAGAACCGTCCGTGTTGTTGACCACAGAATTGGTATTGTTGTGAAGAGCATATGGTCTGGTGTATCTGTCTGCCGTACCGAATCCAGCCTCAACATATGATCCGAAGAATGTCTTGTTCGGCCAGTTGTGCACAGCCTCCTTAGGTCCGGTGTACCAGCATGCGATTCCGGCAGAATGAGGTTCGAGAGGATCGAGTCCTTCGAGAGAGAAACCCTCGGATGTATATTCTCCTTCAGTGATGACCACCTTTCCTCCCTTGCCTTCCTCTACCGTCACCGAAACAGGAGCCACCATCGGCTGACGGGTAAACTCATTGAGGCCGGTCTGCCTGTGGTAGAATACATACCACTGTCCTTCTATTTCACATATGCTGCCATGGGTATTGCCGGTTACAGTCGCCGACGCGATCGGACGGCCGTTCTCATCAATCTCACGTCCACGTCCGTCAATGAGGGTTCCGCCATATACATATGGTCCCAGAGGATTGTCAGAATATGCGTATGCAAGGGTATAGTTGGTTACAGGAAGCCCGAATTCACCGTCTCCTGACCATCTGCTGTAAATGAACACATATTTGTCTTTGATCTTCCTGATCGAAGACGCCTCGAAGAAACGGAACTGGCTGGAATCATCACGAGACGGCATGAAGTTCTCTATGATATCTGTACCAGGCTTGACAGTTGCCATCGTAGCTGGATCGAGTTCTGCAGCATAAGATTTTTCAAAGCCCCAATAGCCGTACACCCTGCCGTCATCATCGACAAAGACACCGGGATCAAAGCCGAGGATGCCCTCTGTCCTGTTCGGATCGTCCTTGCTCCAGTTGCACACTTCAAAAGGACCATCAGGTCGCTTGCTTCTGGCAACGAGACTCTGTCTTCCCCACTCCTGGTCGTTAGGATAAAGATAATATGTGAATGATCCGTCGCTTTCTTTCACCACTGCCACATCAGGAGCAAAAAGCACATCTGCAGTGCCGCCATTCTTGAGATATTCTCCATCTCTGTTCCTGTCGACGCGAAGTATCTCCCCGTCGTACCTCCACTCATTAAGATTGTCAGTCGGAGCAGACCATACCACCAGTTCGCGGCCGCAATAATCCGTAAGCCTGCTGTCGTGTGATCCATATATATAAACACGCTGCTTTCCAGGGTTGTCAGGATCTTCAAAGACGTACGGCTCGCCGTCAGGAATATGCTCCCACATAGGCAGATATGGATTTCCGACCGTCTTTATCGGACTTTTTTCAGCCTTTAACCTTGATGCGGAATACGTATCGCTCCAGTCTGAGAATGCATCCATTATAACGGTCGGACGGCCGTCCTCAGTAAAGGCTCCGAGCTTGTACTGCGACGGTCTGCACTCAGGTTCCCAATAGAACACACCCTTGCATCTGCCGTCTGTATTCTCTATCGACTCCCTGATCACGCGGGCAAGCTGCTGACGGCCTTTTTCAAGACGCGCCTTATTCTTTTCGTCAACGAGGAAACCGGTCTCGACTATCATCACGTCGCAGCCGAACTTTTCTGCCACATACTTTATATTCTCTATGCAATCGGTGATAGTCTGGTCCTCATCGGTACGGAAACCTCCGTCAAGAGCCCAATACGGATACAATGACATTCCTATCATATCCCACTTTGCACCGTTATCCTTAAGTACACCGAGATTGAAGTCATACAGATCCTTATCGAAACCGTTGTCAAGGTGGACCATTACCATAGCATCCGGGAATACGCTCTTGCACGCATCGTAGCCGGCAGCAAAGAGGCCTGCATACTGCTCCGGATTATTGACCACATGTCCCATGGACTCTATGATCGTCGTATTTCCGTTCTCATCGAGTTCAGGCCATCCATGCTCGTTTGACTTGACTGTCCATAGAAAGCCGTTGCGGGTCTCGTTTCCGACCTGTATCCATTTCGGCTCGATACCGTTTTCCTTCAGATACTGCAGCACATCAACCGTATGAGCTGCTAGATCATCCTTCATCTGCTCATATGAATGTCCGCTCCATGACGCAGGTATGTTCTGCTTCTGAGGATCAGCCCACCAGTCACTGTAATGGAAGTCGAGCAGTATCTCCATATCTAGATCCTTGGCTCTCCTGCATTTCTCTAGAAGATCTTCCTTATTGCACCAATTGCCATGACGTGAAGGATCCACCCAGACACGATGACGTACGGCATTAAGTCCAAGTTCCTTCATCAAAGCAGTACATTCACGTTCCTGACCGTCCTTATTGTAGAACTTATAACCTTTGGATTCATACTCGGTACACCATCCGATATCGGCTCCGAGCCAGAATTCGGTCTCCTGAGCTGATTTTCCTGACCTGCAGGAAACCAAAGACGTCAGAAGCACTGCGCATATCAAAAAATGTCTTTTCATGTGATTCGTATTTTATTATAAATCAATAGATTAAATATATATGCCTGCATGTCGGGGAAGGCAGGACAAAACATTAACCCGCTATGTATCAACACATTGCATTACACAATTCAACCATGTACCGCTGACTGAAGGACTTCTGTCAGCGTAGGATGGGTATGGATGATGCCCGCGAATTCTTCAACCGTCGCCTTACGGCTTATGAGAGCACATGCTTCCTGAACTATATCGGAGGCGTGAGGACCGAACAGATGGCATCCGAGCACTCTTCCGGGAACATGACCCGGTAACGGCTCAGTCCCCTCCTTCGGTCCGGCAGCCACCACGATCTTGCAGAAGCCGTCTGTCTCCCCCATGGTCACAGCCTTGCCGTTTGCACGGAAGAATGACTTCAGGCATCTGACAGGTATTCCGGCATCCTTGCATTCGTCCTCTGTCATTCCGACACATGCAGCTTCAGGAGAAGTGAACACAGCCGCCGGCATCACATCAAGGTCAATATGATTTTCAATACCCATGATATGATCCAGAGCAACAATACCCTGGAACGTAGCAGCATGTGCAAGCATCATGAGACCGTTCACATCACCGATGGCATAGATATGAGGGACATTGGTCTGCATCACATCATTGACGGCAATTCCTCTGCGGGTGGTTTCCACTCCGGCTGCTTCAAGATTGAGTGATGCATGATTGGCGCGGCGTCCTACAGCCATGAGGACCTTCTCTGCAACGACGGTCTCTTCCTTTCCCTTGCGGAGGTATGTCACGCTGTACGAAGAAGACTCCTCGGGTCCGCCCGGAATGACAGGCGAAATTCCAGTCACCTGAGCCTGGGTCTCTATCACTATCCCTTTCTTTACAAGACTCTGTTTCAGGCGTTTGGCAAGATCGCTGTCAAAACGCGGAAGAATATCCCTGCAAAACTCAAGGACTGTCACTTCACTTCCGAAACTATTGAATATCGATGCGAATTCCAGGCCTATCACTCCGCCGCCGATGACACAGAGACTCTTCGGAACCTCTTCAAGATCAAGTATCTCCCGAGAAGTAAGTATCCCCGGGAGATCAGCACCAGGCACAGGAAGAGATGCCGATACTGAACCTGTTGCTATGATAATATAGTCGGCGGTGTATTCAGATGCACCGGCCTCGCCTGACATGACTGAAGGGTCGTCCGAGAATATCGGTCTGGTTACGACAACGGTATGAGCATCCTTGAAGGAAGCCTTTCCGCGTACAAGAGTTATGTTCTTATGTCCCAGAAGTCCTTCGACTCCGCTGCGGAGCTGCTCTACGACACAATTCTTTCTGTCAACGACAGACTTGAAGTCAAATCCGTACGAAAGGCCGGTAATTCCGAACTCAGATGCGGCCTGCAATCCGTCCAGGACCTCAGCGTTCCTGCAGAAAGCCTTGGTCGGTATACAGCCCTCATTCAGGCATGTGCCTCCGACGTGGCCGGATTCGATCAGAATGACCTCCACTCCTCTTTTCGCAGCAAGCAAGGCAGTCTCATAACCACCCGGCCCTGCACCGATTATAATTATACGCATATCTATTTAATCATATCTTCAGAAGAAACCCCATCTTGTCATTCTGAACGGAACGAAGTGAAGTGAAGAATCTTTATACTAATTCATCATATAAATCAATTCTCTCAGGATTAACAGCATCAACCAATTCATCTTTACGACATCTCTTCCAGCCCTTCAATTCTTTCTCTCTAGAAATGGCTTGATTAATATCTGAGAAAGATTCATAATAAATCAGTTTGTGACAGGAATATTTAAAGGTAAAACCTCCCAAAACACCTGTTTTATGTTCTTGGACTCTGCGAATCAAGTCATTAGTAACTCCAATATAAAGGGCTTTATTGGAGTTACTTGACATCATATATACATAGTACGTGTTATACATAAAGATTCTTCGCTTCGCTCAGAATGACAATTGATTCAATCAGAATGACAATTTGTTTTCCTCATTGTTAATTCATATCCTTATATCTGAGCACCGGCTGGCGGGCGGCTGTGGTTTCGTCAAGACGACGGACAGGAGTCGTATGCGGTGCCGTCTTGAGAGACTCAGGATCACTTATAGCCTCTGCAGCAATATGCTTCATGATTTCAATGAATCCGTCCAGTGTCTCCTTCGACTCTGTCTCCGTAGGCTCTATCATGATGGCCTGATGGAAAAGAAGCGGGAAGTAGATGGTCGGAGCGTGGAAGCCATAATCCAGAAGCCTCTTCGCCACATCAAGGGTAGTCACGCCTGTAGACTGGTCCAGAAGTCCGTCGAACACAAACTCATGCTTGCACACTGTAGGAATCGGCAGTTTGTAACATTCCTTCAGAGATTCCTTGATATAGTTCGCTCCAAGTACGGCGAGAGGTCCCACCATCCTGATATTCTGCTTTCCGAGCATGAGGATATATGTATAAGCCCTCAGGAGCACGCCGAAATTGCCCATGAATCCTGAAATCTGACCGCAGGTCTGGCATCCGCACCTGCACTCCGGAGCACAGCCGCACGGCAAACCGAAAGCTCCCGAACCTTCAGGAGAGGAATCGCACCTGCATGTGCCGTCTGCCACATATAGGCTTCCATCCTCCGCCTCCATGACCTTAGGGACAGGAAGGTGGGATGCAAGATGGGCCGCGACGCCTACGGGACCTGATCCCGGGCCACCGCCGCCATGAGGGGTCGAGAATGTCTTATGCAGATTCAGATGCATGACATCGAATCCCATGTCTCCCGGACGCACTACTCCCATGAGAGGGTTCATATTCGCTCCGTCATAATACAGAAGTCCACCGCACTCATGAACGAGGGCCGCAATCTCCTTGATGTCCTTTTCAAACAGACCGAGGGTATTCGGATTGGTCATCATGATGCCGGCAATGGTATCGTCAAGCAGCGGCTTGAGGTCATCGACGTCAACAAGACCTGATGCATTGGACTTCACCTGGACGATTTCCAGTCCGCAGACTGCTGCAGACGCCGGATTGGTACCATGGGCACTGTCAGGAACGATGATGCGGGTTCGCTTATGGTCTCCACGCGCGATGTGGTATTTGCGAATGACCATGAGACCTGTAAGTTCTCCGTGCGCTCCGGCAAACGGATCGAGGGTGAACTCAGCCATTCCTGTTATCGCAGAAAGAGCATGAGAGAGGTCCTTGTAAAGCCTCAGGGCACCCTGGACGGTAGATGCAGGCTGAAGAGGATGCAGTCCTGCAAAGGCAGGCATTGCGGCAATCTCCTCGTTGATCTTAGGGTTGTATTTCATCGTACAGCTTCCAAGCGGATAGAATCCAGAATCCACTCCGAAGTTCATCTGCGAGAGGTTGGTATAGTGACGCACCACATCAAGTTCACTCACTTGAGGAAGAGCAGGAGCCGCCGTACGCTGAAGTCCTGCCGGAAGCTCCGTCACGGAAGCAGTCCAGTGATTGGCAGGCAATGAATAGCCTTGTCTTCCGTCCTTGGAAAGATCAAAGATCAGTTTATCATAGTACTTCATGCTTCCAGTTCTTTAAGATATCCCACAATTGCATCGATGTTTTCCTTCGACACCTTTTCAGTGACACAGAAATTCACAAGTCCCTTCTCTACTTCTACAGCACCGAATACACCGATGAGCATAAGCGCATCCTGTAGCTTTTCCACAGGTATGAGGGCCTTGAGGGTGAACTCCTTGAGGAACGGCTTATCAAAAGCCTCCTCGAAAAGCCCTGTCTCAAGAAGCCTGTCGTGGAGGTAGTGTGCTCCGCCGTAACACAGTTCATTGACCTCACGAAGGCCTTTCGGGCCCATCAGAGACATATAGACAGTCACATAAAGTGCCATCAGAGACTGGTTCGAGCATATGTTGCTGGTAGCCTTCTCCCTGCGTATATGCTGTTCGCGCGCCTGGAGAGTAAGCACATATGCACGCTTTCCGTCGACGTCGCGGGTAGCACCGACGATTCTTCCCGGCAGCTTACGGACATGGTCCTTCGTGCATGCGAGGAAGCCTACGTAGGGGCCGCCGAAGCATAGAGGCACTCCGAGCGTCTGCGAATCACCGCATACGACATCCGCGCCCCATTCGCCCGGAGTCTTTATGACAGCAAGAGATGACGGGTCGGAATAGACCATGAAAAGACCTTTCTGTGCATGGACTGCATCTGCAAATCCGGTAAAGTCCTCGATTATTCCATACTTGTTGATTCCAGGTACAAGGACTCCTGCAACATCACCGGCAGCCAGTTCTGCAAGCAAGGCTCCGTAGGAGGTCTGTCCATCCATACAAGGCACGAATCCGAGCTCCACACCATTGTACTTCGCATAAGTCCTGACGACCTTTATCACCTGAGGAAGAAGGCCTTCCGAAAGAAGCACGCGAGTCTTCTTCTTTGTCGAAGCCATAGCCATCATCATGGCCTCAGCCGCAGCAGTGGCACCGTCGTACATAGACGCATTCGTACAGTCCATGCCGGTAAGTTCAGTGATCATCGACTGGTACTCGAAGATATATCTTAGAGTGCCCTGTGACACTTCTGGCTGGTACGGAGTATAAGCGGTCAGGTATTCAGACCTCGAAATGATATGAGGGATCACGGCAGGAGAATAATGGTCATAAGCACCAAGGCCGCACAGGCAGAACAGATTGGTGTTCTGTTCTGCCAGCTCTTCGAAATACTGACGCACCTCATGCTCGGACATTGCATCAGGAAGATCATATTCATCGCGATAGATCACATCCTGAGGCACATCGGAGTAGAGATCCTCAAGGGATCCTACTCCGATTCTGTCCAGCATCTGGCGCACATCATCTTCCGTATGTGGAAAATAAGCGAAAGCCATAAGCGTATGTATTATTCGTTAGCGCACATTGCCTCGTAAGCGGCAGCATCCATAAGAGACTCGAGCTCGGACGGATCGCTCATCTCGACCTTCATGAGCCAGTTTGCGAACGCACCCTCGTTAAGGAGCTCAGGAGCATCCTCCAATGACTCGTTGATTTCAACAACGGTACCTGTAACAGGGCTGAAAAGGTCGCTGGCAGCCTTCACGCTCTCGACTGCACCGAACTCCTCACCTGCCTCAACCTCATCATCGACCTCCGGCATATCCACATATGAGAGGTCACCCATAGCGTGCTGCGCAAAATCCGTGATACCTACGATAGCTACATTGCCTTCAACCTTTACCCATTCGTGTGACTCGCTGTAATAGAGTCCTTCAACTGTCTTTGCCATAATTCTTTATTTTTTATAGTTTGTTTCATAAAAACGACGTTTCGTCACGATGCCGGGGAAGACCTTCTTGCGGATGCGGATCTCCACCTTCGTGCCCAGTTCGGTGTATGCCTTGTCTACCAATGCCACACAGACACTGCGGTCAGTAGATATTGAGCGGTAGCCTGTCGTGACAACTCCTACCTGTACTCCGTCCACTTCCACAGGATAACCGGCACGCGGGATGGCCTTGTCCTGAAGCTCTATACCTACACTCTTTCTTGTAAGACCGGCTTCCTTCTGCGCGACAAGCGCTTCCCTGCCGATGAATTCCTCCTTGTCCTTCACCTTTGCGAACATGCCGAGTCCGGCTTCAAGAGGTGTGATATCATCCGCCAGTTCATGTCCATACAAAGGAAGTCCTGCTTCAAAGCGGAGGGTATCACGGCATCCCAGTCCGCATGGCACCACGCCTGCAGCAAGAAGTGCATCCCACATCTCATTGACCGCTCCATGCGTCGCATAGATCTCGAAACCGTCTTCTCCTGTATATCCCGTACGGCTGACAATCATCCTCGAACCTTTGTATTCCGTCTCGTAATATGTATAGAAACCAAGTGCAGAAGCAGGCTCCAGTCCGAGAGTCTCAACAGCATGCTTCTCCGCTCCAGGTCCCTGAAGGGCGATCTGCCCCCAACTGTCGGACTCGTTGACGACCTTGACGTCATAACCCTCGGTCTGAGCACAGATCCACTCATAGTCCTTCGCTATATTGGAAGCATTTACAACCAGAAGATAATGGTCCGGCTCGAACTCCTTATAGACAAGAAGATCATCCACAGTACCACCCTTCTCGTTGAGCATCATGCCATACAGTATCTTTCCGTTCTCCATTCCCTTGACATTGTTGGAGAATATATGGTTCACGAAGCGTTCCGCATCGGGTCCATAGACGAATATCTCTCCCATATGCGAGACATCGAACACGCCTGCACGTTGTCTGACGGCATTATGCTCATCTGTGATGTTAGTGTATTGGATCGGCATGATGAAGCCTCCGAATGGACTCATCAGCGCTCCAAGGGCTACATGCTTGTCGTAAAGACAGGTCTTCAATAGATTCTCTTCCATCGTGTTTATGCGGTTATCAGATTAATATATTCATTCTCAATCTTTTCTATTTCGGCGATATCGTCCGACGTCAGCCGGATCTCTCCGTCGCAGAATGACTTTACCAGATAGGACTTCAGCGACTCCACCGACTGAAGATGCTTCGGTACATCAGCCATTTGGCTGCAATGGTCAGCGATGTTCACCACTCTCTGGCGCACCGACTCCACCCCATGTCTCTGCAGCTTCTCTTCCGGAGGACGGATAGACTCCGTCAACGCCTCAATATCAGTCGAATAAAGCAATGTTCCGTGTACTATGCTGCGGTCCGGCAGCATATGGAATGCGTTGCCGCTTATCTTCCGGCCCTCGACAAGGACATCATTCCTTCCGGACCTTTCTGCCGGAAGCCCTGCATGGCACAAAGATGCGGTCAATGCAGAAAGGAATCTGTCAAAGACCGCAGACACATCTCCCCTGCGGGATACGTATGAAAGCATGATGTTGCCTTGATCGGAATAGACGCATCCCCCACCACTCCTGCGACGGTACACCTGCACACCATGCTTCCTGCAATATTCAAGGTTGACTTCATTTTCCAGTATCTGGTTACGGCCGATGATCACGGTAGGAGCCGACTGCCAGACAAAGAACACCTCATCATCCGTCGATCCGGCAACATATTCCTCCACTGCCAGGTAGAAGGACAGACGTCTCTGTCCGCATTCAGGTATGATGACATTCTTCATTTTCCTTATAAAATCTCTCAAATTTAGAAAAAAAAGAATCACATCCTGCTGTCGGAAGGCATTTTTTTTGACAATGAAACAAATCAAAACGGATTTGACATGAAATTATCTCTTAGAAGCATCTTCAGATGCATGATGGAAGACGGTTATTATCCGTCTTTTGAAAAGAACTGCATCCTCTTCGATCTGGAGGACAACACAGGGGTGGTAGAGTATCAGGAAGGGGTCCTTTCCATCAGGATATTCTTTTCAATAGAACCGGATACAGGAGAACTGTTCAAGGATGTATCGAATACGGCAATGACGATGACATTCGCAGTAAAGCCGGTTGTAATCGACGAGATGAAGAACCTGATGTTCAGCTGCGAATTCCTTTGCGACACAGAAAGGGAGTTCAGGAAATTCTTTCCACGCGGCATCGGACTGCTGAAGGAAGCCTTGGAAATCCACAAGCATGAGATGAAGAAGATCATCATGGCACAGAGGATAATAACCTCCTCAGCTACGCCACAGATGGAAGAGCCTTCCGAATACGGAACCGGCCAGCACAGGAAGATAATGTCATGACAGAAGAAGCCCCGGCAATCATCTTCACGACGGTTACCGGGGCAATTGCTTAATTAACCAATAACACTAAGCAATAAGTTCTTCCGGAAGCCTAGGCATGGCACCATTCTGCGTACACACAAACGCAGAGACTTCTACAGCCCTCCTATGGGCTTCATGAATTGATTTTCCCTTGAGTATAGATGCAACAAAAGATCCGGTGAAAGAGTCGCCCGCACCGACTGTATCGGCTACCTCCACCTTTGGAGTAGGCTGGAACGACACGTTGTCTGCAGTGAATACATAACTGCCGTTTGTACCGCATGTCAGGATAAGCATCCTGAGATCGTAGTCAGTCAGGATCTTCATGCATGCCTGCTCGTCAGAAAGACCTTTCATTCCGAACATCTCCGAAACGACAACAAGTTCTTCATCATTTATCTTCAGCACATTGCACTTATTCAATGAATTCACAATCGTTTCCTTGCAATAGAAATGCTGACGAAGATTGATATCGAAGATCTTGTAAGTGTCCTCTCCATCCGGCATGGCATCAAGGAATCTGTTGATGGTGTTTCTTGAAACCTCACTACGCTGTGCAAGCGAACCGAAGCATACGGCCCGGCAATCACGCGCAATCGCCTCGAGTTCCGATGAGTACGGGATATTGTCCCATGCCACATTCTCCATGATCTCATAGCAAGGGATTCCCTTTTCATCAAGAGTCACCTGAACGGTACCTGTCGGATATGCGACAGTATCAAGTCTGAAGTTCAGGTTCCTCTGATTGAACTTATCGACTATCTCACGTCCGAGTTCATCATCTCCGATGGCACTGACTGCCAGAGACTCGAAACCGAACTGACCCACATGATATGCGAAGTTTGCCGGAGCACCTCCTATCTTACGTCCATCAGGAAGGCAGTCCCATAGGGCCTCACCCATTCCTACGATAAATTTTCCCATATTACTTTGCTGATTTGATCATGAATGTATAAACCATCAGATATGCTGCACCGACAGCCATTACAGCCACGCTGCCGCTCTGTCCCATCATATCCGCTGCAAATCCCATTGCGAGCGGGAATACGGTACCTCCGAAAAGTCCCATGATCATCAGACCCGACACTTCGTTCTGCTTGTCCGGTTCGTTGAGCAGAGCCTGCGAGAAGATGATAGAGAACACATTGGAGTTGCCGAAACCGACAAGAGCAATACAAATATAGAGGAAAATCTGAGTATTGGCAAAGAAAAGGCCTGCCATTGCCGCAACGATCATCGCCGCACTGATTCCGAAGAACACCTTAGGCTTCATCCAACGGAGGATGAAACTTCCTGAGAAGCATCCGATGGTCCTGAAGATGAAGTAGAGACTGGTTGCCATGGCTGCCTCGTCAAGTCCGTATCCGAGCCTCTCCATCAGGAGTTTAGGTGCTGTGGTGTTCGTTCCCACATCGATACCCACATGACACATGATGCCAAGGAAGCAGAGGAGGATGAACGGACGTCCGAGAAGACGGATGCAGTCAAGGAAACCGGACGCCTTCTCGCTCTTCTCTTCTTCGATCTTAGTGGCAGACAGAGCGAAGATCGCTGCAACTGCGATGACCATATAGATCGGGAACAGGACGCGCCAGCCGAGTCCGAATGACGGAATCGCCTGGATTGCACCCCACATTGCGATATATGGCGCAAGAAATGATGCGATGGCCTTGACGAACTGTCCGAATGTCAGGGTCGAAGCAAGGCGGTCAGGGTTTACGATATTGCTTATAAGCGGATTAAGAGATGTCTGCATGAGGGCATTTCCGATTCCAAGAAGCGAGAATGAGACAAGCATCAGCAGATAACTGTTTCCAAAAATCGGCATAAGCAGAGATACAGCAGTGACTATGATACTCAGGAGTACAGTCTTCTTTCTTCCGATCCTGTTCATCAGCATTCCGGTAGGAACCGAGAAGATGAGGAACCAGAAGAATACCAGAGAAGGCATGATGTTGGCCTTTGCATCGGTCAGGCCGAGGTCCTTCTGCACATAGTTTGAAGCGATTCCCACCAGGTCAACGAATCCCATGGTGAAGAAGCACAGCATCACAGGCAGAAGAACTGCCAAAGAAGTTTTCTTGTTCATATTATTAGTTCTGTGTCAGATTATACAATTTCAAAGACTTCACGCGGCAGTTGCCGTTCTCTGATATCACCTCGATCCTGTCAAATGGAACAGTAGGATATACGAGGTTGGTCATAGCCCACCATCCCTTGCCATCGAACATCTCAACGCTCGAAACATCAAGGATCATACGTACATTCTGCACCTTTTCAGCAGATGCAGGAGCCACTGTAGGCACAGCAAAGTCATTGTTGAAATCAGTTATTCCGGATGCAGCCCTGTCGAAGGTATATGAAGTTCCGTCATAAACGAGGTCAGCATGCTCACCTTCGGCATTTGAAAGACGGAAGGTCACCTTGCTTCCCTTGCCGCATGTGAATGTCATGTCGATCTCGCACAGTGCTGAAGGAAGAGCAACCGAGCGTCCTGATTTTCCTGCAGAGAATGAAGTTGCAACAGGCTTTCCGTTGCGCAGAGTCTCCATTTCCTTTGATGGAAGTACACCCACCCTGTATGAACCGTCAGCATTCTTGAGAAGCGTAAGATCCCTTGCAAGAGAGTTTGCACTGCGGAACTGGCGAGTTGGCAACTGATTGGCATACTGCCAGTTGCTCATCCACGCAATGACCATGGCACGTCCTTCAGGAGCATGGCTCCATGATACGGTAGCATAGTGGTCCTTTCCATAGTCAAGCCAGTTGACCACCTCAGGAGCGCTGTCGCATACAAAGGTCTTTCCATCGAAATCACCGACAAAATACTGAGTTGCGCTTCCGCCTGCAGGTCCGCCAGGATTGATGTTGATGATAAGCACCCATTTGGTCACACCTGTCTCAAGATCAGCAACCTTGATGAGATCAGGACATTCCCAGATGGCTGAAGTCACGCCATGTCCTCCGAACTCGCTCTCCTTTGTCCAGTTCTTGAGGTCAGGACTTGTATAGAACCATGCCTCGTATTCAAGAGGACTTACCAGAACGCAGTTCCAGCATCCTGTCTCTTCATTCCAGAACACCTTAGGGTCACGGCACTCCTGCGGTGCTGTGATCACAGGGTTTCCGTCATATTTGGTGAATGTAAGGCCACCATCGTTGCTGTAAGCGATGCTCTGCTTCTGAGTGATGCCTGCAGAAGTGTAGACAGCGACCACTGCACCCTCACCGAAACCGGCGGTATTGTCCTTGTCCACAACTGCACTTCCTGAAAATATGGTACCCCACTGGTCAGGAGTGATAGCCACAGGAAGATGCTCCCAGGTCACGAGATCCTTGCTGACAGAGTGTCCCCAGTTCATGTTGCCCCACATCGATCCATAAGGATTGAACTGATAATAAAGATGATATACACCATCTTTATAAAACATTCCGTTAGGATCGTTCATCCATCCATACTGTGGAGTATGATGGAAGACAGGACGATACTTTTCGATATTCTCTACCGAGAATTCGTCACTGAGACACATCTTTTCCCAGCAGATGTCCTTGATGACGTCGGTACGTCTGTGTCCTTCTCCTATGTGAATATCAAGAGCGACGGTCTTGCCTGCGTATGATGAAAGATCAAGCGGAACCATGTAATCCACTCTGTTCACGGCAAGACGCACATGGCGGCATGGCTCGGCGACTCCGTTTACAGTCACGAAGACACCAGACTCAGGAACATCCTCCTGAATCGGCAGAAGAAGATATTTCTTCGAAAGATCATCGACACGGACAATCACATTTCTGTTGCCGAGGTCGTCGATCCTGAGCCCCTGTGCAAAGACAGGCATACTCATAACGATGGCGCATATCGCCAGGATTATTTTTCTTATTTGCATAATACTTTATTTTAGTGTTATTTCCATACACTTGAGAGGGTCCGGACCTTTCCATCGAGATCAGCACCGGTACAATGTATCCCGTTATATATCTCTTTCGGGAATACCAGCATCGTCATTGCTGAAGAACCGTCAGAAAGGATCATCTCCACAGATGACTTGTCCACAAACAGATCAAGTTCGACCACAGACTCATCTCCATGCACAGGCATCTTCAACGTTGAAAGTGAGTACGACGACGAGAATGAAGACTGACCTGTAGTCTGTGTTCTCTTCGCGGTTATCATCCTTGTTTTCGGATTGACAGTGAACTCCAGATACTCACCCTTGCTGTTTGACAGCAGATATGATGATTCTGTCGTCATGTCCACGTTAAGTCTCAACTGATATGAATCTCGGACACCGAACATTCTTTCACCGAACATTCCGTCTTCGACTTCCTCCCACTCTCCTGCTATGGTCTCGATCTCTTTCACGACCTTGGATGTCAGCATGTACTGACCGTCAATCTTCTGAAGTTCAAGTTCACGAGGCAGAGTCATCGCAGAACGCCATGGATTTGCAGGGACGACATCAGCATATAGCCAGTTGTTCATCCAGCCGATATATACGGTCCTGTCAGGTATGTTGCTCCATGTGACACCGGCATAATTGTCTGTACCGTAGTCAAGCCATAGAGGATAAGCCAGATCGTCTTCGACAAATTCCTTTCCGTCAAACGATCCCACGAAATACATCGTACCGGATCCGGCAACAGGGCCGCCAGGATTGACGCTCACCAGAAGCACCCATTTTTCCATTCCGTCACACTCGAATCTCAGTAGGTCCGGGCACTCCCACTGTCCCATACGGCAAGCAGGAAGGTCATTTGTAAATACCCCGAGAGAAGTCCAGTTCTTGAGGTTCTTTGAAGAGAAGAACTCGATTCCGTACTCCCAACCCAGAGCGAGGGACATTATCCATGACTGTGATTCCTCATGCCAGAAGACCTTCGGATCACGGAAATCATTCTTCGTCGTATTGGCAATGACAGGATTGGACTGATACTTGGTAAAGGTTGCACCACCGTCTGTGCTGTACGCTATGCTCTGCTGCTGCTTTGCACCTGCAGAAGTATAGATCGCTACCATCGCATCCTTTCCAAAACCAGCCGTATTATCCTTGTCAATCACTGCAGAACCCGAGAAGATAGCACCAAGGTGGTCTTCTATCAAGGCCACAGGCTGCTCTTCCCAATGAAGAAGGTCAGTGCTCCTTGCATGTCCCCAACTCATGTTTCCCCATTTGTTTCCACGTGGGTTGTACTGGTAGAAGAGGTGGTACACACCGTCTGCATAGACCATTCCGTTAGGATCGTTTATCCAGTTCTTGGCAGGAGTATAATGAATCTGAGGACGATACAGTTCATCATATGATTGTGAAGACGGTTTTTCCTGCTCTTCTGCCTCACCTGAAGGCGGAAGATCTTCATCAATCTTCGAATCTCCACAACTACATGCTAATGCAGCAGCAAGAACCAATAAAGTCTTTGTCAAAAGTTTCATATAACTGATAATATATTCATTAAATACTCAGCAGGCTAAAAGTTCATTTTGACTTTGGCACTGTCCAATGTCCAGAAGTCTACTGTCACTTCCGAATGATTTCCATCGGCAAACACCCCGACCTGCGAACTCTTCTCATCCAAAGGGAAGATACGGGTAGTAAAGGCATCCTCCCCATTTATGAATCCCTCGACAACAGAACCATCCACGTAAAGACGGATATTTACCGGCTCTGATGTATCAAGGCAATAAGTATCCTTGCGCACCTGCAGGGGTATGAACCTGCGCTGCGAGGAATGAGTCTGATCGATCACGAATTCCCTGGTGTCAGCATCATAATATATCTTTGTATATTCTTTGTCATCCGGGCTCTTGCACAAGAGGAATCCAAACTGTTTTGCATCATAAGGATAGAAGGTGGCATTGATTTCCACCTGATGGCCTCCATCGCTTATCATCAAAGGCTTATCTTCGGAAAGAGCCTGTCTTGAAAAGCACTGATGGTCGTTACGAAGGTCTGCCATCACCGGATGCGGACTTTGGCATATCTTCCCGTCTTTAAGATCCCATACTCGCGGCATACTGTAAAGATGCGCCCATCCTTGATCATAGTTGGCTCGTCCATGGATCTCGTCAGGTATGATCGCTATCGCCACCACCTTGCCATCCGGAGTATCGGCTACAGAAGGCGAGAGAAGACGGTTGATCACTTCCAGATTCTGAGGGACGGGACTGTCAGGAATGAACTTTTCATTCTTGAAATCCCCTATCCAATACTGGGTTCTCGCAGGAATACCATCATGAGGGACACGGTTGACCAGCAGCACATATTTCTCACCCATTTTCTTGAAGACAGGCATCTCCCAGAAAATACCGGACTGATCCACAGAAGGATTACCCTCAAACAACAGATGCACGAAAGACCATTCATTCAAGTCTACTGATTTATACAGAAGCAGAGTTCCTCGAGGCTTACCTTCATCTTCCAGACCAAATCCGATGATCATATACCAGACATCACCTTCCTTCCACACATACTGGTCACGCATATCTGTTCTCGAATATCCTTCAGGTTTCTCCTCGATAATCGGATTCAATGGAGATTTCTCCCATTCAACCAACGAATCATCTTTTGGTGAGGCCATTCCGACACCCATCTTATCGCCACCGGAAGTATAGAACAGACGTGGTACACCGGCATCATCAATCACAGCGCATCCTGACCATATTCCATTCTTATCATATTCTCTATCAGGTGTCAATGCCGGTTTCTCTTCCGTCCAATGCAACAGGTCAGGACTGGAAAAATGTCCCCAGTTGATCTGACGCAAAAGGATTGAAGAAGCATTCTTCTGATTGAAGATATGATATTTCCCATCATGATAAAACAAACCATGTGTCTCATTGGTCCAGTTGGCCGCTGGCAGCAGATGATACTTCGGACGGCTGAAATCATCAGCAAAGCGTATCTCAGGAACTGCAAGAACAGGAACCTTGTTCAATATCGACGTCAAATCATTTCCAGAAGGAATGTTTCCATTTACGGAGATTTCATCGATGATGCCGTTGACAGTTGTCACGTCATACATCCATATTTTTCTCTCATGATAACTTTTTCCTACGAGCAGATTCGTAAAACCGGAGCAGCAGTCTTTAAGAGACATACCTACCTTTTGAGAATCACCATTCAAAGACACTGCAGGAATACCGTCAGCAACGGACAATGCAATCTGGAACCACTCGAAACGTCTGATATTCTTGTGTAGTGGATAGTAAGAGACCTTCTGTCCCTCACCCACTTCCAGATGCAGGCCTCCGAAGCGGTCTACACTGACAGCAAGTGCATGTTCCCCGCCCTTGATTCCAAGCAAAGAAGCAGTATCGGTCGGGAAGGACTCCAGAGCAAAACAGCCTGAAACACTTCTGATTTCTTCTTCCGGATCTGCTTCAAGAAAACATGAATATCCATCTGTCCTGATGCCTTTTCCTGATATGCCTTCAACAAGTTCAATGTTTCTTTTTGCTGTGTAAAACTTAAACTTTGATTGACCGTCAGACGCGCACAGAGGCTCATCAGAGTCAAAACTCCAATGAATCTGAGCAATCGACAAAGACATCGAAAGCAAGACTATAAACAGACTGCAGATGATACGTTTCATATTATTCAAAACTGCCGGAGCGGCGGTATTGCCGCTCCTGCAGTCATTAAGAATTACTGATTGTTACCTGCAAGGTAAGAAACCATATTCCTGGTGATCGTAATGATGTTATCGTGCCACTTGTTTGCATTGGTGTTCTGATTCCACTCATAAGCGGCCAGACCCATCGCAAGACAAGTACCCTTGCATTCCTCAGTCGGCTGGAACTCGATCAGACCTCCGACAGCAAAGTCAGTTACCTGTCCCCACGTTCCGAGAACAACTGCATTGTTTTCCACCTCGAATGCCCTCAACACATTTTCTGCATCAGGATATAAGTCCATAAATCCATATGCGTTGAAATCCCACATACAGTTATGGTCTTCGCGATGACCAGGGCCGATAAGAGGGAAGGTAGGATGCGGATGATATTCATTAAACTCAATCACTCCTTCATAAACAGGATGTGTCCTGCGGTCATACTCCATTCCGATATTGGCCTGGACTGACCAGGAATCATTACCTGATCCGCCATTTCCGCTTGAATAGAGGCCAGGGGCACGCTCTGTACGTCCGAGTGGAACGATGTATTGTGTAGCATGGTTGGCAAGCAACAGGCCACCGCCTCCATAATAATATACCTTCAATGCATTAAGAACATCATCAGACAGGAAGCCTGAAGGGAGATTCTGCCATCCCACAGGCATATTCATACGGTCAATGTGAATCCAGATTACATCAAACTGCGAAAGATCGGCTGTCGGAACTTCAGATGTAGTCAGCACCTTTCCGTTGACGAACTCTCTCTTGAACCATGCATATGATGCCTGCTCATCGTCATCCTCGATCTGAGAAGGATCTGCATAATCAATGATGTAAGCGATCTTTGTCAGATTCTTGACCTCTGTCTTGATCGATATCTTCGCAGCATCTACGCATCCGATCACTTCAGTACTTTCGTTTACATAGAAGACATATTCACTTGACTGGTCAGTAACAGTACAATTTGAGAAACGGTTTGCATCACCACTTGCTGCAGATACAGTGATAGGATTCTCAATTTCAGGATCCCACTCACATTCAATCGTATTGCTTGTAAAATGGTTGTAACTTCCCTTCACAAGAACGACACCATAATCAGCGCTTCTGCCAGCGAGTTGGTCCGCGCCAGTGTTCTTAAGAGTGAAAACATTGTCAGAAACCAGATTGTTGTCACCGTTAAGTTCGAACAGACCGACACACGGGCCTTCAACAGTACAATCCGATACATTGATACGGGTTCCACTCACCATCAATCCGTTCTCTCCTGCGCCATTCAGTTCGTTATCGCTGAAAAGAAGGTTGGACTCACCTGAAATATAGCATGTCACACCTTTTGAAAGAGAACCGAACTTACAGTCTGTCACTGAATTCTGAATACCGCCATACATCTCCAGACCATTGGTAACGTCAGTCATGGTACAATTGTTAATGACGATTGCATCAGCACCGTTGATACGCATTCCAAGATTACATTTCTCAACAGTGACATTAATCAACTGTGTTCTGTCGTTGTCATGTGCAACCCATACACCTGTACCATTATAGTCGTTTCCGACAAGGTGGATGTCACGGATCTCCACACCACTAAGACGGTTCTTCTGACCGTTGACTTCGGCAACATATGCCAGATTGATACCTGCTTCTGAATTGTTTACAATCAGAGTGGTATTCTCTTCACCGGTAATGGTCACGAAATTGCGAGTGACCTTGATAGGACTGTCAAGACGATATTGTCCTTCAGGGAACAGAATCACGCCACCTTCAGCAGGAAGATCAGCAATAAGTCTGTTAACCAAGTCAGAACAGTCGCTTGATGCATCGTTCTTCAATCCGTATTGTGTGACATCTATGATCTTCTGAGAATCGCAATCCTCACATTTGATCCAGGTATCATCTGTATTGCAGGATACTCCGAAAAAGGAGACAAGACCTGCAATCAATAAACTCTTTATATTGAATTTCATAATGATTCTATCTTAATTATCAGACAATTACTTCGTTGACAGATACTCCAGCATGTTACGGGTCATCAACTTGATGTTATATTGATGAACGTTCGGACCTGAGTTCTGATTCCACTCATAAGCAGCCATACCGTTAGCGATACAAGTTCCCTTGTATTCATCGGTTGCCTCGAATTCAATTACACCGAAACATGCAAAGTCAGTCACATGTCCCCATGCTCCAAGAACAACTGCTGTATTCTCCATCTCGAATGCCACTACATTGTTTTCTGCATCCGGATAAAGTTCAGGATATCCAAAGGAGTTGAAGTCCCACTTACAGTTATGGTCTTCACGATGACCAGGTCCGATAAGAGGGAAGGTAGGATGTCCGAAGTCAAAGAATTCGATCATTCCTTCATAGACAGGATGCGTCCTACGGTCATAGGTCATTCCGATGTTTGCCTGGATTGACCATGAATCCCAGCCTGTTCCACCTTCGCCATCGCCGAAAATACCAGGATGACGCTCAGTACGTCCGAGAGCAGTGATCAACTGTGTAGCATGGTTGGTCAGAAGGAGGTTTCCTCCGTTCTTATAATACTCTGTAAGAATATTGACAGCGTCTTCAGTTATAGGAAGTTTATCAAGACCATGACCAAGACCGACTCTGTCAAGAACTACCCAGATCACATTGTAAGAGGTAAGATCGGCACCAGCAAGAGTTCCCAAGGTAAGGACAGTACCGTTTGTACAGATCTTCTTGAACCAGTCACGAGCCGCGAGTTCATCATCATCAGTGATACCATCCTCTGTCTCTGCAAGAAGGAGCATGGCAACATTCGCTGCAAATTCCTCCACCTCAGGCTGATAAATCTCATTCTTTATCTTTTCTGATGCCACGCAATCAGTTACGACAGCATACTGATTTACAAGGAATACATATTCACTGTTCACATCAGAGATCATACAGTTCTCGAACACATTGTTCATTCCTTCTGTCGCTCTGACAGTCACACCGTTCGCAGTTGCCCACTCGCATTTCAATGAATTGGTTGCAAAGCGGTTATCATCACCTGCAATACGGACCACACCATAATCTGATGCCTTGTACGAGCACTGATGGCTTACTGCACCTGTCAACGCAATCATATTGTTTTCGATGACATTGGCATTACCTTCGATATCAATGATGGCGTTATAGTAACTTGCGAAATTGTTGTTTGAGATCTGAGACTCGTCGCAATTCCTCATAAGGAGGTTTGTCTTTCCGTCAGGATACACCTGGTTCTTCAGGAAAACAAGTCCCGTCTCATCTGTGAAACTACACGTCATTCCTGTAGGCTGAGCACCCAACTGACAGTTATTCACGGTATTGTTCTGGCCACCTTTCAGTACGATGCTGTTGCTCAACTCACAGATCCAGCAGTTTGAAACAGTAAGGCCGGTAGCCTGATGAATCTCGACACCTGTCACAAGGTTGATACCTACGACATTGTCAATCTCACATCCGGTGGTTGCCTTCTCGAAAAGGATACCGACACCGTTGTTTTCTGTTCCGCCTGAAATCATAAGGTCCTTGATTTTGAGACCGGAAAGTCCTTCCGAAGTCACAGAAATCGCACTTGCGGCGTTACGGACAATCAGTTTGCTTCCACCGCCAGGCCCTAACAGGGACTCATCCTTTACATCGATATTACTGCGGAATCCTGAATTCAAGCCCTTGATCACGACGTTGCTTTTCGACAGGATGATAGGTGAATCAAGAACGAAATCACCCTCTGGGATAACGATCACTCCACCTGTCTCAGGAAGTTCAGAGATCATCTTGTTGATCACTGCAGAGCAGTCTGTCTCACCATCTCCGACAGCACCTGCCAAGGTGATGTCATTCTCGATCTGGTCGTGCGTGCCGTAGCACAGCAACTTATCTGCATCGTTTTCGCACGATACGAAAGCCAGACATATCAATGCCGCTTTCCATATATTCTTTATCATAATCTTCGTCATTAATTTGATTCTTGATTAAAATGCACCATACCCAGGATTCTGTACATAATTTCCTTCTGAGAAATTATACTGCGGCAGCGGTATAGGCAGATATTCATCTTTTCCTGAAGTGAAATGCGCACCCTTATAATAAACTCGATTATCCTGTTCCTTATCGATAAACGCATTCATGGTCTTCTCTGCAATACCCCAACGCACGAGGTCGAAGAAACGGTCACCTTCCATAGCCATCTCAAGACGGGTCTCGAAACGGACTGCTTCACGTGCATATTCCTGTGTCCATCCTGTAGTAGGATATTCCTCGATCTTATAGTTGGCAGCAGGAAGAGCAGGGTTTTCGAAATTCTTCACATAAGGACTGTTCTTGGCACGACGTCTGATTGTATTGATTGTCTGACGTGCCTCTTCAAGACTTGCAGCATCACCCAACTCAACAAGGGCCTCAGCCTTCCACAAGAGAACCTGTGCATATCTGATGATCTGATGATTCATCTCTGAAGCACCCCAAGGCCAGCCTACGAACATATACTCGCTTTCAGGTGAAACATAGAAACGCTTGGTACAATTGTAGCCATAGTCACCCTGGTTACGTACCCAATTTGCCTTGCATGGTGAATTAGGATAGGTCTTCCATGAAATACCAGGTCTTCCTGTCACGAAATCCAGTCTTGGATCGACATTTGCCTCAACCTGCTTAAGTTCACTGCCATTCCACACACCATAATCCTCATCATTGAATGTATCGAAGAGAGGAAGACCGTTCTCATCAGTCTTATAGGCATTGATGAGGTTCTGGCTCGGAAGGAAGAATCCATCGCCGCTATATGGTCCCTGTGGCGCATTCAGAAGGTTGCTCCAGTTGATTCCACCGGCACCGTCGCTACCGTCATTCATTGTATACTGAACAGCAAACACAGACTCCTTGCCATTCTCGAATTCAACCATATCCAACTGCTGGAAGTCGTCCAGAAGGCCATATCTGCCTTCGAGTTTATTACACAACTCTACAACTTCCCTCATAAGTTCAGCATTCACAGAAGCGACCTGGTTCCTGTCATCCTGAGCATACGCCTGATACAGTTTCACCTTCGCTGCATAAGCATATGCAACATAACGGTTTACATGACCCACCTGAGCCTGATTTTCAGGAAGCACCTCGGCAGCGTCTGTCAGATCCTTTGCAATGAGGCCAAGAATCTCGTCTCTGGTGTTTCCGTTGTTAGGAATCTTTGTATAATCATCAGGATTGACGGTCTCGTCAAGATATGGGATGTTGTTGAACAGACGCGACAGTTCGAAATAGAAATGTGCACGGACAACCTTCATCTCAGCCTTCAGAACTTCCAGATCTGCAACGTCATCAGTTGTCAAGGTGTTCATCAGGCGCAAAGCCTCGTTGGCTCTCTGGAGGCAGCAGTAAAGTGAGTACCACTTGCTGTCAGCATTTCCCCATGTAGCATCGATATTGAATGTTTCCATCTTGTGGACATCACCTCCGTCAGTGATACCGCCGCCGCCCTTATAAGCATTGTCAGAACGCACCTCGCCATATGTCCAGTTAGTCATAGGGATCCACATCATATCCCTGTTCGGTCCCTTCAGTGCAGCATACGCCGATGTCACCAGCAGATCCAATCCTTCAGCAGTAGCAAGCACATCCTCATTCAAGGTTCCTTGGGGTCTTACATCCAAGAAATTGTCTTCATTGCAACCGGAAGCAAGAACTGCGGCTGCAATCGCTGTAATTATATATTTAAATTTCATGATTTTCACTTTTTTCAATGATTAAAATCCTACTGACAAACCAAAGGTATAGGTTCTAGGGAGCGGATAAGGATATCCCAATCCTTCAGGGTCGGCTCCTGTATAGTTAGTCAATGTAAAGACGTTCTGAGCCTGGAGGTACAGTCTGACATTGCTCAGGCGGATCTTCTCACACCAGTTGCGTGGGAAAGTATAGCCCAAAGTCAAAGTCTTCAACTTGATATAAGATCCGTCCTCGATGAAGAAATCCGATCCTCTTGTCTCATTGTTGTCATCGACAACTGTAAGTGCAGGGACATCACAGTTATAGACACCTGTCTTTTCATATACCTCCCATGCATTCATTGCCTTAAGCAGGTCTGTAGAGTGGTTACCTGTCCATCCCTGGAAGAGGTCTGTATAGAACTTCGAGTTGTTCCATGCATCGCGGATCATTCCGTTGAAGAATGCGCTGAAGTCAAATCCTTTCCATGAAAGTCCGATGTTAAGACCACCGATGAACTTAGGAAGGTCAGTACCAAGCCAATCCCTGTCCTGAGTATTGATTTTGCCATCACCATTGAGATCCTGATATCTGATACGTCCTACACCAGGCTTTCCGATCTGAACGTCATATTCACTCAGATACTCGTAAACTTCTTCCTTAGTCTTGAAGATTCCATCGGTCTTGTAACCCATCCATGAACCGTAAGGCTGACCGACAATGGTCTTTGACACACCGTCACCACCTCCCCAGGTGTACTTGATCACTTCAGGAAGATCTATGACTGTGTTCTTATAGTATGAAAGGTTGAATGAAACATCATAACTGAAATCAGAATCCTCCAAGGTGTCACGCCATGTAATTGTTGCCTCAACACCATTGTTGTTCATCCTGGCAGCGTTATACCACTTGTATCCTCCTTCACCAATAGCGGCGATATAAGGCTTCTGGATCAGCATGTCCTTGGTCTTCTTGCTGAAGTAGTCGAGAGTAACGCCCAGTCTTGAGTCGAAGAACGCAAGGTCGAGTCCGAAGTTCAACTGCTCGGTCTCCTCCCACAGCAGACTGTAGTTTCCTGACATTGACTTCTGTACACCCGGATCAAGAGTTGCACCGTCACCTGAGAAGTTGTAAGAAGCATTGCTGAGACTTGTATAGTACAGACTGTATGTAGCATTGTTGTCGATCATGTCATTACCGTTGATACCCCATGATCCACGAAGTTTCAGTTCTGAAAGCCATGACTTGGCATTCTTCATGAACGGCTCATTAGAAATTCTCCATCCTGCAGAAACTGAAGGGAAGATAGCAGAGTTGTTGGTAGCACCGAAGCGTGAAGAAGCATCACGTCTCAAGGTAGCGGAAATCAGATATCTGTCATCATAATCATAGTTCACCTTGCCGAAATATGAAACCATGGCATATGAACTTGAGTTGTTGCCGACATTCTTTCCTTCGGTCACTGTGTCAAGATAACGGTAGTCAGGGCTCTCGATGACAAGGCCACGGCCATATCCGTAGAGATGTTCGCCATACTCATGCTTTGCCTCCATACCGAGCACAGCATTGATCGAATGCTTTCCGAAGTCCTTGGTATAATTGACTGTGTTTGACCACACCCACTGAAGGCTGTTATCCTCCTGAACCGAGAGTTCATTCACATCTACGGTACGGCTAGCCTCCTTCCATTTCGGAACGAAACTAGAGTGGAAACCATTATAAAAGTTCAATCCGAAAGTAGACCTGAACACCAGGTTCTTGATAGGCTCGACTTCCAGATAAGCATTACCGAAGATTCTCCAATGAGAGTGACGGTTGTTAGCCTCATTATCGGTCAGACGCATTGCATTAGGCTTGTCACCAAGGATATCTACATATCCTCCTGCATATCCGCCGTTCTCGTCATAAACAGGGATTGCAGGATGCTGGGCGATGAGAAGTTCCTCAATGCCTCCCGGGTTGTTATGAGATTTCCAATGGCTCACAGAGATGCTTTCTCCAATCCTTATTATGTTGTTAAGGAAGTTGAAGTTAGAAGACAGACGTGTGTTGAAACGGTTATAGTCAGTATTACGGCAGATACCGTCCTGATCCATATAGTTCATGGAGAGGGCTACGTTTCCTTCCTCAAATCCCTTTGACAAAGACAGATTGTAATTCTGCATCAGTGCAGTATCATAGATTTCGTTTGCCCAATCTGTGTTGCCGGACTTGATCATCACACCATTATTGTTATAATAGTATTCCTGAAGTTCAGCCTTTTCTCCATTACCGTAAACGGCACTGTTCGGATACACTCCGTATGTATTGTGGTATGCCTGCCAGTAGACATCTCCCCACTCATAAGCATCCAGCATATCAATTCCCTGAACGAAAGTCTGAGCCGACAACGACATGTCGAAATTGACTCTTACACTACCCTTCTTGGCCTTCTTTGTGGTAATGATGATGACACCGTTGGCAGCCTGAGCACCATAGATGGCAGCAGATGCAGCATCCTTCAGAACCTGAATGGACTCGACATCGTTGGAAGCCAGGATTGAAGCGATATTGTCGCGTGTCTGGATTCCGTCGATCACATACAGAGGTGATGAGTTGTTGATGGTAGTGACACCACGCAACAGGATACCGGTATTTCCACCACCTGGAACACCGTCTGTCGTTATGTTCATTCCGGCTACACGTCCCTGAAGACTCTGCATGATGTTACCGGTAGGAATGTCAGCAACATCCTTCATCTTTACTACTGCGACCGAACCGGTAAGACTTGCCTTCTTCTCTGTCATATAACCAGTCACGATAACATCATCAAGAAGTTCGCTGTCAACTGCAAGTTCCACCTGCATGTCTCTAACGGCCTTCAATGTAACAGACTTGAAACCTAAGGAAGAAAAATTAAGTTCAGCCCCAAGAGGAACCACCAAGGTAAAGTTTCCATCAAGGTCAGTGATGGTGCCATTGCTGGTACTTCCGTTTTCTACAACAGACACTCCAACAATTGGCTCTCCGTCAGCCTCTGAGACCACGTTACCCTTTACTGCCAGTGTCTGAGCCTGGGCAATAGTACACATGAATAGAAAAACAAGTGTACTCCAAAGCGTTTGTTTCATGCTTCTCATTGTTTTAGATTATTAATATTTGTTAGCAAAACAGCACAATATGCTATTCGATGATGCAAAATTATGTACCATAGAACAACAATTATAAAAAGAATGTTTCGGATGATTAAAAATTTGTTACATCACACCACCCTGCAAAGGATAGAATCCGATTGATTTCACCCTCACTTTTCCTCCATAGGAGAAGAGTTCGATGCCTGTGCTTCCTTCAGAAGGATATATCTTGTTCGAGATACAGGTCTCACCGTCGTTTCCGAAGACTTCGACAGAACAGTTATCGACAAAAAGATGGAGTCTGACCGTATTGTCACGGTTCTTCATCGGTCCTTTGAATATTGCGGGATGGAAATCGAGAAAATCATTCAAGCCACTGTACCTTCTGTCAAAATACAGTTCCTCATCATCCACCTTGTAACCGACAGATGTCCTGTCCTGACCACCGGCACAGACCCTCACACCGAATTCTTCAGAATCGATATTCTCAAACTCGACAACAAGTTCGTATACATTATTCTTCGGATTGAGTTTCCTGGATGTCCATACACCCTCGAATTCCGGTCCTTCGATGAAAGTTTCGCCTGCTCTCAAACTTTTCAGTTCCTCTATCGGCTGCTGGATCAGACGCACGCCTTCAGGGAATGTCTTCAGTGAAACCTCACGAGGAATGGACTGAATACCGCTCACCGGCTCAAGACCATTGTATCGCCAACTGCCCATCCACGCAGTCCAGATGACTCTATCTTCACCAGGAGCATAGGTATTCCATGACCTTACAGCAAAGAAATCCTGTCCATAGTCAAACCAGAATGCCTTCTGAGGCTCCATCACCTTCAGTTCATCACAGAGCATTATATGGTCGACATACACATATGAACTGCCGTCAGGCACTGCATCTACAATCTGTATCCTTGCAGTCCTGCCTCTGTATTCGGAAACATCCCATCCGCTCCACTGCATGCTGCTTGCATTCCTGCCGGTCTCCGTTCTCACCACTTCATCATCCACGATGAGATTTATGCAACTAATGCCGGGATTATATGCACCGCCGATCAGAAAGTTCAAACAGTTTCTTGTTATCTCGAATTCGGGAGAAGTCATCTTTCCTGAAGTTCTGCCTTCATGACTGTAACTGTCGACATAATATCTGCCGACCCTGCCCATTACAGCGCCCTGTCTGTATAAGGAAATGTCTGTCGGTGACTCATAGAAAGATTCGCCCTCCAGATCCCATTCGTCTATACCACGCTCAAAGTCGAAAAGGACATCACCCTGAGGGACATAGTCATATGTAAGTTGCTGCGCAAAATCTTTGTCCAGGACAAAACGGGTACCGTCGAAGTCACCGACGAAATATTGTCCGGTATAAGGCTGAACGCTTATTGCAATCACCCATTTCACATTATCAGGATCGCCGTCGACAGCCAGCGGGAAGAAATCCACACATTCCCATACACCATTTACAGCACCCCAAGGACCGAAATCGCTCATGAACTCCCAGTCTATAAGGTTGGTGGAACTGAAGAACTTAACCTTCGGCGCCTCCGCCCAACCTATAGCCATGATCCACTTGCCGGTCTTGTCATGCCAGAATATCTTAGGGTCACGGATTTCCCTGGAATTGATGTTCAGCACGGGATACTTATCCTCATATCTCTTCCAGGTAGCGCCTTTATCTGTACTGTACGACATTCCGATGACCTGCGTCCTGAACGGCTGAAGTTCATTGTGGTAATATGCCAGCCACGCATCCTTGCCGAATCCTGCAACATTGTTCTCATCGACAACGATCGAACCTGATCCTCCAAGACGGCTTGACATCATCTTGCGTCTGATCTCGTCCTTCTCCTCCTGTGAGACAGAAGCATCTGCAAGTCTGGCCCTGAGTTCATTGAACTTTCTTGTGGCATCAGTTGCCGTCCAATGGACTAAATCAGTTCCATAATAACGGCCCCAGGCATTGTAATACCTGCCGTCGTGATAAAACAGACCGGTGGGGTCACCTGAAGGGTAGAAATGATAATCAGGATTGAACCTCATATACTCCGGTTTCTGAATCCTTTGAGCATTCACGCCAGAATACATGAACATACAAAGGAAACCAATGATAAAAAGTTTACACTTCATGCGATTGATGGTTAATAGTAATAGATTATGCGGTATCAGACAGATATAAAGGGACTGTCTGATGATACAAATTTATCTATCACCAGACAGCAGACATAAAAGAAATGTTTCAGATACTGAAAAGTATGTTACATGACTATCTTTTGCGCGAACGTGTGTCGTTCGGCGTTTCTCCGAAGTACTCCTTGTAACATTTCGCAAAGTAGGACGGAGAAGAGAATCCTACCTGATAACTGACTTCTGCCACATTGAGATCAGTAGATGCCAGCAACTGCTGGGCTGCCTTCAGACGGGTGATGCGGATGATTTCCACAGGAGTATAATTGGTAAGGTTCTTTATCTTTCTGTACAACTGGACACGGCTCATGCCGAACAAGGTGCCAAGAGTCTCTACACTGAGTTCCGAATCATCCATACGTTCCGCTATCGCCTTCTTGAACTCTGTCACAAAATCCTTGTCGGTCTTGCTCACGTTCTCTTCCGCCAAAGAGACCAGATCCCCGAATACCGACTTGATCCTCTTCCTGTTTTCAATCAGAGACTTGACCTGAGCGATAAGGACACGGGAGTTGAAAGGCTTCGCCATATATGCATCGGCACCGCACTCCAGTCCTTTAACCCTTTGCTCGTCAAGAGAACACGCCGTAAGCATGAGAATCGGGATATGCGAAGTATTGACTTCATTCTTCAGACGCTGACAACATTCAAGTCCGTCAATCCCTGGCATCATGACATCGCATATTATAAGGTCCGGTATATTATACATTGCAGACTGGATGCCCTGAGTACCGTTTGCTGCCTCCATGACAGTGTACTCATCACAGAGAAGGGTACCTACCAGAGTCCTGACATCCGGATTGTCATCGATTACAAGTACCGTATTCTGAGACTCGGCTTTAGGTTCGTCTTCTTCATAGACGTCACCAAGTTCCGCCAGTATCCTTTCACTGGAGATCAGATTGACAGGTTCTGCAAGATGTCCGTCGACAGGAGTGACAGGCAAGGTGACAGTAAAGGAAGTGCCTTCCGACTGTGTACTGACTACATCGATGGTTCCACCCTGCATATCGACAAATGTCTTTACCAGGGCCAGACCGATACCGCTGCCGGCAGAATGATTTGCGTCTATCTGGTAGAAGCGCTCGAATATATGCTGTATATCTTCAGGAGAAATGCCGCTTCCGCTATTAGTAATGGTAAACCTGTGCCAGTCCGCGCCATCAATGCTCAATCTTGTAAGGCGGACTGAGATAGTGCCGTTTTCCGGTGTGAACTTGAAGGCATTGGCCATGAGATTGAAGAACACACGTTCTGTCTTCTCACCGTCAAGAGTATTTGAATAGTCATATTCTTTGTCTGTATCCAAAGACACATGTATATGCTTCTTCACAGCGAGCAGAGAAAAGGCTTCCATCCATTTTTCAATGCAGTCGGAAAGGTCAAGTCCGCTCAGATTCAGGGTCGCCTTTCCGCTTTCATACTTACGGAAGTCAAGTATCTGATTGACAAGGCGCAGAAGGACATTGACATTCTTGTCAGCGATCTTCAGCAGTTTCCGTTCCTTCTCGTTAAGGTTGTCCGACTCACGAAGTTGGACAATAGGGTCGGCAATCAGGGTCAGAGGAGTCCTGAAATCATGACTGACATTTGTGAAGAACATCAGTTTTGCATGTGTCGCCTCCTCCAGTTCATGATTCAGGGCAAGAAGTTGTCCGCTCTGTTCTTCAAGTGTCTCCTTATGGTCATTCAACCTCTTGTTAAGGATATTCATCTGCTTGAGGGCCTGATACAGGATCAGAATCAGACCTGCAAGAATCACAAGAAAGACAATGATCACATACAGAAGAGTTGTCTGGGCGGAATGACGTTCCCAATACGCTGTAACTTCCTCCCTCAGAGCCTCGATCATGCTCACCTGATGCAGGATCTCATTGGACAGATTGTTCATCAACTGGGCATTGGACTTATCGACAAGGGCCGTCTCAAGAGTGGTGGTTCTTGCAAAAGAATTGCTGTGCAGGATCTTGAGCGCAGTCTGGATTACCACATCTCCGCCGGTCGGGTAAAGAATGGAAGCATCCATACGTCCGTTTATAATGGCTTCCACACCTAGTCCCGCACCTGTAAGGGCATCCACTCCTATGAACATGATATCATTGTCAGGATACAGCCTTTCTGCAGCACGCCAGGCCCCGTCAGCCATCGGATCGTTTTGCGCAACAATCATGCTTACATCCGGATACAGTCTCAGAAGAGAGTCGGTCATAGCCTCGGCCAGATCGGCACGCCATCCTGCATCCACAGATGCGACGATTTCAATACCTGAAGACGGATCTGCATCAGCCAGGCCGGCCAGGAAACCTTTATGCCTCTCAATGGCAGGTGTAGAGCCCGTAAGACCTTTGATTTCTATAACCTTGCCGCCATTCTTCAACTTGTCAGTCACATACTGTCCCTGCATGAATCCGATCTGGGTATTGTCCGCACTGATGAAGGCCGTATACTTGTCTCCGGTCACATTTCTATCCACTACGACGACAGGGATGCCGGCATCAAAGGCTTCGCTTACAGCAGGAGTGACTTCCTCTGCCTCATTTGGAGAAACGAT
This sequence comes from Candidatus Cryptobacteroides sp., assembly GCA_045531765.1. Classification (GTDB taxonomy): domain Bacteria; phylum Bacteroidota; class Bacteroidia; order Bacteroidales; family UBA932; genus Cryptobacteroides. The sequence goes on along the minus strand of JAZSEQ010000059.1, from coordinate 51,027 downwards.
CAGAAGATCCACCTTGTTTCTGATGAAATATCTTATATCATCGTTCTGCTTGTCGCTGTTGTCATCTGCCGAGCGTATTTCAAGTTCGATTTCATGGCTCAGCATGGCTTCCCTCTGCATCTCCTTGTTCATCTTGTCGCGCCAGTCGTCGTGACTGCACTGAGAGACACCGACCTTGAATTCGTCATAATCCTTTGGTCCACAAGAAATCAGGACTGCACAGACAAAGACAGATAAAAGTATGCGGAACTTCATAATCACATGGTTTATTCTACAAATATCGCAAATCTGAAAAGAATATCAAAAAGAAACGGCTCCATTGACGGAGCCGTATACCTTAATATTCAGAATGTCTTAGTTCTGATGCGCCGGTCTGAGAAGGTCGAGGACGACCTTGACAGGATTGAAGGTAGCGAGAGGTACCTCGACGAAGAGTGTGTTCCAGTTGCTCATCGCACCGTTCCAGAGGCCAGGAAGTTCCAGTGCCTTGAGCTCGCGTCCCTGATAGCTCTTCGAGCTGATGAATCCGGCATCCTCATCCACATACTGGAGAAGATCGAAGCTCTGTCCTTTATAATCGTGCAGGCAGCATACGATATCAACAGGATTGAAGTGTGTCGCAGAAGCGAGAGCATTGCGGGCATGGTCGTCAGACATGTTGATCTGTACGCTCTCAAGTACCTGAAGGGATGTCGATCCGTCCTTCTCGGCAATGATGAAAGGACCGCCGCCAGGCTCACCCTGGTTCTTTACCATACCTGCGACACGTACAGGACGGTTGAGTTTCGCGCGGATGGCTTCCACACGCTCCTTGCATGTCTCTGCCTGAGGCATCTTTACACATAGAACATCATCAAGGAAGGCTTCGATATCGTCACAAAGTCCCTGAACTTCAGGACTCGCGTAAAGATCTTCATAGACAGGATCATAACCTGGCACACCGGCTACATTCACGCGTGATCCGGCAATAGGGGTACAAACTGCATCAAGTTCACGGAGATAGCCATGAAGAGTATCGCGAAGTTCGAGAGCCTTTCCGAGGAGAACCTTCTTCCACACTGCTGTCTCAGGAAGGAGACGTTCGTTGGCAACATTGTCGATGTTCTTTATCGAAACGACTTCCTCTTTTATCTTATTGAGGTTGTAGATGAGCGCTCCATGTCCTGCAGGACGGAAAAGGAGAGAGTCGGTCTCTGTCCTGAAAGGCTTGTTTTCAACATCCACAGCCACAGTATCGGTTGCCTTGTCCTGGAATGTGAAGGTGATGTTGTATTTGACTCCGTACTTTGCCTCATAAGCTTCCTTTACCTCGGCGTAGGCCTCTTCGAAAAGATGCTGATGCTCCGGAGAGATGGTCACGACAAGGTTCGCAGTGCCGTCTTCGTTCCTCATGTAGTTCTGAGCCTCGACGAGATGCTCTGCGAATGCAGTACGGATCTCACCATCAGTATATTTATGGAACTTGAGCACTCCCTTAGGCTTTGCGCCATATCCAAGGCCCTCGTCAGTAAGCGTCTTGGCAAGAACGTCCTTCCTGTATTCCGGACACTTGCATGTCTTTTCTCCGAAAAGCTCAGGAGTGTAGAATGCGAATTCAGCGATACGGTCCACGAACTTTGCTGCAGGTGCATCGTCAGCGAGTTCCTTGCCTGCCTTGAGGGCATCGAGTCCGCTGAAGAGATCCTTGAACATACGCGAAGCAGCGCCGGATGCAGGCACGAACTTGCACTTTCCGTTGATGGCAGCACCATCATAATACTTTGCAGCAGCCTCGACTGCAGCATCGTCAAGGACCTGGATTCCTCTTTCAGGAGTAGCAGGAGCTACGATCTTCATCCATGGGAAGCCCTGCTTGAAGCGTTCAACCTGCTGCTCGACAGTCTGTACAGTCGAGCCCCTCTGCTCGATCTGTGCGATATCTTCTTTTGTAAACATATGGTTATTATTAGTTAGTGTTGTCTTGTCTACGTATACTTCGCGTCGGTACTGATACTCCGAACGAAGCTTCTCGAACTTATGCGGTTCCATGCGGAAACGGAAATCGTCCGTAAAGATAGGATAATTATATTGGAAAACCGCGGCGATCTGTCCATGATTCTTTCCCTTGAGATCCAGCATCACCGGCTCATGTCCCTCTTTATCAGCCTCCGGATAGAAATCCTTCAGCTCATCAATTCCGAAGAATTCCGCCACTGCCTGCACTGCCATGGCTGTACCGGTCTGCTTGCCCTGATATGAGTAGCCTGCGATATGAGGAGTCGCGATATCCACCATCTCTATCAGTTCCACATCAACATTCGGCTCGTTGTTCCATGTATCGATGACGACTGCCCCGAATTTAGGCATGGTATCCTTGAGTGCCTGCTCATCAACAACTTCGCCTCGCGAAGCATTTATAAATATGGATCCCGGCTGCATGAGGGCGAAGAATTCCTGTCCAGCCATCTTTCTGGTGGTCTCGTCCAAAGGGACATGCATCGTCACTATCTGGGAATTGGCCAGAAGATATTCGAGGGAACAGAAACCCTCAGGACCTTCGGCTGCAGCTCGCGGAGGATCACATCTGAGAACGTTGAATCCAAGATACTGTGCCATTTCCTCGACCTTCCGGCCCACATTACCTACACCGACTATACCGATGGTGCCGCCATCTATCTTAATTCCCTTGCGCGCTGCAACTCCATACAAAGCAGAAAACACATACTGCATCACACCTCCGGCATTACAGCCGGCAGCATTATGCACTTCGATGCCATGCGAACTGCAATAGTCGAAGTCAACATGGTCGGTTCCGATAGTAGCCGTCGCGATGAGTCTGACAGAAGAGCCTTCCAGAAGTGCCGCATCGCATCTGGTACGGGTGCGGAGTATGAGGGCATCCGCATCGGCAACATCTTCTCTCGTGATTTCAGGCCCCTTCTTATACACGACCTCCACATAAGGTTCCAATACTCCTTTAAGAAAAGGCACATCGATATCTGCAACTATCTTCATATCTACTTTAATATAAGGTTCTTTATCATAGGCTCTCCGCTCCTGTCACGCACGACCATCTGATCCTGATCAAGGTACTCGTTCATCTTCTGTAAAAGGACATCCCGCTGAAAATACAGCTGGTTCCTGACCACCGACGAACTTATGGTGCAATACAGGATCCTGTCCCTGTAAAAACGGCCGACGGTGTATCGAGACGCCCCGGAAACAGCATCCCACGCCTCGAAGACGCGCTGGCAGTTGAATCCGGACGTCAGCTTCATCTCACGAATGAACTGAGTTACCAGTTCCTCCATGCCCTGAGCCTCCTTTCGGCCTATCCTGTTCCCGTTCCAAGCCATACTACAATCTGGTGAAAGTTCCTGCCACAGTATCAAAATATGCTCTGTCCTGAGTAAGTCCGTCAACGATTCCGGCCATCCTCACCTTGTTGCTGTCAGTAATGAATATCTGGCCGAAATCGCTGCTTGCGACCATCTGCAGCAGATTGGAGATCCTTCCCATGTCGAGCTTGTCGAAGACGTCATCCAGAAGCAGGACCGGAGCGAATCCGTAATTCCTCTTCATGACCTCGTACTGAGCAAACTTGAGTGCCACCAGGAATGACTTCTGCTGCCCCTGGGATCCGTATCTGCGGATAGGATGACCGTTCATCCTGAAGACAAAGTCGTCTCTCTGGACTCCTGAAGAAGTATATCTCAAAGCCTTGTCCTTTTCAAAAGACCCGGACAGAATGACATCGAGGGATGATCTGGAAAGTTCCGATTCATATTCGATCGAAACCGTTTCACTGTCGCCCGAAAGCGCCTTGTAATATTCGGCCACGACCGGATTGAGATCTTCCACAAAACGTTTTCTCGCCTGATATACAGGCTCCGCCAATGCCGACATGCGCATGTCGATAACTTCAAGAAGCGAGCGGTCCACCACCATATCCTTGAGCATCCTGTTCCTCTGCAGAAGAAGACGGTTGTACTGCTGAAGTGCCGCCATGTACTCATGGTCCATCTGTGAAAGAACCGCATTCACAAAACGGCGGCGTTCATCTCCGGACTCGCTTACCATGGAAATGTCAGCCGGAGAGACCATCACGACCGGAAGGACACCGACATGTTCCGAAATCCTCGTATAAGGCTTGTCATCCCTGCGGACCTTCTTCTCCCCCTTCATGCCCATCTTCAGCGAAAACCGGCTTGTCAGTGCATTCTGCATACGGTAAGTGCCTGATATCGAAAATTCTTCAGTGCCATGACGGAAATTGAACCTGTCCGACGAAGAAAAGGCACTCTTCGTCATCGACAGATAGTAGATCGCATCCAGAAGGTTGGTCTTTCCTTCGCCGTTGTTTCCGCTTATGCAGTTTATGTTGGGAGAGAACTCCAGCTCCTGAAGCTCGATATTCCTGAAATCCGATATGACTATTTTTTCAAGTACAGGCATATTCATTTTGATATCTAGGCAAAGATAACATTTTTATTGGGAGTTTGGACAATTTTTCCTAAATTTGCCGCCTGTTTGTGACAAATATAAAAAACTCAATAGATATGGCTAAAGAAATCAAGAATGAAAATGCCGAGGCAGTAGTCGAGGCGGTTTCAAAGACAGAGCAGTTCTTCGAGAAGAACGGAAAGCTCCTTACTATCATCTGCGTAGCAGTCGTAGTACTTTGCGCAGCAGTATTCTGCTGGTACAAGTTCGCTTATCAGCCTAAGGTTGCCGAGGCACAGGGCCAGATGGCAATGGCAGAGCAGACATTCCGCGCAGGTAATTATGAGACTGCCCTCAACGGTGACGGAAACACCCTCGGATTTGCTGAAATCATCAGCGAGTATGGCGCAAAGGCAGGCAAGGCAGTATATTTCTATGCCGGTGTATGCGAGCTCCATCTCGGCAACTACGAGTCAGCCGTAAAGTACCTGAACTCTTATAAAGGAAAGGATGAAATCCTTGCTGCACGTGCTACAGCATGCCTCGGAGACGCATATGTCGGTCTCGAGGACTACAAGAAGGCTCTCGGATACTTCGAGAAGGCAGCAGCTGCTGCTGACAACATGTTCGCTGCAGGCTATCTCCTCAAGGCTGGTGTGACAGCAGAGAAGCTCGGTGACGATGCAAAGGCTCTTGCATTCTACAAGAAGATCAAGGATCAGTATCCTCAGTCAATGGAGGGCTACGACATCGACAAGTATATCGGAAGAATCGAGAACAAGTAAGAATCATCATTTAAATAGGGATTTCAATGGGAAGAGCGTTTGAGTTCCGTAAGGAAAGAAAATTCAAGAGATGGGGTCACATGGCCCGCGTCTTCACAAAGATCGGCAAGGAAATCACTATCGCTGTAAAGCAGGGCGGAGCTGATGTTACAGGCAACCCACGTCTTCGCGCACTCATCCAGACTGCACGCAGCGAGAACATGCCTAAGGACAACATCGAGCGTGCAATCAAGAGAGCGACAGACAAGGATCAGGCAGATTACAAGGAGGTAGTATTCGAAGGATACGGTCCTCACGGAATCGCAGTCCTCGTAGAAGCTGCAACTGACAACAACAACCGTACGGTAGCGAACGTCCGTTCATACTTCACAAAGAGCGGCGGCTCACTCGGAACATCAGGCAGCGTCGACTACATGTTCGACCGCAAGTGCATGTTCCGCATGAAGACCACAAACCCATACGACCTCGAAGAGCTCGAGCTTGAGCTCATCGACTACGGCGTTGAGGAAATCTTTGAGGAAGAGAATGACAACGACGAAAAAGAAATCGTACTCTATGGCGAATTCACAGCATTCAACGGCATCCAGAAATGGATCGAGGAGAACGGCTACGAGCTCGTAGCAGCTGAATTCACCCGCCTCCCTAACGTTGAGCTCAAGGTTCTCGAGGGCGACGCAAAGGCAGACGTCGAGAAGCTCATCGAACGCATCGAGGAGGACGACGATGTTCAGAACGTATACACTACAATGCAGCCGTAATCAATACGACATATATGAAGAAATCAGCCGACCTTTACCGGTCGGCTGATTTCATTTACACACATCTGAAATCCGTCCATGTGAACGGGAGGGGTCCACGAAGTGGGAAGAACTTAGTTTTCGCCACAGAAATCCACCGATGTAGTGGTGGAAACCATGGCCGCCCGTGGCCATGTGAACGGGAGGTCGTGAGCGATAAGCGAATCATCCTATGGATGTTCGCAGCGAGCAGCGAAGTGGGAGGGATTTAGTTTTCACCACCACATCGGTGGATTTCACCCCTGAAATAAAGAAATTGGCATATTATCAGACTGTGTGGCAATATTTTATTTGTCAGAAAAGAAAAAATGCTAACTTTGTCTTCGATGATTACAAACCTAACCAGATCATCATAATAAGATTATGAGTATTCAACAGGACAAGATCAAGGAACTTGTAGAGCGTCGCGCCACCGCTAAGATGGGCGGAGGACAGAAAAGAATCGACGCTCAGCATGCAAAAGGCAAGCTAACCGCACGCGAAAGACTAGCGATGCTTCTTGACGAAGGCAGCTTTGAAGAGTTCGACATGTTCGTACAGCACAGATGCACGAACTTCGGAATGGAAAAGACAAAGTTCGACGGAGACGGAGTGGTGACCGGTATGGGCACCATAGACGGCCGTCTTGTATATGTATTCGCCCAGGACTTCACCGTCAACGGCGGCTCCATGTCAGAAACAATGGCCCAGAAGATATGCAAGGTCATGGACATGGCAGTACGCAACGGAGCTCCTTTCATCGGCATCAACGACTCTGGAGGAGCACGAATACAGGAAGGCATCAACTCCCTTGCAGGATTCGGTGAGATTTTCGAACGCAACATTCTTTCATCAGGAGTGATACCGCAGATTTCCGGAATATTCGGCCCATGTGCCGGCGGAGCGGTGTACTCCCCTGCGCTCACAGACTTCACCGTAATGATACAGGACACCTCATATATGTTCCTTACCGGTCCCGGAGTAGTCAAGACTGTTACAGGAGAAACCGTGACACAGGAAGAGCTTGGAGGCGCAGGCGTCCACTCAACAAAGAGCGGCGTAGCACATTTTGCAGCTGCAGACGAGGCTGAAGGCATACAGACAATCAAGGACCTGCTGAGCTTCCTCCCTTCAAACAACCGCGAAGAGGCTCCGTTCGTAGAGACCGCCGACCCTGCAGGACGCGTAGACGACGCACTCAACGACATCATTCCTGACAACCCGAACAAGGCATACGACATGTATCAGGTTATCGGAAGCATCGTTGACGACGGCAGGTTCCTCGAAGTCCACAAAAGCTGGGCAAAGAACATCATCGTCGGATTCGCACATATGAACGGACGCTCCGTCGGAATCGTCGCAAACCAGCCAAAGATCCTCGCAGGAGTACTCGACATAAACGCATCACGTAAGGCCGCGCGCTTCGTGCGCTTCTGCGACGCATTCAACATTCCTCTTGTGACACTGGTGGATGTGCCTGGCTTCCTCTGCGGCACCCAGCAGGAGTACGGCGGCATCATCAGCCATGGCGCCAAGCTTCTCTACGCCTATGGAGAAGCTACGGTTCCTAAGGTAACCGTAACTCTGCGCAAATCTTACGGTGGCGCACACATCACAATGAGCTGCAAGCAGTTGCGCGGCGACATCAATTACGCATGGCCGTCAGCCAACATCGCCGTAATGGGAGCAGAGGGAGCCGTAGAGATCCTTTACTCGAAAGAGATCAAGGCGATATCTGATCCGGAAGAACAGGCCAAGGCCGCCCAGGAAAGAAAAGACGAATACAACGACCTTTTCTGCAATCCGTACAACGCGGCTTCATACGGTTACATAGACGATGTCATCGAGCCGAGGAACACACGTTTCCGTGTAATCAGGGCGCTCGAGCAGCTTGCCGGCAAGCAGCAGCAGAACCCTTGGAAGAAGCATGACAACCTCCCTCTTTAATATCTGACAGACATGAACACCTTTACATTATTGCAGTTTTCCGAAACGGTAGCGGCAAAGAGCGCTGATATGGCGGCCAAGGACCCATACGGCGTCATAATCACATTGGTGTCCGTCATGGTGGTATTCATTGCCCTTGTAACACTCTACTTCGCCTACAGCTTCATAGGAAAGATATCTTCCGGCGAGTTGAAGCTGCCTTCCGCAAAGAAGAAAGGCGTCGGCAAAGCAAAGGGCGGACCTTCCGGCGAAGAAGCTGCGGCAATAGCCATGGCCCTCGATCAGGAAATGAACGGAGAGACATATGCAGCCATTTCAATGGCAATGCACCTGTACATGAACAGCACAGTCCACGATATGGAAAGTTACATCATCACAATAAAAAGGAAACAGAAATGAAATCTTATAAATTCAAGATCAACGGCAACGACTATAACGTCGAGATCAACGGAGTGGAAGGAAACATCGCTTCAGTAACCGTAAACGGAACATCTTATCAGGTGGAGATGGAAGACGCCCCTGCAGCCGTGCAGCAGCCTGTTGTAAATGCAGGTCCTGCAGCAGTCAAGGCAGAAGCTCAGCCAGTCCAGAAGCCTCAGCCTAAGGCTGCAGCCGGCACCGGAAAGCCTGTAAAGTCACCGCTTCCAGGAGTCATCGTATCCGTAAACGTTACAGCAGGAGATACTGTTAAGGCAGGACAGGTGGTAGCTGTTCTTGAAGCAATGAAGATGGAAAACGAAATCCAGGCCGAGACCGACGGCGTAGTGACCGGGGTCCACGTTTCAAAGGGAGATTCGGTACTTGAAGGAGCTGACATCGTAACAATAGGATAATCACATGAATACGATATTCGAAAGCCTGCAGCAGTTCTGGGGATACACCGGTTTTGCTAACATGACATGGCAGCACGTCGTCATGATAGCCATCGGTATCGCCTTCATAACTGTAGCAATAGTAAAAGACTGGGAGCCGCTGCTTCTGGTTCCGATAGGCTTCGGAATGATAATAGGAAACATTCCGTTTACCGAAGGACTTCAGGTCGGCATCTACGAACAGGGTTCCGTGATGAACATCCTGTATCAGGGAGTCCAGAAGGGCTGGTATCCTCCGTTGATATTCCTAGGCATCGGAGCTATGACGGATTTCTCAGCATTGATATCACAGCCTAGGCTGATGCTCATCGGTGCCGCCGCCCAGACCGGTATCTTCGGAGCATATGTGATTTCGATGCAGATGGGATTCGTGCCTGCCGAGGCCGGAGCAATCGGCATCATCGGAGGTGCTGACGGTCCTACTGCGATCTTCCTGTCTTCGAAGCTCGCCCCTCATCTCATGGGAGCGATCGCCGTATCGGCATACTCATACATGGCCCTCGTGCCTGTCATCCAGCGCCCTATCATGCTCATGATGACGACAAAGAAAGAGCGCCTCATACGCATGAAGGCCCCTAGGCCTGTAAGTCAGAAGGAAAAGATAATATTCCCTATAGTAGGATTCATCCTCACAGCCTTCATCGTACCTTCCGGAATGCCTCTGCTCGGAATGCTGTTCTTCGGCAACCTGCTGAAAGAGAGCGGAGTGACAAAGAGGCTTGCGGAGACTGCGAGAGGACCGCTCATCGACGTGGTCACAATCCTCATCGGAGTGACAGTGGGATGTTCGACCCAGGCAACGGTCTTCCTCACGACCACTTCAGTGAAGATCTTTGCCCTTGGCCTGCTGTCATTCATAATAGCGACAGTCTGCGGCGTGGGATTCGTGAAGATAATGAACCTGTTCTGCAAAGAAGAGAACAAGATCAACCCTCTCATCGGAAATGCCGGAGTATCTGCTGTTCCTGACGCTGCCCGCGTATCTCAGAACGTAGGACGCGAATTCGACAAGAACAACCATCTGCTGATGCACGCGATGGCTCCTAATGTCGCCGGAGTGATCGGATCGGCAGTCGCAGCAGGTATCCTGCTGAGCTTTCTCGGATAAAAGAAATACTCCTCGCAACGCGTAACAACCTGCTATACAACACCTTATAGAAGCTGCGTGCTCCACTTTGGCAGCACGCAGTTTCTATAATATACTGACGAACAATAAGTTATAAAACACGTCGAAGATTCAAACAAAAGATGTATATTTGTATGAATAAATTTGCAGACTGATGATTCCGTTAAATGACAGGATTTTGATACTGGACGGTGCGATGGGGACCATGATCCAGAAGTATGGGCTGAATGAGGAAGACTATCGTGGAGCGTGCTTTGCCGGTTGTGCAAAGGAATTGCGTGGCAATAACGAATGCCTCAACATCACCCATCCTGAAATCATCAAGGAAATCCACAATGAATACATTGCGGCAGGAGCCGACATAATAGAGACCAACACATTCAGTGCCAACAGGATATCACAGGTTGAATACGGATGCAGCGACATGGCTCCGAAGATGGCATATGAAGGGGCAAGGATTGCTCGCGAGGCAGCAGATGAAGCAGCGGCCATCGCGGCAAAGATCGGACTGAGCAGGAAGGTATGGGTGGCAGGAAGCATGGGACCGACATCCAAATCATTGTCATTGTCACCGGACGTAGCCGATCCGGCATTCCGTCCGTATTCATTCGATCAGATGGTCGAGGCATACAGGGAGCAGGCTGAGGCGCTGCTTCAGGGAGGAGCCGACCTTCTCCTTATCGAGACTTGCTTTGATGCTCTGAATGTGAAGGCTGCATTGGCAGCAATTCAGGAAATTGATCGTCAGACGCTGAAGACTCACCCGACAAGAACAGCAGGAATTACCCCTGTAATGATTTCGGTATCGGTAGGAGACAAAAGCGGAAGGACGCTGACAGGACAGACTCTGGAGGCCTTCTATACTGCAGTGAGCCACTACTCTGTCACAGCTTTCGGCCTGAACTGCTCTTTGGGTGCATCTGAACTGATGCCACTCATAGAGGAGATCGATAACTGGTGCGGCTGCGCAGTGAGCTGCTATCCTAATGCCGGTCTGCCGAACGAGATGGGCGGTTACGATCAGAGTCCGGAAGAAATGGCCGGACAGATCAGTATGATGTCAGAAAAAGGGCTGGTAAACATTGTGGGAGGATGCTGCGGCACTACACCTGACCATATCCGTGCGATCGCAAAGGCCGTTCATGGGATGAAACCTCGAAGCTTATCCGACAGGCCCTGCAACCTTAAGGATAATACACTGAAGGTAAGCGGATTGGAAGCAGTTACGGTAGACGTGAAGAACAACAACTTCACAAATATCGGAGAAAGAACCAATGTCGCAGGTTCACGCAAATTCGCCAGACTGATTTCTGAAGGCAGATACGATGAGGCCCTCCAGATTGCCGCAAAACAGATTGAGGACGGCGCAACCATCATCGACATCAATATGGATGATGCCATGCTGGACAGCACACGGGAAATGGAGCGTTTCGTAAGATACATTTCCAATGATCCTGCAGTGGCAAAGGCTGCACTGATGATTGACTCTTCTCATTGGGAAACCATCCTCGCCGGCTTGAAAAACGCACAAGGCAGATGCATAGTCAACTCGATAAGCCTGAAAGAAGGAGAAGAGGAATTCCTGAGAAAGGCTCAGACGATCAGATCTCTGGGAGCAGCAATGGTGGTAATGGCATTTGACGAGGAAGGTCAGGCTACCACATATGAAAGAAAGATACGGATATGCGAAAGAGCATACAGGCTGTTGACCGAAAAGGCAGGAATCAGCCCTGAAGACATCATATTCGACGTCAACATCCTTTCTATCGGAACAGGAATAGATGAGCATGCCAAATATGCCGTTGATTACATTGAAGCTGTCAGATGGATAAAGAACAATCTTCCTGGAGCACTTACATCAGGCGGTGTTTCAAACCTCTCATTTGCATTCCGGGGCAATAATGCAGTCCGCGAAGCCATGCATTCGGCATTCCTGTATCATGCGATAAAGGCCGGACTGGATATGGCTATACTCAACCCGTCTATGCTTCAGGTGTATGACGAGATCGGGCCGGAACTGCTCCGTTGTGTGGAAGATGTCATTTTTGACAGAGATCCCCTGGCTACAGAAAGACTGATTGACAAGGCTTCACGCATGCTGGCAGCCAAGAGTGACGCCAGGGCTAACGATGCCGCAGCGGATGAAGCGCCACTGGAGGAACGTCTGATAAACGCCATCGTAAAAGGAAGGTCTGACACTTTGGAAAGAGACGTTCTTGAGGCGCTCGGGCAATATGGAAGCGCACTTGAAGTGATCGAAAGCCCTCTCATGACCGGAATGGAAACCGTCGGCAGGATGTTCGCAGAAGGAAAGATGTTCCTTCCGCAGGTGGTCAAGTCAGCCAAGATAATGAGGGACGCCGTTGAAATGCTTCAGCCATACATGGGCACATGCAGTCAGGAAAGCGACAAGCCGAAAGTCGTCATCGCCACAGTCAAGGGCGATGTCCACGACATCGGAAAGAACATAACAGGCATCGTGCTGACATGTAACGGATTCGATGTTCATGACCTGGGAGTCATGGTGGACAAGGAGACGATACTTTCCGAAGCAGCGAGACTGGGAGCTGACATCATCGCCGCAAGCGGCCTCATCACCCCTTCCCTGTACCAGATGGAAGAATTGTGCAGGGCTATGGCGGAAAGGAAGATGAACACGCCCCTGTTAATCGGAGGAGCCACAACATCCGCACTTCATACAGCTGTGAAGCTTGCGCCTCTGTATGACCACGTATATTACGGTCCGGATGCTTCAGCAGCTGCCGTCCTGGCCAAGAAATGCATGATGGACAGAGAGTCTTTCGAGGCGGAGCAGCATCTTGAGCAGGAGAAGATAAGGTCGATGTACCATATGGAAAAGGAGGACATCACTGCTGAATCATCACAAAGTCCTGTGAATAGCGCAGAGCATGCGACGATACCCGGGATGCCTGAAGACATCAGGCTCAGGACCTTGACCGTGGAGGATGTGATGCCGTACTTCGACTGGAAGATGTTTTATGCCATCTGGGGAGTAAGATACGGCAGCCAGGTGCCTGAAGCGATGGAACTGATACAGTTGCGCCATGATGCCGAGCACGAGCTGGCTATGCACAATTTCAAGATCATGCTGTCCGCCAGGTTTGTCCCTGCAGCAAAGGATGGCGACGATATTGTATTCTCTGCCGAAGGCAATGAAGTCCGGCTGCCGATGATGCGTCAGGAAAATGGCGCAATGATGTCACTGTGCGACTTTCTTCCGGAGTTTTCAAGCGGAAATATAGCCCCGATGGGATTCTTTGCCGCCAGCGTCGTTCAGGGCAGACACCATGAAGAAGGATGCAGCTGCCCTGCCTGTGCGAACAGGTATGAAGACCTTGTGGGGAAGACGGTGAGGATGACCCTCGCAGAGGCTGCTTCAAAATGGCTGGACAATGAGATCATGCGCTCCGTCAACAAACCGGACTATGGCTCGGAAGAGGCCAGAAAGAAAGTCAAGGTGATCAAACCGGCAGCAGGTTATGCCAGCTGCCCTGACCACACCCTGAAAGCCGACATTCTAGAAATGCTGTCTCCCGATCTGGGTATCAGGCTGACTGAAAGTTACGCTATGACACCGGAATCCAGCATATGCGGAATGGTATTCATGCACCAGGAGGCGACATATCCCGAAATCCGCCGCATAAGTCAGTCGCAATATGATGACTACGCACGCAGACGCGGAATGTCCGGAGACACTGCCCGCCGGTTCCTCGGCCACCTGCTGAAATAGCATTCGTCCGTGATCGGCAAACACTTGTCAATGAACGGTTTGACGCCATAGTCCTGCAGGAAAAGGAAGGCAGGACAAAACACTTGAGCACTGATATACAACGAATTACAAAACACGCAGATATGAAGGTATCGGAAATACTTGCAGGAAGCAGCAAAGCCTTCCCCTCACTCGAAATCGTGCCTCCGCTCAGAGGCATGACCAAGAACGAGCTTCTTGAAAGCATAGCTCCATTCATGGAGTTCAAGCCCAAATACATAAACGTGACCAGCCATAGGGACGAGTATGAATTCCGTGCCGAGCCGGACGGAAGCTTCAGCCGCCATCTGGTCCGCAACCGTATAAGCGAGACCACGGTATGCGCTGCAATAATGTCAAGATATGACGTTGACGTGGTTCCTCACCTGATCTGCGGAGGAAGCACTACCGAAGAGATCGAAAGCCGTCTTGACAACCTTGAATTCCTGGGGATCAACAACATACTGGCATTGAGAGGTGATTCGCTGTCAGGAGAGAAACGCTTTACTCCTACACCTGGAGGATATAGATACGCGAGTGAGCTTGTGGCAGGCATAAGAAGCTATCAGGGAAGCGCCAGCTACCAGAGGAAAAGGCAGACGGGCATAGAATCTGATGACAGGTATTTCTGCATTGGAGTAGGAGCATACCCAGAGAAGCATTTCGAAGCTCCTAACATCGAGACTGACATCGAGAACCTGAAGAAGAAGGTCGATGCCGGAGCAGACTATGTCATCACACAGATGTTCTTTGATAACAAAGTCTACTATGACTTTGTCGACAGATGCAGAGCTGCAGGAATAACAGTTCCCATCATACCGGGACTTAAGCCACTGTCGACGGTACGGCAGATAGGTACATTGCCGGAAGCATTCTCACTTGACATCCCTCTTGAACTGACAGAGGCGATGAAACAGGCAGGAGAAAACAAAACGGCCGCATACGAGACCGGTACCGAATGGTGCATAATGCAGTGCAAGGACCTCATCGCACATGGTGTACCTGCTGTACACTTCTACACTATGGGGAAGACGGACAATATCATAAAGATATTGCAAGAATGTTTCTAATTGTGGCAGATTTGATTGACAAGCTGCACATTTATTACTATTTTTGCAGGATTGAGATAAAAATTATAATCAAACACATAATATACACTTTAATATGCAGAACAAATTGCAGGAATTGACAGACAAGCTCTACAATGAGGGACTGTCAAAAGGCAAGCAGGAAGGTGAAGAACTTCTTGCAAAAGCAAAAGTACAGGCAGAGGAGATCATAGCCAAGGCTCAGGCTGAGGCTGATCAGATCGTCGCAGCTGCAAAGAAGCAGGCTGACGAGATCAGGACCAAGGTTGATTCTGACATCAGGATGGCCGCTACCCAGAGTCTTGCCGCCACAAAGAAGGACATCGAGACACTCGTTGTAAGCAAAATGACGGACGCAGAAGTCAAGAAGGCGCTTTCATCAGCTGAGTTCGTAAAGAGCCTCATCAAGGCTGTCGCTGAGAAATTCACGACAGAAGGCCCTGTTGAGCTCGCGCTCATCCTTCCTGAGGCCCTTCAGAAAGAGCTCGATCCTTTCGTGAATTCAGAACTTGCCAAAGTGCTCAATGCCGGCGTGGAAGCTTCGTTCTCGAAGAAGATCAGCGGTGGTTTCCAGATCGGACCAAAGGATGGCGGATATTTCGTAAGCTTCACTGAAGAAACATTCAGAGAGCTCATCGCAGAATACCTTCGTCCAGCAACCAAGAAACTCCTTTTCGGCTAAGTCTACATGAACAACTACGTATACATAATCGCAGGTCTTCCCGACTTTACTCCGGACTGGAGACAGGGTCAGAGCAGTCTTGACGGATATATGGCCCAGACAAGAGAGCTCCTGTCTGCAAAAGACAACGAGATTCTTGACCTGATCGTCAGAGGATTCGACAAGGACCAGCTGGGGCCGGATTTCTACAAGGAGGCTTTGTCGCATAAGATAGGTTTCATCAGGGAATTCTTCCAGTTCGACCTCAATGTCCGTAATCAGAAGGTCAGATATCTGAACCATGCATTGGGAAGAGAACCTGAAAAGGATGTCCTGAAGCTTACAGACCCGGAAGCTGAAGAAACAGGCCTTGAACCGGAAGAGCTGGAATTCAAGGAATCCGCAAAGCTGCAGAGCATCCTGGAAGGAAATGACATCCTCTCCAGGGAAAGAGGCATAGATGACCTCTACTGGGAGAAGATCGACGAGATCACCCTTTTTGATTACCTCAACTTCGACAAGATTCTCGGCGTCATCGTAAAGATGATGATCATCCGCAGATGGCTCATTCTCGACGAACAGACCGGTCGCGAGATGTTCAAGAAGCTCGTAAACGAAGTCAGAGGAACATTCAAGGGCGTTGAATATAAAGAAAACTAATAATTGAGAATCTATATGAAAACAACAGGAAAGGTTACGGGTATCGTATCTAACCTTGTGACTGTAGAGGCAAACGGCCCGGTGTCGCAGAACGAGATCTGCTACATCACCGTCGGTGACACAAAGCTCATGGCCGAGGTCATCAAGGTAAATGGCAAGAATGCCTCCGTACAGGTTTTTGAAAGTACCCGTGGACTAAAGAACGGTGACATAGTCGAGTTCGAGGACAGAATGCTTGAGGCCACTCTCGGCCCGGGCCTCCTCTCAAGCAGCTACGACGGTCTTCTCAACGACCTCACCACAATGACAGGAGTGTTCCTTAAGAAGGGAGAATACACAGACCCTCTCAACCACGAGAAGCTTTGGGACTTCACACCGCTTGCTAAGCCGGGCGACAAGGTGATCGCTGCAGACTGGCTTGGAGAAGTCAAGGAAGGATGGCTCCCTCACAAGATCATGGTTCCGTTCGCATTCAAGGGCGAATATACAGTAAAATCAGTGGCCGAGGCAGGTCAGTACAACATCGACAAGGTGATTGCAGTCCTCACAAACGCCGAAGGCGAGGATGTAGAGGTGACCATGTGGCAGAAATGGCCGGTAAAGGTAGCCATCAAGGGCTACAAGGACAAGCCTAGGCCATCAAAGATCATGGAGACCGGCGTCCGCGCTATCGACACGCTCAACCCTATAGCAGAAGGAGGTACAGGCTTCATCCCTGGTCCGTTCGGATGTGGAAAGACAGTGCTCCAGCATGCGATCGCAAAACAGGGTGACGCCGACGTCATCGTCATGGCAGCCTGCGGAGAGCGTGCCAACGAGGTTGTGGAGATCTTCGCCGAGTTCCCTGAACTCATCGACCCGCATACAGGACGCCACCTTATGGAGCGTACGACCATTATATGCAACACATCAAACATGCCTGTGGCAGCCCGCGAGGCATCTGTATATACAGCGATGACGATCTGCGAGTACTACCGTGCAATGGGTATGAAGGTCCTCCTTCTCGCCGACTCAACATCACGTTGGGCACAGGCACTCCGTGAGATGTCGAACCGTATGGAGGAGCTTCCTGGTGCAGATGCGTTCCCTGTAGACCTCTCAGCAATCATCTCGAACTTCTACGCACGCGCAGGTATGGTCATCCTCAATAACGGACAGACCGGTGCCGTTACATTCATCGGTACCGTATCCCCTGCAGGAGGTAACCTCAAGGAGCCTGTGACAGAGTCGACAAAGAAGGCGGCACGCTGTTTCTACGCCCTCGAGCAGAACCGCGCGGACCAGAAGCGCTACCCTGCCGTGAACCCTATAGACTCATATTCAAAGTATCTCGAATATCCGGAGATCCGCGAATATCTCAACAGCACCATCATGCCAGGCTGGGTAGAAATGGTCGAGAGAGCAAAGAACATCGTGCGCAAGGGTAAGGAAGCCAACGACCAGATCAACATCCTCGGTGATGACGGTGTGCCTATGAGCTACCACGAAATATTCTGGAAGTCAGAACTTCTCGACTTCGTCATCCTCCAGCAGGATGCATTCGACGACATCGACGCCCTCTGCCCTATCGAGCGCCAGAAATACATGCTCGAGCTCGTTATGGGCATCTGCGAACGCGACTTCACATTCGAGGACTTCGAAGAATGCCGCAACTACTTCAAGGAGCTCATCAATGCCCTCAGGCAGATGAACTATTCAGAGTTCAAGAGCGACAGATTCTATGAATATCAGGAAAAACTCAATAATCTTCTAAGCAATGGCAAATAAGGCATTTCAGAAAATCTATACACAGCTGGAGGCTATTACAAAGGCTACTGTATCGCTCAAGGCAACAGGTGTATCAAACGATGAGCTCGCTCTCGTAGACGGCCGCCTTGCTCAGGTGGTTAAGACAAAAGGAGACCTGGTGACACTCCAGATATTCTCCGGTACTGAAGGTATCCCGACCAATGCCGAAGTGGTATTCCTCGGCGGCGCCCCTACCCTCAACGTAAGTGACGAGCTTGCAGGACGTTTCTTCAACGCATACGGCGAACCTATCGACGGCGGCCCTGCAGTGGAAGGAAAGACCGTTGAGATCGGAGGTCCTTCGGTGAACCCATACAAGAGAAAGCAGCCTTCACAGCTGATCCCTACCGGTATCGCCGGCATCGACCTCAACAACACACTCGTGTCAGGACAGAAGATCCCGTTCTTTGCCGACCCTGACCAGCCATACAACAACGTGATGGCACAGGTTGCCCTCCGCGCCGATGTAGACAAGATCATCCTCGGAGGTATGGGTCTGTCAAACGACGACTACCTCTACTTCAAGCATGAATTCGAGGCTGCAGGAGCTCTTGACAAGATCATTTCATTCGTAAACACAACAGAGCAGCCTCCTGTGGAGCGTCTCCTCATTCCGGACATGGCCCTCACTGCTGCCGAATATTTCGCTGTAGAAAAGAACGAGAAGGTTCTCGTGCTCCTTACAGACATGACTCTGTACGCTGATGCACTTTCAATCGTGTCGAACCGTATGGACCAGATTCCTTCAAAGGACTCCATGCCGGGTTCACTCTATTCAGACCTCGCAAAGATCTACGAGAAGGCCGTACAGCTTCCTGAAGGCGGTTCGATCACCATCATCGCCGTGACGACCCTCAACGACGGAGACATCACTCACGCGATTCCGGACAACACAGGTTACATTACTGAGGGACAGCTTTTCCTCCGTACCGATCCGGATTCAGGCAAGGTCATCATCGACCCGTTCCGTTCACTTTCGCGTCTGAAACAGCTCGTGCAGGGAAAGAAGACACGCAAGGACCACGGTCAGGTAATGAACGCCTCTGTACGACTCTACGCCGATGCACAGAACGCAAAGACAAAGCTCGAGAACGGATTCGACCTGAGCGACTATGACCTCAGATGTCTTGAATACGCAAAGGCATATGCGACAAGGCTTCTTGCCATCGACGTCAACCTGAAGATCGACGAAATGCTTGACACCGCATGGGAACTGTTCGGCACATACTTCAGCAAGGCCGAGACAGGTATCAAGCAGGAGCTTATTGACACATATTGGAAAGGTAATTAATCATGGCAATCAAGTTTCAATATAATAAGACATCTCTGAACAACTTGAACAAGCAGCTCAAGATGCGTAAGAATGCCCTCCCTACCCTAAAGAACAAGGAGTCGGCACTGCGCGTCGAGGTGAAGAAGGCCAAGGACCATTCGGAGAAGCTTATTGAAGATCTTGAAGCCTCACTGAAGAGATACGACTATCTCGCAGCACTCTGGAACGAATTCCAGCCTAATCTCATCTCCATCACCGATGTGGACCTGTACACGGTGAAGGTGGCAGGAGTGAAGACTCCGGCACTTGGTGAGATCAAGTACGAGATCCACGAGTTCAACGCATTCAACTGCCCTGCATGGTATGCGGACGGAGTTGCGATACTGAAGGAGCTCTCAAGACTGGGAATCGAATCGGAGGTCTACCTTGAGAAGGCCCGTATCCTTGACTTCCAGAGAAAAAAGACCACTCAGAAGGTAAACCTTTATGAGAAGGTGCAGATTCCCGGATATCAGGAGGCTATCAGAAAGATCAAACGATACATGGAAGACGAGGAGAACCTCTCCAAGGCAGCTTCCAAGATCGTGAAGAGCAGACATGCTATAGAAGAAGAGGAGGAGCAGAACAATGATAACTAAGATGACTAAATATTCCTTCGTCCTGCTTACGGAAGAGAAGGAAGGATTCCTGGAGCAGCTTCAGGAACTGGGAGTCGTGGACATCAGCCGTTCTGAGAAACCTATAGACCAGAACTCCTCTGAGATGCTTGCCAAGGCGACGAGGGCAAAAAGAGTCCTTGAATTCCTTGAAGGCATCGACTACACAAAAGACCCTGATGCTCAGGCTATTGCACAGGCAACCATCAATATAGAAGGGGACCCTGTAACCTTCATTGAAAACTGCAGAAACAGAATAAGTGAGCTCAACACAGAACTTGCGGCTGCAGAAAAGGCTATGAAGGAAAGACGCGCATGGGGTGAATATGACAAGAACGCTCTGGACGGTCTCAAGGACCTCGGATACATCGTACGCTATTATTGTGTCGATGCCAAGAAGTTCGACGAGGCGTGGGGACATTCATATGCTCTTCAGGTGGTGGAGAATGACGGAAAGAAAGTCTGGTTCGTGACAGTGGCTCCTAAAGATGAGGCATATTCATTCCCTGTCCAGGAAACGAATGCACCGGACGGCACATATGCTGATGCTGCCGCAGAAAGCGACAGGATCAAGGCAGAGATAATCAACTGCAAGGCAGGCCTTCTCAATGCCAAGGACTATATTCCTGCAATAAAGGAAGCATGCAACAATGACCTTGTGGAACTCGACAGATACCTTGCGGATTCTGTCGCTGTCGGTGCGGCAGAAAATCACATCTCCGTATTCACAGGCTTTGCTCCTGTGGAAAACGACGCGGAACTTGTAGAGGCATTCGACAAGATGGGATTGATCTATCTGAAGGAAGACGCTGTGGAAGAAGACAATCCGCCTATAAAACTCAAGAACAACTGGTTTACAAGGCAGTTTGAATCTTTCACAGGAATGTATGGAATGCCTGTATATAGTGAATTTGACCCTACTGCCATCGTTGCTCCGTTCTATCTTCTGTTCTTCGCCATGTGTCTCGGTGACGCAGGTTACGGAATCGTACTCCTGCTTTTCGGACTCATGCTGAACAAGGGATGGATAAAGTTTGCAATGTTCGACGGACTCGGAACCATCATCTCCATACTCGGTGCAGGAACCATGGTTGTCGGCACTGTGCTCGGTACATTCTTCGGAATGAGCCTTTACGACGCTGCATGGGTTCCTCAGGCACTGAAGAACTGCATGATTGTAGGCGAAGTCGAAGTACCTGGCATGGGTATGTTCAACATCCAGATGCTTCTGGCACTGGCCATAGGAGTATTCCATATCTGCCTTGCAATGACCGTCAAGGCTATAGGATACACAAAGAGGTTCGGATTCAAGGAAACAATCAGCACATGGGGATGGCTCCTGCTTATCGTAGGTGGCATAATACTGGCAATCCTCGGTGTCGGTAAACTTCTATCCCCTGTTGCCATCAAATGGGCTGTCATCGTGATCGGAACAGTTTCCGCGCTTGCGATATACATATTCAACACCCCTGGAAGAAACCCTCTGATCAACATCGGAGCGGGACTTTGGGACACCTACAACATGGCGACAGGAATCCTTGGTGACGTTCTCAGTTACATCCGTCTCTTCGCACTCGGACTTGCAGGCGGAATGCTCGGCCAGGCCTTCAACAATCTCGCTGAGATGGTACGCGGAGACAGCGTCATCACATGGATCCCATTCTTGCTCATCCTCCTGTTCGGACATGTACTCAACATCCTGATGTCGTCTCTGGGAGCATTCGTGCACCCGTTGCGACTCACATTCGTAGAGTACTTCAAGAACGCCGGATATGAAGGAAAGGGAGCCAGATACAATCCCCTTACAACAACAAAAACTGAATAAGATTATAAACAACTAATAAAATCAAAACAATTATGAACGAAATTCTTGGTTACATCGGCCTTGCAATGATGCTCGGCCTCTCAGGTATCGGAAGTTCTATCGGAACAACAATCGCAGGTAACGCTGCTGAAGGTGCATTGAAGAAGAATCCGGAGAAGTCATCTTCTTACATGATTCTCTCTGCCATGCCGGCAACACAGGGTCTCTACGGATTCGTGGCTTTCCTCATGTGGGTCGGTAAGGACTTTGCAGCAGACGGTATCGTACTCTTTGCTGTAGGTATCGCAGTAGGCGTTGTCTGCCTCTTCTCTGCTATCCGTCAGGGTCAGGTATGTGCAAACGGTATCATCGGAATATCACAGGGACATGACGTCCAGACCAACACCATGATCTACGCCGCTTTCCCTGAATTCTACGCCATCCTTGCACTCATCGCTGCCCTCATGGTATAATTGAGAAAGCATCAGTAATAGCAGAGAACCCCGAAGGTCTGATAAGACTTACGGGGTTCTTTGCTATTTACCACGTTTATGCACATGGTTCATAAAATCAGAACCAGCTCAAAGAGTCCATATCCTGACTCAGAAAATCTATACACCCTGGACCACAACCTTGAAAACAAGACCTGGTTCAGGAATTCGGTCCATATCCAGGACCAAACCTGAGAAAATCAACTATGGTTCTGGAAAACCCTCCAAATCCCGAACCAACTATCCGAAAATCAAACCTGGTTCATAAAATCATCCTAAAACCAGAACCAGGTATCAAAATAGTCCACCTGCCTAAACTAAAAAGAGCAAATACTATCAAAACTGAAAATAATTCATTATTTTTACAATTACAAATCACTATAACCATGAATGCCAAACTATTTAAACGCCTAAGCGCTGTCATCCTGACAATGCTGGTCTGCATCTCTACACATGCCGAAAACATTAAATTCCCTGAGTATAAATTCAGACTGAAACTCGACGAGAAAAGTCACGTCGAACCTTTGAAAGACTTCAAGAACATCCACGTCATCAGCAATGATGAAGGCAAATATCTCTACCTTGTAACATTGAAATCCGCTGACGAGAAGAGATTCACATATTATGGTGCTGTAGACAGCGACACATTGTATTTCAATGTAGGAGAGCTGACAAAGCAGAACCTCCCGCTATTCAGCAGCAAAATCACAAAAGAATATCAGTGCAAAGATGGAAGACAATGCAGAAGCAAGATCATTTTTGCAAGACAATACGTTTATATCATCCACGCCGACAACCAGTCCAATTTTGACTATCAGGACCAGATTATCAAAGGATTTAAGTCTACAAGGACTGGATTCATAGACAATCAGGTTTCCATGCTAGGCGACAGAATGAAAGGAAGAGATCCATCCGGTTTCTGGAATTTCATCGTAACGGTCTTTGTCACCTTATTCAACATAGCATGGGCAACTTTAATATTTATATTTACCCTCTATATGACCGGTAGATTCATTTACCTCAGCAAGGGTGTAAGCGAGTATGTGTTAAGCATAAGTATGTTCATCGTAGCATTCTTCGTATTCTCTTTCCTATGCCTGCACGACTACCTCATGGATTGGTTTGCCGGATACGGATCATTCTGGGCTATAATAGTCAATCTCCTGAGCATGCTTGCTGACGACTAGAATACCATTTTTGTAAGAGTGGTCCGATTAACATCAACAGAGAAATTTGGATATACACTTAGAATGCACTGCAATCTTGATTCCATTTTCATTGTACTTGTTGATTCCTGCTACAATTACTTCAGCATGCTCCAAGCAGATCTATTATTTTTCTTTAGATGTAGTATACCCCACATAGCAACACAATGCAACACTATAAAAAGCAGCATGACAGATATATACACAACTGGCTGACGGGTAAGTGCTGCACCTATATCATTTAAAGTCCCATATATTAACGACTGATAAGCATAATTCTTATTATAGGTGGAAGCAGCTATTATATAAATACATATAACTTGCAAAACATCTAATAGACAAATCGCATAAAAAGCTTTTTTCTTATTTGTCATGACGAAGATAGTAGATATCAATGACAGTAAGATAAACGTCGTAAGCATAACATTTGTCCACCATACAATATGATGTGGAAGCTGTGCTACATATCCTTTTTGAAAAAGGAAAAAGAAAAATGAATAACAGAACACAAGAAGTATAATCTGTAGAGACGCGCATAGAGTTACACCCAAATGCTTATCGGTAATATATGATAAAGACAATAAATTAGGTTTACGCGTTCCTGTATTATCGGGATTCTGCTCCTTTGCATTTAACAGAGCATTATCTTCTTCGAAAGAACTCAACATATGCTTTAAATCACTTATAAGCAGAGTCTTTATCGGGTGTTCTTTAATAGTGCGATAATTCACCGACCCAAACATAAATTGCATACTTCTCGGAAGTGGCGCATTATCTATTAAATATGGGATGATAGAATTCTTTTTATTGAGATTATAGGCAAAAGTGACTTCATTGACGGCATATCGCGAATCATAGGAATTCTGGCTTCCCACAAATAGAAAAACCTTGGAATTTTCAATTGCTTCCGCTATTATTTCAGGAAATTCGAATCCTCCGGAAATTCCTTTTCTATCGATAAAGAATGATATTCCATTCTTTTTAACTCGTTACAAATATGATTAACTATCTTGGTATCTTTCCTTGAATAGCTGATAAATACATCGTACTTCATAAATACAACAGTGTCACTCTTGATTAGATAATGTCAAATACCACTTGGGGAAACGCTTATTTAGTAATTCCCACTCAACGGAATCACCTTTTGAAACTGTCGAGGTTTTCTTTCCAGTCTTCCTCAAGATCATCTATATCAATAGAGAAGTTCTCCATCAGGGAACTATCTACTCCAGAATGATACAAGGTTTCAAGGAAAGATGTGATAGCTTCAGCATTGTACTCATCTTCCATATAACAGTAGATCGACCGACCGCCGCTATAGTTCTGATATACATACTCAAAATTCATATCTCTCAGATCACAGGTATTCCTCATCTCAGCAATTTCTTTATCATTGAAGACAGGGCGTTCTGCTTCATGACCGCAGTACTCCGCTATGCCCTCATAGCACCACATGGGAATCTGCATCTCGGAACGGCTGTAATCCAGAGAAGTGAAGAACACATAGTGCGTCATCTCATGCCAAAGAGTAGACTTCGCATGTTTATCGAAATGCTTGACGACAAAGTCACCGTTCAATAGAATTCCTTCAGTCACACAGCCCATCAGTGATGTAACGGACAGATACAGACCGGAGGTGTTCTTGTATTTGTCCTTGTCCTCAACTGGACCGCGGATAAGTTCGTATTGCCTGATGAATTCATCATAATCATCTGAAAGATATATAGGAAGCTTCCTTCCATTCACATCATCGGGATAAAAATATCTTCCGCAGACAGACTTCAAGTGTGGGATGGCCTTATTTGCCATATATAGGATTTCACGTGCATCCACCTCAAGTTTTTCCGGATAATATATTATGAAGTATGCATCCTGGATATTCTTCAGACCGGTCTTTGAATTGATACCTGGATCATTGTCGTTATCCCAGTCATCAACATCGGGATCAGGATTGAATGATATAAGGATATCGTTCAATCCGTCGGATAAATTAGTTATAAACTCGATTGTACTAGGAGGAATCTCAGCATATATCAAAGCCTTATTATTCTGTCCTCTATCATATATCATGACCAGAACTGCTGCCCACAGGAGGAAAGCAGCTGAGACAGCAAGTATTGAGAAAGTTCTTTTCATCCTTAGTTAATATATAAGATCTCTTGTATCTGATCCTTTGAGGAAATCGATAAATCGCCTATCTTGAAATTATCAGATGTTGTCTCACAGAAATAGTACATATAACCATCTTTGGTAATGACCTCATCACCCAGCATGCTTATGAAAGCATCAGGGTATTTGTTCTTAAGAGCGACAGCTACAGCTGCGTGGGACATAGTTATAATATATGCAGTCTTATATCCGGCCTCTGCAAAAAGAACAGCAGCAAGGACAGCCTTGCAGTCACAGTCACCTCTTCCGTCAAGCAAGGTCTCATCAGGGAACCTGGCATAATCAAGCAGGTTGCCTATCTCGTCTGACTTGTCATCAGCTATATACTTAATATTAGGTTCCTGGACGAAATCAAGTATAAACTGCATCTTCTCAAGAGGTGTCAGCCCTGCTGCAGAAGCTGTTCGGTTGATATACCGTATTATCTTATGCACAAGTTCCTTGTTCTGATACAAGTGGATGAGTTCCTTTATATTAGACATATGCATAGCCGTCGGTCTGGTTCTGAAAGGATTCACCGCACGCAGATCCGAGATCTTATCAACATCTATATCAAGAGACAATTCACCCTCAAGAGAATGATAGACAGAATCCAGTTGCCACACATATTGTACAGTTCTGATAGAGGTCGGAGTTATGACTGGCTTGTTACCGCTGTCTGAATCATCACTATCGTCCTCGCAATCCCATTCCTCGCAAAACTGTTCCTCGCTTGTGAGGACAATCCATGGCGCCGAGGTGATATATTTTCTATTCACCAGAATACCTATAAGCACAGCCAACTGCAGAGGTATGAAATCACTTCCGTACAGGAAGACGGATACAAGCAGAGAAGAAACAGCAAAGAAAACTATCAGGTTCGAAATACCCGTAATGCCTGTATTTCTGTTGAACATCATCAAGAAGTCATCTATATCGTTCCCATCAAGAGACCTTTCGATCTTGAACTGTCGCACCAAAGCCCATATCATGAAATATATACCCAGCATTGCAACGACAAAGCCGATCTGCTCACCTAAAGCAGGTAAAGAAAGCGGAGTCGTATTGGTTATATAAAATGCAGCATAAACGAATGCATAAATCAACGACGAAATCAATGCTGTATCCTTCCATGTAGTACGCGGCATCATATGACCCTCATCTTGAGGAGCCGGTTGCCTGTCCCTATATAAAAGAGCGAATGCACCTGCTCTGGCAGTTATCGTATATACGTTAGGGGCGGCATTACCGATACGACCTGACTCGGAAATCTTACCGATGCAAATATCCTCAGCGGCCGGATCTGGCGCACCTCCATTAGCATTTACTGTAGTTGCAGCACCTGCCGACAGATATACCAAAGAATGCCTCTTCATCCATAACTCATACCAACGCCTCGTTCCATTGACAGAACATTTCCCTTCAAGATCGGTGATAAATCCCAACTTATTATGATTCTTGTCATATATATTGCCCACAAGATCGACATATCCATACCTGGAAATCTGATCGGATAGTGATGAGTAAGACGGATCGTCTCTCAGATGTATCCAGGCCAGGGAATTCTCAACACTGGAATAACCTTGGAACCGGTTCGCCACCGGCTGCGTCGTATCAGTCAGCCTGTAATTATCTGATGCCGCATTGTATTCGACCCTGCCGAATTGACGGAAACTACCATCTTCACATATATAGTAAGTATCTGCTTTTTTCTTGAACAGACTGATAACAAAGCTGACAACATATATGATTGTCAATAAGACAAACAATAGTATTATTGTAGAAAATACCGTCATGACATCATCCCTCCATTGATTTGTTGTTCTACAACAGCCATATCAGACCTACTTATATTAATATTGAAGCCAGCAATCCTGGATGCGAGGGTTCTCCTCCTATAAAAAGCATAATAAAGAGTCAGCAGAACATGAAAGACACTTACATCAATATAATCTATCCTGGCATTGCATACGTTGGCACTGTTTATATATGTGGTAAGTTCATGAATATGTGCAACGAACAGATATGGAGAGGTACATTTCTCCTGACAACAGGTCTGATAGACGCCGGTATACCCGGAAAAATGTCCTGCTATCTTTGAATCAGAACCTCGTACTATTCTTTCTGTATTATAATTATCTGAAATAAGCATTCCGTTCAGACCTGCCATAAGTTTCAATGGAGCAAGATCTACTGATCCGTTCAGGTGGAAAAGCATATCACAGATATCAGCATACGACTTTATCATCAGGCTGTCTGTTAAACGCGCCTTCAACATAGCATAGAATTCAGCGACGGAATCCATCCTGACATTTTCCTTCTCTGAGAAGATCCTCTTCAATATCTTTAGACAGTCTTTGTTCTCCAGACTAGAAATATGCTTATACTGGCTATCAACATGTATCTCTGCCTCTATCTGTTCCTTGTCTGAGATGATGTCCCTTTTGACAAAAGTGCCATCAGTAAGGGACTGGTTGAACATAGTGTCAGGAATAGGCAGCTCGACATCCTCCGGCTGTGCAGGAAGCAGGCTCTTACGGAAACCTTCTATTCTTGCAATATGCCTGTCACATTCTTCAATCAGGGCTTCATATACGGAAAGCGATAATGCCAGTTGTTTAGAAACCAATTCCTTATTAATTTCATAAAGTACACTTGCCAACAGTTTGTACTTTTCCCTCCTTATATGACGATATATACGTCTTAAGCGCAATCCTACCTGAGTGATGAAAGGCAGGAGGAAAATCAGAGGAATCCATATCCACTTATACTCCATCACATCACCCAGATTGATTACATCTGGCGACAGGACATCAAGGACCGGCAGTATCGTAAAGACCAGAACTACACCTAAAAAAAAGCATCGTCCTATCAAGCCAAGTACTATCGGTTCAGACTTCAGCATCTTTACCAGACGTTCTATTATGGCAGAAGGCTTATACTCATCAGATCCGTTTCTAACGTGTTCATAATCAGACTTCAGATACTCAGGCACCTGTATTATGTCTGAGACCTGGGGAGCAAGCTCGTTCTTCTTTTGCGAAAGTCGTTCCTTGACAGCCTTGAAGACTGAAGATATCTGTGCCAATGTAGGATTTGAAACGTTCCGGTCAGACAATACATGTACATCATATTGCTCAATGACCTTCTTTACACGCGATACCATATCATCCGCATTCCCCGTCATCTTTCTGATACACTTGCTTCGCAAATAATATGATATAGATTCCATGAAAGACAGCAGCCTGGCCGGGAGGAATCTTATATAATTCTGATAATATGACGAATAAAGAGAGGATTTAAAAAGGTCCCAGACAGGATGTGGATCGGACTCAGATTCTATAACGGTCAGATCAATATCAACAGAAGAACAACCAGCCTTGACCTTTTGAAGCACAGTATCAGCAGAAATCGAGGCGTCAGACAAAAGTTCCTTTGCCTTGGCTGAAGAATATTTCTCGTCGTAACTGTTCTCATCCTTGAAAGAGTCTGTAAGCTTACGTATCAGTTCACACAAAGACTCTTCCTTGTGCTGTCTGCTGTTATAATAAACAGAGGCTGCACCGACCGAATAGACACGGGTCTTGGGGTCATGAATACTGTCGAACAGCTTGACATTGTCATTTCCGCAAAAATAGATCGTGACGATATATTGGAAAAGAAGCTGCGCCACTTCCTCAGGAGACAGCAACGAATAATAACGTTCTGTCTGATACTGCACATCCTGAAAAAGAATGAGACTATTGTAATTCAGACCGGGAAGTTCTGAACCGAGGACATTGAGTTCTTCCAGGAAAAGTGCATATTCCTTGCGCAATATTGATGACGGTTCCTGATGCAGTGTACTTGACACATACAGCATTCCGGTCACCTCCAGTCCTCTTCCCAAATGGGAACTGAATATATGACCGCTCTTGTCTCTCAATAAAGAAGGAAGGACATGAAATATGCTTCTGGTCAGAGAATCTTCGACATCTCCGATGATGCATACTTGAAAATTCGAGAAAGCATATCCGTTACTTTGAATCTGATTGAAACATTTCTGGCCTTCCTCGATAATGACATCCAGGACGTTCATGCAGGAAGACGCATCATATATACCGGCCGGCATACTGATTCTCCCCGCATCGACATGGGAATAATACCAATATGACATCTGGCGACCAGACACTCCTGCCAAAAGATCAGCAAGAGTATCCAGACGCTTCTTATTCTGAGTCAGATCTATTATCCAAAGAGGAAGCATATCTGTTATTCTGATATGAAACTGTTATAATTTGGGTAGACTTCATTGAGCACTGTCATGATATCTGCAAGAGTTTCCTTCTCAAGCCTGCTGTCAGTGTCCGTCCATTTCTGATTATATTTGTTCTTCAGTTCGATCAAGACCATAGGATATGCTCTCATAAATGCCTCAGCAGCTACGAAATTCATTTCTTTAGTAACAGTTTCAGCCAATCCTGCGTAGCCACCATTAATGAATCTCGACTCAAAAGCATTGAATACGCAAGTCATCGGAGTCCTCTGGTTTTCAACAGAATATCTGTCATAAAGTTCGATTCCTCCGTCTGTCACCTTGAATGCAATCCTTTCATCCACTATTCTATATGCTTGGAAAGAGGCTATCTTTGCAATAGCGCCATCAAACACGAAAGGAGATGTCTGATAGTTGTTCAACTCATATGACTCAGAAGGATGATAGATATAATCACTCAATATAGAGCACATTCTCTCAAGGACCAGATATTTGACAAAAACCTTCATCTCATTGGAAATCTCTTTCGGAAGACGGATATTCGATGCGTCTCCGCGGCTTGCTGCTATCGCCTGATGTATATGACACAGTTCCTTCTGCAGACAACTGTCATACGAGCTCTTAAGAGAATCATATATAGAGTAGTACTCAAATGATACACCTATCGTACCTGCCATGATATACATGACATTCTTATCACCTTCCTGATAGAATGAAGAACTCATATCTCCCTCCTGATATCCGAATACATCTTTGGCGAGCTCAAGGGACGGAGCGACACAGAAAGTCCTTCTGATAATTGTATTGTTGTGTTTAGAACGGTCAAATGAGAAGAAAATCGACGGAACCATACGTTCCCTCACCGCCTTCTTCTGATCTATGTCCAAGTCTCCATAGAATGTGGCCAAAGGCTTGTTATACCACATGTCATTGAGATAATTGGACTCCCTGCACCTTACATTGATTGTTTCGTACGCAAAGGAGAGGATATCTTCAACCATTTTTGAATACTGGTCGATCTTTGTATTTGTAAACAGGTGCATATCTTCGCCGACGAGATAATAAGAACGGATCATCTTTTCACCGCAGATACGGACCATTTCCTTGAAATAAGACTCCAGACTATTCTGAACACCATTCCTTTCTGGAATCATACCCATACCCCTGACATAGTCATTAGACGGAGATACGAGGGACGAATACCATTCCGAGAACTTGTTGCCCTCTTCCTTCCAAAGCTTGCTGTCTACAAAAGAGGTTATATCAGGCAGATATACGGAGGTGACATCCTTACCCTTCTCGAGGAATTTGTCTGCAAGGCCGACATATGCCTTCTCGACTCCTGAATCAGAATCATTAAGTCTCTGATATGCCGCAGAAAGCAGATTTTTAGCGTGAGATCTGATCACATCTATTATGCCCCTTTCACCTACGGAGAGCCTGTGTATGATCGAAAAGAGTTCATCGTGTATGTCAACCTGAAGAGTTCCTTCAATCCATTCCCTGAGAGCACAGAAATAATTCATCACATCATTTCTGTTGTTTCCTGTCACACGTTCCTTGAGAGTTATCTCTATAGCCCTCTGGTACAGGTCATCCAAAGAATTTGCGGCTGCATCATTGTTGTCTACAAGGGATTTGCGGCAATTGTTGACTTTCAGGTCCCTTAAGATTCTTGACTGGGCATCAGTGGTATAGTCATTATAGAGCTGAGTACAATATTCATCCAGATCACTCAGTATCGACACGACATATTCAAGTCCATATTTAGCAGAATTCTCTTCAACCCATACCCACAGCTGCTTCTCAATCGACTCTATGGCGTTTTTCTTTTCCTCCGTCTTTGTGGAAATCAGCTTGCGTACCTCCTCAACAATGGTGTCAGCGCTCGTCTTCGACACACTGTCCGGAAGACGTGTCATCACCTCTCCCCTGCTGTCATGGATCAGGTTGTCCGGCATATCCTCATCAATCCTCTCCGAAACCAGACTTCGAAGCAAAGACCCATAAGCCCCTGGAGCGCCATTCTCAAACAGCTGCCTGCCTATGATATTGTTGAACAGTGCCTTCATCAATCGCGTTCTGGTCTCCTTGCTCTCTACCGGATTTCCGATAACGCCATATTTCAGTATCTCGTACTGGAACCTTATAGATATATAGTCCTGGAAATCCTTTACCGGTTTCCTGAGCGCGACATATCCCATAGGTATATTGAAACATTTAGCCGGCATGGTAAGCTCGCCATCCTGATAATTGTCGAAGAATGAAACAAAGCCCCTTGCAGCAGCGCCTTCATGTACATAGTACAGCATTTCAGCCGTATTGTTATACATATTCTCTATCGATCCCATCACGGTTTCCTTCTCGGTCTGATAATCGACTGGTATACAATACTCGAACGGCCTATATGGCAGACGGTCATTGAATGTAACGTAGTCCGGACGTAATGCCAACCTGTGGTAGAGCATACATCCTTCCCTGTCCTTTGCAAGACATTGGAATGTCTCTATCTCATTCAGACAGGCATATGCGTTCCTAGGATATTTCTCAATCTGAGCATTGGCATCAATATAATACTTAGGCATATAAAGGACCAATGTAACTTTAGGGTTGCTCGGACTTACCCTGAACTTATGGAGCATATTGACATAGTACAACACATCATTGAATATGCCACTTCCTGTTCCGCCATTACAGCTGGCCACTACCCAATAATGCATAACACACTCTTCGCCGCCATTCTTTGCTACGGTCACAAGGTCATCGATAGATGCAGAAAGCTGTCTGGTGAAATCATCATATTTACGTGCCAGGGCAATCCTAGACTTCATTCTATACGCTCCTGCGCCATGTCTTAGATTTCTGTTTTCCATTTTATCAGCCGAGCCTGCTGAGCATGCTTCACGAATGCGCTTATTGACCTTCAGATGGGTGGCTGCCGCTGTTCCTTGATATATCATATGCGGATTCTGATCTCCCAGATCGACCAATTCCTTACTTGGAGATATGAAATCGACATGACCATTCTCATAAAGAGACTTGTATGCATCATTCATTGCCTTGACATCCCTGTCATCCGTATCAACAAAGATAAAACGATAGTCATCAGCCATCACATCAGATTTTGACCTGCCGGATGATTCTACTACTCGTTCATAGATCTTATACTTGGTTTTGGCAACAGTATTCACACCTGAACCACCGAGACCGATAAAAATGTGTTTATTAGCCATAATATGTATTATTTTTTATTGTATCCACCTGATTGTATGTTCCTTTCCGACAACTATAGGAGTCCCTTTGCCAAGGAGAGGTTTCTGATGAGCTCCCCATTTCTGTCCCCGAAGCGTAAACTGCGTTCCCTTGTGAAGTATGAACTGATATGTCGGCGACTTGAAGAAAAGAAGGAAAGGATTATATGTCTTCACCCTGATCTCCGCTCTCCATGATGCTCCGGGAACCGGGTAGAACTCCGCACCAGCTCCGAAATCCACTGATTTCCTTACCTTTGCCGGCCTTCTCTTATCTACAGACACACCTTCACAAAGAACGTCGAATTTACCATTGATCTGATAATATGGAGAATTATTCCTTGATGCAGCTCTTATGACCAGTATGATATAAAGGATTATCAGTCCTATTATCACGCAGCACAGCCACAAAGGCAGAGGATGACAGAAAACGAGTCTGTTTACCGATGCTGAAGAATTGATGACAGGAGGTTCTATACCCAACTTACGCAGCTCATGATTATACGGCATCGGAAAGGAAGCAGACACGTCTATCACATCCTCAAGATTCACAAGTTTCGGAGAGAACAAGCCTGCCCTCTTATGTATATATTTACCTGCTTCTATGGCACCGTCGGCGGTTAATTTCTCAGGCAGAGATGATCTAAAACGGAAATCCTTATGTACCAATGATATACTGTCCACCTGTATGAGATCATAAACAGGACACGGATCCCAGGATGTTTCGAGAAGCAGATTACCGTCTATATCCAATACAGGATCGATTTCCAGACCTGCAGGAGATATATTCCTGTCGATTACAGCCTTGAACTTATCAAGAATAATGGCATTCTTGCGCTGAGAGAACCAATCGGACAATGCAGAACTGCTTTGAATCCTTACATGATTGAACTGAAATTCTGCAGGAAAAACATTACGAACAGTCTCCAGGTCGCGTCCCGACCCCGGCAGCTGCAACGCGAATACATACACATCATTCCCGGACTGTTCCGTCTTGAAACGCTGCAAGGTATTATTCCAGTTCTCTGTCCCATTGACCTTTGGATCATGCACGAAATCTGTAATGATGAACACAAATTTCAGTGTACTTCTATTCAGCTGTTTCAAATCAGTAGCCACATAATCCAGCATCTTATCAAGATTGGTATATTTGAAATACATATCTCTCTCAACCGAAGTGGCAGGCTTCGAGTAAATATCATCAGCATAACTGACAAGGTTATTTACCGTCTGTTCATCGACCACACCTGAACTGCCGACCTCATTTGTCGCAACCTCACCGAACTTAATGACAGAAACATAATCTCCATTCTGGAGGGAACGGAAAAACTCCTGAAGAGCAGGAACCACTACTCCCTTATATTGGTTCATGGTACCTGAAACATCTATAGCAAAGACATAGTCGGCACGCTGATTATTCAGTTCAGCACCGAATTTCTCCATCAGGAGAGGATAGTCATTCCATAAACCATCAATTCCCTTTATTTCGGAAGCGACTTCAATTTGATTCTGAGCATGCATAAGCACACAAGGACAGATAAGCATCAATAATGAAGCTGCCAGCACAGATAATCTTTTCATAAGTTCACAAAGCATTTATATACAATTTGTAAATATACGACTTTTTAGATACAACTCAATGCACTGAATGATAAAAATAGACTGTTTTTCCATCAAATGCTTCTGCCAATATCTCCGTTGCATTCAATAACTGACTGATTGATTGCCCCATCTGATATAGGTCATCTCGTGATATGCCACTGATGCTCCACAGCATGTCTGATGACGATCTGATTTAAAAAGTTCCCGCTATCCGGATAAAACAGGGTAGCGGGACACTTATCTTTGACTGAAACAGAATTCCTGTTTCTACATCTCATCCGGAGCGTACTTGAACGGATCGAGAGGAGACTTGTAGTCGCAGTAGTCTGACTCTACGAAGAAACGCTTGAGTTCGATCTCGGCATTCTCGAGAGAGTCTGATGTATGAACGATGTTCTCCTGTGCGCTGAGGCTGAAGTCACCGCGGATCGTTCCGGGAACGGCCTTGCTTGCCTTTGTTGCACCTGCCATGTCACGTACGACCTGAACTGCGCTGTATCCTTCCCAGCAGCAGAGGATTACAGGAGCTGCCATCATTCCGTCACGGAGCCACGGGAAGAAAGGTCGGTCAAGAAGATGTGCATAATGTACCTTGAGGATCTCCTCATCAAGCTGAACCATCTTCATGGCTACAAGTTTAAGTCCTCTTTTCTCGAAACGAGAAATAACTTCACCAACGAGGCCTCGCTGAAGGCATCCTGGCTTAAGAATTACCAATGTTCTTTCCATAATATTGTTTTAGTGTTACCAATTTACTTTCTGTCTTGACAGCGGCATGGTCATGCATCGCGCGCCGCCACCGCCTCTAGGAAGTTCCGATCCGTCGATTGCTACAGCACAAAGACCATCTCCCGATACCGAAGCATCTGCACGACCTTCAATGAAATCGGAAGCCTTGACGATTTCAAATCCGTTACGGCTCAGCTGGTCGAGTGTGTATACATTTCGCGCATAGGTCAGCACCTTTCCCGGAGCGAACGAGAAGAAGTTCGCACCGCTATGCCACTGCTCCCTTTCCTGATCCCAGTCATCGTCACCTCCGCATATGATCGGCTTGAGATCCATGCCCAGCTTCTTCAACGCCGGCAGAAGTCCAGCTACCGGCCTGATGGACGTCACCTTGCCGTTCTCAATGATGATATGAACGGTCTGATACTGATTCGCCTGCATAATCAAAGGCTTGAAGACCATACATTTATCCTTATCAAGCAGGGTAAAGACCATGTCAAGATGGATGAATGACTCCGGCGACGAAGGCAGCTGCTGTACAAGCACATGATACCTGCCCGGAGGGCTGTTGTGACGGAATCTGTCGATCATGAAATCTATACCCTGCGGAGTCGTACGCACCCCGTTTCCGATGATGAGTATATCTTCACGTGCAACGATGATGTCGCCGCCTTCCATGATTACAGGCGACGAATCCGGCTGATCCAGATTGGCATCGACGACGTCGCACTCGAATGCCCCGCTATGGCGGTAGATGGCATCCATTATGAGAGATTCACGCATGCGAACCTTGTTTGCCATTCTGCAGACGAGAGCCTGATTGCCTATGGTTACGGCCGCATCTCGCGTAAAATAGAAGTTATAAAGAGGATAGAGGGCATAATACTCATTCTTCAGATATGATGTCAGAGTATCGATCTTTGCCGGAAGTCCCTCGATCAGAACTCTGGCCAGATCCGTAGACTTCATCTCCATCAGGTCATCTATATATGGCTGAACATCTTCAGCCTCGCATATCCTCTGGATAAGGTCGGCACGAGGTTTCCACTGATCAAGGACCTTCACCAGAAGTTCCCTCACCTCATAGACATCCGCCACTTTCGAAAGCACGCCAGAAAGCTGCTCATATTCATGCTGGGCGATGGAAAGATTGAGGATATCACTGTACAGTGCCCTCTGAACATTACGAGGGGTCATGTTTTCCACCTCTGCTCCAGGCCTGTGCAGAAGGACAGCGTCAAGACGTCCGATTTCTGACTGGATGTCAATTTTCAGTTTTCCCGAATTCATAAATAAAGAATTTTCATTAAAATCAGTCTGCAAGTTAATAATTAATTTTCACAACAAGAAATTTTTACAACATTCAAACCTCGCCAATAAAAGAAAAGTATTATATTTGTAAATTACCAAAATATAGTTGAACGACAAAACGGACAATTATGGCATACATCATAAAAGAAAACGCGGTATGCGGAGTGATCGGATATGGCAGTTGGGCGACCGCTCTCGCGTATACTCTTCAGAAAAACGGACAAAGCATCTGGTGGCACATCCGCAATCCTGAAGTACTGGAATCAATCCAGACCGAGGGCAGGAACGCCAAATACCTGAATGACATAGAATTCAACAAGAATCTGATAAACGCCACACCAGACATCAACGAGGTTGTTGAAAACTCTGACATCATAATAATAGCTGCTCCGTCGGCATACCTGAAGGACTTCCTCAAAGACCTTACGGTATCGCTCAAAGACAAATTCATATTGTCTGCGACAAAGGGAATAATACCTGACGCATATCAGACCATCACAGAATTCTTCAAGGACGCATACGGTCTTCCATATAGTCAGCTCGGCCTGATCTCCGGACCGTCCCATGCAGAAGAAGTCTCCAGAAACAAGCTCTCTTACCTTACTGTCGCATGCACTGACAGGCAGAATGCGGAGCTTATCGGATTGCGCTTCACCACAGCCAACATGAAGATAAGATATTCTGCAGATATATACGGCATAGAATACGCAGGAGTGCTGAAGAACATCTACGCCCTCGCAGGAGGGCTTGCAGTCGGCCTGGGCTACGGAGACAACTTCCGCGCAGTACTGACAGCCGCATCAGCCAGAGAAATGACCCGTTTCATCGAAGAGAGCTATCCGTTCGAAAGGAACACAATGGACTCCGCATATCTCGGCGACCTGCTGGTAACATCATATTCCAGCTTCAGCCGCAACCGAAGACTTGGCCAGCTGATCGGTCACGGATGTACTGTAAAGAGCGCACTTAATGAAATGACGATGATCGCCGAAGGTTATTTCGCTGCTGAATGCATCAAGCACATAAACGAAAGACACGAAGTCGCGATGCCGATAGCAGACATGGTATACGACGTGCTCTACAGAAAGGCCAACCCACGCCGCAGGATGAAAGAGCTGACAGACCTGCTTTAAACTTGGCAGCATATAACTGAAACATTGATTTACAACACATTACAAAACAAAAGTCATGAAAGGAAAACTCATAGGGATCACATCGCTGGTCATAGCTCTAGCATTGGCGGCATTCATCTTCTTCAAGTTCTACTTTGTGTTCGGAGAAGGCGTGAAAGCCGGAGAGCTCAATTTCGTGGTTTATAAAGGATATGTATTCAAGACATACGAAGGCCGCGCGATACAGGCCGGATTCGGCAAGGGTAAAGGTGCCAACGCCGGAGCCATACAGTCTTATGAATTCGACTTCTCGATAACCGACCAGGCCATCGCCGACTCCCTCATGCGCTGCGGAGGAAAGATGGTAGAGCTTCACTACAAGGAGTATCTCGGCACACTTCCATGGAGAGGAAAGCAGAAATACATCGTAGACCGCATAGTATCAGTAAGAGACATTTAACCTGAATATATGAAGAGAATCAGCATGATCCTGGGCATAATCTGCCTGGGATTGACTTTATCAGCTCAGCCGGGAACGATAGCGACAAGACCGGCGAACCCTCAGGACGGCAAGATCCTGACTATGGAAGAAACTATACTTTCAAGGGAACTTGCTCCTGAAAACCTATACTGCCAGTGGCTAAGCCCGGAAAAGCTGCTCATCCGCAAGGACGGCAGATGGCAGGTGATGAACATCTACGACGGCATTCTGTCAGGATACAAGCCATCTGACAGCGAAATGGTGGCATTTACAAACGACAAGAGCCTGTATATCAGAAAGATATCCGAAGACAAGACCATTCCTGTCGCAATCAGCGAGGACAGCAACATCACCTACGGCGACTTCGTCAGCAGAAACGAGTTCGGCATAGACGGTGGAATATTCTGGTCTCCAGACAGCACCAGGCTCGCATTCTACAGGAAGGACGAGACAAAAGTGACCTCTTTCCCTCTTCTCGACATAACCACACGTACAGGTTCGCTCAAGGAGATCAAGTACCCGATGGCCGGGATGGACTCTGAAAACGTACAGCTCGGAATCTACAACATCGCATCAGGACAGACTGCGTACGCAGAGGCAGGCGATTTCGGATATGACACATATCTGACCAACATCACATGGTCGCCGGACGGCAGGTTCATCTACATCCAGGTGCTGGACAGGAGCCAGAAACACATGAAGCTTAACGTATACGATGCGGAAAGCGGAAAATGCGTGAAGACTATCCTCACTGAAGATAACGACAGATACGTCGAGCCGTTCGATCCCCTGTACTTCATGAAAGACAGCAACGACATATTCCTTTACCGCACGGCAAACCGCGACGGTTACCGCAATCTTTATCTCTGCGACTATGACGGAAACATCCGCAGATTGACGTCTGTGGACGCTGACGTCAAATACATAGGCAACGACGGAAGATATGTCTATTACACATCCGCGGAAGTATCCCCGATAGAGAACCACCTCTTCAGGATGGAGATAAGGAATCTCAAGAAAGGCGTAGTAAAGGCAAAGTTCGGCAATCCACAGCGTCTTACACATGAGGAAGGATGGCATGACATCGCCCTCAGTCCGGACTGCAGGCACTTCACTGACACTTACAGTTCTCTCTGCGTCCCTAAAGTCATAAACCTCTGCACCTCAGACGGAAAGATTGTCAGGAACCTCCTTACCGCAGAAGATCCTACCCTGGGATACGCATATACTGAGATAAGTCTGGGAACAGTGAAGAGTGCTGATGGAAAATATGACAACTACTACAGGATGATCAAGCCTAAGGACTTCGATCCTTCGAAGAAATATCCCGTGATAGTCTATGTGTACGGAGGACCGCACTCACAGATGGTACAGAATACATATCAGGCACAGCTCAGACGATGGGAAATGTATATGGCGCAGCGAGGTTATCTCGTATATGTCCAGGACAACAGAGGTACGGAAAACAGAGGTCTGGCGTTCGAGCAGGCTATCCACGGCCAATGCGGACAGGCGGAAATGGCCGATCAGATGGAGGGAGTGAAGATGCTGATGAACCTGCCGTATGTCGACAAAGACCGCATAGGCGTGCATGGATGGAGCTACGGCGGCTTCATGACCATATCGCTGATAACCAACTATCCTGAAGTATTCAAGGTCGGTGTTGCAGGCGGACCTGTCATCGACTGGAAATGGTATGAGGTAATGTATGGCGAGAGATATATGGACCATCCTGACAGAAATCCTGAAGGCTATGCGAAGACCAGCCTCATCAACAAGGCCAAGGACCTCAAGGGCAAGCTTCTGATATGCCAGGGAGCCATAGACCCCGTGGTAGTATGGGAGCACAGCCTCAGCTTCATACGTGAATGCATAAAGAACAACGTCCAGGTGGACTACTTCCCTTATCCTTGCGCCGAGCATAATGTAATGGGCAAGGACAGGGTACATCTTCATGACAAGATAAGCATGTACTTTGAAGACTACCTGTAACGGAATTCAGAATGGTGACGTTTCTGGAAGGGTACGGGAGACACTGACGTTCCGATGCCGATGATGAACTCACCTACGGTGAATGATGCCTGCACACCGAAAGAAAAGACCTCCGGTGTCGCAGGCATTACTATTGCGGCTGAATCTGAAGGATCGTCCGGTCTCGGAAAGAGTACAGGGGAATACACTTCCACTGACTGGAAGTACTGAGTCCAGAATATCACGCTGACCAAAGCCGTCGGATGCCATAGCAGGCCCTCCCTTGTGCCCATGCCCCAGTTGTTTCCCTTTACACCCATCTGCGACCCGTAGAGGATGCCGGAAAGGAAATATAGTTTCTTACCTAATTTGAGGGTGTTGCCTATCATCATCTGCTGTGAAACATACAGCTGAGGTACATCTATCATATTGTATCCTTCCAGAGTGGAGAAAAACTTTTCAGGATGCTGCTGAGAATATTCCCCGAATCCTACGCTTCCGTCAAAACCATATATATCTATTATCGGGAAAACCGGACGCACAAGAGGAGCATATGTCCAAGGTCCCTTTCCATACAACCTGTCAACCGGGATGAAAAGGTCCGGAGGAAGGACATTGGGGATGACTGCCGGCAATGAATCCTGCCTGGCGGAAACTTGCACGCTGTCTGTCTGGGGGAAAGAAAGCAGCATGCTTACTAACATACTGAGTATCATCTGTAAATTCGTTTAGGGCAAGATTTTGACAACTTCCATGCCCGATTTTCGAGTATTTATACTAACTTTGCCAAGTTTTTCAATTTTTTAGACACTTCCGAAGCCATGGGAATGAAATCGATAAAAGATATATATAAGATAGGCAAAGGTCCTTCCAGCAGCCATACCAT
This sequence comes from Candidatus Cryptobacteroides sp., assembly GCA_045531765.1. Lineage (GTDB taxonomy): Bacteria > Bacteroidota > Bacteroidia > Bacteroidales > UBA932 > Cryptobacteroides. Next base: position 9,958 of record JAZSEQ010000059.1, on the reverse strand, counting down.
GGGACCTTTCAAATCTGTAAGACATTACGTAAATCATCATGAAGACGCAAAAGCCATTCATGTTACCCTTTACGGATCTCTTGCAGCTACTGGAAAAGGCCACTTGACAGACTGGGCATGTGAAGACGCATTCCGCGCAGGAAAGGTGGAAATAGAATGGTGTCCAAAGGAGACTCTTCCCATGCATCCTAATGGAATGAAGGTCGGCGTGCTGGCAGAAGACGGAAGTGTAAACGACGTATGGACCTACTACAGCATCGGCGGAGGCGACATCGTCTGCATCGAGTGCCCTATCGAAGGATCTGGCTGCGAAGAAGTCTATGAGCTTACCACCATGAAGGAAATCATGGACTGGTGCAACGCCAACGGAAAGGCCTATTGGGAATATGTCGAAGAGATGGAAGGACGCGACAGCGGACTCTGGGAACATCTCGAAAAGGTATGGAAGGTCATGCGTGAGGCCGTCGAGCGAGGCATCGATCAGGAAGGCGCACTCCCCGGCCCTCTCAACATGCGCAGGAAGGCGTCAAGCTACTTCATCCGCGCAGAAGGCTACAGCGACGTTCTCCGCACAAGAGGTCTCATCTTCGCATACGCACTAGCCGTAAGCGAGGAGAACGCCAGCGGAGGCACGATCGTAACCGCACCGACCTGCGGTTCGTGCGGAGTCCTTCCCAGTGTGCTGTTCCACATGCAGAAGTTCTACAACTTCAGCAACCAGAGGATACTGAGAGCTCTGGCTACCGCCGGCATCGTCGGCACCGTCGTTAAACATAACGCATCTGTTTCCGGTGCAGAGGTAGGATGTCAGGGCGAGGTAGGAGTGGCATGCGCTATGGCTGCTGCTGCGGCTACACAGCTTATGGGTGGAAGTCCTGCCCAGATAGAATATGCGGCTGAAATGGGTCTCGAACATCATCTGGGGCTTACATGCGATCCCGTATGCGGTCTGGTTCAGATCCCATGCATCGAGAGAAACGCTTACGCTGCCGCACGCGGACTTGATGCTGCCATCTACTCGATGTATACGGACGGAAGGCACCGCGTCTCATTTGACAAGGCAGTAAAGGTCATGAAGGAGACCGGAAAAGACCTTCCTTCACTCTATAAGGAGACCAGCGAAGGCGGTCTCGCAAAACTTCTATAGACTTCATGGCAGGCAGAAAATTCGATACCTGTTTCTTCGAGCGCTACGCCCGGACCACTCTGGAAACGTTTCTGGGGGCCGGTTACGGTGCGCTTGTAAACGAAGACAGGCCGGATCTCCAGATGCCTGACAGGTCATTGGGAATCGAAGTGACCAGAGCCATGGAGCCAAGAAAGGACGTGGCTCAGGAACTTCTCCGAGAAATGGCTGGTGCAGAATCTCCGTCTGATGACCGCGAGGATATTTCACGCATCATGGAAAGCGGTTACGGATACGGACTTCAGGACGGAAAGTACATAGGACGTCTTGAGTATGAGTACTGGAGGCTGGCACTCCCCCTGCGCCGCATCATCGAGAGCAAAGTAGGCAAGGTAGGTGCCGGATTCTATGGAGATTTTCAGGAATACGGTCTATATATATTCTGCAAGGACCACCTCTCCGAAGAAGAAGTGATCCTCACGATGGAATACACCAGTGACATCCAGCGCCATCTCGATCTCAAATACTCGAAGATGTACCTCTCTCTGATAGACAGGCTTTACGTATGCGACCTGTCGTCTGTTGATACCCTTGTCCATCCTACAAGGTGTCAGTCATATGAAATCACCCGCAAGATGTGCAAGGATTTCTTCCTGAAGTCTCTGGACTGATGGTCCTTCCCGGGCACGGAAACATGTAACGGAGGAATCATGTCACTTGGCCAGATAGGTCTTCAGGGCTTCTACATATTCTTCGAAGGCTTTGAGGCCTGTCGTGGTGAGACGGCAGGTGGTCTGGGGCTTCTTTCCTTTGAAGCCTTTCTCTACCGTGATGTATCCTGCTTTGGTCAGTTTGTCTATCTGGACACTCAGATTGCCTGCTGTGGCACCTGTAGCCTCACGCAGATATACGAAATCCGCTTCCTCCAGGTTGACCAGGACAGACATAACCGCCAGACGCAGTTCCGAATGAAGTAAAGGGTCCAGTTTCTTGAACATGACTGAGTGATTTATCTTTCTTTACGGTTCATCATTATTCCAGGCAGGATAAGGCACAGCAATGAAGCTCCTGCAAATATCAAGGTCGCATCATATGTCTCCAGGAAAAGAAGAAGCGCAGTTCCGCATATGCCTGTGATTATTCCACCAGCAATGATATATGCATTCTTGAGCAACATTCCGGTCATGAACGTACCGTATCCCAACAATGACAGAATAATCGTACCTATATGCTGCGGTGCAACAAATGCCAGTACGAGTGCTATCACCGTTGCAAAGATACCATATCCTATCCAGACTTGTCCTATGGTTTCGTTGATAAAGTTGCGTGCACCTTTGATTTCAGGTCTCTTGAGCCTGAAACGGGATACGATCACGCCAACCACTGGCACTGCAAACCACAGAAAGTTCCACAAAGGATTACCACTCATCCTCAACGGTATCCATACAATAAACGAAAATACTAGCACAACCACTCCCCAAATGATCATAGGAGTTCCTGAGTTCTTTTCAAAGTCTCTTCTGCTCTTTGCGATGGCATCACTGATGATCTGCAGACTTTGTTCTGGTGTCATTTCATTGGTTTTCATACAAATAACTGTTTAATGTTTGACTTGTCAGATTCCGTCCCTACCCTTCCGGACGGGTAGATGACGGAATCATTCCATGTGATTACAATGCAAATATAAACAAGTTTATGTTATAAACCTAATATTTCCTGATTTTTTGAGTAAAATAAAACGTGTCACATCCCAGGATATGATGTGACACGTTATATAAATAATGATAAGTTTAAAGATTTGCAGTCCTTGCCGCCACTTCACCTGCTACTTTTGCATAGTTTTCAGTGCTGTCAGCGAAGAGGATGCCTCGAGAAGAATTTATGAGAAGTCCGCCATGATCATTCGCGCCATGAGCTATGACCTCCTCAGCTGAACCACCCTGAGCACCGACTCCAGGCACAAGGAAGAAGTTGTCCGGACAGAAACCTCTGAGTTCTTCCAGTTTATCTGCCTTTGTCGCCCCCACAACGAACATCATGTTGTCAGGAGTCGATATCTCCATCATCTCCTCCATGACAGCCTGATAAAGAGGCTTGCCGTCTTTCACCGCATTCTGGAACTGATATGCGGAAGCGTTTGATGTCAAAGCAAGTACGATAGCCCATTTATCCTTATACTCCAGAAATGGAGTGACACTGTCAGCACCCATGTATGGAGCAATCGTCACAGCATCGAAGTCCATTTCCTCGAAGAAGGCCTTTGCATACATCTTTGCAGTATTTCCGATGTCTCCCCTCTTTGCGTCTGCTATCAGGAAGATTTCAGGATATTTCGACCTGATGTAATCGACAGTGGCATCAAGTGCTCTCATGCCGTCTATTCCATAGCACTCATAGAATGCAAGGTTAGGCTTATATGCCACACAGTGTGCTGCTGTGGCATCGACGATTGCCTTGTTGAATTCAATGATCGAGCGTGCCTTACCTTTATATAGCTCGCCTTTCACTGCAAGTTCTCCATGAGTAGCCAAAGCTTTCACATGCTCTGGCATTTTGTTGAAATCGACATCCAGGCCAACGCAGAGCATGCTCTTCTTTGCCTGTATCTGCTCGTATAAATCCTTTCTATTCATTTCACAATTGGCGGTTAATAATTATAGATTAATTTGTCAGTCGGCTATCCGATTACGAAACCGTGGCCGCCCGTGGCCCCGTGAACGGGAGGGGCCCGCGCCGAAGGCGTGGGGGGGATTTAGTTTCGTAATCGGATAGTCGGCTGCATATCTTAATAATATCTATAGAACAAAGCAATGGCCTCCATACCGGCAAAAAGCTGCTTCAGAAGATAACTTTCGTTAGGTGAATGGATGGTGTCACGCTCAAGTCCGAATCCCATCAGGAGGGGATCTATGCCGAGGATACGCTGCAGGTCAGCAAGGATCGGAATGGATCCGCCGCCACGTGAAGGAACCGGCTCGATGCCATACACCTCGGTCATTGCCTTCTCCGCTGCCTTATAAGCTGGAGATGAAATAGGGATGAGGAAGCCGTCACCGCCGTGGTGAGGAATCACTTCCACCTTCACATAATCCGGAGCTATGGCCAGGAAATGCTCTGTGAAAAGCCTTGTGATGGTCTCGCTGTCCTGATTAGGGACGAGTCTCATCGATATCTTTGCGTGAGCCACTGAAGGAAGCACGGTCTTGGCACCTTCTCCGATGTAGCCGCCCCAGATGCCGTTAACGTCAAGACATGGACGGATACCTGTACGCTCAAGTGAAGTATAACCGGCCTCACCCTTGACCTCCATGATGTCAAGGAATTCCTTATACTCCTCAAGATCGAAAGGAGCCCTCGAAAGTTTGGCACGATCCTCAGCTGAAAGCTCCACCACGTCATCATAGAAGCCCTTTACAGTGATATGTCCGTCCTTGTCGATAAGGGATGAAATCATATCGCAGAGCACATTGATCGGATTTGCTACAGCGCCACCATAATGTCCGGAATGAAGGTCCTTGTTCGGTCCGGTCACCTTCACCTCGACATAAGAAAGTCCGCGCATGCCGCAGTTGATGGAAGGCACCGACTCTGAAATCATGGTAGTGTCGGAAACCAGGATGATGTCCGCAGCAAGGCGTTCCTTGTTCTCCTTTGCCCATGCTGCAAGAGAAGGACTGCCGATCTCTTCCTCACCTTCGAGGATGAACTTCACGTTATGCTTCAGACCACCTTCGCGCACCATGAACTCGAAAGCCTTGATATGCATGAAGAGTTGTCCTTTATCATCATTTGCTCCACGGGCATAGATGGCTCCGTCGCGGATTTCAGGCTCGAAAGGATCCGAATGCCAAAGCTCGATAGGATCTACCGGCTGGACATCATAATGACCGTATACAAGCACTGTCGGGAGCGCAGGATCCACGATCTTCTGGCCGAAGACAACCGGATGCCCCGTTGTCGGATAGACTGCAGCCTCGTCAGCACCGGCTTCAAGCAGAAGCTCAACAAGCCTCTCGGCACAGCGCTGCATATCAGGCTTGTGCTGCTCAAGAGAGCTGACCGACGGAATTCTCAAAAGGGAGAAGAGTTCTTCAAAGAACCTTTCCTTATTGGTTTCAATGTACTGTTTCATAATTATGTGTTTAATATCTTTTTCCTTTCTTGAAGAAGAATGACTTCTGTTCCTTCTTGCGCTCAGGGTCCCTTTCCACATAGACCTTCTCCAGATTCTTCGGGTCAAGCCCTGTATAGAACATCACCGAAGAGGTGGTCATCGGAGTCGGAGTAAAGTCCTGTACCTGATCCATGTATATGCCCTTCAATGCCGGATGGCGGGAAAGCCTCTGCATCTCCCTCATTCCGCATCCCGGATGGCTGGAAATGAAATAAGGCACAAGCTCGCACTTCCTTCCGCTTGATGCCACTATGCCGTCGAACTCATTGCGCAGGCGCTCGAAAAGGCGGAATGACGGCTTCGCCATCAGCTTCAGCACACTGTCCTCGGTATGTTCCGGAGCCACCTTGAGACGGCCGGAAGTATGGTCCAGGATAAGTTCCTTGAGATATGGATATGAGGATTCATCTACAAAACCCTTCTCATCCAGAAAGAGGTCATATCTGATACCGCTGCCTATATATGCATGGCGTATGCCCTTGACTGCAGCAATGCGTTCATAAAGCTTCAGCAGACGTTCGTGCGACCTGTCCATATTGCGGCATGGAGACGGGAACAGGCAGGACTTGCGCCTGCATTTTGCACATAGCGACTGATCCTTTCCCTTCATGCCGTACATATTGGCAGTCGGAGCGCCTACATCGGAAATATTGCCGGCAAAGCCCGGGAGAGCTGTCAAGCCCTTGATTTCCTTTATGATGGAGTCCTCACTGCGGGACTGTATGAACTTGCCCTGATGGGCGGCGATAGTGCAGAAATTGCATCCTCCGAAGCATCCTCGGTGCGTATTGACAGAGAACTTTATCATCTCGAACGCAGGTATATGCTTGCCTTTGTAGCGAGGATGCGGAAGCTTGGTGTACGGAAGGTCCCAGAACGAGTCCATCTCTTCCTGCGTAGCAGGCGGCCAAGTAGGATTGATCTGGACATAGCCGTTGCCGACCGGTTCCACAAGTACCGGAGGATTCAGCATATTGGCATATGTCTCAATGACATGGAAATTCTCGGCAAAGGCCTTCTTGTCCTTGCAGCACCTCTCATACGAGTTCAGTATGACCGCATCCTTGACCTTGCATCTTCCGTCCATATAGAATCCCAGCTGCGGTATCCTGCGTATATCGCTGACGTTCCTGCCGGCTTCAAGGGCACGGGTGAATTCGATCATCGTCCTCTCCCCCATTCCATAACAGAGCCAATCTGCACCGCTATCCACCAGGATTGACGGTTTCAGACAGTCCTGCCAGTAGTCATAATGCGTCACACGCCTTAAGGACGCTTCGATGCCTCCTATGATCACGGGGATATCAGGATAAATCTGCTTGAGAATCTTCGTATATACTGTCACTGCATAGTCCGGACGCTGGCCCGCCTTTCCTTCGGGAGTATAAGCGTCATCGCTGCGCAGACGTTTCGCTGCCGTATAATGGTTGACCATCGAATCCATTGCGCCGCTGTTGACTCCGAAATACAGCCTCGGAGCCCCCAGCTTGCGGAAATCCCTCAGGTCATCACGCCAATTAGGCTGCGGAACCACAGCCACTCTGTAGCCGTGCTTCTGCAGCCATCTTGCTATGACCGCCGTACCGAAGGAGGGATGATCGATGAAGGCATCTCCGGTAAACAGGATGACGTCGATGTAATCCCAGCCCAGCGCCTTTACCTCCTTCTGAGAGGTCGGTATCATATATTCATTAAATTCACCCATATATCTTGGCAAATTTAATGAATATTTTTCTAATAATTCTCCTTCATCGGCTCAAAGTACGCCTGAGGGAAGAGACATGCAGGACATGTCTTCGGAGCAGCCTCTGCTTCAACTATATAGCCGCAGTTACGACACTGCCACCATATCTTCCCGTCACGCTTGAAGAAATCACCGTCAGACATCCGGCTGAGCAGCTTGAGATATCTGCGCTCGTGCTCTGCCTCTACCTTTGCGATGTTCCTGAATGTGGCAGCTATCGCAGGGAAGCCCTCTTCAGAAGCAATCTCTGCAAACTCCTTGTACAGAACATCCCATTCTTCCTTTTCACCCATCGCAGCTGCCAGAAGGTTCTCGCTTGTCGTTCCGATCTTTCCGGCCGGATAGGTAGCAGTGATCTCCAGATCGCCTCCCTCGAGGAATTTGAAGAAACGCTTTGCATGCTCCCTCTCCTGCTCCGCTGTCTCCATGAATACTCCGGCTATCTGCTCATATCCCTCTTCCCTGGCTACTTCTGCAAAGAATGTATAACGTGATCTTGCCTGGCTCTCGCCAGCAAAAGACTTGAGCAGATTCTGCTCTGTCCTGGTTCCTTTAATGCTTTTCATATCTTTCATCTTTAATTGTCGTATGTTTACGATGCAAATATAATACTATTTTTTTTAATTTGGAATATTTCTAAATTAAAAATTTGTGATTTTATCAAGATAAGCTAGTCTGTCACTAATAACATGCTCCCCCCCCCAAAAAAAAAGAAGCTGACCTTTGGGGTCAGCCTCATCTTACATTCGTTCAGGAAGGTTTATGCCGAGAATCGACATCGCCTTTGTCAGGACTTTCGCAATCGTCTCCACAAGAACGAGACGGTATTTCAAAAGATTGACATCCTCCTCACGAAGAATAGGAGTGTCATGATAATACTGGTTGAATTCCTTTGCAAGATCGTACGCATAATTGGCGATCACAGCTGGAGAATGTGCCGCACCGGCTTCTGCAACCTTGGCAGGGAACGTATTGAGGATCTTGATGATGCGGATTTCCTTGGCGCTCAGCTCTGACTCCGGCTTCACATCAGCAGAAGAATGACCGACTCCCCTGTCGGCTGCTTTTCTCAATATTGATTTGATACGTGCATGGGTATACTGGATGAAAGGGCCGGTATTACCGTTGAAGTCAATCGATTCCTTAGGGTCGAAAAGCATGGTCTTCTTAGGATCGACCTTGAGGATGAAGTACTTAAGAGCTCCAAGACTGATCATCTTGAAGAGAGCATCCTGCTCCTCTTCACTGAGATTATCGATCTTGCCGAGTTCGAGTGACGTCTCCTTTGCGGTATTATACATGTCCGCAATAAGGTCGTCTGCATCGACAACGGTTCCTTCGCGTGACTTCATCTTGCCTTCAGGAAGCTCTACCATACCGTATGACAGATGATATATGCTGTCCGCCCAGTCGAAGCCAAGCTTTCCGAGAATCAGCTTGAGCACCTGGAAATGGTAGTTCTGCTCGTTTCCGACCACATATATATGCTCGTCGAGGCTGTACTCCGCAAAACGCTGCTCTGCCGTACCCAGATCCTGGGTCATATAGACAGATGTGCCGTCTCCACGGAGAAGAAGCTTTCTGTCCAGTCCGTCGGCAGTAAGGTCACACCATACGGAACCGTCTTCCTGAGTCTCGAATATGCCGGCCTCGAGGCCTTTCTGCACTAGAGCCTTTCCGAAGAGATATGTCTGGGATTCATAATAAGTCCTGTCGAAGCTTATGCCGAGATCGCTGTAAGTCTTGTCGAAGCCCTCATATACCCATCCGTTCATGGTCTTCCAAAGCTCAACAACTTCAGCATCACCGTTTTCCCACTTGAAGAGCATCTCCTGCGCAGCCTTGAGCGAAGGTGCGTTCTTTTCCGCCTCCTCCTTTGACATTCCGCCAGCCACAAGCTCATCAACCTCCTTCTTGTAGAGATTGTTGAATGCCACATAATAGTCTCCTACTAGATGGTCACCCTTCTTGCCGCTCGACTGAGGGGTCTCTCCATTGCCGAGAACCTTCCATGCATACATCGATTTGCAGATATGGATACCACGGTCATTTACCAGATTGACTTTCATGACATTATGGCCACAGACCTCAAGAAGTCTTGCAACAGACCATCCGAGAAGGTTGTTGCGGATATGGCCAAGATGAAGAGGCTTGTTGGTGTTCGGTGACGAGTATTCTACCATTATAGTACGCCCTGTAGCAGGAAGCTGGCCGAAATCTTCGGCTGCCGAGATCTCTGCAAAGACATTGTTCCAATACACCTCAGAGAAAGATATATTGAGGAAGCCCTTTACAGTATTATATGCTGCGATTTCCGCCACATTGTCCTTAAGCCACGCACCTATCGCATTTCCTGTGTTCTCTGGAGTGGTCTTGGACATCTTCAAAAGAGGAAAGACGACGAGTGTGTAGTCGCCCTCGAATTCCTTGCGGGTAACCTGCACCTGAAGCTGAGCCTCAGGTACTTGAACGCCGTAAAGCGCCTGAATTGCTTCAGACGCTTTAGCTATGATGAATGTTTCTGGAGTCATTATCCTAAATAGCTTTTCAAAAGTTTGCTTCTTGAATTGTTCTTGAGTTTGCGGATCGCCTTTTCCTTGATCTGACGAACACGTTCTCTGGTAAGTCCGAAACGTTCTCCGATCTCCTCGAGTGTCATTTCCTGTCCTCCGATGCCGAAGAATGATTTGATGATCTCCCTCTCACGTGGGGCGAGAGTCGAGAGCGCACGCTCGATCTCCTTGTTGAGCGACTCGTTGACCAGGCCGCGGTCAGCACTTGGAGAGTCGTTGTTCACGAGCACGTCCAGAAGGCTGTTATCTTCTCCTTCTACGAACGGAGCATCAACAGACACATGGCGTCCTGAAACTCTGAGAGTGTCCGCGATCTTGTCCTTAGGGACATCGATCATCTC
>JAZSEQ010000091.1:0-17892 GCA_045531765.1 Candidatus Cryptobacteroides sp. | reverse complement strand
ACACTTGTTCTCTTTTACTCGTTGCCTTGAAATTGCAGTCCACAACTCAACGATAGACTCTCTATCATTTCTCTAGTTACAGACTATTATAATTTCTTCTAACTTTACCTCGTTATCTTTTCTCAAACTTATCAAAGAACTCTCCGTTATTTCTCAAACGGGCTGCAAAGATACGCACTTTTTCTTTACCTGCAAATTTTTCTATACTTTTTTTTAAAATATTTTCACTTTTTTGATCTGCCGGCAACGGACGCTTCACCGGAACCGACGTCAAACCTCTTATTTACAATCAAATGCAGCCGCATGAAGCAAACGCATATATCGCAACCGCCAATTGCAGTACAAGCACAGCCGGTATGCCATAAGCAAACTTTCCATGCAAGGTCTTATGTCTCCACACCTTCATCCCGCACCAAGCTCCTATGCTTCCACCTGCAACAGCAACAGACAGAAGGGCAGCCTCGGATATTCTCCGTGCGCCCTTCACTGCTTTTCGCTTGTCCACCCCGAAGAGGATGAATGCAGACACGTTTACTGCCACTATATATATAAGTATCGCCGACATCTCATCAGTCACCGTGTCACTCGGCGTAAAGACTGATTATATTCAGGATGACTTCGCTGGCCTTTTCCATGCTCTGAAGAGGAAGATATTCCATCTTTCCATGGAAGTTATGGCCTCCGGCGAAGATGTTCGGACAAGGGAGTCCCATGAACGAGAGATTGGCTCCGTCCGTACCGCCTCGGATAGGCTGCACCTTAGGAGTTATGCCGGCCATTTCGATAGCCTTCATGGCCTTTTCAACTATATGGTAATGAGGTTCCACCTGCTTGCGCATGTTGTAGTACTGATGCTTCAGTTCGAGAACAGCTGTCCCTTCCCCATATTTTTCATTGATGAAATCCACACATTTCCGTATGAAGTTCTTCTTCTGCTCGAAAAGATCCATATCGTGGTCACGGATGATATATGAGAACGTCGCCTTCTCCACCTCTCCGCTGAAGCTGATGAGATGATAGAACCCCTCATATCCTGACGTATATTCAGGGCGCTGGTCCACAGGGAGCAGACCGTTGAGTTCCATTCCGATGAGTATGGCATTCTTCATCTTGCCCTTGGCTGTGCCTGGGTGGACATTGCGACCCTGGATGCGGACCGTGGCTCCGGCCGCATTGAAGTTTTCATATTCGATTTCTCCGATCTGACCGCCGTCCATGGTATAGGCATACTTCGCTCCGAACTTCTCCACGTCAAATTTCACGACACCGCGTCCTATCTCTTCATCAGGAGTAAATCCTATCATGATATCCCCATGCCTGAACTCGGGATGTTCCACGATGTACTGCACGGCATTCATTATCTCCGCTATACCGGCCTTGTCATCGGCTCCAAGAAGTGTTGTTCCGTCTGTGGTGATGATGGTCTGGCCCTTATAATTGAGAAGTTCCGGAAAATCCGAAGGCTTGAGACTAAGGCCGGGAACACCCTTGAGAGGAATATCACCTCCATCGTAATCCTCGATGATCTGAGGCCTGACACCATTGCCCGGAGCATCAGGGGCAGTGTCGGCATGTGCTATAAAACCTATTGCAGGCACTTCCTTGCCGCAGTTTGACGGAATTCTTGCCATTACATACCCATACCCGTCCAGCTCAGCCTCGACCCCCATGGCAAGGAGTTCGTCACGAAGCATCCTCAACAGGTCAAGTTCTCTGGCAGCACTTGGCTGTGACTCCGATTCCGGATCGGCCTTCGTATCCACGGCCACATACCTTAAAAATCTGTCTAAAATCTTTTCCATCATGTGATTATCTTTTGTGTCACATTATTAATAAACTTACTCCCATTATGGCCATGCCTCCCACTACTCCTGCTATGGCTATGTGGTGCCTTCCGTATTTTTCCGCAGTCGGAAGCAGTTCGTCCAGCGAGATGTATATCATGATGCCTGCCACTGCTGCCAGTATGAGCGGGAACACCGGTCCTCCGCCCGTAAGTTCCACTCCGAATATAGCAGTCACAGCAAGACAGAGTAGAGCCCCGAGGACTTCACTCAGTCCCGACAGGGTCGCGTAAAGGAGGGCTTTGCCCTTGCTTCTGGTCGCATAGTATATAGGTATCGCCACGGCAATGCCTTCAGGAATATTGTGTATGGCGATCGCGAATGTGATTCCTGTTCCCACCTGCGGGTCATTCAAGGCTCCGATGAATGTAGCGACGCCTTCCGGGAAGTTATGGACCGCTATGGCAAGCGCGGACATCATGCCAAGCCTGTGGAGAGCCTTTTCGTTGCCTGTGTGTTCAAGAATTCCGACTGCAGGAGTCCTTGAATCGAGAGACAGCCCGGAAGCCTCATGAGGATTTTCATATTCCGGAATAAGGAAATCTATGAGTGTTATGATACCCATTCCGACGAAGAAGGCAATCAGCACAAATGCTTCACCATGAGCAGAATACCCGGTCGCCATGATTTCCGCCTGTGCCTCCGGATAAAGTTCTGCCAGGGATATGAAGATCATCACTCCTGCACTCAATCCTAATGCACCTGCAAGGAAATCACTGCTGAGCTTCTTCTTGAAAAGCACCAGTGCTCCTCCTATGCCTGTTGCAGCTCCGGCGAGGAGAGTGAGAATCAATGCACCGATTATCCCTGTCATGTGTATATACCTGTTACTTTTCCTTTTTCACCTTCAAGGCAGCACATATCATATAAATGATGATGGCTGCATATGGAATGACTGCAACCGGTTCTGTCCAAGGAGACGGTTTCATGAACATATCCACCTCGGCAAACCTGAGTATTGCACTGATAACACCCATGAGAGCACCACCTGCGATGAATCCGGAAGCAATGAGCGTGCCTTTCTCCGTGCGTTCATTGTTGAGATCCTGATTCCTGCTGCGGCTTCCGACATACCATGACACTGCACCGCCGATGAGCATAGGCATGTTCAGGTCTATCGGGATGAACATTCCGAGTGCGAAAGGAAGCGCAGGCACCTTGAAGTAAGTCAGTACGAGTGCTATCAGGGCTCCGATGCCATAGAGCAGCCATGGGGCACTTCCACCGTTCATCATCGGCTCGATAACGGCTGCCATCGCGTTGGCCTGAGGAGCAACCAGAGCACCCTCACCGGTGAAACCATATGTCTTGTTGAGTACGAGCATCACGCCTCCCACGGTAGCTGCCGCCACAAGTGTTCCGAGGAATTTCCAGCTTTCCTGCTTCTTAGGAGTGCTTCCGATCCAATATCCGATCTTAAGGTCAGTAATGAATGCACCTGCCACTGAAAGGGCTGTGCAGACCACTCCTCCTATTATCAGGGCGGCAGTCATTCCCGCAGTGCCGTTCAGACCCACAGCGACCATGATTATCGACGCCAGAATAAGCGTCATCAGGGTCATTCCGCTGACAGGGTTCGAACCAACGATGGCAATAGCATTGGCTGCAACCGTAGTGAACAGGAATGCGATAACGCCCACGATGAGAACTCCCACCACTGCATGCCATATGTTATCTACAACACCGATCGCAAAGAAACCGAACACGACAACAAGGGTAATCACGATACCTATCACGACAATCTTCATGGAAATATCCCTCTGAGTGCGGATCACCTCCGCTTCAGCACCTGTCTTCTTCCTGCTGAATTCGCCGGCTGCAAGGCCAAGGGCCGACTTTATCACTCCGAATGACTTGACTATGCCCACGATTCCGGCAGTCGCAATTCCTCCGATACCGATATGTCTCGCATAGTCCTTGAAGATCTGGTCCGGTGACATCTCGCCTATGGTCATGGTGACGCCTGTGTTCATCAGGTCAATGACCTGGCCACCCCAGATGAGATTCATCAGAGGTATGATAACCAGCCATACGAGGAAGCTTCCGCAGCAGATGATGAATGCATATTTGAGGCCTACTATATATCCGAGGCCGAGTACCGCCGCACCTGTATTGACCTTGAGAAGCACCTTCGCCTTGTCTGCTATGGCTTCGCCCCAAGGGAGTATCTTCGTGGTGAGGGTTTCACCCCAAAGACCGAAGGTCGATACGATGAAGTCATACAGACCTCCGATAAGTCCGCTTACAAGAAGGGTCTTGGCACCCTTTCCTCCGCCTTCACCGCTCACAAGCACCTGAGTGGTGGCAGTAGCCTCAGGAAACGGATATTTCCCATGCTGTTCCTTGACGAAATATTTTCTGAATGGTATAAGGAACAATATGCCGAGAATTCCTCCAAGCAAAGAAGAGAAGAACACCTTGGTGAAGTTCACCGTAAGCTCCGGATATTTGTCCTGAAGGATGAAGAGGGCAGGCAGCGTGAAGATCGCACCTGCGACAATGGCTCCAGAACACGAGCCGATGGACTGGATCATAACATTCTCTCCAAGGGAGTTCCTGCGTCCAAGGGCACTTGACATTCCTACAGCTATGATGGCAATCGGGATTGCTGCCTCGAACACCTGTCCGACCTTGAGCCCGAGATATGCAGCGGCAGCTGAAAATATCACTGTCATTACTATACCGAGAGTCACCGACCATGGTGTTACTTCCGGATAATTCTTACGAGGAGACAGCAGCGGCTGATATTCCTCACCCGGTTTCAGCTCCCTGTGGGCATTTTCCGGGAGTTGTGTCTTCTTTTCTTCCATAGTGTATAAGTTATTTTCCTTGTGCCTTCTGTTTCTGATAGTAGTCTATGTAGTATTCCAGAAGATCATGTTCCTTCTTCAGTTCCCTTGAAGCCTTTTCCAGCTGTCTGCGCTTGCGTTTCCGCTCTTCAGCAAGCTTCTTCGCGGCCTTTTCCTTCGCCTTTTCCTCATCCAGTCTGTCAAGCTCCGCCCATCTGGCCTCCTTCTCTTCCTGAGCCTTACGCTTCCTTTCAGCTTCAGCCGCCTTCTTTGCAGCCTTGATTTCCTCCTTGGTCAAAGGCTTCGGTGTCACCACGGTATCCTTCAAGGCAACGGAGTCACTTACTGCAACCGGGGCCTTGAGTGCCAAAGAGTCCGGTCCGACCTTCAACGAATCGGCGACCTTCAACGAATCGGCGAGCTTCAATGAATCCACCCTCATCAAGCTATCCCTTACTGCAAGAGAATCGAGACGGGAGTTCTCCTGCTGCATCTTTTCCGCCATTCTTCTTTCTGCTTCACGCACCTTGCGGAGAGAATCCCTTACCTCTATCTGACGATATACGTCAGTCATGTAGCCAGGAAAATATATGTCGGTTTCCTTGAACGTTGTCCTCGGACGTGCGGTGTATCCGAGCCTTTCGCTTGGCCTGAGCGACAACGGGGTCACTGCACTGCGGTCTTCCGGGCGTTTCTCCGGGAACCATGAAAAGCCCTTGAGCTGTCTGTCCTGATCAGCAAGCTGGACTATAGGGTAGCCGTCATTCTTCGGCTGTTCATAGTAATAGACGCGCTGGATGTCGCCATCCTTGAATATTGCGGAAAGCATCTTCGACTCCGCCTTGTTCACTGTAGCCAGAGCCTCCTTCTCTTCGATAAAGAACACTGCCGACGCCCCTCCGAGCACATCGAATCTTTCCAGTCCGCCCTTGTCATCAAAGAAAGCCAGCATTTCGGTACCCTTTATCTGGTCGAAGAGCTTTGCATCCTCCTGAATGATGACAAATGCATTTGACATCAGACTGGCCATTTCCATCTTGCCGTCACCCACCACGACAGTGATGCTGTCCGCACTATACTGTCTCCTGACATCCTGCCATATTATCGGTTCCTTGAAAAGACGCGCAAGCGAATCAAGATCGGAATAGACGAGCGAATCACAGACCACCTGCATATTCTTCTTATATATCCTGACATTCCTCAAAGCCTCCAGAAAACCGATCTTCGTGGTATCCTTCGGTTCCAAAGGCTCCACAGCAAGCGAGTCAGTCACTGCAAGAGAATCAGTCACTGAAAGTGAGTCGGTCAAAGCCAGAGAATCCGTGACAGCCAGCGAATCGCTCACAGCCGCAGGCTTGCTTTTCATTGCCTTGTCATCCTTAAGAGTATCCCGGGTCTTCTTCTGATTCTTCTTTCCGGCCTGCCTGTTTACATAGTTAGGATCCTGCTGTGCGGCCTCCTCCGCAGCCTTCGCAGCAGCTTCAGCCGCCTTCTTGCGGAATTCCCCCACGGGATCCACATCAAGCGCCAGCAATCTGTTTTCTGCATCCACGACGGCCATGGAATCCACATCGCACTTCCTGAGGGTATAATAAACAAGCTTCTCGGCGCCGAGATATACGGTGTCTATACTTCCGTCCTGCTCTTCAGTCTGGGAAATCACGGCAGGCTTTCTGGTCAATGTGACTTTTGACAATGTATCGACATACTCGATCCTGCCTGCAAGGGAGAAGACATTCCTTGTAGTATCCGACACCTGTGCATTTCCGAGCATCTCCACATTCGCAGTGTTCCGGAAGAAGTACAGACTGTCGCACCAGCCTTCCTGGTCCTCTGACATCACATGGACATTGTCCGTAAAGAAGAATGTCTCCCTGCCACGGTCATACCAGCCCCTTCTGGAAGACAGCATGTTATTTTCCTGCCATACGTCAGTCGCACTCTCGAAAGTAGCAAGATTCAGATCCGATTCATACTTAAGGTCCCTTGTCTTGACAAAGACCGAATCCGAAAACATATTCACATCTATATTGAATGTGAAGGTCTTTATCTTCGTGTCGTATGTTCCCGTGCGGCTCTCGATGATCTGACCGTCCTTGTCCCTCATCGAACCTCCGTTCATGAACACAGCCAGAGAATCCTTGGTGTTATAATCCAGATGCTTAGTCCTCAACGTGTTATGGTCTTTGTCGGTAAGCTGCACGACTGAGCCTCTGAACTGGGCCAGGTCCTGCTTGATCAGATAGGTCAGCTTGTCACTGGTAAGCACAGTCTCATCCTGGATGATGCTCACCTTGCCCCAGGCTTCGATTATCTCGGTCTCGACATTCCACAGGGCGGTATCGCACAAAAGATATGCATTGTTATGGAGAAAACGTGCAGGTCCCACTACCTTCCTATAGCTGGCTCCCTGCACATCCACCATCTGTGCCGACTTGGAACTCAAGAGCACGACAAGACTGTCCTGCTCCTGCCTGTCCTGGGCAGAAACGGAAATGCATGTGCAAAGCACGCATGAAAGCAATGCCAGTATCCTGAGTATCTTCATCAGATGCTATTCGGTCTTACGGAATTTCTCAGACCAGCCTTCACGTTCGAAGACACAATCCTTGAAGAGAGGATCGATGACGATATGTGTGGTCTTTATCTTGGAATCGATGAATTCATTGATAGCCTCCATGGAGAGCTTCTGCTTTGCATCGGCAAGAAGCATCGTATAGTCCTGGCTGAAAGTAGCCGTATGAGCCGGAAGTATCTTGTCCACCTTCACAATCTTATAGACTGTATTTCCGTTACGTCCTTCATTATCAAGGGATTCGATAGGCTCGGAAATCTCTCCCTCCTTCAGATCCTTTATGGCGGCATAATCCTGAGGCTTGAGCTGGTCTATCTCGAAATATGAAGATCCTGACATCGGATCCGCCATCTGTCCTCCGTTTGTCCTTGTGGCAGGATCCTGGGAATAGAACCTTGCTGCAAGTTCAAAATCTACGGCTCCGCTGATGAGCTCGGTACGGAGGCTGTCCAGCACATGGAATCCTTTCTCCCTGTCTTCCGACGTGTACTCCGGCTTGAGAAGGATGTGACGCGCATTGAACATGTCACCCTTCTTCTCGAGGACCTCTATGATGTGGAATCCGTCCGGAGTCTCGACGATCTGGGACACGACTCCAGGCTTCAGAGACATTGCAGCATCAGAGAACACCGGCCAGAAGATCGACTTGGATGCCATGCCGAGTTCACCGCCCTTCCTTGCACTTCCCGGATCCTGTGAATATATGCGGGCCAGAGTAGCAAACTTCTCTCCATTGATGATCCTTTCGCGTATCGCCAGGAGACGCTCCTTGACCGCGATGTTTGCAGCCTCACGGTCAGGATAGATGCATATCTGACTGAGCTGATACCTTATCGGCACTACAGGAAGGTCTTCCTTATCTGTCTGATCTACATATTTCTGGACATCGTACGGAGTCAGCTCAGGAATGGACCCGGAGATCTTCTGCTGCATCTGCTGGGTGAGGGTCTGCTCCTCAAGGCTCTTGCGCCATTCCTGACGGAGCTTGTACAAAGGCTTTCCGAACTGCTTCTCAACCCCCTCGTCACCACCATAGAAGCTTCTGATATTATCCACACGGTCCCTCAGGTTGCTTTCAACCATATCATTATTCACCTTCAGCGAGTCAATTCTTGACTGCATCAGGAAGAGCTTGGATGTCATCATCTGCTCAAGTATGTCACACCTTCCGGTCTTGTCGGAAATCATTCCGTATGCCTTCATCATGTTCACTTCCTCTTCAAGCTGGGAAATAAGGATCATCTCATTTCCTATGACGGCGACCGTCTTGTCCACTATTCCATCCGGATACTTCTGGGCAGAAGCCGATAAGGAAATGGCCATAAGTGCCACAGCAGTCAGAAATCTGTTAATGTGGGGTTTATTCATATGTCATCAATATATTACAAATTGTCCGTTTTCGCGCGCGTCCTTAAGCAAATCCCGTTCCAAGGAATTCACCAGAGCCTGCTTGCGCGCACTTATTATCATATCCCTGATCATCGGGACACAGTATTCAAGCGGAGCCACATCTTCCTGAGGACTTACCGCATATACATAGGCGGCACGGGTAAGATTGAGGGTATCCTTCCTTTCTATCCAGCCTTTCCTGTCAATCCCTGCCAGAAACGTTCCGTAATCCATGGCGAATTCTCCGGCAAGGACGGTGACATCCACCCACCTGTCATTCCAGGTGGTAAACCTTATCGCCGAGGAGAATGCCAGCGAGTCAGCCTCCATGACATCTTCCGGATCCTGAGACGACATCCTCTTCCGGATCGGCTCCAGAGACGGGGAATCCGAGGCTATGCAAAGGTATCTTGCCTTGACAAGAGGACGTTTCAGCCTGAATTTGTCCTGATGCTTCGCATAATAGTCTTCAAGAAGGTCATCAGTGACCGCCGTATCGAGCCGCTCATTGACATATAGCTGTTCATAGCGGTACTTAAGCAACGACTTTCTATAATCCTCCAGCTCCTTGGATACATCCTTTTCCGCCTTTGAAAGCTGTTCCTCCGCTATCTTCAGGTAGACCAGATCTGCAGCCCATGAGTTTATATACTGCATCGAGAGGCGTACGCTGTCCTCGCTTGAAATCCCTCTCGGGATGACCTTTTCAAGATCGCTGCGGTATAGTTTCGACGTTCCCACTTCAGCCACCACCTCACCCCCGTTCAAAAAGGATGAAATCGTCCTGCACGACACACATGCCGCCAGGACGATCATCACGATCGAAACCATATGTGCTGTCCGCCTCATCAGACAGCCTATCTCGAATAGTTAGGGGCCTCGCGAGTGATTGTCACATCGTGCGGATGTCCCTCAAGATATCCTGCATTGGTTATGCGCACGAATTTCGCGTCTCTAAGTTTCTCGATGTTCGAGGCACCTACATAGCCCATGCCGGCACGGAGACCACCGACAAGCTGATACACTACCTCGTTAAGAGTTCCCTTATAAGGAACCTGAGCCACGATTCCTTCCGGAACGAGCTTCTTGATATCCTCTTCCATATCCTGGAAATAGCGGTCCTTGGATCCCTGCTGCATAGCTTCAAGCGATCCCATGCCTCGATATGACTTGTACTTACGTCCGTTAAGGATGATTGTCTCTCCCGGAGACTCCTCGACTCCGGCAAAGAGAGAGCCGGCCATGATGGTGCTTGCACCCGCAGCAAGAGCCTTCACCACATCACCAGAATAACGGATACCTCCGTCGGCAATCACCGGAACACCTGTTCCCTTGAGAGCCTCCGAAGCCATCATAACAGCTGAAAGCTGAGGCATTCCGACTCCGGCGATGACACGTGTGGTACAGATGGAGCCAGGTCCGATACCGACCTTCACGGCGCTCACACCCGCATCAGCAAGAGCTTTTGCACCTTCTGCCGTAGCCACATTTCCAGCCACGATCTGGACATCAGGCAAAGCCTCACATGCATTCTTTATCACGTCAAGCACACCCTGGGAGTGGCCATGTGCCGTATCGACGACAACGGCATCGGCACCTGCACTCACCAGCATCTCGATGCGCTCTATAGTATCTGATTTGACTCCCACTGCAGCAGCCACGAGAAGGCGTCCCTTGCTGTCCTTCGAAGCTATCGGATTATCCTTGATCTTCATCAGGTCCTTATATGTGATCAGACCTACCAGCTTGCCGTCAGCATCCACTACAGGAAGCTTTTCGATCTTGTACTGACGCAGGATGTCCGTAGCATCAGGAAGGCTTATGCCCTTCTTGGCTGTAACGAGATTTTCCCTGGTCATGATCTCAGACACCGGCATCTTCGGATCCCTCTGGAAACGAAGGTCACGGTTGGTCACGATTCCGACGAGGAAGCCGTTGTCATCCACCACAGGAATACCTCCGATATGATGCTGTGCCATCATTCCGAGAACCTGACCCACGGTAGCATCAGGATGGATGGTCACAGGGTCATATATCATCCCGTTCTCCGCTCTCTTGACACGGCGCACCTGATTCATCTGCTCTTCGATGCTCATATTCTTGTGTATGACTCCGATACCTCCTGCACGAGCCATCGCGATGGCAAGCTCTGCTTCCGTCACAGTATCCATGGCTGCCGAAACGATCGGAGTCTGGAGAGTGATGTCTCTTGTGAACTTTGTTGATACGTCCACAGTCCTCGGCAGCACCTCTGAGTGAGCCGGAATAAGAAGGACGTCGTCGAAGGTAAGACCTTCAATAATCGGAGAGTTGGTAAATGTCTGCATCTTTGGAAGTGTTTAAATTTCAACGGAACTTCTAAACTAAAATTTGGCAAATATAGCTATTTTTCATGAAACTTTGTTATCTTCGTGACACTAACCGCATACCACAGACATGATAAACTACAGAAATGACTCCCGTATCATCCTGACTCTTGACACAGGAGGTACGAATATGGTGTTCGGAGCCATGCAGAGAGGCGAATTCATCGTGGAGCCTCTCATTCTGGATGCACATGCCGACAATCTTGAAAAATGCCTTGCCACCATGGTGGAAGGCTTCGGAACAATCATGGAGCAGCTGGGAGAAAGACCGTCAGCGATAAGTTTTGCCTTCCCCGGACCTGCAGATTACCCGAACGGCATCATAAACGGCCCCCTTCTCAACTTCCCTTCTTTCAGGGAGCCTGTCGCATTGGGGCCATATCTCAAAAAGAAGTTCAGCATGCCGGTGTATATCAACAACGACGGGGATCTCTTCGCCTATGGAGAATCTCTCGGAGGCATCACCCCCGAAATAAACGAGATGCTCGACGAATCCGGTAACCGGAAACGCTACAGAAATCTGCTGGGATTCACACTCGGGACTGGCTTCGGAGTGGGTGTGATAGTGAACGGGCAGATGAACAGGGGAGACAATTCCTGCATCGAGATGTTTGCAATGCCTTACAGGAACCGCCCTGGCGTCTTCGCGGAAGAGGGCGTGTCCATAAGGGCAGTAAAGAGGATGTACGGAGAGCTCTCCGGTAACCCGGAGCATGGCCTGGATCCGAAAGATATCTTTGAAGTGGCGGAAGGTGTCCGCGAGGGGGACGTCGCGGCTGCACGAGGTGCTTTCGAGCATCTTGGAGAAATACTCGGAGACACAATTGCGACCACGGTCTCCATAATTGACGGACTCGTAGTCATAGGAGGCGGACTTGCCGGGGCATATAAATACATAAAGCCTTCGATGTTCGCCACACTCAGGTCAAAGATGTACCGCATCACTGGAGAGCCTGTGGATAAGATAGCAAGCAAGGTCTACGACCTGGATGAACCAGAGGAACTCAGGAAGTTCATCAAGGGAGGGCAGGAAAGCGTCAGGATATACAACAGCGAGATAGAAGTCACCTACGACTCTCAGAAAAGGATAGGCGTAGCCTTATCCCGGCTGGGGGCCAACAAGGCAGTGTCTCTCGGAGCATATGCCTTCGCAATCGCCCAGCTCAGCAGATAGCGGGCAAGCTGACGGAATCCGAGAAATGAAGACGACACCTTGAGCGACTTTGGGCCTGAAGTCGGATAAACGATGTTCAGGATGAAGCGTCAGTCAGGTTTTAGGGCGATTTTGTGACTGACGGTACCCCAAATGTATATAAATCAACGGTTTTAGCAACCGTCAGTCACAAAAACAGGCAAAAAACTGACTGACGGTCCTGAAAGAAAACAGAAGAGGCTGACACAGTGGGTCAGCCTCCTCTTCTCTTCATCAAAGACCGCGTGCTCTGGTCAGAGCATCCGGATCAGGATCGGCCCCGCGGAACTTCCTGTAAAGCACCATCGGTTCCTCACTGCCTCCTTTCTCAAGGATATTGCGGCGGAACGACATTGCAGTGGCATGGTCGAAAAGGCCCTTTTCCTTGAAAAGTTCGAAGGCATCCTTGTCCAGGACTTCAGCCCAGAGATAACTGTAGTAACCGGCACTGTATCCGCCGCTGAAGATGTGGGCGAAATATGTGCTGCGGTAGCGTGGGATGATCTCATCGATTAGGCCCATGTCCTTGCATGCTGCCGCCTCGAATTCTTCTACGAAAGAAGCATCAGCAGGAATCTCCGAAAGCATGTGCCACTTGAGGTCAAGTATTGACGCCGCCACAAGTTCAGTTGTCATGAATCCCTGGTTGAATGTCTCAACTGCCTCGATCTTGGCGATAAGCTCGTCAGGAATCACCTCATCAGTCTCATAATGACGCGCATATCCTGCCAGAACATCCTTCTGGAATGCCCAGTTCTCCATGATCTGAGAAGGGAGCTCCACGAAGTCACGTGCAACTGAAGTTCCGGCAACACTCTTGTAAGTACATTTGCTCAGCAGTCCATGAAGGGCATGTCCGAATTCGTGGAACATGGTCTCAACCTCATCAAGAGTCATAAGTGAAGGCTTGCCGTCCACCGGCTTGGAGAAGTTGCCGACATTGACGATCACAGGACGGATATCAACTCCGTCGATAACCTCCTGATTCACGAAATTGTTCATCCATGCGCCGCCCCTCTTGGTCGAACGCGGAAAATAATCAGTGATCAGCACACCAATGAGGGAACCGTCAGCGTCAGTCACCTTGAACGCCTCGCACTCCTTATGGTAGACAGGGACATCCTCAAGTTTCTCGAAATTGAGGCCGAAGAGCCTGTTGGCAGTGCAGAACACGCCTTCACGCACATTCTCCATCTTGAAATATGGCTTGAGCTGCTCCTCATCAAGGGCATATTTCTCCTTGCGGACCCTCTCTGCATAGTAAGCCCAGTCCCATGGCTCTATCCTGCTTCCCTTAGGAAGAAGGCCATCCTTGATGTCCTTGTTCATGATCTTCTGCATATCCCTGATCTCAGACTTCGCCTTGCGTACGGCAGGCTTCATCAGCCCTTTGAGGAACTTGTCCACTGTCTTGGCGTCTCCAGCCATCTTGTCCGAGAGGAAGAAATCCGCAGGATGGTCATATCCAAGCATCTTCGCTTTCTCAATGCGAAGGGACATCATCTTCATGATGAGGTCCTTGGTATCATTTTCATTGCCGTTGTTGCCGCGTGAAGCATATGCCTTGAACATCTTCTCGCGGAGGGCGCGGTCCTCTGTAGAAGCCATCGCTCCGCCATACTCGGATATTGCCACGCCGAACTCTTCTGCAAATGCATTGTTCTCGGCAAGAAGCCTGTTGCCGAACGTGTTGGAAAGGGAAGAAAGCTCCATGTTGATCTCACGCATACGCGCCTGTTCTGCTTCGCCGAGGGCTATACCGTTCTTTACGAAGGCATTATGGAGCTTCTTGAGGGTCATCTTCTGCTCTGTATTCAGGCCGAGGTTGTCGATATCCTTGTAGAGGGCATCCACCTTTGCAAAGAACTCAGGATTCATGAAGATGTTGTCGCTATGCTCGGAAAGCATAGGAAGAATCTGCTCGACCACCTTCTGCAGAGACTCTGTAGCATCGGTCTCGGCAAGGTTGAAGAGCACGCCGCTGACGCGGTCGAGAATGGCTCCCGAACGTTCGTATGCAGCCACCACATTCTCGAATGTAGGCGCATCCTGGTTAGCGATGATGGCGTCGATCTCGCTCTGCTGCTGCTCGATGCCGGCCTTGACTGCAGGAAGATAATGACTTTCCTTTACTGCTCCGAAATCCGGAATGCCGTAAGGGGTGTCCCAGTTGGAAAGGAAAGGATTTGTGGTACATGAGACTGCTGCCATGATTGCTGTCAGTGCAAATACTATCTTTTTCATTACAATATTTCTTTGTTGTTCTTGTCATACCAAGGAGTACCGTCTGCCTTCTTTACGCCGCTGAGGTCTATGAGAGTGAACTGCATCTCAATTCCATCGCTGCCATCGAATCTTGTGAGAATTCCTGTAAGAGACAGGGTTTCATTTCCAGAAAGTACCGGTGACGGAATGTTTACGTCAGCAAATTTCGAGTACCCGCTAGAGCGTACCTGCAGGAACCTGTTCTTTCCTGTAAGACCAGGAACCTCAAAGAACTGATTAATGATGTATGGAGCCGTTACAATCTTATCCTTTCTGTCTTTTACAGCGACTCCGTCATCACATTTGGCCTCATCAAAGTTACCGTTTTCAACAAGTGCCTTGTAAGCCATTTCTGACAGAGCCCATGAATTGACTCCCCAGTTGTCAGGATCATCATCATCAAGGAAGAATCTGTTGAAGCCGTCCTTCTTGCCGTTTTCCTCAAGAATGTTTGGATTGATGTAGCCTATCATGAAAATCCTGTTATAATACTTCAGGTCCTTGATGGTCACCAGAGTGCCGAGATATTTCTCATCAAAGATGGAGTTCGCATCTATTAGTGCAGGCTTGATGATTTCATCTTCAGAAGCCATCCCTCCCTTGAACACATGGTTGTCAATAAGGAAGGAATGCTCGAGATAGGCTGTCTCATATTCCCTTGTAGGGTCCTTGTAACCGATCTGCACCATTCCCTCGTACGAGCCCACTGTCAGGTCCGAACAGTCCACATACACCCACTGGCCTATCTTGTATTCATTATAGAGCGCATTTTTTCCAACCTTTATCTCGATGCCCGCTGTCTCATCCTGGATATAGAAACTCTTATAGATGTTTCCTTCCTTGTCAGATGTAACCACCTGACCCTTGATGACATAATTACCGATGATATCCACAGGTTCTCCCTTATAGAGAGCCTTGATCTCTGCAATCGGGGTTATCTTGTAGAAATCGGCATCTGTCCACACCTTGTCCGGCTTTGGCGTTTCATATTCCAGCGTGAACACAGGCTGGAACTCCTCGCATCCTGCAAGGAGCATTATCGCAGCAGATAAAACAATGTATATATTCTTCATATCCTTAGAATCTGAAATAGAGGTTCAACATATAGTTAAGTCCCTGCATATAGAAATATTTCGAATCGAAACGATAGAATCTCTGACCGCTGGCACTGTCGATAAGACGGGTCTGCTCATATCCTCCGGTCTTGACCTTACGGTTGTTGGTTATATTCTGGATATTGAGAGAGAATCCGAAATTATACTTACGGTCGATATACCAAGACTTTCCTATGCTGGCATTAAGCAGGAACACCGGATCGAACTCCTCCTGGGCAGCCATATACTCCACCTCGACAGGGGTTACAATACCATCCGGTCCGGCAACAGCCATCTCTGTCCTGTAGAGAGGGTTCATATCGAGGTATGACTTTGCAAAATACTGTGCATCAATCTCGAAGAACCAGTATGAATTCGTACGGTAGTTCAGGCCGAGGTCGGCAGCAAACTGAGGAGTAGAAGGCACATAATGCTTCTTCCATTCCTTCACGTTTGGAGTAGCCCCTGCCTTAAGGTTGCCGGTTTCATCATAGCACGACTCGGCATATATGTATTGTCCGGCTTTATCTTTCTGGTATACAGGATGTTTTGCCCAATATGGAACTTCCTTGTTGTCATGAAGCACTTCAGCGCTGTTATCAACAGTCTGAGTCATGCGTGGAGTCGAAGTATATATATATTCGCCCCAGCTGAGAGCACCTTCCATAGAAAGTCCCTGGATCACGAGAGGAATCTTGAATCCCACCTCTACTCCCATGTGACGCTGATCGATTCCGCTCATCGCGAAGTTGGTGAATGAGTTCTGTGAGTCATCATAGAAGCTCATCATGTCTGTCTGGTCAGTTATGTCAGTATAGAATCCGGTGACACGCACATTGTAGCCGTTGTTGCTGTACTGATAGTTGATGTCAGCGGACAGAGTCTTGGTTGTCTCGAGATTAGGCACAACCGTATTTCTGGTACGAGGTGAAATGAACGACTGGGAGAACGTAGGTGCGTCGTTGAAGTATCCTGCGTTTGCATAGACTCTATGACCGCCTTCGATATGATACTGAAGACCGAGTTTTGCCGAATATGTCAGGAACTCCGGAGCCTCCGAACGTCCCTTCGAAGTAATCACCTTGCCATCCGGATCATATGCGGTAATTACGCCCTCGAACGGCTGATTGTTCTCATCAAGACCAGGGAAAAGGCCCTTTCTCACAAGACCGTCTCTCCAGAAAGTAACATAACCTCCCTCCAACGCAAGGTTTGCCTTGAAGGAACCCAAGTCGAGTGCACCATTTGCCCAAAGACCTGCATTACGGACATTTGCATAATAGTCGTATCCATATTTGTCTCCCTTCTTCAGGACCTGAGCCTGCTGATGCTTGAGATAATAATCCAGGTCGTTCTGGATCATAGATGGAGACGAGGCGAAATCACGCTCTGCGAATGAGTCGATATTCACATAATAGCTACCTCCGAGAAGATCATCTATCAGCTTATAATATTCTGTACGGTTCCATTTGTAGTTAAGACCTCCAGTAAGAGTGAAATACTTGTGAGCCATCCACTTGACGCTGGCATTAAGGTTAATGTCGTTCTGGTCCACACGTCTTTCCTCGATCACATACTTAGACCTTGCAGCTCCGTTATCGTCGATATTGTTCATATTGACATTATAGAGACGGTCCCAGTTGAGATGTGCGTACTCAGGAAGATTATTTTCCCACGCATACTTTGCCCAATAGTACTTTTCCTGATTCTGTCTTCCATAGTCCTTGTCGGCCATCCAGTAGTAGCTAGGCAGATTACGATAGTAGTCAGGACGTGGGTCAGCCGCATCATACCAGTCCATAGCGGTATAGCCGTTCTTACCTGTTCTCCAGAGCACTGTAGCAGAAGCCTCGAGATTGTCGGAAGGAGTTGCCGTGTACTTGAGGATGGTCACAGGCTCGAAGGTCTTGCGGACGCGGGCGTTGCGTACCTTGCCGTTCTGGTAACCCCAGTTGCTGTTGTACATATTGTCACCCATCATATCATAAACCTCCTGAGTCGATGCGTTCTGGGCGCCTCTCTGGCCAGGAGCCGCGAAAGTCACAAGGCTGAGACGATGGATGTCACCGAACTTCTTCTCCACACCTGCATAGTATGCGAAATTGCGGTAATACACACCCTTCACCCAGTCATTTCCACCGATACGGGCAGACACGTTGAATGCATAAGACCAGCCGTTGTCAAGTTCTCCCGAGGCATATGTAGCCATGAGACGAAGTCGGTAGAGGGCGCTGTTCGTCAGCGCGCTGAAACGCCAGCCAGGGCGTACGCTTGAAGGTACGGCGTGGATGTTGGTGACACCATTGTATCCACCATATCCATAGTCTGAGACCTCGTTTCCGACAGTTGTCTCCTTGCTTCTCATGGCCTCGTTGAGA
>JAZSEQ010000019.1:0-12700 GCA_045531765.1 Candidatus Cryptobacteroides sp. | reverse complement strand
ACAACCCGTAAGAACAAGAGCAAAAAACAGTATTTTATATAAATGTTTCATAATATCAGCCGATTAAGGTTACCATTCCACTTTATCCATACCGCCGATTGACGATCCGCCCGGATTTATCTGGTCAGGATGATTCAGCAGTTGATCTATGATAGGCTTGAGGACTTTTTCCATCTCCGCATATCCGGCCGCGCCAGGGTGCACATGATCAAGAAGACCTGCCCCTATCGGCCCTCCGACGAAGCAATACTCATCAGCCAGATTGTTTTCCTCATCCTTAAGCACATTGTAATAATCGGCAAATGCATAGCCTTTCTCGTCAGCATAGGCCTTCAGTATAGTCCACAGGTCAAGCGCTCCCTGAGCCACCTGATCAGGAGTAAGGTTCCAGTTGGAATTGCCGTCATTCCACCAGTAGTGCCTTGATGGGAAAGAAGATCCGACAACGACCTCGGACCCCCACGCCCGGGCAAGTTCTATCATCATCATCACGTTATTGAGGATGTCCTCACGACATGTCTTGGCCCCGTCATTCCATGCGAGGTCATTGGTTCCTGCTGCCACGACAACCACCTGAGGTGACTTGGAGAGAACATCCTTGTAGAATCTGTCCAGCATGTCACGTGAGGTCTGGCCGCTTATGCCCACTCCCTCGTAATCATTCTCGGTAAAGAACTCTTTTCTGCCTCTTATCGGCCATTGTTCCGTAATGGAATCACCCATAAGGACCGCAGTCTTTCCGGTCTGGACACCGACAGGAGCAGCATGCTCCAGAACATCTTCCCTAACACATCTGAGCTGATAGGAAGCGCCTCCATATGAATTAAATGCAGTCATTCCGCTCTCAGCTCCTCTCATCGGTGTATATGAATCATTTGCTGTAGCAGAAGCATACATTGCAGCCTCGCCCACAGCCGAAAAATTCGAGCCACCGAATCCAGCCATACGCTGTCCGGCACATGGCATGAAGAGATCGAACTTATCCGAATAATATCCATATCCGTTAGTGGTTTTTCTTGCCCCGCCGAAGGCATATACATACAAATCGACAGTCGGTACCTTCCATCCCGGAGGACATGGGTCAAAAATGGTCTTGACACTGTTATATCCATCTACCGAGCCCCAAAGAGTCCTCCAATGTGAACGTTCCGGAGTCGTTCTGAATTTTTCTGCAGAAGCAAGCGGAGCCATAGCCCAATGATACGGATCATTATTGTCTGACTGGCCGTTGGCCATTGACTTGTGAGGATGCTTGACTGCAGCTTCAACTGCCTGCTGCAGGGTAAATTCCCCGCCACCCATGCAGTATACATTGTCGGCTCTGTTTTCTGTGTATATCAGACCGCCTGCCTTCTGGTATTCGGGAATATCCGTATAGGTCGGAAGTCCCCACTTAGGAGACTGGTCAGCTGAAAAAGCGGATGCCGCCGGCAGCGGATCCTTTCGTCCCCACTGGTAATAGTGACCGATGGAATATGCCGCCTTTATCGGGTCGCTTTCTCTTGCCGACTCGACACCTGCCATAGCCCCCAGATTTCTGTCCATGACAGTGAACCTTCCCACATTACGGGCAGACTTGTCCGCATCGTAGCCTTCCACAGCCCATATGTTCCAGCTCCAGAGAATCGTTCCGCTCTCATCAAAAGCCGCTATCATGACATTTCCATTGACAAACTTCTCAGGAGTAGAGAAATATAATATGCCTTTTTCCGAATCATAGTCAACCGACTCAGGAACGATAGGACAGACTTTTGTCCACTGCCCGTCCGAGCCCTTAGGAGTATTGTACCAAAGTATGCCGACAGAATTTGGTTTGATATCAACCTCGTTCCATGACACGTTGCATGGCTGTCCGTCAAATGTCCAGGCAAAGTCACGCGGCTGACCGTTACCTTTGACCCTTACATCAAAACCATAGACTTCGGAAGGCCTGTTTACAATATATGTATTGGCAGTTCCTTCTGCACTAAGGTTGATATATGGTTTTTCCGGAACAATATAGGATGACTCATATGAATACAGCGTTCCTCCCATCAGACCACCTTCAGGCACTTTCAGAGCTGCGATTTCGTGCTCCTCTCTGCGGATTTGTGCCTTGATCGAGAGTGTGCCTCCGTCATGTCCGGGAGCTGACATGAAATAGAAAGTGATACCATCGGGACCGATAGCAAGCGGAGTGGCCGGAGTAAGGATAATTTCCTGAGAGGCTGTTTCAGCGGCAGTTATGACACCGTTATGGAGATTGAGCGTTGCATTGTCAAATGCCAATGGCTGACCTGATGATGAGGTGATGCTAAGATCGTTGATCTTTACCTGCTCACTGAGAGATAGCTTTACTTTCACGATAGCTGCACATGGACGAAGCTGTAGCTGAGGCAGTGCATCCGCGTAGGAGACATCAGTCCTGGCGTCATACATGATTACACTCTTGATGTTCGGCAGGACTTCCGGTATGAGAGCCTGTGAAGACTCAATGACACATGGAATCGCTTCCGGGTCTGTGAATGATGTGCGGAATGGATAGTATGCGTAAACATCTGCGGTAACATCTTCCTCCCAAATACGGTTCATGTTGTGGTCTGCGCTTTTAAATTGGCTTGCAACCGTCGAACTGAATGCATGGAAGTACCTGTTCTCGCAAAGAACTCCACTTTCATTTGAGGCGAAAACTCCGATTTTGTCCTTATTCGCTTCCCACTTGGCCCAGATCATATCTTCTGCCCCTGTTACGCATGTAGTAGCTCTGAACGCAGCTCCGGTGTCTGGGATATGTTCTTCTTCGGCCGGCTCGACGACATCACATGCGAGGCTGGAAAATAAGGCAATAAATAATGATAAATATATACTCAAGTGCTTCATAACTATTGTCTGATTTGGATTTCCATAAATGAATCAGTGCATACATAACAATCCATCGGTGACACTACGCCTATCTGCCATCGGAAGGTCTGCATGCTGTTTCCGCTAAGATAAGGGACAGCATCATGTTCGAAGACATACGGTTTGTATAGTTTCATCACCCTACCCGGGAGGTTAATGACACTGAGCCTGTCCTCTACTGTCAGCGTCTGACCGCTCTGGTCCTGGTAGCTGTATTTGAGTGTCCATATCTTGCTTGAATAGTATCTGCTGAAAGATGCTGGAGTAGGGGTGTTTTCTCTGGTCAGCGATCCGATCTGGACGCCATTCACCACCACGCTCATCATCTGGTCTGTAAATGCCATCTGTTCATTGCGTGTTGTCTCTACAAATGACTCCGGAGTATACTCTGCAGGAAGAGGATACATACGGATGGTATTTCCTGTCCTGTTTCCGCGAAGGATAATCTCATCGTAGGCAGGTGATATCGACATGATCTTGAACTCGAAGTCTCCCTCAAAGGCGTTATATCCCGAACCATTCGGCCCTCCCGGGAATGTAAACCAATGGAGATAGTCATTGTGAGTGCGGAACTTCAGCATAGGGCCGGATCCCTGCTCAACAACATATTCCGATTCTGTGACTGGATTATCTCCGACAAACCCACTTCCTTCAAACCACATCTTGACACGATTGTGCTGTCCGAAATTCATCACGAACACCCAGCCGCCATAAGCAAGGTCTGCATCAGGGAAATACTCCACAACCCAATTTTCTCTAGCCTGAAGGGCAAACCTGTACTTTTCGAGCTCCCATTGAGTCCTCTCCGCGGCAGATTTCTCAAATGGACTTTCTTCCTTCTGACATGATACCGCCAGGAGGAACAGCATACATGCTGACAAAACATATAATAACCTTTTCATATTCTAGTCCTCCAGATTTGTCCAGTCAATCGAATCGATTTCAGATATACGCCTGAAGTACACTTCACGCCATCTGTCTGTATCCACGCCGAACGAGTCATAAAGCCATTTCTTGAGGATGTCATGCTTCTTGCGAAGGATTGCACCTCCCTCGGCACCACCTTTGGCATACCACGATTCCCAAGTCTCCGGAGTTTCGCAAATCAGGGCAGCGCCTGTCACGGCAACATCCTCTCCTATGCTCGAGCGAGCGTAATTGTTGACAAAGCCATGAGTGTGATAGTCGTTGCCAAGGTTAGTATATATGCTGCCCACATACTTGCTTTCAGTTATCGAGTGGAACTCTACAGGAACCTGGGCGGCTGCATGGAGGATGTGCATGAACTCATGGACCATAGTTCCGGAAATCTGCAAACCGTCTGCAACAGGGTCGTCAAAGAAGTTCACGCCCAGAATGTTGATCTGCAATCCGTTTTCGGCAGAAGCCAGAGCCACTGAACCTGTGTTGCTTATATGGTAGCAACCCACAAGGAAAAGCACCCTGGGGAAGTAGGTCTTCACAAATAATGAAGGATCCTTATCTTCATCGTCAGTCGCCATCATCTCTACCATGCATTCCAAGGTAAGATGTTTGATAGTCTTGGCCACCATAATGGATTTATCAACATCAGGAGGAGTTACCCAATAAGAGAAACCTGTCTCATTGTCTGGCATACGGTACTCAAACCTGATATTGTATGGCTCTACATAGTTCCTGTCAAGCCACTTGTCAAAATCAGTCTTCTCAACGACAGTATCCTCGAAGATGCTTTGGTCGGAGAGTTTTTCCTGCTGGCATGATGCAAGGACGCATGCGGCAGCAATTAATATCATCAATGTTTTATTCATACTTTTCTCCTCCGCTTAAAATTGTCTGAACGGATGCTGCGGAGCATCCTCGCCTGTAGGGTTCGGGGTGATGCCGGAAGCAATGACATCCGCTGGAATCTGAAGAGCCCGGCGAAGGTCATTGTAAGGCAGGGTCTCACTTACGACATAGCCGGTGGTAGTCTCGTCTATATAGTTGGTGTCATCGAATCTGTCTACTGTGATTCCATAGCGCTTGACGTCACACCATCTCAAGCCATCTCCCAATGTCTCGATGCGTCTGCAGTAAAGAAGACATTGGATGAAATGTTCCTGTTCGCCATCTTCAACGATAAAGCCATGAGGATGAAGAGCCTTTCTGGATGTAGGAGCTTCGGTCGTGTATTCAGCAATATATGCAGGTGACTCAGGATTTCCGTACACATCGTTTATGCGGTCCCTTGTAAGATCCACTATACCGTCAGTTCCGACCTTGAAGATCGACCTGTTCCATGCATTCAGGTCTGAAGCCGCCTTGTCATACTGCTTAAGATGAATGTAAGCTTCCGCACGGTTGAGAAGACACTCATTGGTTGTGAATGCCACCATTGTAGAACGGCTGTAACCGGTGCCTAACACTGCATTTACGACTTCCCACTGAGATGGCCATTTAGGCATGAAAACCTTGTTGGTCACATTGTCATCCCATGTGAAAGGTGGATGGATATATACATTCTGCATGGTGCTTGCCTTCCATCTGTCAAAACTTCCGCCCATCGGGCGCTTCGACCTGTAAGTCTCTGTCTTGCACACTCTGTTGTTGTGGGTGTATTTAGCACCTGCCGCAGACCAGGCCTGGAATATTGAACCATTTCCTGAATAAAGTGGAATCATCAGAAGATTGAACTTATGTACCGGATCGATGTAATCCATAGTACGGGTTCCATAGTTATATGCCAAGGCGCTTGTCGCATTCCAGTCCCTGAGCATGATTGAAGGATTGCTGCCAAGCACATAGTCGGCACACTTGACCGCCTTCTCCCACTTCATGCAGCTTATATAGAATCGTGTTGCGAAGGCGTAGCCTGCCAAGCGGTTGAAATGATATTTCGGCACACTATAAGCCTCGTCGTCAAGAAGCGGCAGCGCCTCCTCAATATCCTTTTCAATCATTTCATAGCAATATCCCAAGGAACTGCGTGTGTATTCTGGATTGAGCGTAGTCTCTGGCTTTTCCATATAGACGACTCCAAGATATTCGTCGGCATGATCCGGATGATAGGGGAGGCAATACACCATTGTCAGGCAGAAATGTGCATAGGCACGGCACATAAGAGCTTCGCCCTTGTAGGGAAGCAACTCCTTAGGCTCACCCATCTCTTCGATTGCCTCAAGTGCTGTATTTGCAGTTGCGATGGCACTGTAATAGTTCTGCCATAGGTTTACATTACTTTCGTTATCTCCGATAGTGCTATGCTGCCAATATGCCTGCTGGTGCATGAATTCACCACCATTCGGGTTGTCTTCACCCATATCATCTATATTGTCTGAAGACATCTCCAGCCAACGAGCATATGTACGGTTAGGATAAGCGGAAGTCAATAGCTTGGCAACCTTGTCTACCGTATTTATCTCCGCACGATTGTCCGGCAGGACGTCGAGAAAGTCATTACATGATGACAAAAGGAGAAATGAAATTATTATTAAAGATAATCTTTTCATAATCAATAAATTAGAAACCTATACGGCAGGTTAATGTAAATTGCTTAGGCATAGGGACAGCCACACCGCCGGAATTGAAGAACTCCGGATCCTGACCGTTCAGACGTTTGTCAGCGTACAGGAGAGCCAGGTTGGTCGCCTGAAGCTTGAATGAAAGCGAAGACAGCTTTATCTTCTCGACCGCTTTCCTTGGTAGGTCATATGAGAGTGAAATCTCCTTGAGTCTGATGAAATCACCCTTTGCGACTCTTGCAGTAGAGTAGTTGTATGCACTGTATGCGACATAAAGGTTGTTTATGTCGCGGTTCTGTCGTGCACTTGCAATCACAGGAATGTCTGTGTACTTTTCGTCACCCGGATTGATGAATCTGTCAGCAAATTCCCTTGGAGTTGCAGTCAGGTCTGAGTATCTGTTTGAGAAAACAGGGTTCAGACGTACCACATTGCCAAATGAATAAGTCATGAATACATTAAGAGTGAAATTCTTGTATTTAAACATGTTTCCGAAGCTACCGGTTATGGTAGGGTCGATTGTGCCTTCGTATTTAAGGAAGGTTGAATCTCCGGTGCCCTGGAAATTGATGCCCGTAGACGTAAGTTCACCTTTCTCGTTAAGGAAGGTAGGAATACCCTCGTCGTTGAGCCCCATGAACTGAAGCGAGAACATAGCTCCACGCGGATATCCCTGCATCGAATAGCCCGAACCTGTCAGATAGTCAATGGTTCGGAGGGTAGTCTTAAGGTCGGTGACCTCGTTCTTCATCTTTGAGAAGATAAAGTTGGTGGTCCACTTGAAATCTTTCTTGTCAAAATTCTTCGTAGTGAGCGACAGTTCAACACCGGAAGACTTCATGGAAGCGACGTTACCATATTTATTTACAACTCCACCCATACCTGATGTCACCACCTGTCCGATAAGGTCAAAGTTGTTTCTTGTATATGCATCCATCGAGAACAGGATTCTGTCATCGATGAAGCCGGCATCAAGTCCTATATTGAACTCATGCTTTTTCTCGTATGTCAGCTCGGAGTTCTCGACTGCGCTGATATGGAAGGCAGACTCCATGATTTCTGTCTTTCCTCTCCATGGATTGCCTGAATAGATAAGAACGGTGGAGTTATTTACCCATGCAGGTCCGCGGTCTGCTGTGAGCGAGTATGAGGCACGTAAGTTCAGGCTTGAGAGCGCAGGACGCAGGTGGGTGAAGAAATCCTCCTGATCCACGGACCACTTTCCTGAAATATTCCATGTAGGCAACCAACGTGCTGACCTTGAGCGTCCTAGACGATTTGAGCCTTCATAACGGAATGTTCCGTTGAGGGTATACCTGTAGTCGTAGGAATATGATGCTGTTGTAGCGAAAGCGATATTCCTCTCACGCGAATTGCTCATGCTATAGTAGTAGCTGTTGTCCTCCAGCTGGCTCTTGAAAAGATCAAGAGTGTAGAAAGGAATTTCTCCGGCATCATACTGCAGACCCCATGCTGTAAATGAAGTCGAATGTCTGTTCAGAGCATTGATTTCCATCGCTCCATAAGCCGAAACTATATGTTTCCCGGCAAATACGTCATTGTAATTTGCTGAGATACGTCCATCCAGGCTCAATGCATTGTATGTGTTACGGATCATGATACCTCCCTGCTCGAGAATCGGATATGGATCTACAGCAGGAAGATCAGGGTTGTCATACAGGAACGGATTGGAATTCGTAATCATCATGGAACCGTTTGCCCTGTATGCTTCCGCCTGATTGGATCCTTCCTTTATATTATGCTCGGTAGAGGAGATCTGATATCGCACGGAACCCAAAGCACTTATCTCAAGCGCCTTGAATGGCCGTATCTTGATCTCTCCCTGGAATTTGGTGTCTACCACATCAAGGTCCATATAGTTCTTGTCCAATTCATTTATTATGTTGAATGGAGCGTAATTACGGGTGTAGTATTCGTCAGGATCCAGAGTTCTTGATGTATTCAGCGCATAAGAAAACGGATTTATGTCAAAATCACGGCTGACAGTTCCGTACACGGCGTCGACCTTGGATGACAATGCTCCGGGAGCTCTCTGCTGGCGATATGATGCGTTGCCGATTACGTTCAATGTGACATAATCGTCCAATATCTTCTGGGATGAATTGAACATGGCCGTATAACGGTTCACCTTGCTCTGCATAGTCCAGCCCGGATCCACCAAGGCACCCAAAGACGCATAGTAGCTGCCCTTTTCTGTTCCTGAAGACATGCTGATAGAGTGGTTGTGCTGCACGGAATTGCGGAAAAGCACTTTGAACCAGTCTGTATTGCGGTATTCTGCCTTACGGAGATATGCATTGCGTCCGGCCTCAGTGTTCTCTACCATGAAGCTTTCAGTCTCGGGATTGTATGTGTTGATAAGCTGCGACATCTTTCCGTATACTCCGCTTGAGGACGCAAACACGACATCGGAATAGTTGAGCCAGCCCTTGTTGAACATTTCCTTATAGACGGTCATCTGCTCCTGTGAGTTCATGATGTTGAACTCAGAGTAGGTCGGTATGAGCCTCATTGTATACTCGCCGGAATATCTTACCTGAGCCTTGCCGGGAGTGCCTTTCTTTGTCGTGACGACAATGACGCCTGCCATAGCCCGGGCTCCATAAATGGATGTGGCTGAACCATCCTTGAGAATCTGGAAACTTTCAATGTCATCAGCATTCAATCCGGCAATGGCAGAACTGATAAGGGTTGTAGCGTCGCCGGAAGAAAGAGAAGTGGCATCCACCTCCACGACGTCTTCCATTATGACGCCATCCACAACCCAAAGAGGCTTTGAATCACCGAAGATTGATGTTGCACCACGGACTCGGATCTTAGGCGCTGCGCCGAAAGTACCTGACACGTTCTGAACAGACACACCTGCAGATCTTCCCTCAAGGCTGCGGCTGACATCTCCGATGCCGCTGATATTCATGTCGTTGGCTGAGATCTGATCGGTTGCTCCTGTGAAGAGACGTTTGTCTGTTCTTGTCATGCCGGTCACGACGGCTTCTGAGAGGAATTCAGTACTTTCACTCAGAACGAAATCCAGTTTTTTAGCTGCGGGTTTCACCTCAGTCTGATAACCAAGGCACGATACCTCTATCGATGCGGAAGCCTGCACATTGAGTAGAGTATACTTTCCATCCAAGTCCGTCACTACTGCATTGGTAGTGCTACCTTGTACAATAGCGACAGCTCCTGCCACCGGCAGTCCGGCGCGGTCTGTGACAACACCGGACACGCTGATTGTCTGCGCAAGAATGGTATGCGCAAAAAACAATGACAACAGCAGTATAAATAACTTTTTCATACACGATGATTATTCTACGTATGACTTCTGAAGGGTAAGATTGGTGTAAGCTGCGACCTGAGATTCGAAACTCCAGTATTTCTTTCCGCACCAGAATACCATATCTCTGGCGACTGATCCCATACCCTGTCCATTATCTGTAAAGGTCAGCGATATCTTCCCGGTTGCTTCGTCAAAAACCGGTACTGCTTCTACAGCGACTCTACCCGGGGTATTGAATATATAAGTACCTTGACCATTGATAGGCCCATTGAAGTGCATGTTATAATAGGTAACGCCGTCATTTCCCATCTCCTGGGCTGTGTTTATCTTGACATTGCCGTTGATGAACTCCGCTACGAAAGGGAAGTCCTTGATGCCAGGAGCGTCGAGATAAACAAAATATGAGGACTGGGACTCCTTGATCTTGAATGTCATCGGATACCTTGATGCTGCACTATTGTTAGTAACCTCCCATGTACCAAGAAGATAGTCGTATACAGACTTCTTTGGAAGATATAGTGAGATTACTGCCGACTCGCTTTCGTCCGCCAACGAAATGATTGCTCTTCCTGCAATGTTTTCGCGTCCTTGAGCCTTGGATACGCTGAATTTGACAAGATTGTTATTTATGACTTCGTAAGAAAATACTTCTGAAGGGTTTTCGGTAAATTCGATGCTGAACTCTCCGGACGCGACGACTGCAACAGATTGCTCCTGCTGCGTGTCAGAGAATGTCAACGAGGTCGGTGTAACATTGATTCCATGGAATGCTGCCTGGGAAACAGTAACTGAAAGATCAGGCGAACCCTCTGCACGAATCAGGACGCTGCCGGTTCTCTCCTGATCAGAAGAATTTGACCAGACGTTGAACAGGATTGTTGATTCAAAGACAGAAACCTTAAGCCAGTCCGGCTGCGTAGATTCCGCCTGAACGTCCTTACGGTTGACCTCGATGGTTCCGACACCGCCATTGGATGTAAAAGTCTCGGCCGAGACAGATTTCAGTTCAAGAGCCTCCGGCGAAGATTGTTTAGAGCAAGCCCCCCCCATGAGAAGGAATGACAAAACTGTCACCAGAAAAATTGTGCGCTTCATATCAGTTGGATTAGTGTTAATTCAAGTCAGTTAGGCAAATTTACTATATAAAGGACGCAATTTCACAGGCGCGCAACAAAATCTAGGTCATACACAATGCCATTAAAAGCAAAAATCATCAATACACTCTTTGTATCGATGATTTTCTGCGACTATCGCAAACATTTGATATATATCAAAATCTAGACTACAGAGTGGATATAATAGCCTCAAATTCTTCTTTTGGACAAATGGCAGCCCTTTTCAAACGCGTCCTGTAGGTATATACCGTAGTGGGCGCACAATTAAGGAAAGTGGCAATTTTCCCGCTCTCGGTAATGCCGAGTCTTATGGCCGCGAGCAGTCTGAGTTCCGTGCAGAGAACCGGTTCTTCCGAAACCGGGAATCGCGAGTCTTCCTTGAGCAGAGAGTTCACCTTCTCTCTGAAATCAGGGAAAATGCCGAGGAAAGCCTCGTCGAAGACCTTATAATAACGTTTGTACTCTTCATATATATCCAACGGTGAGCGCAGATACTTCAGCACAGCATCCAAACCGCCCGCCTTCGCTCTCGACCTCACTTCCCGCCTGGAATCCTCCAGTTTACGGAGATAATTGATGGAAAGCTCCATGTAGCTGAATACATAACTGTCCTTTATCTTGTTTGCAAGTTTCAGGTCAGAGTTGGCAGTCTTCAGTCTCGAGTTCACCCCAAGAAGCATATTCTTTATCCTCTTAAGTCTCCGGGCATGGCGAAGATTGTTTATGAGCAGGACAAACGCCAGCACAAGAAGAGCAAAAATACAGCCCAAGGCTACCAGGAGCCATACAATCCTTTTTCTCTCCACATCTCTGGTCGCCTCGGCTATAATCATCTGAGAAGTGCCGGCATCTATCATTCGTGTATTGAATCCGCCTGCGATTGCATCGGTCATATTGGCTGAGATATAGAGATTGGCTCTTTTAAGGGACTTCTCTTCGTACTGTATCAGGGCAAGGTTATACAGGGACAGATAGGTCCTGACAGAACTTCTTATGTCATTGGCAGCAGACCTGATCAGTGCTTCCTCTCTTTTTTCCATATCTCCCAGCCTCTCATATATATTTGACTGGCTGAATGCTATGAACGACTTTTCATGAGCATCGGTAGCAACAGAGGCAATACGTTCAAGAATTTCCAGAGCCTCTTCATATTCTCCACCGTCCTTGTAGAGTAAGGCAAGATTTCGTTGGGCGAAAGAAGAGGTTGAATCAACAGAAATGTACAGTTTCCTGAAGCATGAAAG
This sequence comes from Candidatus Cryptobacteroides sp., assembly GCA_045531765.1. Taxonomy (GTDB): domain Bacteria; phylum Bacteroidota; class Bacteroidia; order Bacteroidales; family UBA932; genus Cryptobacteroides. The sequence continues at coordinate 681 of JAZSEQ010000019.1, read as the reverse complement.
TTTTTCTTCGACAATTTCCGCGGACAGATGACTGCTGCTCTTTATATTTGAATATAGGACAATGCCTCCATAATAATACTCTCTCCGCAATCCCAACCGCCCCACCTGCAGTGTATCCAAAGACAGGAATATACTTTCCGCCGTGGCTTCATTATGTCTGTACGCCATGACCTGAACTTCATTCAAGGCAGTCAGATATTCCTGCCTGAGAGAACGGGCATACTTTTTCTGGAGACCCAGATATGTCACTGCCGAATCCAGATTGAAATAGGCATAAGAGTCATATAGCCGGTCTGCCAACGCCCATTTATCCTCATGTGACACTACCAGAGCCAGACTGTCCTTCACACTCTGCAGGCCGGCTTCATATTCGGCATATATGTCAAGCCTGTTTTCAACAAGCGCATCTAACTCCTTCAGCAGCTTCTCGGTCCCGCCATGAGAACAAGACATGGCCAACGCAGAGCAGAAAACAAAAAGCAACCGTTTCATTCTTTTCCGTATCTACTGCTTCGGCACGACCGCATAAAACACAAGGTCGCCCTCCGCCGATGTATTCATCAGACTATGTGTATGGCCCTTGGGGCAGTACAGACAGTCGCCTTCACCAACGGCTCTGCCTGTCAATTCCGCCCCTGGTTCCTTTTCGAGGATTGTGCCGCAGCCCTCCAGGATGAAGAT
>JAZSEQ010000034.1:0-92602 GCA_045531765.1 Candidatus Cryptobacteroides sp. | reverse complement strand
TCCGTTCACCTTGATGGTCAGGTCATACATTCCGTTTGGAAGGTCTTCCATGAGGAAGCGGCCTTCCGCGTCAGAAACTGCCGTTGCTACGGTCTCGCCGTTCTGCGAGAGCGTGAGGGCAGCGTCCGCGATAGGGGCCCTGCCGGCACGGTTGACAACCGTACCCTTGACTCCACCCCAGTCGCTCCTCTGAGCGAAGAGGGCAAAAGAGCAAAGCAGCGCCGCGATGAATAATAGTGCTTTCTTTATCATTTATTATCTGTTTTAGATCCCCGGTCGAGCCGGGGATGACGGGATAAACAACATGTAGTCATTGCCGGGTTGACCATTCGTCATTGCCGGGGTGACCATTCGTCATTGCCGGCTTGACCGGCAATCTATTTTGTTATTACAATGTAAGTCGGATAATGGTCGCTATAGCCTCCGATGAACGATCCGTTGGAGAAGGTTCTGAACGGAGTACCTTTGTACTGACCCTTCTGATTGGTCAGGAACTTAGGGTTATATACACGTCCATAATATCCCTTCTTATGAAGCTGCCTGAGGCCGAATGTTCCATCCTGAGGATTTGCAAGCGAGTTATTGACCAGCAGCAGGTCATAGATGCTCCACACACCCTGATATGCAAGAGAGCCGAAGCCTGCCTTGAGCATAGCAGTGAATGGTGAATAAAAATCCTTGTCTGTCACATCCTCCCTGAATTCCTTTCCATGGAGATACTCGGCCATGGACGGATCAGTAGGATTGTCGTTCATGTCTCCCATGCAGATGATCTTGATGCCCGGATACTTCTCCTGCATCATCATGGCATGATTGTACATGATCTCACCACCTCTGTCACGAAGCTGGTTGCCGCCCTTCTTTCCTCCGGCACGTGAAGGAAGATGGGCCACATATATGGCAAAGTGCTCACCATCAATCAGGCCATGAACCATGAGGATGTCACGTGTCTTGAAATAATCCTTCTGTTCCTGATTCATGATGAAATCAATCGAACTGCCTTCAAATGTGAACGGGATGGACTCGCTGTCAAGGAAGGTGAACACTTCCGGCTTGTAAAGCAATGCCACATCCACTCCACGTCTGTCCGGACCGTCATAATGGACAATCTGATAATTGGCCTCGGCAATCTGAGGCTCCATCACGAGGTCTTCAAGAACAAGGCGGTTCTCAATCTCTGACACTCCAAGCAAAGCATGCCATGCGCCGTTCTCCTCCTTCATGGATCTGATGACCTTGGCCATGTTCTGAAGCTTCTTCTGATATTTCGCTTCAGTCCACTTGTTCTTTCCTTCCGGAAGGAACTCCTCGTCATTCTTTGCCGGATCGTTGTAGGTGTCGAAGAGATTCTCAAGGTTATAGAATCCTACGACATAATTCCTTGCGCCCTTCTTCTGGGCATCGGCGCCTGTGCATAGCAGGATGAGCGCCGCAAAAAATACAGCTATCTTTTTCATTTATATATAATTGCTTACCACCACACATTTGAATTCCGGGGATCCTGAGCCTCAATCCTTGCTGCTTCAGTCTCGCCTAACTTATCCTTAAGATTTACAAAGAAGTCTATGCCTGTCATCTCCTCAAGCGCATCTATGGACATCGAATGATTTTTGGTAAGCCCTCCATAGTAAGGCTTGTTCTCATAATAGAACGCAGCAGCACTCCATTGTGAAAAGGTTGATGACTTGCTGTATAGCAGGACGGCCTTGAAATAGGCGGACGGCACTGTCATCTCCTTCCCAAAGGAATCTGTCGTATACCCCTTGGGCTTGTCCACAATGCATCCGGTCACGACGTAGGCTGTATCAGAGGCGTTTGCCCAGTTCCTCACATTGCCTTCAAATGTAGCCCAGCCCTTCTGGTTGAGCATAGGTTCCTGTGGCGTCATATTCGTCCCATAGTAAGTCTGTGCATTGGCTTGATAACAACACTGACGGTCTGCTGAAGGGAGCTGATGTCCTCTGTCGTAGTCATCTCCATATCCGCCGAACGGGGCTGAAGAACGGTCATCCAGATGGGGGTCCAAGGCCCAGGCCTCAGTCCTCCCTACACTTCCATTTGTATAAAATCTGCATAAAGGATATGCTACCCAGACCGCCACAAGATCCTTCTGACTCCAGCCGAATGAATAATTGCGGTATCTCTTGCCATTCATGTCGAAGCTATGGGTATAATAACTCAGAGAAGGATCATCCATAGCAGGAAGTTCCATCCAATTCATCTTTGTCACATCCACCTCTACCCTGTCAGGGACCGGGTCCGGGTCGGGATTCACGCCTTTAGCCTGCTGGGTGAACAGACACTCGGCTGTCTCTCCACCACAGGCAAGCACGATGCGAAGAGTCCTGGCCACATCAGCCTGATTCGCTTCCCAACTGAGGTAAGCATTCTTCTTGTCACCTTCTCCGAAATATACGCTCAAGGTAGCCCAAGGTTCAGTATCTTCCTCAAACTCAAGAGAAAGCTGCCACTGTCCAGCACACCTTATATCCAGAAATGCGCTTCCTGCAGCTGCATCGGCATGGCTGGTCCTGATAGAGACTTCCAACTCCGTCACGACCTCTTCTTCAGGAGCACACGAAGCAGAAGAAAGCAGGCAAAGCATAGCCACCGCTGCAAATATTTTCATTATGGATCTGATAATCATTTTCACAACAGGATTGAACCCACAAATATAATTATCAGTCAGCACTTTTGCAACACCACAAAAAATCAGGCGACCCTTGGGCCGCCTGAAAAGAAAGTCAGGTTACTCTTACTTATATATCACCTTAATTGCGCTTATGTATGCACGATGATTTTTATCAGTACCGGTAGAAGTAAACTTAACAGTAGATGCTTCTCCAGTCCAAGTACGGACAGCCGATTCTGCAGAAAGCTCACCACTATCCGGTGCAAGATAATAATGATTCTGCGCAAATGTCAATTCAATAGACACAATCTTCTTACTGTTGCCGGCATTTACATCAAGTGTAGAACCTCCCTGATACATACGTATCGCATTCCCGTTATCATAGTATGCAGTAGCATTTCCTGCTGTCCCTTGGCTGAACAACAGCGAGATGTTATCATCAACCTTGATCGGCTTTCCATCTACCTCCTCCGCATTTGCATATCCAAGTGCGGAGAACGTAACTGATGCCACTGTTGCGCCTTCCGGTATTTCAGGCTCTGGAGCAGGTTCACCAGGAACAAGAGATACAAAGATTGCATTCTTACCCTGTGGAGTGCCATTATATGACGTACGTACAGTCTGGACTGTGATTGTATCACCTACCTTTGCACCTGAGGCTGCCCAATATTTCTGCTCTCCCGTAGGGCTGCAGAGGCCATAGATGTAGACTGAACCTGTTTCATCATCAAGATAGAAATTACCATATTCAGTATTTGCCACGCTGCTGATTACACCGGTAAGCTGATATATGGTATCACCCTCTGCTGCAGCAAGGAACTCAGCCACAGTTGCTACGACTGGGCCTGAAGGCTCAGGAGTCTCACCGCCCTGGTCTCCGCCTTCCGGAGGAGTAACTTCACCGGAGCCAGCTCCGAAACGCTCGCCGGTAAGGCCAGCATAGTCCGATGTCTGAGCAAAGATAATCTGCAGGTTGCCGTTGTTGATTGAGGATATGCCCTTGATAGTACCAGATCCCTGAGGCACTGTATCTGCTCCGTAAGTTGCGTACTTAGATGAGAACACCACGAATTTCTTGCCATCAGCAGTTTCCATATTGATGCTTGTGTGAGCTCCACCAGTAACGAAAGTCTTGGTAAGATCCGTCTCTGCCACCTGGACGCCTTCGATCGCCACATACTGGCCCTCGTATTTGTTTGCAAGGAAGTCATCGATAGACACTGTCTTAGGAGTTACCTCATTCCCTGAAGAAATCTTGGTAATCTTCGCCAGCTCCAGACCGCTTATCTGGACTGCTCCGTTATATGCACCGACAGTTGAGCCGCCAAGGTCCATCTGCACCTTATCACCGAATGCGAACTCGTGGTTAGCTGCAAGATAGAACTGAAGGGCACCTGTCTCATCCTGAACATACATTCCCTTCTTCGAAGTAAGGTTGTTCAGGGCCATGTTAGAAATGACTACACCTTCAATTGTGGTACCAGTTGGAATCGTCGCACCTGAGCCAAGAGCAAGCACACCAGCGATAGATGTGATTGTGCCAGGCTCCGGTGTCTCGCCTCCTTCCGGAGGAGTGACTTCACCACCTTCAGCCTCCGGATTCGCCTCAAGTCTGATGAAGAGTACACGGCCGTTTGCCGGATCAATAGTCTCCACCTTGATATCAACAGCTTCAGTTGATGGCATGTCGATTACAAAGTAATCGTTGTCGGTCACTGTAATTGTATAAGGAGGATTACCTGCCGCACCTGTGTTGGAAGCAGGTTGGATTGTAGTAAGTTCTGTTCCATCTATGGTGAACTTAACCTGAGCAGTCTTGCCATTCCAGGCAATTGCATAGAAACCTATCTTCTCTGTTCCAGCCGGTACATGAAGAGTTGCATCTCCTGTTTTTGAACCTGTACCTATCTTGAGAAGATTGGCAACATTCACACCATTCACAACACCATGTTGAGCATTATTACCTGATGTCTTATCATATGCATTTGCACCAAGCGTCCATGTAATGCCTTGTGGGTCATATTCTCCTGATTCACCGGGAACTTGTTCATCATCTCCCGTCTCAGTACTTGCATCGTAAGCCTCTATGTATCCATTGAGGACTTCTATCTTGCCTTGATAGTCGCCACGTGTACCGACTACAGTCACTGTACCACCAAGTTTTACCATTGAACTGTAATTCTCCCAGTTGCTGATACCGTATACAAAGACCTTACCTGTCTGGTCGCTGAGGTCGAAATTGCCATATTGGGCATTGATAGGGCCACCTACAGTACCAGTAAGTCTATACCATACTGATGTACTGACTTCTTTCTCATTAAATTCGGCTACTGTTACATCTGTAATCTCTGATGGAGGGGTCACCTGCCCACCGGAACCGCTGCCACCTATTTCAAATTCTTCACCCGCTGCAAAATCTATTGCTGTTCCGGCAGTCTCCGAAATCACAAGCTTGAGGTCATCGATTCTATGGCCTCCTGCAAGATCAGACTTGAAATAAAGATGAAGAACAGATGTGCCTTCAGGAAGGGTAAATGTCGAAGAAGCGACATCCCACCTTCCATTCTTGAACTCACCCGGGAACTCATACGAAAGAGGTACCCACTTTGCAGCGTCCGCACTGACATATACATGAAATTCAGCAGGAACAAAAGTATTATCACCCTCACCGGCATATTTTTCCGTTCCAAAACTTATGGTATAGTTTTTCTCAGAGCCAAGAGAAATATTCTTGATAGCAAAATAATTGTTCGTGCTGAAAAGAAGATTGTTCTTTCCGGAACCGGCATAATCCGAATACTGACTATCTGAGTTTGCGTTATTTCTGGCAGACATTCCGCCACCGACATACTCGATATTGGCTACACCTGTACCTGTCTCGTTCTTCCAACCGTCGAATTGGTCTATATAAGGCCATTTGTTACCGTCGTTGCCATATGTCTGGGTAGCAAGTTCCTTGTCAAAGTCATTGAAATAAACAATCAGATTGTCTGCTGAACCTTTCGCTCCAGGCTGAGTGACCTGGAGATACTTGCTGCGCATTCCTATAGAGAACTTGACCTGAGCACTTCTGTCATATCCGGCGGTGTTCGGGAGCGCCGTAACAGTCACTTTCTGCTGCTGTGCGGAAGCTGAGCCTGTCTCAGGATCGAGCTGAATCCAATCCTCAGCTCCTTCAGAATAAAGGATCTCAGTGAACCAGTCCTGAGTTGCTGTAAGACTGACAGTCTCAACTTTTCCTTCCACAGGAAAAGCAAGGTCCGTCTTGTCGAGTTCGATGGTAAGCCCACCGACTTCTTCTCCTTCAGGCTGACACGCCACCATGGCAGCAAGTGCAGCAAAGGATGAAATGATAAGATTTCTGAGTTTCATAATGTCTTGTTTATTGATAGATATATTCAAACCATGAACCTGCAAATATAATTATCACTCTTCACTTTTGCAATAGTATGCCAGAAGGGAAAAACAACAAGAGGGTGGCTAAAAGTATTAGTCACCCTCAATCTCTTATCCTACATAAGACGCCTATTGAAGCATCTCATCCAATTCAGCAACCTGCAATTCAAGAATTTCAGCGATTGTCTCCCGCGTCATTCCTGATGCCAACATTTTTCCAGCAGCTTCGGCCAACCCTTCTGTCCTTCCCTCTATCCTTCCCTCTATCCTTCCTTCTGCCCTTCCTTCAGCCCTTCCTTCTGCTCTTCCTTCAGCAAGTCCTTCAGCCCTTCCTTCAGCAAGTCCTCTTTCACGCCCTTCAGCCAGACCTTCAGCTATGGCCTCTTTCCTGGCATAAGCCATCTGATTTCTCAAATCCCTTTCTGTTGTCATTTTCATCAATACTTTAGAACGTGTAACTTCATCCATCTTTATCAACTCGGATATATCGAACATCCTCTTGAAAATTCCATGCTCAAGCACATCCGGACACTCATCAAGACAATGCATGTTCTTCAGACAAAAATAAAAGCCTTCCAACACATCGCCATCCAGTTCTTCAATCTTTTTATTGAATTTCGCCAACTCCAGATAAATCAAGGTAAGCTTATCCGTCAAAAGATTATGCCTATCCTCCTCATACAAACGATAAACCGTCTTGACATCCGGATTTCCCCGATTCTCATCAATATTGAAGTCCAATATGCTGATCAGGTAAACAGGACAGAACGCATAACTATCCCTGCCAGCATCTACCTGATTATGGATCTGGAAAGTGGAATAATACAGAGTCCTTTCTATATAGCTATCCTGCTTCCTCCGCTGGACCTCCACAACTATCCTTGAACCATCATCCGTCTTACAGAACATATCGTAGACAGAATCCTTTCTGTTACGATCCATGGACTTCATTTCCTTGTCCATAAAGTCCAGATCGACAATAACCCTGTCCGTAATCACCCGATTGAGAAACTCAATCATCACATCCTTGCTTGACTCCTGACCGAAAACCAGTTTGAAGACATCGTCATTCATCAAGTCTGCATACCTGAAATCTGCTTGCATAAATTTTAATTTTAAAGTTAAACATAGCCATTGACGGCAATTAAAATTTATGCTGCATTTCCCCTTTCACTCCCCACAAAAATGGGAAAAAATCAAGAGATTTCATATATGGCAATGCAGATTTTCTGTATTCAGCATGCAGATTTTTCTAAATTTTATAATTTTTTCTTTTTTTTATAACGAATCAGGCGACCCTGGGGCCGCCTGAAAGAAGCATGAAGTGGTCAATTACTCAGCTGGAACAAGCTTAGGAAGTTCTGCGCCATCCTGCGGCTTGTCATATGAGCCAAATGATGAGTATGAAGTAGAATACTGCCACCACTTGTTAACTGAACGGTTGAGGATCTTCACTGTGCCATCCTCCTGTGGGATGATACTCCAGTACTGTCCCTCAGAAGGATTTGCATCAAGATTGAAACTGTTGTAACTACCCTTCTGATAATAGTATCTTCCGTTTGAGTCGCAGATGGTGTAGCCTTCACCGTCTGTGAAAGTGAATGTGAAAGCATTTGCCGCTGCCTTATCAGCAACATTAACATAGCCATATGTCTTGCTCGCATCAAGAGGAGTAGCGACACCGGCAGATACCTCAATATAGTATTTGCCATCTGCAATTACTGGCGCAACAGCGGAAACGAGTGCTGGCATGATTCCCTTAGCTGTAGCATATGATCCCCAAGAGTCGTAATTGGTGTCATACTGGATGAACTTCTTTACCTCTGAGTTGAGAATCTTCACTGTACCATCCTCATTTGCGATGAGAGTCCAGATATGACCGCTTGCAGGAAGTTCTGCGGATACATTGAAGCTGTCGTATGTACCCTTCTGGTAATAATATCTTCCTTCGAGGTCCTGGATGGTATAACCGCCCTCAACAGCAGCGAAATAGAAGGCTGATGTACCAGGAGCAACTGTAGCTGTCGCCTCTGCTACTCCGAGATATCCATATGTCTTCTCTGCTGGAAGCGGACATGCAGCTACATATGCTCCCGCATTGTTTGCTATGAGCGCATAATAGCCGTCCTCAATCTGAAGAAGTGCACCGTCCTGCTCGAATGAATATGATACGCTTGAAGAACCAGACGCCATAATGACTTCAGCAGCACGCGGACCACCTGGATTTGCAGCAACCGAGATCTTCACCAATGCAGTATCAGCTGGGTTAGGCTCGATCTTGGTAGGCTCACCCGGCTTGCTCTGCATGTCGACGATAGAAACCCAAGACCTGTACTCCTCTGGGACTGTAGGGAATACGCCAGCGCCCTTGTAAGCTACCTTTACCTCAAGCTCGCCGCCATCCTTGGCAACCATAGCAGGCTCGGTAATAACCTTTACAAGAGACTTGCTCACGCTGATGAATGTTGCGTCAACGAACTCAGGAGTGTTTCCTCCGTAAAGAACGTATGAACCCTGAACTGTAACCTCGTCACCAACCTCGATGTTGAAGCTTGACCAATCGTACTTTCCTGATCCGTCAACTGTTCCGTAGATGTAGAGCTGCTGGTCAGTTGAGCTGTCCTTGAGATACCAGTTGCCATAGGTGGTGTTCGCAATTGCTGTACAGATACCGGTAACCTGATAGAGCTTACCCTCTGGTCCTGCGATGATTTCGGCAACTGTTGCCTCTGTAACAGTCATCGAACCCTGACGTACTCTTACGAACTGAGTGTTCTCGCCAGCCTTGATCTTGAGCTCGAGCTCACGGCCGCTTGTTGTAGCCTCGGCAGAGAAAGTAACCTTGGTCTCACCCTGGCCGCCTGACATCTTGTCGGCAGCAAGCCATGATGGAGTCGAAGACTCTACATTTCCCTCCTTGTCTCTCTTGATTACCTCTGGCCATACATCGTCAACTACGAACTCCCAGTCCTCGGTAGCCGTAACTGTAAGAGTTGCAGAGCCGCCCTCCTCAGCAATAGAAAGATATGTCTGAGAAAGCTTGATGTTGTCCCAAGAATCTGTTACCTGCTCCTCACAAGCTGAGAAGAAGAGGAGAGATGAAAGTATGATTGAGAATAAATATCTAAGTTTCATAATATTTCCGCAATGAATTAGTTAAACATATACTTTATTCCCACTGAAGCATACCAACACTGTCCGATTGACACGTTAGGCACGAAAGTCTGAGTGTTTGCATGAACAGCTGACGGAGTAGAGAATACCGGATAGCCTTCTGCGTCTGCACCCTCATACTTGAGAATACGTCCCTCCACGAGGTCCAGATTCATATACTTGCTGACACCCCACTGAGAGTTAAGCAGATTGAGGATGTTCTTGAAATCGACACTGAGCTGAAGCTTGTTCACAGAGTTGCCTATACGCACCTTGAAGTCATGCTTGTAGCTGAAGTCCAGCCTGTGTACCCATGGAGAATATACGCTGTAAGCCTCAGCATACTCACCCTGATGCTTGCTGAGATACTTGTCATTATGGACATAGTCCATAAAACGCTTTGCATCATCCTCAGAAGCGAAACGGAACTCCTTGTCTGCAACCTGCTGGTCTGTAGGAATATAAAGAGCATCGTAGTTATAACCGTCACCGTTCATGTCATTGACAGTCATGTAAGAGTAGTTGTAGCCACCTCTCCATGCCTCATAGATAAGGCTGAAATGGTTGTCTGCCTTGTCGCTGTAAGTTGCAGATGCAACTACACGGTCAGGAGTGACATACTGGGAGTTGTGAAGCTTGATATTGTTAGGACCTTCTGATGTAGGAACATAAGTGAATGCCGACTCGGCAGCGGAACCAGGCATACCCGTAAGTTCCTTGGAAGCTGTGTGAGTGTAAGCGGCCATGAGGCTGAGACCCTCGACTGGAGCCATGTTTACAGTCACGTTAGCCGAATATCCGTATCCCTTGTCTGTATTCTCAAGAACAAATGCCTTTGTACCGGTTCTGAAGTTTGCAGGATAGACAGGACGTGAGTCCGCACCGTTGAATCTTGCAAATCCGTTCACAGGCATCATGCTCCAGTCTGATATTGTCACACCGTTGATAGTCTTGTTAAAGATACCCTCAGCTGTGATGGAGAATGGGAATGAAGTCGGGAACTTATAGTCCATAGCAATGGAAGTCTTCCATACCTGAGGCATCTTGAACTTAGGATCCACTGCAGAGATTGATGAAGGAACCGCTCCCTCCTCAGGAGAAATTGTAGAAGGATAACCCATTGCTATGAGCTTGTCGAGAAGAGCCTGAGTAGTAGCCTTTCCGTTAGCGTCAGTCACGAGACCGCCCTTGAATACGTCCATTGTGTAGAGAGGGTTTCCGTCCGCATCCTTTCCGAACATCTTCTCAAGATTCTTGGCGTTGATCTGCGCCTGATACTGCACCATACCTGAGTTTGTAGGCATGTTGGTGAAGAACACGAGCGGAAGACGTCCTGAGAAGAAACCTGTACCTCCGCGGAGAGTGAGGCTTCTGTCCTCAGTGATATCCCAGTTGAATCCTACACGTGGAGATACGGTGACATTGGCAGTCGGCCACTTTCCTGTATCAATATTACGGGTCTGTCCGTCCTTTCCGATGTAGTCGAGAGCAAGAATCTTGCTGTTTGTCATGAGGTCGCCATTATCGAAGAAGAGACCGTCGAGACGGAGACCGTAAGTGAGCTTGAAAGATTCGGTCGTATTCCACTCGTCCTGAGCATATATACCTGCCTTATGGAACTGTACGCGTGCAGCAGGGTTCTTCTCCCCATCGTAACCGTAAGTAAGACATACCACCTCCGGAGCATTGCCATCGATAAAGTCATCAACACTTGCATAGCGGTAGTAACCTGTACCGTTTCTCATATAAGCATTGTCGGCCATCTGGTATTCATAGTTTACACCCATTGTAATCTTGTGATTGCCGGCATAGTATACGAGGTCATCCTTTATGCTGATGTGAGTGTTGTGAACAGCATTGTTCCATGTGAAAAGCTCGTAACCGAGAGACATATACTGAGTGTTGGTATCCGTTCCGTCCTGGATATCAATGAACGGGAACTCAGAAGAATTTGTTCCGCGAATGTCGTCAAGCTTCGAGAATGTGGCGAGGAACTGGTTGGAGAGATTGTCGTTGATACGGCTGTTGAGGTCGAGTGATACGGAATGAACAAGATTGTTCATAGAGTACATCGAGTTTGCAAATGCCATAGAGTACATGGATGTACGGGCATAAGCCGAACGAGTACCACCGTCCATAGACGATGCGTTAGGGCCATTCCATCCAGTATTGTTGGTGTAGTTGTAACGCAGCGCAAGATGATTCTTGTCATTGATGTTCCAGTCGAGTCGTGCAAGAAGCTTGAGGTTGCTCTCGTCTGCAGGGAAATCAGTATATGAACCTGTGTCGTATCCATACTTGTCCATCACATGGTTCTTGACACGCTCCATATCCGCTACGGTCGTATATGAAAGATATTTGTCAGCATTTCCGACACCGTTCTCCGAAGCTCTCCAGCGGACAGCTACGGAAGGTGTCTGCGAGTACTCGGCATTGACGAAGAAGAAGAGCTTGTTCTTCACGATCGGTCCTCCGAGGGTAAATCCATAAGTGGTGTTGCGGTCGCGGTCGCGTGCACCTGCTACTTCCACTCCAGCCACCTGATTACCTCTCATGTTCTCATTGCGGTGATAGATGTAAGCAGTACCCTTGAAAGTGTTGGTACCAGATTTTGTGATGGCATTCACACCACCACCGATAAAGTTGGTCTGGCGTACATCATATGGAGAGATCACCACCTGCATTTCTTCGATGGCATCGATGGATATCGGATTTCCACCACCAGGAAGATTCTCCGAAAGACCGAAGTTGTTGTTGAAGTTGGCTCCGTCTACCGTGAAGTTGGCTGTACGTCCATCCTGACCAGCGAAGCTCATGCCGTTTCCGCCATAAGGAGAAAGTCTTGTAACATCGGTAATGCTTCTGCTGATTGTCGGAAGAGATGTGATCTGAGTACTTGAAATGTTTGTAGCGGCGCCTGTCTTGTCAGCGGCAAACTTAGATGCCGCAGCAGCCACTACCATGGCCTCGGTCAAGGCTTCCTTATCTTCCTTCACCTGAGCATTCAGAGATGATGTCTCCGCAAGCTGAAGATTCACATCGGTAAAGATAACCGACTGATAGCCAAGGCACGAAACCTCGACCACGTAAGGACCGCCAGAACGCATTCCGTTGATGGTATATCGGCCGGCATCATTAGTAATAACACCATAGACTGTTCCTGACGGCTCGTGAGTCGCAACAACCGTTGCTCCGATCACGGGCTCTCCATTCACATCAGTCACTCGTCCTCCGAGAGAGGAGGTCGTAATCTGTGCAAAAGCAGAAACACCCATTGACATTGCTGCACATAAAAGGCACAGCAAACACTTAACTGTTTGTCTCATAATGATTTATAAGTTTATAAAATACAATAACACTGCAAAGATAACATATTTTATCATTCTGCGTTGCCACAAATGTATTTTTCGGCATGAAACAAACACAAAAGCCGTCCGACTTTGCAGTCGGACGGCCATATGAGAACCGGACCAGATGGTCGGCGGGTGTTATTGTTATTGTATTCTATAAACTTATGTCATCACGACAGTAAGCAAATGCCGTGCCGTGTCTGATCCGGATGATTTTAGAAGAACCAGCGGAGGCTGAGAAGCATCTCCCAAGTTGAAGCAAGAGTTGTCAGGCTGTTCCAAGTCGGCTTAGTGAATGTGTAAGTCGAAGTCTTGGTGTCATACTTGAGGATCTGGTCCGAACTCATCTGCTGGAGTGTACCCCAGTTGCTGTTGAGGAGATTACCGAGGTTGTTGATATCGAGAGCAACCTGGATGGTATTCCTCTTCTTTGCTACGTTGAAGTTGAAGTCCTGAGCAACCTTGAAGTTGAAGCGATGCTGCCATGGAGCAACTACGCCACCTCTTTCAGAGTACTCGCCTCTGTGCTTGCTGAGGTATTTGTCATCAGCAAGGAATGCCTTGAATGCCTCCTTGTTTGCAGCATCAGCAAATGTCATGCTCTCAAGTTCTTTATCTGTAGGGATGTAGATGAGGTTGTTGGCACCACCATCGCCAGTTACGTTATTCATAGTATATGAATATCTTGTGTAAGAGTAGCTTCCAACATAGCAGTGGTTGTATCCCTCATAGAAAAGACCGAGAGTTGTAGCACCGAAGTTACCCTCGTCGATACGGTAGCTGATGTTAGCGATCAGACGGTTTGGAGAAACGTATGCAGAGTGTCCGAGCTCAGCTACATTTGAACCCATTGAAGAGTAGGTCATGGTGTTGTAAGCTGATGACACCTGGTCACCGATACCCTCAGCAGCACTCTTGGATGCGCTGTAAGTGTAAGCAGCCATCATTGAAAGACCGAAGTTGAAGTCCTTCTGGAGCATTGCAGTGAGCGAGTAGTAGTAACCGTTCACATCAGTATTGGTGATGTAGTAAGGAGTAACTGTACTGTTCTGAGAGTTCTTGATTCCCTCTGACTTCCAGGATGGTCTTGCCTGAGGCTCACCTGGGAGCTGGATTCCGCCATCTGTCTGAGTCTGACCGAGCTTATGGACATATACTGTAGAGAGATCCTTGTTGTAGATTCCCTCGAGAGTAGCCTTGATACCACCTGGGAGACGTCCCTCGACAGCGAGAGAAGACTTCCATGTAGTAGGCATCTTAAGGTTCTTGTCCATAATTGTAGTTGATGCTGGAGCTGCAAGATCCTGAGCCTTAAATGAACCGCCATAGATATCGTCGAGAATATCGTCGATATTGTCATGGAAGGTTGGGGTCATCGGGTTCGTTCCGTCAGTGTCGATGTACTGAGCCTGGAGACAGTTGCTGTTACCTGCTGCAGAAACGATCCACACGAATGGAATACGTCCTGTGTATACACCTGTACCTCCGCGTACGATGAGGTTACGGTCCTTGAGGACATCCCAGTTGAAGCCGAGACGTGGAGAGATGTTCAGACGAGCTGCCGGCATGTCAGCAGTAGAAAGGCCGTTGAATGACTTGCTTGTCTTTGCAAGCTCCGCAAACTCCTTGTTGTAGTTTCCTGCGATTGAAGGATAGAAAGGCATCTCGAAACGCACACCTGCAGTAAGCTTGAAGTAGTCGCTGAAGGTAAGCTCATCCTGAAGATAAGCAGAAGCCTGCATATATTGGAATGAAGGATAAACCTGCTGGAGGTCATCACGGTTAGAGTGAGTGATAGCGAAAGCTACCGGCTTGCCCTTTGATTTGAAATCTTCCCAAGAATCGTATACGTAGTAACCTGCACCTCCCTGCATGTAACCGTTCTTGGTGTCATCCCACTCGAACTGGAGACCTGCAACGATGTTGTTGATACCGATATTGTATGTAAACTCATCAGTTGCAACTACGGTCTGCACATCACGGAGGTTACCGTATGTAAACGGATCCGGACCGAATGAAGTGATCACGGTCTTGTTTCCATCCTCTTTCTCACCAAGGATATCCACTGTAGGGAAAAGGTTACCCTCAAAGCTACGTGGCTCATACTGGTGTGACCATGTAACACGGAAGACGTTGCTTGCATTGTTGCCGAAACGTGAGTTGAGCTCAGCAGCGAGAGATATGAAGTTCTGCTCCTGATAGTAGCGTGAGCTTTCGAAGAACTGGGCATACTTTGAAGTACGTCCGTAAGTGTTACGGTCGTATGGATTAGGGTTGATAGGATTAACTGATGAAGAAGGGCTCGAAGAGTACTTGTTCATTGTCTGGCTGTAACGTACGTTCACCTTGTGGTTGTCGTTGATGTTCCAGTCGAGACGAGCCATGAGCTTCCAGTCCGGAGTGCTGAGAGAGTATCCCTCATAACGGCCCGGATTATATCCGTATTCCTTGGCAAGATATGACTTTACCTCTTCCATGAAAGCACGGGTAGGACGTACATAGTTTGTCTTGCCGCCCCACTCCTGCTCTTCGTTATCTCTTACGCGATAGCTTGAACCTGGGGTAACGTCAGCTGCATACTCGAAGTTTGCGAAGAAGAAGAGCTTGTTCTTGATGATAGGACCACCGACTGTGAAACCTGTAGTGTTGTTCAGAGACTCCGATACCTGTACATTGGCATCGCCTACCATATCACCTTTAAGCTTGTCGCTGTTATAGTAGTTATATACTGAAGCATGCCACTCGTTGGTACCGCTCTTTGTAACTGCGTTGATGGCACCACCTGTAAAGCCGGAGTGACGGACATCAAACGGAGTGATGTTTACTGACATCTGCTCGAGAGCGTCAAGAGAGATAGGAGCACCACCTGCAGGAAGGTTTGAACCGATACCGAATGCGTTGTTGAATGAAGCACCATCGACAGTCACATAAGATGAACGGTAGTTACCACCACCTACTGCAAGACCGTTTGTTGTTGAAGATGCCTGTGGAGTAAGCTTCATGACATCGTTCATGCTGCGGCTTACTGTAGGAAGAGCCGACATAGTCTGCTCGCTGATTGACGTTCCTACACCTGCACGATTGATGTTCATACCTGACTCAAGGCCATCAACAACGAAAACTGCAGCATCAAGAGCGATAGACTCCTCCTTAAGTTCAGGATTGATGGTTACAGTCTCTCCGAGAGGAGCATAAACATTGGTGTACTCAACCTCCTTGTATCCTTGAAGATGCACCTTTACGATGTAAGGACCACCAGGAGTTACAGCATTGATACGGAAAGCACCGTTATTGTCTGTAGTTGAATAGTAGTTGGTTCCTGAAGGTGTGTGAGTTGCAATGACAACTACACCCTCAACGGTACCCTGGCTGTCAGAAACTCGTCCGCTAAAAGACGAGGTAGTGACCTGTGCGATTGCACATACTGAGAATAAGATTGCCCCCCCCTAATAGGGCAAAAAGTCGCTTAAATAACTGATTCATAGCGTTTTATATTAATAGAGGTTATGATTTACGGGCAAAGATAACATATTTTAACGGTTTTATGAAGTTTTAGATGACAAATATGGAAATTCAGAATGATTATCCGTTATCCAAGTCATAATATTCCTTCCATTTTAGTTACCCTTCATTGCCACTGTACTCAGGATGAATAATGTACAGTGCTGTCATGCTGAATAGAGTGTGACCTGTCATGCTGAACGGAGTGAAGCATCTTTAGCAGGAGTGTTGCTTACTGCATCCTTTAGGGATAATCATTATAATCAAAGAAGTTCAGACAGACGCATTGGGATATCAAAAATTTTGCATATCTTTGCCGCCCGAAAACAGATGTGGAGGGATTTGGTCGCTTGCAACCACGTTAAAAAATGCTAAAATGTTGAAGGCCTCGATCTGGACAGGCCGCTTTCATATCAATGTTTTGTGTTTTGTGACGGCTCCGCATTCTGTGGGGCTTTTTTTATGCCCGTAACCCTGAAATATAAAACATAAACGATATGAACTATTTATTTACATCTGAATCGGTGTCTGAAGGACACCCTGACAAAGTGTCGGACCAGATTTCCGACGCAATCCTTGACGAATTCCTCCGTCAGGACCCTGAAGCAAAAGTCGCATGCGAGACATTCTGCAGCACAGGCCTTGTCGTAGTCGGAGGAGAAGTCCGTTCGGAAGATGCTTATGTAGACATCCCGAAGACGGTACGTCGTGTAATCAACAAGATAGGCTACAATAAGGCCGAATACATGTTCGACGGCAATTCATGTGGCATCCTGTCTGCCCTTCACGAGCAGAGTGTGGATATCAACCGCGGAGTAGTGGGAGAGGATGCCGACACACAGGGCGCAGGAGACCAGGGCATGATGTTCGGATATGCATGCTGCGATACAAAGGAGTACATGCCTCTTCCTCTCGCCCTCTCGCATCAGGCACTCCTGATGCTTTCCAAGATCCGCAAACAGGCTCCTGAACTCATGCCGTACCTGCGTCCGGACTCGAAGTCGCAGTTCACAATCGAATATGACGGACAGACCAACCAGCCGGTGAGGGTACATACCATCGTCATCTCCACCCAGCATGACGAGTTCACACCTGCCTCCCTCGGCAAGATGAGCTACGAGGACGGATGCGCCCAGTTCGGGCAGAAGAGGGTGGACGAGGCCATGCAGAAGAAGATCCGCGAAGACGTGAAGAACATCCTCCTCCCTATGCTGATAGAGACGCTTCCGGCGGAAACAGCCTCACTCTTCAAGGACGACTACATCCTTCACGTGAACCCTACGGGAAAGTTCGTGATCGGAGGCCCTCATGGTGACACAGGACTTACAGGCCGAAAGATAATCGTGGACACATACGGTGGAAAGGGTGCGCACGGAGGTGGAGCCTTCTCAGGCAAGGATCCTTCAAAGGTGGACCGTTCCGCTGCATATGCCGCACGTTATATAGCAAAGAACATGGTAGCTGCCGGTGTCGCACGTGAGATGCTGGTACAGGTGTCCTATGCTATCGGCGTCGCACGGCCTCTCAGCGTGTTTGTAAACACATACGGCACTGCATGCGACGGCCTGAGCGATGCATACATAGCTGAAAAGATCAATGAGATCTTCGACCTGCGTCCGGCAAAGATCATAGAGAAATTCGGCCTCAAGAAACCTATCTACGAGCCAACCGCATCCTACGGACATGTAGGACGTGACCCATATAAGGCAACTGTGACTCTCAGACGCGACGGGAAAAATGTCCAGGAACTCGTCCAGTTCTTCGGATGGGAACTCCTTGATTCAGTCGATATGATCAAGGCCGAGTTTGGATTATAGACGCTCCATCTCACGTCTGAGATCCTTCTCCTTGATGGAAGCCCTCTTGTCGTATTCCTTCTTACCGCGCGCAAGGGCTATCAGCAGTTTCGCATAGCCGTTATCGGCAATATACAGCTTGACTCCAACGATTGTCAGTCCCTTTTCCTTGACTGCTCGTTGGAGTCTGTTCAATTCCTTGCGGCTAAGAAGAAGCTTGCGGTCACGGCGGGGGTCATGCTTGCCCCAGCTCCCCCACCAGTACTCGGCAACGTGCATGTTCTTTACATACAGTTCGTTGTTATTGAAGTAGCAATAGGCATCCACCAAAGACGCCTTGCCTGATCTTATGGACTTTATCTCGGTACCGGTCAGCACAATGCCAGCCTGGAAAGTCTCGATGAACTCATAATCAAACGAGGCCCTCCTGTTCTTTATCTCTACACTGCTCTTCGCTTTCGGCATAACTTTGCTTTTTTCAACAGGACTGCAAATGTAATGCTTTTTTTGACACACACGGCTGCACCATCATATACAAACCATTAATTTAGGATTTTTTAATATCTTTGCACACATTTCCAAAGACAAGATATAATACATGATACAGGTTTTAGAAAGAGCCGAAAAGATATTGTCATATCTGGCCATGAACAGGAGGAGAGAAGTTCCGCTTTCGGAAATTGCCGACAGCCTTGGAATGAACAGAGCCACATGTGCCAATATACTGAAAGCGCTCAAGGAACTCGGATTCATTGAACAGATATCGTACCGCAAAGGCTATATCCTGGGACAGAAGATCTTCTCTCTGGCCGGCACCGACCATGATCCTGACAGGCTCAAGGCACTTATGAAACCACTCATCGACTCACTCTGCAAGGAAGTCAATGAGAATGTGATGCTCACCGTCATCCGGAACGACAAACGCCTCCATCTTTACAATGCCGAGGCAAGCCATGCCATTCAGGCAAAAGTCATATATGAAATGGGAGTATGGCAGGCAACGACTGCCAAGGTCATAATAGCCAGATACAGTCCGGAAAAGCTGAATGACTTTCTCAAGCTGGTCGGCATGCCTGGAAAGGACTGGCCGGAGGTAACCACCAGACAGGAACTTGTCGAAAGCCTTGAACATATCCGTTCACAAAGGTGCTTCACAGTGATAAACAACCATTTTGCATGCATGGCTGCACCTATATTCAAAAACGGAGAAGCCGTCGCTTCGATAGGGTACTATCTTCCGGACATGCGTCTTACCGAAGAATCCAAGGCAAAACTTGAAAAGAAATTGATAGAGACTGTCCGCAAGGCAGACCTGATTCTGGAAGATTAGTCTGCACCAGCGCGTATATGCCATATGCACTGGATGGAAAAGTATCTTCCCAGTCCGATGTTGAATCCGTCATTGGTACCCGAGGCATTCACGCTATGCCAGTAACTGCGTGTGTTATCGTCGAACAGGTCGTTTACTCCGACGCTGACCTCCAAAGTCTTGTCTTTCAAGAACTTCCTCCCCAAGAAGATATCACATAGCATCATCCTGTCATTAAAGAGGCCTGCTGTGCTGACGTATTGTCTGTACTGAGCGGAAGCTGTGAGAGTATATCCGCCAAGAAACACCCATTTGAGTTTTCCCTTTACAATGTGCAACAGGAAATTATTCTCCACAAGGCCAAATCTGCCGCGGTACTCGTTAGCCGAATATCTGGCATTATACCCTACCATGAAATCCAGATTTCTGCTTATATTGCTGTGTACCCTACCATCAATCTGATACCAGTTGTTATGTATAGGGACATAATCACTGTTAATCATACTCGGTATCTGCCTGAGATGCATGGCAGCGTTCACATTTATATTGCATCTGATCAGATTTACAGGAACTCCATATGAAATCTTCATATAAAGATTGTGATACCCATTCAGGTTCACAGGCTTGACGTACTGATTGTTCTCGCCAAGCTTCACGCCTTCCATGACTTCAAAATCCGGAGTGTTTATGACAAGCGAGTCAGACACATAGCTGGCGCTGCCTGAATACGTGGCAGTGACATTAAAGGTCGAGGCGCTCCTGCTGTCTGTATGGGTGTATCGCACTTCTGCCTCATGCAGATATGAAGGATCCAGGTCAGGATTACCTGCACGTATATTGCTGGTGCTGCTCATATTGACTACGTCCTGAAGCAGGGAATTGGACGGATTTCTGGTACGGCCTCTGGCTTCGATGCGCAAGGTGTTCGACTTGTCGAAAGGAAGATTTGCCGTAAGCTGATATAGGATATGATGATAACTCCTTGCCGTTTGAGACATGGAGGGAAGAGTAACTTCCCCTGTATATCCGGTATGCTGGTAGGTCGCATTCAGCACAATATTCATCTTCTTGCGCCACCAGCTGAAGCGGCTTCCGAGGCGGTCCTGAACAAAAGTACTGACATTGACGGCAGAGAGTCTGTCTGACAGCTGGAATTCACCGGTTGAATTATTCCTCACCGACACAAGATTGTCTCCAGACGTCTTTTGCATCATGGCGGTATATTCCACAGAAAGACTTGTCCTCCTTGATAAAGGCTCCGTGTAAGTGAACTTTGCCGTATAGTCATGCCGCCGTGTCCTGTAGTCCTTATCCTGCAGATACGGGCTGTAGACATCGGTTCCGCCGATATCGAAGTCAGTATCCTCGCTTCTGAACCGATACTGCTCCGAACCCTGCAGACTGACATTCTGATAATAGCTGTATCTGGCATATGCGCTCAGCGAACGGCGTTTTTTTCGGAATGAATACCTATAGTTCGCAGTGGCCGTTGCCCTTATGGATGACCTCTCCTGTCCGGTCACGTTGAGCTGGTTGTACAGGAATACTGCCGGATCGTCAGCATATGTATAACGGTAAAGGGAATAACCGCTACGACTGTTGGAGATGTCTTCCAACACAAGTTCAGGACGGATGATGACGCTGTGTCTCTTTGCCGGGCTGAAGGTTATCTTTCCATTGAAACGGTGTGACAGATTGGCTGCCCTTGAGTCTGCATGCCCTGTGACCGACTGAATTCTGTCCTCGACCGAAGTCATGGTATTCTTCTGGGTCTCCTGATAATTCTCATTGTCGATGACATTGAAAAGATAGCTGAAGTTCATCTTCTTGTCACTGTAATTGGCTCCAAGGGAATGAACCTGCGATATTCCGGGAAGGGATTTGACATTGAAGTCTTTGCTGCTTCCTTCATTAAGACCGGATGCACCGGAAAGTATGTCCGAGGTGGTGAAATTGAATTTGCTGATATTGTTGGTCATTCCGATGAGATTGACCGTGTTCTTGTCAGAAAAACGGCTAAGGTTACCACCGGTGATATAGTTATTGCGGAGATATCCTTCCGTTCCAGGCTTTTCAGGAAGGCCGTAACTTCCATAGATACGCCCGGTAAGTGCTGCATCCCCCTTCCGTTTCCTGGTCACCACGTTGATTGCAGTGTACCCCTCTCCATCATCCACCCCCGTCAGCTGGGCGTTGTCGCTCAACTTGTTGATGACCTCGATCTGCCTGACCATGTCAGCCGGGATAGTACGGAGGGCAGCCAGGACATCATTGCCGAAGAATTCCTGCCCGTCCAGCAATATCCGCTTCACCTCCTTTCCTCCAGCCTCGACTCCGGATTCCGTCACGAACACCCCCGGCATCTTTGCAAGAAGATTCTCCGAGTCCGCGCCCTGCATCACCTGATATGCTACAGCATTATATACAAGCGTATCCCCCTTCTGGGCCGAACGGGTCATCTTCTCCACATGCACGACAGGCGGCAGATCCTCGTGGTTAATGACATCAGGACTCTGACCACGAAGAGATATCGCGGACAGCAGAACGATGAGCACACAAGCTATACGAGGGAATGACTTCATATCAAATCAGGTGTGTGCCGATGTGGCACACACCTGCAAATTTAAGAAACTGCCGGAATTATTCAGGCTTATTTTTAGTATAAACGACTGTAATGTCGAATACTCGCATATTCACTGGAGTCCAAGCCGCACCCTTGGTGAACATCATCACATATGAGTTACCCTCCTGAGTATTCTTGAGAGGCCCCATTGAAGTATCTGTAGTAGGGAAGGTGATGGTCGATGTTGCAGGTTCTGTATAATCAGACGCTTCTACAAGAGGAGAGTTATAATATGCAGCAGGATTAGCATCGGTGCCGACCTGAAGTCTGAATCTCTTCTTCACACCCTTGTTACCGGTACTCATGGACACTGACTTGAGATACATGCCCGGGATGCCAGGAAGCTTCACCCAGCTATTGGTTCCGACCAAGAAGATAAGCACCTTCTTACCTCCTTCAAGCTGAGCGAATGTATTGTAGTTGTAGCTTGCGCCTGCATCAGCTCCCTTGGAAATGACGAATTCAAGGTCCTTGGTCACCTGTACTCCATTGTGCTCATATGTATGCTTATAGATATAGTTGTCACCATCTACAGACTGATTCGCAACAGCAACCCATGAAGTGAAAGGCCACTTGATCGCATCATTATAGAAATTGATATTCACGGTAAGTTCATCCGGAATACTTGCGAGAGGATCGTGAATAGCACCGATATTGAGCAGGCAGTTGCGCTTGAGTTCCGCATCAAGGTCATTGTTCTTGACATATGTAACGTCGTTGACATCTGTGAAAGTAACCTCGAGAGCTGTGCATGCTCCAACAGGATATACCGGCAGATAATATACCGGACCTGACTTGAAGCCCCCTTCCGGAGCTACAAGAGTAACATGGTCAACACTTCCTTCTGTTGCTACAGGAAGACCTGTCTGGGCATCATAAGTCACAGAAGCAGTTCCGGTGAGTCCCCAGAACTCGGTATCTGACTTCTTAGCTCTGAACGTTACGCTCTTTGTAGCGGCAGCATCATCTGCAGTCTCGAACTTGAAGCAGAACATCGCGCCTACATTCCTGAACTTAAGGGATTCTTCCTGAGCCGGTTCCTCTTCACCCTCAGCTGCAGTCCCGGCAGCTATAGAAAGGGCGACTGAAACATTCGCTCCTGAAGCGAAACCATTGCCAACGCCGACCTGATCTGTAGGAATATTCACAGTAAGTGTCTGGGTTGCAAGATCAAAGGCATTCGCCTCCTGATGAGGATAAACTGCCACGTAATTCTCTGCTCCAGGCGCAGCCACTCCTGAGAAACTCGCCAAAGTCCCGTCTTCAGAAACAGATGTCGCCTTGAATCCGGTCTTTACGACCTGGGTACCGATTGAGAATACAGAAATCTCATCCTCTGCTTCCCAATATACCTTACGTCCCGAATAAGTGGTCTTAGTCTGGATTTCACCTTCTGCTGAAGCAGAGAAAGTCATCGGAACAAGTCCATCCGATTCCTGTACATGAGACGGTTCCGCCTCCTTGGCGCAAGCTACAGCAACTACAGCGGCAGCAATTGCCCAAAACATTCTGTTCATTGTCTTCATTGCCTTAACTTTTAATACCATCCTTTATTATCCGTACCATCGTCATAATTGACGTTATCCTCATAATCCTCATTGCCGTATGAAGCACAGAGGACACCTTCAGACCCAATGTCCATTTTCATGCATACCGGGCTCTGGTATGCAGAATCGAGCGTTTTCTTGTTCATTTTCATAATTATATAGTTTATTCGTTGGTTTCCAATGTCTTTGAATACACAAGTTCTATCTTCCATATCCTCAATGATGCACCTGAGGTGAACTGCATGGTATATGACTTTCCTTCAACTGTACTCTGAATTTGATTAGGATCCGTCGATCCGGTAGGGAATGTCAATTTAACTTCAACAGGTTCCCCTGATGCTGTAGCCTTGAGCAAAGGAGAGGAAAAATACTTTCCAACCGGACCTGGAGTAGCAGGGTTCTCCTGCATCCTGAACCTCTTGGTCGCAGTATTGTCATGCCACATGGATACCGACTTGAGGTATCTTCCCGGAATTCCCGGAAGCTTGATCCACGAGTTGTTCTTAGGTGTGAACATGACATTATGTTCAAGGTTCGAGGGCTTCGTGTATCTGTATTCGGCATTCGCCTCCAGACCCTTGCTCACGACAAATGTAAATTCCTTGAACAGCTTCTGTCCCTCAAGTTCATACTGGTATTCCCAAACATATTCCTCACCGGCAGCCTTCTGGTTTGTCACCCCCTCGATGAAATCACCCAGAGGATTGACATCGTCCTCATTATAGAATTCAAGAGATATCTCAATATCATCAGGAAGAGTGTCGTCGAGGGTTCCGTCGAAAGCAGAGACATCAGCACGGGGAACCGTCAGGCCATCCTGTGCCCCCATAGTACGCACAAGAGTCTTTCCATCAACATAGGTAACTGTGATGACAAGCCCCTCGGAATAAGTCTGCGGCAGGACCGAAGCATAGTAGACTCCTGCCTTCAGACAATTGTCCATGGTGGACGCTTCCGTGCCTTCTTCTGCAGTGAGTGTAATGCTTCTGGACATATCCTTCCCTTCAGAAGGGATCCAGAAGCCATCTTCTGAAGCAGTGAGCCTTGCATAATCGACATCGACTGTACCGCAGATATACTCATTTTCGGCGACCGGCTCTATTTTAATCGAGCGGGCAGTTGAATCAGCCATCGATACCTTTATCATACCTGTGACATTCTTCATATCTTCAAGCCTGTATGCAGTCCTGTTGCCTTCAACCTGTCCAAGGGCGATAACCTGTCCCAATGTCCCCAAAGCCCTGATCTCCTGTTCAGATGCAAGAGTGACGGATGCATTGCCTTCTGCGGAAACAGATGATGCCGATGAAGCAGGATAGACAGCATAACCTGGAGCACTTCCGGTCCACTCATAAGAGAAGAAGATGTTTGTAGACGGATCATTGGTGCCGACCTTCACTCCTTTTCCGTTCTGGTCAAACACCAGCAGGGAGTCCGAAAGAGTCCATGTAGCCTCCATTGCTGTACCCTGGTTGGATACACTTTCCACAGTAGCTGTAATCCTGATGAAGTTCGGGTCATCCCAGACCGTTCCCTTATTGATGTCCTCTTCACAGGAAGCCAGAATCAGAGCCGCAACAGGCAATATGGTCATCAATTTGTTTTTCATAATCATAAAGTTTAATGGTTATTCAGAGATTTCCTGACGTACGCGCTCACGATCCTTCTTGTAGAATATGTTAGCAGCGGCAAACATAAGCACACCGCATACAACCCATACGACAGCAAGAATAGGGAATGTCGAGCTGAGCGAGCCCATGTTCTGCTTCAGGGCACCAAGGATGACAGGAGCGAGGGCTCCGACTGCGAATCCTGTCATACCCATGACGCTTGCACATGATGCATGGAGCCTTGGAGGAGTCACATCGTAAAGCACTGCATATGTATTTGCGTCAAAGAACGCACGGAAGAATCCCCAGCCTGCGAAGCATGAATACATAAGTACAAGAGATGAATCCCCACCCATAAAGAAAAGGAAGACAGCGCCGCCCACAAGACCGATGGCCTGAAGAAACATGCGGTACTTGTTGCCCTTGCTTATGGCGAGCTTGTCAGAAAGAGTGCCGGCAAGAAGCACGCCGACAAATGCCGCCACATATGTCCAGAACATTGAATTGAAACCTGCATCAGCCTGACTCTGGCCGAATTCCTCCTGAAGGTATGCAGGCACCCATGTCATAAATCCTGTGATTACGAAGATCAGTCCACTGAAGCCGATTGTAAGGGCCAATGCGGTCGGGGTCGTGAACACAGTCTTGAAACCGTCAAGAAAGCCTGGCTTCACATCCTCAGCCGGTGCGTTTGCCGGTGCTTCGACAGGCTTGTTGTTGAGCCTGAATATCATGAGAACACCCCAGATGAGACCGAAACCTCCGAACACGAGGAACGAGTATTCCCAACCGAACTTGTCAGCGATAAGGCCTGCAAGCCATCCGGCCAGGATTACACCGATGTAATATGCAGTCTGATGTATGGACATCGCACGTGCCCGGGTGTCTGTATGATACTGTGCCAATATCGAATAGTTCGAAGGTCCGAAGAGAGCCTCACCGCCACCGGTCGCTATCGAACGCAGAATCACAAGCATCATGAAGGTGCCAGCCATGCCTGTAAACATGGTAGCCACACTGAAGATGAGTACGCTGATGGTTACCACCCATTTGCGTGAGAAACGGTCGCCCATCCAGCCGCCTATAGGCACGAACACCGCAAAGGCGAGATTGAACAATGTCGCAATCAGTCCCACTGAAGTATCAGTAAGTTCGAGTGCGTCTCTGATTGCAGGAAGGACCGTATTGAACACCTGACGGTCAGCCTGGTTGAGGAGATAGCCCATCCAGAGCAGGATGAGCACCTCCCATTTATAAAATTTTCCTTCTTTTACGTTTTTCATGACTATTAATGCTTATGCTGTTTCATTGTCTTTCCATCACGTACATACCAGGAATATTGAAGATCGAGGATATCCTGTGAGGTAATGAAAGTCGGAGAGTCATATGCCGGTACGTAATAAGTGGTCACACCCTTTGATGTGGTGATCATATCCTCAGGGATCTTATATACGTTCCCGGTAAGGACATCGACCCATACAGGGTTCTTTACAGGCTCTCCCTGAACCTTCACCACTGCCGGCTTGGTTTCGTTCTCATCCTTAGGCATTTCTGAAGAATCCCAGAAGAGCACTACCGGAGTTCCGGTCTTTCTGTCCTTCCAGTCATAGACCTCAGCGCGTCCGGCGCCCTTGATCTGAATCTTCGATGTGGTTGCTGGTGAAACACATTCCCATGCATCGTTGAATACGGAAACCGCATTCTGAATGGCATAATAAGCCGTTTTTACCTTGAGTACGCGATATCCGTCCGCCTGTCCTGTGGTCTTGAGAAGACCATAGCGGAGCAAGCCCCAGTGATGCTTGACCGCCCTATACTCAAGGTCGCAAAGATGGAATACCTCGGTATCGTCACCATGTCCGAGATCTCCCAGAGAACGACGGAGATTATACTTGGCCTGGGTCAGTTCAGTCCAGAAAGTATTGGAGAGAGCACCATTGCGGCACCATTCGCTCTGGGTACCGCCCTCACCCTCCTTGAGCTTTATGTGAGGGGTATATTTCTGCACAATGGCACGACTTTCCTCAACCTGCTCATATCCGTCGTCAGGATTATGATTGTAGTGATGATAAGCGATCGTATTGAACAAGTGAGCCTTGTCACGTCTTACAAGTTCCTTGACGAAAGACTCTATCCACTTCGGATCTGCCCTTACGAGAGCGAAAGCGTCTATGTTTGCATCAGGAATGACACTACGCAGGATCTCTGCAGTACGGACAGCGAAGTCGGTAGCATCTTCAATGGTATTTCCGGAGCTCTTTCCATCCGGTTCGTTCCAGATACACCAATCCACAACCACACCCTTATAATGCTCGGCCATCGCTCTCACCCAATTATCCCATGCCTGAAGGCCCTCTTCCGAAGTAGGGAAACCTGCATTGAGATGACGCCCTCCGCCACCAGGATAACGAGGATTGCCGTAACTGAGTTCCATCCATACCTTCACGCCCATCTTCTGAGCATCGAAGACACATTGGTCAAGCCACGCGAAATCATACATGCCAGGGTCCTTCTCACACCTTGCCCAGCCAGCCTGCTGACGGACTCGCGCAATACCAAGAGGTGCGACATAACCGCGTACAGCACGCCAGTCAGCATGCTCACGGTCCATACCGCCACAGTCAAGTGTCCAACGTGAGGACGATATCTCGGAAACCGACTTAGGTTTCAGCGTACCCATTATTTCCATCTGAGGATCCAGAGAGGTCTGGACTCGTGTAGGACTGTCATCAAGCACTACAGGATAAATCTGAAGAAGGGAAAATAGAAGAGTTGTAAGTAATGTATTCATGGCTTAGTAAGTTTTCTGGTACATGCAGAGACGTCCTCCGTCCACCACATGATTGGTTCCGGTAATGAATGATGCGTTATCGCTGCACATAAAGAGGATGACATCAACAAGTTCCTCCACTTCAGCAGCACGTCCCATAAGGGTCGGCATATTGCCCATGGCTGCTCGGGACAGCACCGGGCCAGGGGTCACGCAAAGGGCTCTGACTCCATGTGGAGCTCCGGCCATGGCAAGTCCCTTGACAAAATTGAACAGGCCGGACTTGGCCGTGCCGTACATCGCGCCTGTTCCGTCTCCTTCGAATCCGGTAACAGAGCCGAGCATGACGAGCACACCGGACTTCTTTGCCACCATCTGCGGCATCAGCGTCCTCGAGAAATAGACAGGACCCTTGAGATTAACATCTATACCCCAGTCAATAACCTCTTTCGGCTGCTCATAGAAAGGAACCATGCTGTTACAACAACGTGCTTCATAACCTCCTGCACATGCAATCAGGTAGTCTGCTCCGCCATGCTTTGCAGCCTCGACAGCTACCGTTTCCGCATAACTGTACTCACGCACGTCGCCGGCTACAGGAACGGCAGCCTCTCCGATCTCTTCTGCCGCAGCAGCAAGCGCCTGCTCATTTACGTCGCACATGATCACCTTTGCACCAAGCCTCACGAATTCTTTGGAACAGTATAGTCCCATCCCGCTGGCAGCACCTGTGATTACCGCAACCTTGCCTTTGAATTGAATCTCTTTCATTTCTTATAATATCTGTTTACAAATTGCATCATATCGTCGTAACACTTGTCCAGCTCGGCTTTCTGAGGGTCAGTAAGTTCGAATCCGGTCATCTTCCACCTGCCCTTGCTCTCTCTTGTATGGGTTCCCGCAGGACCATCAGGCTCCACGGCATAGGTACGCGAAAGCATATTGTCGAAAATGCCCAGACGCATCAGATAATAAAGTCCGTAGCCTCTGAGACTGTCATGTATCACAAATCTCTGGTCGATCATAAGACGATACATGGCAAAAGCCTCTGTAAGATGCCCGTCTTTATCCCCATCCTGCATCATCTGCCATACCAGAGAGGTGACAGGAGCATATGCTATCTTCTCAGATATGAGACCTGCCGTGCCGATCTGACGCCTCTGGTAGAGCCACTGCCAGCCTCCCCATGCAGAGAATACCGTCTTGATATGAGGCTGTCCTTCAAGTTCAGCCTTCTGACGGTCGTTGGCTTCAAGCTTGTTTGACTCTTCCTTGATCCATCCGTAAGTGTCAGGATAGTTTTTAGCAAGATTGACAAGCATATCCACTGAAGGTGTAGGACAAGCTTCATTAACATAGGTCTGGATGATGACCGGTCTCCTGGCGACTGTAGCCAAGGCATCGTAGTAAGCCTGGATGTCGGCTTCGCTCTCACCATAGTAAGGAGGGCGTGCCGCAAAGATGAAAGGTACTCCCGACTCCTGGGCAAGCCTCTCCGCTTCGCGTGCGAGATAAAGCATCTCCTCGATATCATCTCCATTGACCCCAAGAACGAGGACCGTCTCCTTCGGACGCTCCTTCCATTCATTGACAAGAGCCGTCATACCCGCAATACGCTCTTCTACGGTAAGAAGGTCTATCGCGTCATTCGACTGAGGCCAGATCAGTCCCGGAGTATCCCACTCCGCAGCGAAGCACGCCTCTTTCACCAGATTGTCATAATTGACCGTACCATCCTCGTTATACGGAGTGGAAAGGATGAGATATGGTCCTTCGATCTTCCTGTCTGCCTCAACCTCCTGACGGGCACAAGAGGCAGCAAGAAGGATAAAAAACAATAAGAATATCCGTCTCATAAGCTACTTTTTATCTCCAATAAACCTCTATAGGATTCTGTCCCTTGTTCGGATCATGCAGATTCTCCTGCAGACATGAATTGTACACCAGTTCCTCGTAAGGATAGCCGCTGATGAGTCCTTTCCTTACCAGGTCCACATCCTCGTCATATCTGAATGTACGTCCATAGTAGATAGATCGGTACCCGTCCATCCGGTTGTCTCCGGACAGGAAGTCCTCCTGCTCCGACAGATAGAGGAACTCGTTCTTTGGCTTTGAAATATTGTCGATGATCCACTGGGCGCCGAATCTGTGAGTGTCAAAATACTCATGATGTTCGAAAGGCATCTCAAAGCATTTTTCCCAGAATATCCTGTTTATAAGATCCTGTGTCGAAGTGAAATCAGCTGCGTTCAGATCACGCGGTTCTGCAGCAGGATTGCTGGCTCCGCCATCCACGGATTCACGCGCACGCTTCAGGATAACATTGACATACCTCACCGCATCCTCCTTGTTGTCAAGCCATGCACAAGCCTCTGCTGCAATAAAATACACCTCAGCAAGACGCATCACATATAAATCAGCATTGCCGACACTGTTGTTGAAGGTAGGGTCATAGTACTTTTTATAGAACGGCAAACCGTAATACTTCATCAGGGTAGAGCTTGACGGGAAAATACGGTCATCTGCCGGATAGCAGTTATATATGGTTCCGTTCTGGCCTGGAAATTTATTGTATACGAGGTTTACTGCAAGACGCGGGTCATCACAGTTTACATAGATGTTTGAATTGTGGCCTTCTGTACCCTTGACACCTCTGTAGGTTTCACACCACTTCTGGAAGAACCAACGGTCAGGACGGCAACGGCCGAAATTCTCGACCTTGGCAGTACCCATGTAGAAGCATGGAAGAGCCCACATCGTCAGAGCACTTCCGGCATCAGTGCTCTCCGGCGAACGAGGCATGGCCCATATACGTTCCTTGAGCTGCCAGTCACCGGCCTCAGTCCAGCGGAAAAGCTGACGGTAATCCGGGCATAGCTCGAACGGACCGTTCTCTATTACATCCTTGGCATCGGCAAGAGCAAGCTCGAATGCATCTTTCGCTTCATCTATGCCGATTTCGGAAAAGTCAGGAGTACGGTTCACCCAGAAATTATCATCCGGATTTGCCAGCAGGGATCCTATCGTCAGATACACCAGTGAACGGCATGCTACGGCAGCATAGTCACATACTCTTCCCGATGCATTTCCTCCTGCTATCCTTATCATTGTCTGATAATCGCGCATCAGGTCCTGAGCCGTGTTAAGGTCCTTGACGATCTGGCAATAGACCGTCCAGAAATTCTCGCGTTCCTTATACACCTCTTCGGTTGTGGAAGGCGCTGTGAGATGAAGGGACACATCACCATAAAGACGCACCAGGTAGAAATATGCCATGGCCCTGAGGAAATATGTCTCTCCCGCTATCTCTTTCCTGTAGGCCTCATCAACAGGGCTGTTGTCAAGGACTGCAAGAAGATGGTTTGCAAGATATATTGCCCTATAAAAGCTCTGGAACGAGTCATATGCCTCCGGATGCTTTGAAAATCTTGTGAACTTCAGACAGCAGGTCCACCTCTCAAGAGGATTGACAAGAGCATTCGTATTACCCCAGTGAGCAAGACCGGATGCAGGAGCAAGCCACTCACAGAAAGCACCTGTCTTGAAACCGCTGAGTGCAAGCTGCCTGTGGACGCCAAGAACGGCTGACTCAAGAGCACTCTTCGATGAGACCATAGCAGCTCCGTCATAAGATGTCGATTGACGTTCCTTCAGGAAGTCGGAACATCCCGAAAGGGATAGCGCAATAACGGACAAAGCCAATATTCTGATTATATTTTTCATGATTAGAATGATATCTTAACGTCAAACATATAGGTTCTTGCAGCCGGATATGCACCCATGTCGATTCCATACTTGAGCACGCTGCCATAGATGTTCACATCCGGATCATATCCTGAATACTTTGTAAAGCAATAGAGATTCCTGCCTGAAAGGGTAAAAGAAAGATGCTTCACCAATGAGTTCCTGTTCCTGATAGGTACACTGTAGGACAGTGATGCATTGGCTATGCGCAGGTATGACCCGTCCTCAACGAATCTGTCAGAACAAAGATTAAGGTCATTAGAACTGAATGCAGATACCGACGGATAGCGCGCATCTGTATTCTCAGGACTCCAACAGTCGAATATCGGCTCCCTCAGGCGGTTTGCACTGTTGGTAGTAAGGTCGCTCAATACTGCAAGCTGCTGGTTATACACATCGTTTCCATATGATCCGACGAAAGATGCACTGAGGGTAAACCTCTTGATTGTCAATGATGTATTAAAACCATAAGTAAAGTCAGGATTAGGGTCGCCGACCACCACACGGTCATCAGAGGTTATGACACCGTCGCCATCAGTATCAATGAAATTGACCGAACCTTCTCCCCTCTCCTTGCCGTCGGCAAAAGGAACACCCGTCTGGCCGGCTTGAACGATACCGTCTGTAGGAAGAGCATAAAAGAGACTCATCGGATGTCCGGCAAAGAAGACGTTTATATAGTCGTTGTTCACCGATGCCGATGAAAGCTTTCCTCCCGTGAAATATTCCACCTCCTGAGCAGGCTGGCCTGCATAAATATACTTGGTTGCCTTGCTTGAGCCGCTTGGATCAATCGAGATGATCTTGTTGCGGTTCAGAGTGAAGTTTCCTCCTATCATCCACTCCACATTCTTCGTAGCCACCGGCACTGCATTCAGGGTAATCTCAAAACCTGTGTTTGAAATCGATCCCATATTCACATACGGATCGTTCACACCTGCCGAAGCTGCAAGGACCTTGGTCTGGAGAAGGTCCTCGGTGACTTTATAGTATCCGTCGGCAGCAATCACGAGTCTTCCCTTGAAGAAGTCCAGGTCAAGACCTGCGTTATACTGGGTCGTGGTTTCCCATTTGAGTTCTTTTGAAGGAAGGTTCAGAGAGGACACCGAAACAAGTTTGTGAGAAGGATTATCATGCGTCGCCACAGAACTTGAAGAATACCTGTATGTTGTCTGATACGAAGGAATGGCCTGATTACCTACCACTCCCCAACCTATGCGGACCTTTGCTGAAGTAAAGCCAGGGAAGATGAACTTGAGCCTCTTGAACCATGGTTCATTGTTTATGCGCCATGCTGCTGCAAAAGAAGGGAACCTGGCCCACTTGTTTTCTCCGGCAAACTTTGACGAGCCATCGAAACGGTAGGTTGCAGTAATCACATATCTCTCGTCATAGTTATAAGTGGCACGGCCGAAGAAAGAAAGCAGCTGACTCTGGGACTCACCGTAGCTGAGCCATGTATAAGGAGCTGAATTAAGACTGGCAGACATCGCTTTCCACTGCTGCACATTGGTTCCTTCGACAGTCTGGGTACGCGTTATATACTGTGATGCAGAATGACCCAACGTACCGGAAATCCTGCTTTTCCTTATCTTCTTGTTGTACATAAGGAGGTTATCCCAGTTCCAGTTGAGACGGTCCATATGCGCTATGGTACCATAGGAGCCGGTCGCCTGGGTATTAATTCTCCTGGACTTGAACATAGAACGCTCATTGGACCTGTAGTCAGCACCAAGGGTAGTCTTGAATGTAAGCCACGGGAGAATCTTGTACTGGGCATATATGCTCGGTGTGACACGGAACTCGTTACGCGTGCTCTCATAGTCGCTGAGCCATCTGTCCGGTCCGGAAAGAGGTGATCCGTCATCATCCACCTCAGAACCCTCATTATCATATTCGACAACACGTCTGAGAGGTCTGGTCTGCAGCATACTCATTACCAGCGAAGTTGCAGGCGTCTGCGCTATTGTACCGCCGGCACCCTGAGTCATATGCGAATCAAGATACGAGAATGAGGTCTTGGTACCGATCGTGAACTTACCGATAACCCTGTCCAGATTCATTCTGGCATATAGGTTACTGTAACCTGTGCCTTTGATGACTCCTTCGTTGTCAATATAACCGATAGAGAAACGGTAGTTGGTATTCTTCGGATTTCCAGCTATCGTCAGATAATATCTCTGGGTGACGCTGGTGCGTGTAGCATAATCCTGCCAGTCTACAGGGGCGAAGGTTCCGTTCTCAACCGATGTAGTATAGATCGTATAGAGAGCATCAGTATGAAGAATACCCTTCATGTCCAGATATAACTTATAGTCATCCGCATCCATCAGGTCATACTTCTTACAGATGTCACTGATGCTTATGCCTCCTGTAAATGTAATGGAAGGCTTTCCCTTTGAAGCGGTCTTTGTCGTTATGAGCACAACGCCGTTGGCTCCCTGAGAACCATATATGGCAGTAGCGGAAGCATCCTTGAGGATCTCCATGGAGGCAATATCCTGAGGGCTGATACCCATCAGACCATTGTTATCCTCACTGACACCGGAGTCCTGTCCTCCATGAGAGCCCATGGACATGGAACCGGAAGTGTTCATAATGACACCATCGACAACATACAGAGGCTGCGAACTGGAATTGAATGAACTGGCGCCACGAACAACCACGCTGACACCGGCATCTGGAGCCGCACTGTTTGATACCACCTGTACACCGGCAGCCTGTCCTTGAAGAAGCTGGTCAAGAGATGCGCTCTGATTCGCCTTGGTCTCATCGATCTTCACCGATGTAACTGATCCTGTGATATCACTCTTCCTCATTGCACCGTAACCGACCACGACGACCTCGTCCAACTGTTCGCGGTCTTCCTCGAGCACGACATCTATGGTGCTGCGCCCATCTGTCTTGACCTCCTGAGTGATAAATGAAATGCTGGAGAACACTAATCGTGTCGCCTTGCCCTCCTTCGGTCTGAAAGTAATGGAATACTTTCCGTCTATATCGGTAACGACTCCCGTCGTACTTCCTTCAAGCATTACCGCCGCACCTATTATCGGTTCACCATTTACATCTTTGACCGTTCCATTGATGGTCTGGCTGTTCTGAGCGAAAGCCATGCCCGAAACAAGCAGCATGCATGTCAGAGAGCAGATGCGTATTATGGATATCATGTTTTTCATAATCATTCGCTATTAAAATCTGAGAGTAAGACCCATGACAAAAGAGCGGCACAATGGGAACGAGCCATAGTCCACACCATAAGACCTGACATTCACGCCAAAACTGTTTACATCAGGATTCCATCCGCTATAATCAGTGAGCGTAAAGAGATTGTGTGCTGAGAAATTCACCTTAAGCGCCTGTATCCAACTTACATGCAACGGAATATCATAGGACATCCCCACGCAGTCAAGTCTCAGATAATCTCCCTTCTCGATATCAGCTTCAGTAATGGCGATATCATCAAGTCCTCTTTCAAGGATATTGTTCGCATTGATAATGCTGAATCCGGATGCACCGGAAATCCTTGCATCCAGGGTAAACCCGTAAAGCGACAAGGAAGTAAAGAATCCTCCATGCACCTTAGGGAGCGTATTATTGCCGAGAATCTGCCCGACAGACTTCCCTTCCTCATTGGCGGACAGGTATTTCCCCTTTACAATATCGATAGTGTTCTTATCCTGCGGATCCAGGGTAAGCACACTATTCACATTGTGGGCTACGTTCAGACCGGCAGTCCAGTTCACTTTTAAAGTCCGGATCAGACTGAAATCCGCATCCAGTTCGAAGCCGTTGTTCCTGAGAAAAGATATTCTTTCCTGAGATATCTGCCAGTTATCGGTAGCAACCCATAAGTTGGAAAGGACCTTTCCGAAATCATATACCCTGAAGCAATCCTCAGTTGTCTTGTCATAATATTTGAGGGCGATGCTGATCCTGTCATTGAGGAAACCTACGTTGAAACCTACGTTCCACTCCTCGCTGAGAAGGCGGTTCATGCCATCGAAGTACGGCTCCGCCCCAGCCTCGACCTCAGGTACGTTTGAAATCCAGGCTTGCATATATTCATATGGAAGTACAGTCTCATGCCCTGCACGTCCATATCCTCCTGTCAGCTTGAGAGCCGACACTGCCGAACTGTTACGGAAGAACAGTTTCTTCAGGTCTACGAAAGCATTGCCTGCCGGCATCCACAAAGGCTCCTTTTCGAACCTCATTGTCCGGTCCCAGCGCGCAGTGCCGCTGATTCCAGCAATACCGTCATAATCATAAGAAAGAAACGCATAACCTCCCATTCTCGAGTATGTCCTCGCAAATTTGCTGATGGCATGGAGACTTCCTGATGATGAAAGCCCCTTTCCTCTCAGGTACGGAAGGTCGAAGTCTGTTCCGCACATCGCGTTGGTCCTACTGAGATTTCCGCTCAAGTCATATGACATCGACGCGATAAGATGATGACGGACGGCAAAGTTTCTTTCAAACGTAAGTTCACCGGAGAAATTATAGTTCAGGAGCGAGTTGTTCAGGATGCTTGTCGCACCATTCTCCTTCTTGCCGAACGAGGTCGCATTTCCGAACCACAGATATCTTGTATGATTCTGATAATCTGCCCCCCCCACCAGCTTCAGATGAAGCGTCTTGAGGAAGTTTATCTGGAGCCACACAGAATTGACCGTACGGTAATCTATGGTTTCGTCATCATACGACTTGAGCCAAGCCTCAAGCTTGTCCTCTTCAAACGCATCCGGGTAACGTGAAAGTACCATTGACGACGGAGCTCCGATGAAATTCGTTCCTGCCGTATTGACATAGTCCCCGAAGTTGAGGAACGAATTCAATCCGAACTTAAATATCTCGTTGGCAGTGGTCTCAAGATTGACAGCCAGTCCGCCACTGTTTGAATTCACATTTCTCGTAGCACCGCCGGCATGGCGCAGGAATCCCGAGATATTGTAAAACGACTCTGTACCGAAAATGCCATTTACCCCGATATCATGAGTGGTGAGGATTCCTCTCCCGAATGCATCTCCGCTCTGACCGGCCATACTCATTCCCAGATTGGAATTCACCCAGACGTTACGTTCTCCGGACGAGGGTTTCCTGGTTTTTATTATTACGACACCATTTGCTCCAAGCATTCCGTAGCGCGATGTGGCAGACACATCCTTCAATACCTCAATGGACTCGATATCATAAGGATTGAGCCACCCGAAATTACCTATAGGATAAGTATAGCTCTTGCCGGAATAATCCGGCAGTTTATCTCCGTTGATAGTCTTTCCTCCATCAAGATAGAAGGCATTCAGATTCTGGTTGATACTGGATCCGATTATGGCTCCGTCCACAATCCAAAGAGGCTGGGAGTCACCCCTGAGGGTATTCAGACCACGGATATTGACATTCAGCAATCCGTTTTCTCCTCCATCTGTAGAAGATACCCTTACTCCTGATACCTGGCCCCTGAGAAGTTCCGCAGGACCGGTGGCTGCAGACTTCACGGTTCCAAGAGTATCTGTAACGGTATCCTCTGCAGCAGATGCCACGGTCATAGCCATCAGGAGGAAGACTACAGCAAAAATACGTTTCTGCATCATAGCTTTAGAGTTATAGTTAGTAATGATAGGTTAATCTACAATCAGTTCATACCATACGGTCTTGTAATCAGGAGAGATCTTGAGCATAGCCTCACCTGTTGAGGTTGCCGTAACGGGCACTTCCTGCATACGGTTTCCGTCAGGATCAAGGGCAAAACACTTAACCCTGTCTCTCAGTCCTGCAAATGATATTTCTGCTTCGATGCCCTCGCAGAGCACTGGACCTGTACCGAGCTTGCCGCCATACATCTCCGATGTCGAAACCCTTGGCGGATTGCCCGGAAGCTGCATAACCTTCGTATCAGTGTTATGGACCAGTCCGGTTGCTGCAAGAAGATAGGACCCGCGACGCAGAATATTTCCGGGTCTGGCATTATCATATGCCTGGGCAAGAGTCAGCGAAAGCGTGCACCAGTCCAGACGTGTCCTGCCCGGAGTAAGGGTCATTCCCCTATATGTGAACGAACGGTCCCTGATAAAACCGGAAAATACCTTTGTGTTTCTGGTATCAACCATAAAGTACCCTGCTCCTTCCTCCTGCCAGTTCCATGTCAATTCGCCGGTACTGCTCCTGATCTGCTTGTTCTCGAATGCTTCCACGATTGTTTCAGGCACATCATTCAGAGTCCTGATGACAGTCTTTCCCTCTGTCGTGTACAGATCCGGAGCCTCACTAACCTGAGTTCCGGACACCACAGCCAAAGGAAGTGCCTTCATAAGCTGGGAATCATAATGATCGTAACCCTCCGATGATCTCCTGAGAGCTACCTGTCGTATATCAGATTCCAGATCGGACATACGGGCAAACACCACGTTGTCCTTTCCCCTCCTGACATCTCCTCTGACAAACATGGCATAGCAGGCAGGAAGATGCACCAGTTTCTGAGGGGCAGAACACATATCGAAATGCGGCCACACATAACTGCGGTCAAAGTCAGTATCCAGAATCCACGAGAACTGGATCAGGGCCGACCAGTCCTGGAAGGCTCCCAATGCCGCCATCATTATAAACTCCTCGGCACAGTAGAAGTTGATGTTCGGAATACCAAACTCACTGACAGTATATGGTTTGCCCAGAACCCTGGAACGGGACACCTGGGTAAATGTGGATGCCGGAGAACCGGCACTGTTGATGATGGCCTCGTTCCTCACATTGTACGGTCTGCTGAAATCGTATCCTCCGCCAGGGAAAGCCATATGGCACCAATAGCAATGTTCGTCACAATAATCCATTCCCATCTGTGCCTGATTGAATCCATAACCGACCTGCGTACCTGTCACAGGCTGTCTGATGCCAAGGTCATTCTTGATATAGTCGTAAAATCCTGTGAAATAATCATTCTCCACTCCAGACAGGAAATCAATGAAATCAACAGCCCTCTGACGGGACATCGACCAGTCATCCTCTCCAGGCCAATCCACGCTTGAAGACTCAAGCGACTGATCCGACGGCCAATCATAATCCACTCCCGAAGTAAGTGAAACGTCAGCTATATCAACAATACCGGGTTTGAAATTATTCAAGACCACCCTGATGTCATTATCATTTATCATGGACGTGAAATTGAACTTATACTCCTTCCAATCAACATCTGCAATGACAGTGGCTTTCAGACCGGCCTCCTTCCATGGAGCATGATTCTGTGCTACACGGAGAAGCATGCCGACACGCTCTTCACAACGGATCTTGAATTTAAGGCAGTACGTCTTGCCCTCTTCCAGACTGATTCCCCTGTAGTACAGACGTGGTTCAACTCTGTTTCCCGTTGTAGATTCCACATAAAGTCTCACATAATACGGGTTATCCATACCATCCCTTCTGGATGCCTTCTTCATCTGGAACTCCCCTTTCCCCTCATCCACATTCTGCATCATCCATGAAGCATATTCATAGGTATCCCTGTTGGCATTCACCATCAGCTGCGCGCCTGTACCGGCCGATGCAGAAAACCACGCCTTCCTGAGATTGTCTGTCGTACCATACTTTTCAACAAGAAACTCATTCCATTCAGCGATGAACTCGCTCTTGTACGGTTCAACAAGATTAGGAAAGTCATGAGTCTTCGAGAACCAGCTATGAATGATGGAGTTCTCATTGGCAATCTCCATCATACTTATGCAAGGCTCGTCCTTATAGGCGATGCCGGTATATGGATTCACGTGATCAAGGATCTCTTTATGGAACTTCTTCTGGAGTTCGATCATCCTTGGATTGAGATTGTCCACACCATTCTTGTACTTAGGAAGCTTACGTGCATTAGAGATGCCGTTCACCTCACCGAACTTTCTTGCAATGTTCAGCTGGAAGTACACATATATGCCGTGCTCCTTGAGTTTCGCTATGAAATAATCGAACTTCTCCAACTGCAGGGGTTCGATGAAGGAATCCAGCACCGGATACTCCTTAGGGGTACGATGACTGACATAGTGCATCCGGACTATGTTTATTCCGTATCGCGTGAATTCCTTTACAAGATTATCAGCCTGTTCATGAGACGGGAAGCATCCTGTCATACCACACTGAGTGCCTATGAACCTGATCTCATTCCCTTCCCCATCCACAAAATGATCGCCTTCCGGTCTGATGAAACCTGAATTTCCGGCCATCTGAGCGGGTCTTCCCGTCCAGGTAGCGACATTTGTTATATTGTCCGGAGCATTATGCGTAGGCTGGAAAGGAAACATCGGAGCATACTTTCCTGACTGACCGATCTTCTTCAATACATCCTGACCTTTAACCCCGCTTCCTTGCGCGTGACAGAAGGCTGCTGCCGCAAGCAGCATTAGAACTACCGGTATCAGTTTTTTCATTTCTAAGCTTGTTTAATGTGGTTATTAGCGGACACAAAATTAAAAAAGCTTTTCGTGTTTTACAAAATTAAATTACTATTTTATATTATAAAACAACAAGGCCGTAGGCAACATTCAAACACTAATGCACAGTCGGAAACATCTGCAAAAATCACTATATTTGCCCACAACCTACATTATATCGGAAAACACTTGTCATTTATGGCAAAAAAAACTTTCACACCCATTCCACCGATGGCAGAGCTGCCTGAAGCCGAAGACATCAATGTCAGGGAAGTGCTGGAAAAATATCTGGATGGAGAAATAGACCTTATATGTGTACTGGGGCCGACTGCGTCCGGAAAGACCCGCTATGCCGTCCGCCTGGCAAGGGAAATCAACAGCCTGCTGAGGGAGATTGCCACGACTCCCGATGATCCGGGCAAAGACGGTTCCATCCAGGGAGCAGAGATAATTTCAGCGGATTCCAGACAGGTGTATAAAGGAATGGATATCGGTACGGGAAAGGATCTTGATGAATATGGGGAGATTCCCTATCATATGACGGATATAGTGAATGCCGGAGAGAAATATAACATTTTCGAGTACCAGAGGGATTTCGAAAAGGTTTATGACGACATAGTAAGCCGAGGAGGCATACCGATACTGTGCGGAGGCAGCGGACTGTATATCGAAGCTGCTACCTGCGGCTACTCCCTGCCGGAAGTACCCCCTGATCCGGAACTCAGGACGGAACTGGAAGCGAAATCAGACGAAGAGCTCATAGCACGGCTTGCATCTCTGAAACCCCTTCACAACACGACAGACTACGACACAAGAAAACGTCTCATACGTGCTCTTGAGATAGCCTTCTATGAGACCACGCACCCTGTGCAGCGTACGTCATCGCTTCCGAAGAACACATATTACATAGGCACACTGGTATCAAGGGATGTCCGCAACGAACGCATAGACCGACGCCTGGATGCACGTCTTGAAGAAGGAATGGTGGAAGAGATACGCAGTCTCATCGAAGGTTCGCATCCGTCACTGTCACCGGACTTCAAGCCGATCCCGGCAGAAGACCTCATATACTACGGACTGGAATACAAGTTCGTTACCCTATATATCACAGGTGAACTTACATATGAAGAAATGCGCAAGCAGCTCGCAACAGCCATCCATCAGTTTGCAAAAAGGCAGATGACCTGGTTCCGTGGAATGGAGCGAAAAGGAATCCGCATCCACTGGACAGAAGTCTGACTTAGTCCTGAGGATAAAACTTGGAAGCCACAGGAAGTCCGGAAGGGATGACGAAATGATGATTCTCGTCCTTCCACGCATCCTCATCCCACTCAGGGGAGATGTAGTCACCTTCGTGATCTGCCGTAAAGGCCAGGTATGTGATAGGGAATCCCTGCGCAAGATATTGTGATTCGTAGAAAGTCTGCACCGCGAAAAGCGCATCCACTGCATCACGTCCGCTCACGGAACACAGACCGCTCGAGTAGAGTCTTTCCCTGTCCTCACCATATATATCAGTTCCGCAAGCCAGCACTTCCAGAGAGTTCTGTTCCGCCATCGCACGCGAATACTCATGAAGATAACGGCTGTCCGTCTTGAGATGAATTATTCCGCCCTTCCTGAGAAAACTGCGGTATCTGTCCATGAACAGAGGCGAGGTAAGCCGTTTCTTTTCGCGACCTATCTGAGGGTCTGCAAAGGTGATCCATATTTCAGAGACCTCGCCTTCCGCAAAGAGGGATTCGATGAATTCTATGCGCGTACGCAGGAAGGCAACGTTCTTAAGGCCGTTCTCTTCAGCATACTTTGCCCCCTTCCATAAACGGGCACCCTTGATGTCCACACCTATATAATTACAGGAGGGGTTACGCTCTGCAAGGTCTATGGTATAATCTCCCTTGCCACAGCCGAGCTCAAGAACTATAGGATTGTCATTACCGAAGAAATCGCGTCCCCAGTTGCCTTTGACGGGATGATCACAGCCCAGGACCTCTGATGTCGCAGGCTGGAGAAGACAGCGGAAGGTCTCGTTTTCCCTGAACTTTCTCAACTTATCTTTTCCCATATGTCCTTATTTCGATTTTGGCTTCTGGCCGCCTTTGTTGTTTCTTCTCTTCTTCTTTCTCTTCCTGGCCTCATCAAAACGATTGATGGCATCATCTCCCACAGCAGTCACGAACTCAGGGGCAGCAGGCTGCACATCAGCCTTAAGTGATTCAGGTTTCTCACCGTTTCTGTTCATGCGTATTATATCCCACACATCCTCTGCATACAAAGGATACAGATTAGCCAGAGACGACGGATCGTATGAGAAATACATTATTTCACGAAGAATGTCAGTCTTCATGAGGTACGCAAGTCCATCCTGGAATTCAAGAGGATTGTTTACCTTTGGAATACGAGACTGAGCATCCATATAGGCTGCGGTCTCGTAATTCAGACAGCACTTAAGCTTGCCGCACTGGCCTGCAAGTTTCTGAGGATTAAGTGAAAGATCCTGGACACGGGCAGCAGATGTCGTGATGGACTGGAAACTCGAAATGTAGTTGGAGCAGCACAGTTCACGGCCGCAGACTCCGAGACCTCCGATGAGGCCGGCCTCCTGGCGGGCACCTATCTGCTTCATCTCGATCCTGATCCTGAACTCCTCCGCGAAGACCTTGATCAGCTGACGGAAGTCCACGCGTCCGTCTGCAATATAATAGAAGATGGCTTTTGTTCCGTCCCCTTGGAACTCTACATCACCGATCTTCATCTCAAGTCCCAGTTCGGCGGCAATCTGGCGCGACCTGATCATAGTCTCATGCTCACGGGCTATGGCTTCCTGCCATTTCTCTATATCGAAAGGCTTTGCCTTACGGTATATCCTCTTGAACTCGCTTGTCTGCGGATCGATTCTGTGGGATTTCATCTGGCGTGCCACGATAGGACCTTCAAGCGTCACGATCCCGAGATCGTGGCCGTTTGCCGCTTCCACTATGACAAGATCACCAGTCTTCACACTCTGTCCGGACCCGTTCCTGTATATACCTTTTCTGGTATTCTTGAAACGGACCTCGAAATAATCCTTATACTGTTCCTGACTCACTCCCTGAAGCCAGTTGTATACCTCAAGCTTGCAGCATCCCTGACGATAGCTGCATTCAAGCTCGCCGGAATCTGAACGTCCTACTGTGCACCCGCGCGAACAGTCATATCTTTTATTCTCAATCATAGACTCAAAAACATACGATTGACAAGGTCGCAGAAAAGAATCTTCGAATTCACATTTCTGTCTATCATGGCTACGACCTTCTCAATATTATCAACGGATCGAGTGCAGAAGCTGTCCTTGCACTTCGATGCCACATTCTCATAAAATGTCATTTCCTGATCACGCAAATCAGCAATCTGACTCATATTCCGGCGTATCAGGAATATTTTTCTCAGGCACTCGCTCATAAACACGCAGAACGCCTTCTGCTTCTCACGGGATTCGAGAGCTGCCATCGTCTCCGCACATTCCAGGACAGCTGTCAGGTCTCTGGAAACAATGCCGTTTATCAGATCCGAAAAGAGATCCATGAAAAAAGTCTCCTGACCGTCTTCATCAACAGGCCTCAGAGCCCTCACCCTTTCCGCCTCCTCCCGCGAAAGAGGCATCACCCTGATGCTCTGACAACGTGAAAATATGGTCTGGAGCACCTTCTCGGGGGCATGGGTTATAAAAAGGAAAATTGTCTTTTCCGGTGGCTCCTCCACCAGCTTCAGCAGGCGGTTTGCAGTCTCCTGATTCATCTTTTCCGGAAGATAGAATATGACTGCCTTATAACCGTCTGTCACGGAAGCCAAAGACAGCTTTCCGATGATAGATTTCGCCTCAGCAACAGCAATAAGGCCGTTCCTGCT
Organism: Candidatus Cryptobacteroides sp.; assembly: GCA_045531765.1. Taxonomy (GTDB): domain Bacteria; phylum Bacteroidota; class Bacteroidia; order Bacteroidales; family UBA932; genus Cryptobacteroides. The sequence goes on along the minus strand of JAZSEQ010000034.1, from coordinate 48,875 downwards.
TTCTATGCCTATGGCTTTCTGGAGATCAGCCTCCGTAAAATATGGATTGGAAACTGCCAGTTCCCTCCAATACTTCATATATGACTCCGAGGTAGGCTTGTCGTCGGATGTCTTCGGGCCCTTGTTTACGGGAAAAACGAAATGAACATCCGGATGTACGAGCTTTGCCATCTGCCTGCAGGATGGACATTCCCCGCATGAATCACCTCCAGACGGATTTGCACAGTTAAGATACTGGACATATGCAAGGGCCAAGGCCAAGGCTCCTGCCCCCTCGTTTTCATAGAGAAGCATGGCATGGGCAACCCTGTCATTGTCCGCCATAGCAGACAATGCCCTGGCTGTCGCCGCATTTCCTATGATATCCGAAAACCTCATCACTTTTCCCTTATGGCTGTATAATGCGCAAGGCTTATGAGGAAATCCTTCTCCGGCCCATCCTCAAAAGCATCCAAGGCCCTTACGGCGGCCTCTACATACCGCTTCAGCTCAGCTGTCGCGTATTCTATTCCGCCCTTCTGCCTTACAAAATCCACTATCTCATCACGATATTCAGGATGGTCAGGAATATCTCTTATCCTGCTCCTGATTTCCCCGGCTTCCTGCAGCGAAGCCGAGGATAAGGCTCCGAGAAGCGGAAGGGTTATCTTCTGTTCCATGACATCCACTCCGAGAGGCTTACCTACAGAAGGGGTTCCGGCATAGTCCAGGATGTCATCCTTTATCTGGAAGGCAAGACCAAGGGCAACGGAATAATCGACAGCAGCCTTTTCCTGCCGGGCAGAAGCCCCTACAGCCACTGCAGCCGAAAGACATGCAGCCTCGAACAATGATGCCGTCTTGCTGTATATCACTCTAAGATAATCCTCCATGTCGGTATCACCGCTCTGTGCCTTCTGAAGCTGAAGCATTTCACCGGCAGCAAGATCGCTCAAGGTCTTGGAGAATATCCTGATCACCCTGGCATCTGTAGAGGCATCCAGCAGAATCAGCTCCATAGCCTTCACAAGCCAGTAATCTCCGACAAGAACAGAGACAGAAGGTCCCATAAGCGACATGATTGTGGGCACTCCCCTACGCTGGGGACTATCATCAGCCACATCATCGTGCAGCAGCGTAGCGTTATGGAGAAGTTCTGCTGCAGCTGCATATCTGACAGCTGCGTCATTTGTCCTTCCTCCAGAACATGCTCTGGCAATCAGTAGAGACAGCATCGGTCGGAGCTGCTTGCCTGAATTCGCAAGGATGGAAGAGTTGGTGGAGTTCAGGAGGTCGATATCGCTTTTCAATACCGAAGCGATACACTCCTGTACCGAAGTCCAGTCCTGCCCGATATGCTCCTTTATAGTACTTATATCCATATTATCCCTCAAGAGCATCGAGAAGTTCATCCTGAGACCCGGCAAAAACAATCATCGACCTGGTCTCCTTTTTCAGCATGCCTTCTGCCACATAATGGTCAAGCAGAGTCTTCAACGGCTCATAAAATCCTTCATGATTCAGGACAAGGATCTTCCCGAAATACTGCTTCAGGTGGATGAGGGCGAAGGTCTCGATCAGTTCATCAAGAGTTCCTATACCTCCAGGAAGTGCAACCACACCGCAAGTGTCCTCACGCAGAAGCACCTTTCTCTCCGACATGGTGTCGGTCCATATCACCTCCGACATCTCAGGATACACATACATGTCCATGAATCTTGGAATCACGCCACGATGCCATCCGCCGCACTTCACAAGTTCATCGGCGACTTCACCCATTGTACCCTTGACAGTACCTCCGGTGACGATTCCATATCCACGCAATGAAGCCGCCCGGACAAAATCACGGGCGACTTTATTGTATTTCGGATCTATTTCAGAGCTTGCTGAGCAGAAAACTGCTATTTTCCCTTTCATCTGAGCAAGTCTCCGCTAAAAGAAATAAGCCAAAGAAACGGTGACTCCACCGAAATTAGCTCCCTTTATAGTCCTGTATACGTCCATAGCTCCGAAACCGTCATCCATGGTTTCCGAAGTGTTCACAAGACCACCGAAATTCCAGCTGTATCTCGCAACAGCCTGGATCTTCCAGATCTTGACACCGGCACCAAGACCGATACCGTACTCCAGCTTGTTCACAAGATCATCGCTCCAAAGCTCCTTGAGGTCGCCTGAACCATGTATACCATACCCTACATACGGGCTGATGTCGAGGAAAAAGCGCGCAAGCACCACGTCAAGGCTTGGCTGGATTGAAGCCATGAGTTCAAGATATCCTACGGAGAAATCAGAGCTCACAAGGTCACCTCCCACAGAAGCGCTCTTCATGCTGTATGTAAGAGTCGGCTGGATGTGGATCGGAACGACCGGTACCGGAATCTTGAAGCCACAGAGCACTCCGACATTGAATCCTGCCGCAGCTTCCTTGTTCCTTAATCCGTCAAGTGTACTGAAATTCGCACCTGCTGTAACAGCAAAGCCTTCAGTGAATATACCTGCAGAGGCCTTCTGAGCTCCTGCTATCGACATTACAGCCACCAGGGCTGCCATAAAGATTCTTTTCATCATGCTAATTTTTAAAGAAGTGCATCAAGTTTTGCCGCAAGAGCAGCCTTTGGAGCCACACCCACATGTCTGTCCACCAGTTCTCCGTTCTTGAAGAAAAGGAGGGTCGGGATGCTTCTGATTCCATAAGTCATCGGCACGTCATCACAATCATCCACATTGCACTTTGCAACGACCGCCTTGCCTTCATATTCTGCCGCAAGTTCCTCGATAACAGGAGAAATAGCCTTGCATGGACCACACCATGTAGCCCAGAAATCGACCAATACAGGCATATCTGTATTCAGGGTCTCCGCGAAATTCGCATCAGTAATAACTTTTGCCATAATATCTGCCTTTTATTTTTATTCAGTCACTTCAACTGTCTTCTTTTCTTCCTTCTTCTTGTCCTTGCCACCGAACAGGATGCCCACAGAAATCACACAGCCACCGAAGTTCTGGTCATTGAACATCTCAGCCGACAGTTTCTGGTCGCTTGACAGTGAACCGAAATTCCACACATATTGTGCCGTAACCTGAAGGGCTCTCCACTGGAGTCCTGCACCAAGGCCGCAGCCATATGAGAACCTGTTGATGTTTGTCCACTTGTTCACTTCTTCAGCTGCATGGATGGCATCCATGTTCACACCTGCAGAGCCGAGGATGTCCTCGTATTTTCCAAGTGCAGACTCAGTGTCATCATCCATATGCACTGCATAGCCGATGAATGGAGAAGCCTGGGCAAACAGTCTGAGCTTCCTGTCAAAGAATCTGAAGCCCCACTGAAGGTTTATAGGAAGCTCCACATATCCGAAATTCAGCTGTGATTCCACCTGGTCGAAGCTTGATGCCTTTACATGATATAGAAGTTCCGGCTGGATCGAGAAACCGAGAGGAAGATCCATCTGCCATGAAATTCCGGCCTGATAACCCAGAGCCGTATTCAAAGCTGCCTCAGTCTTGATATCTGCTACATTTACGCCAGCCTTGAAGCCGAAACGTCTGGCATCTGCATTTGAAATAGTCAAAAGAGAAAGTGCTGCAATAAAGCACAACGTCATTAGTTTTTTCATACTGCTTCCAATTTAATTGGTTTATAAAAAGTATTCGACCTGCAAATATAAAAAAATCGCAGGTCGAATACAATATTAATCGTCTAATAATTGAATCAGCAGAACTTCTCGACGTTCCACACAAAAGTCCTTATCCCCAAGTCAGGAGTCTCTTCATCCTTGGCTTTAAGGACAGCCAGGATACCATCAACCTTTTCATCAGGGACGAAGGCAAGGATGGCATTATTCATAGTCGGCCATGCATGATTGCCCAGATGAGGCTCTCCGGTGTAGCCTCCACGGCCGGCAATATCCTGCCACATGGTGAATCCGCGGCAGCCGAGTTCTTCGAGGGCATCGACTATTTCCATATTATATGCCTGATCGTATGCTATAAATATTCCTTTCATAATGCTTTCAGATTTCAATTGTTAAGACTGTCTTGCCAGCTTCCTTGCCTTACGGCGCTCCTGCCATGACGACATGGAAGCATACACGGTCGGGATGATCACCAGAGTGACGAGTGTGGAGATGGAAAGTCCCCATGCCACCACCATACCGAGCGAACGCCACACCTCCGAACCTTCTCCCTGTCCTATAGCCATAGGAACCATACCGAGGACTGTGGTCAAAGTGGTCATGAGAATAGGACGCAAACGGGACTTGGCCGCGATGACGCTGGCTTCTATCACGCTCTTGCCTCTTTCCTGCATCAGAATCGTGTAGTCGATGAGCACGATACCGTTCTTCACGACAATACCCATAAGGATCAGGATACCGATCATACCCATGGTTCCCAGAGGAGTTCCAGTCACCCAAAGACCCAGGAGGACACCCACGAAAGCGAAAGGAATGGAGAACATGATCACGAAAGGACTCATGAACGACTCGAACTGGGAGGCCATCACTATGTACACCAGTATCACGATCATCGCAAGGAGCATGAAGAGGTCGCCGAACATATCCTGCTGATCCTCATATGAACCTCCGATCTCCACGGTAAGCTCTGAAGGGATCTCCGTATCTGCAATTATCGCATCCGTAGACGCTACGGCATCGGAAAGTACGACACCATTGGCTACTACTCCTGAAACGGTGATAAGGCGTTCACGGTTCTTTCTCTGGATTGACGGAGGAGTCAGCGTCTCGATCACGGTACCGACATCCTTGATGCGTACGCCCTTACCCATGTTGTTGTATATCATTATGTTCTCGATGTCCTCTATGCCGGTACGGAATTCCGGAGCATAACGTACGCGGATATCATACTCATCTCCGTCCTCGCGATAGAATGACTGGGTGGAGCCGTTGATGGCCGCACTCAGGTAAGAAGCCGCCGTCGTACTGTTCAGTCCGTTGAGGGCCAGCTTTTCACGGTCAAAATCCACCTGATACTCAGGAATGTATTCATCACGGCTCAAAAGCACCTGGGAGAAAGCTCCGCCCTCAAGCATCCTGGTCTGGACTTCCTTGGCTACACGGTCCGTGGTTTCGAAGTCATATCCGTATATTTCGACATCCACAACCGATGCACCACCCATTCCGCCGCCGCCTTCGGTCACTCTCACCTTCTTGAATTCCGGATAATCGGCAAGAATGCCTCTCACGACATCGGCGATCTCAGCAGTGGACCTTACACGATCTTCCATACTGCCTACATTAATGTTGTATGAAATCACGTGGGTACCGTTTGTCTGCATCGAGGCGAACGAGTTGTCGGAATCAGCCTGACCGAGCGTGTATGAACAGTTCACGATTTCCGGAATGGCCTTCACAAACTTGTCATAGATTTCACCGGCAATATTTCTGGTCACATTCTGCCCTGTACCGGCAGGAAGTTCAAGCTGGAGGGTCAGACGTCCATCGTCCGACTTAGGCATGAACTCGGTCTTTATCTTAGGGCCGATGAATCCGATAGTCCCGACAAACACGGCTATCGAAGCCACTACCACGATCGTCCTGTGGCATACACACCAGTTGATAAGCTTTCCGTATCCCTTTGATATCAGGTCGATGAACTTATTGAAGTTGCCGAAAATCAGATTATGCAGCTTTCCATGCTTAGGCTTGAAACGCAGGAACTGGGCACAAAGCATCGGTATGAGTGTAAGCGCTCCTATAGTGGAAACTATCATGATGATACTTGTGATCCATCCCAGCTGCTTGAACATCAGACCGGCCATACCCTTTACCATGGTAAGCGGCAGGAACACCGCAAGCATGGTCAGCGTGGAAGCGATTACGGAAATACCCACCTCCTGAGTCGCATGCACAGCAGCCTCCTTCGGCTTGGCACCTCTCTCCAGATGTGTCGAGATGTTCTCAAGTACCACAATGGCATCATCCACCACCATACCGATGGCAATGGAAAGAGCCGACATGGACACGATGTTCAATGTGTTGCCGGTAGCCCACAGATACATCAGCGAGGCAAGAAGCGAAATCGGAATCGCAAGCACGATGATGAAGGTCGCACGCCATCTTCCGAGGAAGAGATAAACGACCAGCATCACTATCAGGAAGGTTACCAGAATGGTCTCCTTCAACGAGTTGAGCGTATTGAGAATATTATCCGAACTGTCCACCACGGTTCTTATATGAATGTCCGAAGGAAGGTTCTTCTCAATATGTTTCATAGCCTTCTTGATGCCGTTTATCACATTGACCGGATTGGCATCAGCCTGTTTCTGGATGACAATCTGTGCTCCCTGTATACCATTCACATATGATTCCTGATATCTTTCCTCTACGCCATCTATGACTCTGGCAACATCGCGAAGATATATGGTCTTGCCGTTCACATGTCCCACTACGACATCCAGCATCTGGTCAGCGGATGTGAACTCCTTCTCGACACGAAGGGAGTATGCATTCGAACCTATATCTATCGAGCCGGAAGGCACGTTACGGTTTTCAGCGGCCAGTATGCCTGATATGCCGGAAACGGTAAGTCCGTATGCCTCAAGCTTGTTAGGGTCACAATAGACCTGGATTTCACGCTGAGGTGCTCCTGCCACCGACACAGTTCCCACACCGGAGACTCTGGCCAGAGGAGTAGCCACCTTGTCGTCCAGGATCTTCTCAAGAGCAGGAAGACTTTCCTTAGCTGTGGCCGCCATGATCATGATAGGCATGTCATCTGCGCTGAACTTGAATATGACAGGGAGTGACGCTCCTTCAGGAAGGACCGAATTCACCATGTCCAGCTTGTCCCTGACATCATTTGTGGCCACGTCTATATCGACTCCTTCCACAAATTCAAGCATGATGAGCGAGATGTTTTCCTTTGATGTGGAACTTAAGTTCTTAAGGTCGCTCACACCGTTCAGGGAGTTCTCGAGAACCTTCGTCAGATTGGTCTCGATATCCTCCGCACTGGCTCCCGGATACGACGACATGACCATCACGACGTTGGCGTCAAACTTAGGGAACCTGTCCAATGATATGTTAATCAGCGAAAAAATACCGAATATGGCCAAGGCAATGAAGATCAATGCCGTAGTCACCGGATTATTGACCGCTTTTCTATAAATGCTCATATTACGCTACCGACTATTCGTTTACTGTTACCTTGACACCATCCTTGAGACGTATCTGACCGCCTGTCACGATCTTCGCGCCATTCTCAAGACCTTCCAACACTTCATACTCAGCACCCATACGACGGCCGAGGACAACCTTCTGATAGGTCACGGTACCGTCTGCATTGAGGACATATACGAAGCGTTCTCCGGAGCCCTGCTGCTTTACGACCGCCATGTCCGGAATAACCACATTGCTGTTTGCACCGAAGTTCACAAGCACTCTTGCAAACATTCCCGGACGGAGGGTCTTATATGAATTCTCCACCACGACCTCCACAGTGAAAGTACGGGTCGCCGGATCTATCGTAGGATAGATCTTCTCGATCTTGCCATAGAAGGTCTTCCCCGGGATCGCATCTGCGGTGATTTCCACGCTGTTGCCCTTCTTTACCCTGGTATAATCAGACTCGGAAATGCCCACAAGGAGTTTCACCGGAACAATCTGCTCCACAGTGAAGATCGGAGCACTCATGCCATAGAGGTCGCCTACGTCGTAGTTCCTTGCCGTAACCACACCGTTGATCGGGGAACGAAGCACCGTATTCTCTATAAGGTTATCCACCTGGGTCCTGGTCACGTTATATGAAAGTTCTATTGCATCCAGATCCGATTTTGAAAGACCGCCTGCATCATACAGTGACTTAAGACGTTTCAATTCCACTTCCTGATTCTGGAGCTGGAGCTGAGCCTGGAGAAGCTGGGCCTTGTCAATCTCGGCAAGGATCTCTCCCTTCTTCACAAAATCTCCGATTTCCACATTTATCTTCGTGATGCGGCCTGTCATCTGCGGAGCAATGTTATTCTTCACATATGCCTGCACTGTGGATGTGTATGTAGCTATCTGAGGGACCTCACGTACGCTTACCTGCTGAACAGTCACAACAGGATCTTCCACAACCATAGTTTCCTGTTTAGGGGCATCACCGCCATTGTTGCCGCATCCAACCGTCATGGCCACAGCACCGGCAATCATCATATTCCTGAAAATAGTCTTCATTTATTCTGTACTTTATTTGTTTACTTATTTTATGAAATCCTGCCCAAGGGTCTGCTCCAGCTGTGCCTTGGCTGTCACGAAATTATAAATCGCCTGAGATTCTGCAAGCTGAGACTGGGTCAGCGCCAGCTGAGCATCATTCAGTTCGATAAGGGTACTCCTGCCCACACCGTATGCAGCCTCCACTATGTCATATCCCTTCTGAGCGGATGCGACAGCATCCTTGGCCGCATAATAACTCTTCATGTTGGTCTCCATTGTCGTGAGACTCTGACGTATAGCTATCTTCAGCTGACGCTCGGTATTCACCTGCTGGAGGAGGATCTGCTGATGCTGGTTCTTTGCCTGCCTTACCTGCTGATATCTCTTTCCGCCGGAGAAGATCGGGATATTGAGGCTGAGACCCACATAAGAATATGGAGTCCAGCGGTACTCGCTGAAGTTGAAGTCATTGGTCATTGCGTTCATGCTGTAGTTGAACGCTATCGAAAGGGACGGAATATATGCATACTGCTGAATCCTGATGTTTTCCGCAAGCATCTCAGCCTGGATGGCAAGCTGCTTCATCGTAGTATTCCGATCCAGATCCACCTCATCATACTGATGGATATCATAGAACATCTGCTGTGCGTAGTCGGAAAGCCTGCCCTCGATATCAATATTCATGTCAAGGTCCACGCCAAGGACAGCCTTCAGCTGCCACAGGGCAAGAATCACGGAACTCTCGGCATTGTATACATTCGGAACTGCGTTTGCCACAGTGGTCTTCGCACGGATAAGCTCCATTTCCGATGACTTCTGTGCATCGTATTTCTTCTGAGCCTCCTCAAGATTCTTCACCGCGTTCTCATACACTTCCTTATACACATTGAACGCCTCTTTTGCGAGAAGGGTGCCGAAATATGCATTCTTCACCTGCGTCACCATGTCAAGGCGCGAAGAACGGGCCTTTTCCACAGCCATCTCAACATCCAGTCCCGAAATCTTTATGCTCTTCCATAATTGAGCGTTCACCAGAGGCATGGCTGCAGATATACCTGCTGACCATGTATTCCAACGTCCCACCTCAAGACCATCACTCATGTCCATTCCACCAGAAGGCATCCCAGCCGCTGAGCCTGCTCCTTCTGAAGTACTTCCGTCAGGATACGAGGAACCGTCGCCGGCACCACCTCCCGTCGCGCCGCCGAGAGAGCCCATATCAAAATCCATGTACATCACCTGCTTCTTGATTGTCCTCTGGTATGCACCGGAAGCATCAATCTGAGGAAACAGCGACGCATATGTACCTTTCTTTGCATATTCCGTCCTCTGTATCTCCATGTCAGCCACCTTGACAGACACATTCTCGCTCAACGCGATCTTCAGAGCCTGCTCCAAAGTGATGATGACCGGAGTTTCGGACGAATCAGCCTTCTCAAGGATAAGCTGAGCCTCTGTCTTAGGGGAATCTTCCGACACCTGCGCCTTATACTGGGCAGATGCAGAAAGCGGCATGATAAGCGATGCCGCCAGAACCACTGAAATTACCGATTTACTTTTCATCTGAACATTATTACACTATAACTATTAATTCAAATCGCTGAAGCCCATGAAAACGGGGCAAAGCCCTTCGCATCATATCGTCAAAAGGCTCACCACTGCTACAAAAATCGCTCCCAAACATACAAAATAGTCATAAACGACTTATTTGTCACCCATTATATCAATCCACTCGTAATCTCCTCCCCATATTTCAAGGAACTTCATGAAACCGCGGTTTGACAGGACCACACTTGCCGTATTGTCACATGGATGGAAACTGATCCTCTCCACGTCCTGCAATTCCGCATCAAGGAAGAGCTTCACCCTATGTCCGTTCGGGAAGAGTTCCCTGGCCATGACCCCATCCACCGGACTCCATTCTCCATTCTCCGTCTGTGTCGTGAGACCGATATCCCGAATCAGCCCCAGGGGAGAGACAGATCCTGGCGTAAGACCCAGACAGCGTTCCATTCTTTCCGGAGATGCAAACGACAGTTTCCCCTGCCGCAACATGTGTTCCAAAGAGTGGATATCCAGATCCTTATGACATTCAAAGACGACCAGATAGTGCCTGTTGCCCCTGTGATTCCTGAAAAACAGATTCTTGCAGTGAGTGGAGTCTATATCTTTCCAATACTCCAGCGCCAGCTCAATGGTAGGGAGCGGAGGATGGGTATGAAGTTCATATCCGATACCATGATTTTCCAGAAACTCCAGAACTTCGGAAGCCCTTGCGCTGATTCCACGGTTATTAAGGCTTTCTTGCGACATCATTTGCTGAGACTTTTTGCATAATGGGTCGGCTGTGCCTTCTTCTTTTCCTGATGTACGATCCCTGCCGGCTGTTTCTTAATGAAGCTGTATACAAGAAATCCTATGCCGAGAAGAATGAATGGTATGCTGAGCAGCTGGCCCATGTTAAGAACCATATCCTGCTCAAAACCAACCTGAGGTTCCTTGATGAACTCGATGAGGAAACGCATTCCGAAGCATCCGATGAAGAATGTTCCGATGAAGAAGCCCCTGTAGAGCTTGCCGAGCCTGTACCTGTACATCAGGATCTGGAAGATACCGAGAAGGAAATAGCTTAACGCCTCATAGAGCTGGGTAGGATGCTTGGGTTCAGTCTCTCCACGAAGTTCGAAGATGAATCCCCATGGAAGGCTTGTCACGTCACCATAGATTTCCGAGTTGCACAGGTTGCCCAGACGGATGAAAGTCGCGGCAAAGCATACAGCTATCGCAAGGTGGTCAAGAATCCACACGAAATCGAAGTCATACTTTTTTCCATAATGTCTTGCAAACCACCACATTGCAATAAAAAGCGCAATGGTGCCCCCATGACTGGCCAATCCGCCTTTCCAAGGCATGAAGATCTCAGTAAAGCCCTGCCAGCTTCCGAGATAGTAGTCAGGCTGATAGAAAAGGCAATGCCCCAGACGGGCACCGACTATGGTACCTATAAGGAGAGTGTAAAGAAGCGGATCAAGCAGGGTGACAGGAACTCCCTCTCTCTTGAAGAACCACTTGAATATGAACCATCCGAGGATGAATCCCGAAATGAAAAGCAATGAATACCACCTTAGAGATATCGGACCGATACTGAATATCTCAGGATTCATATTCCAATGTATTGCCAGTGCCTCAAACATATGTTTACATTTTTATAATCCCGCAAAGATAAGAATTAGAGCGGATATCCGTCAATATTTATATGTCTTTCTGTTTCTTGACACGTCCGCTCCTGCGCAGAGCCTCAGCAATGATCCATTGAAGCTGGCCGTTGGTAGAGCGGAATTCGTCTTCCGCCCATTTCTCAACGGCCGCCATCGTCTGTGCATCTATACGCAAAACGAAACTCTTATTCTGTTCCTTAGACATAAGTACTCCATTAATGATGCAAGGTGCCTGCATTGACGACAGGCTGAGCGGATTCATCGGAACAAAGGACAACCAGCAGATTGCTTACCATGGCAGCCTTGCGTTCCTCGTCGAGTTCCACCACATCATTCTCCGCCAACTGGTCAATCGCCATCTTCACCATCGATACCGCACCTTCAACTATCTTCTCACGTGCAGCGATGATTGCATCTGCCTGCTGACGACGGAGCATCACGGCAGCGATCTCCGGTGCATATGCAAGGTAATTTATACGTGCCTCGACCACTTCAATGCCGGCCATGTCAAGACGCTCGGCCAGTTTGGTTTCAAGCTGGTCATTGATTTCATCTGCATTGGAACGGAGACTGAGTTCACCTTCCGCCGTTGAATTACTGTCATATGCATAGTATCCCGCAACCTGACGCAGAGCGGCATCACTCTGTACAGCCACGAAGTTTGCATGTGCATCCATGCGGGTTTCGCTGGCGCTTGCGGCTTCCACCTCGACCTGTCCCTTCACTGAAGTGGTGGTCTTCACCTGCTTCGGCGCGTCAATATTGAAGACAGCCTTATAGATTTCCTCAGCCTTCACCTTCCACACAAGCACCAGACCGATCATGATAGGGTTACCCATCTTGTCATTCACCTTGATAGGGTCGGCATTCAGGTTACGGGCGCGGAGAGATATCTTCTTTACGCTCATGAAAGGGTTCACCCACCAGAATCCCTCATTCAGGAAATTTCCACGATATTTTCCAAAGAACACCAGCACCCTTGCCTGATTCGGTTCGATCACCATCAGGCCTGCCAGCATGATCAGACCGACAATAATCAATGCAACTCCGGCTACCACTGCCGGATCAATACACATATTGACCCCATAAACGATTCCCCATATTCCGGCTGCGATCATCGCCAGAATGAGAAACAACATAACGAATCCGTTGGCCTTGAATCCTCTGTAATCCATGTTTAAGTTCTGTTCCATGTCGATTGAATTTAAAATGATATTATTTTGATATCACAAAATTAAGTATTATAAAGATAAAATCAAAGTATTATAAAGATAAAATCATAACGGGCTCCAAGACATACCACTGTGACGGGTTTTACTCTCCAGATGACACAGCGAGTGGCAAAACCGTTCATTTTCTTCATGCTGAGGAACCACTGTGACGGGTTTTGCCTGTTTCGTGACACAGTGGTATCCCAAATGACCTCAAATTGCCTTATTAGCTGACCACTGTATCGTTTGAAGGGCCAAACTCGACACAGTGGTCGGATAATCAGCATGACATATCCAATAATATATCAAGGTATTATCAGGCAGCGTCTTATCTGTAATTCGCCCAAATGTCTGCTGTGATATAACTCCAAAGCGATCTGCTGCTTTTCCTTTTCAGAGAGCTGATAGACGGAATGCCTTCCATATCGGGTCCTTGCAAGAGAGTCCAGTTCTGTACAAAGCTCAATATCAGACATTTTTGTGTAATCAGACTTTCCGTTTTCAAAAACAAGCATTCTGTCAATATCATGCACATTGACACCATTCTCAATCATTTTCAGATTGACAGGAGAGACGCCGTTCCCGTCCTTCTTCTGTTCAGCCTCCCATTCTTCTGAAGACTTCCTGCTCATATAGTAATTGAAAGTACGAGGCGTAACGAACATGTTTTCAACCTGAGGAATGTCCAACACCGTCTCCCTTAGAAACAAGCCGCTTTCAGACATCTGATAGTTGGCAGGGAACTCCGCTCGCCTGCCCACATACCTTGAATAAAACTTCCTTGGCAATAGTCTTTCATCATGGAACTTACCCATCTCCCTGCTGAAGATTGCGTTTACCGAACAATGAGGATAGGCATATGGGATAGGGACAACACCATGATGCAGGGCATTCCTCAACACATAACTCATTGCTGCCAGCATGTGATGATAACCGACAATCTCCATCGTGAAATGCATGTTCTCCCCAAGTTTTCCTTGCCTATGATACTTATGGTTGAAGTACATGCTGTAAGATTGGCGGAAATGCCTCATGAAATCTTTTGGGGCTGACGTCTGCACCACCTGATGAGTATGCGTTGCCATGAATGATTCCACAAGACCTGTCGATCCGGTCTTGTACAGAGCAAGAGCAAAACAATTGAATCCTCTGTTGTAGTCTTCCTGGTCACGGAACATAACCTCGTCGCCTGCAGAAAGGCATAGATGATAAGTCTTTTTCATAACATTTATCTTTTTCACATAATCTTCTCGTCATCTCTCCCTCACATCCCTCTCGAAATGCATGAAGCAGTAGACAAATGTATGAAAATTATTACAGCAAGCGCCTCAAAAGTTTCATTTTCTTCATGCTGAGGAACCACTGTGACGCCTTTTGCCTGTTTCGTGACACAGTGGTATCCCAAATGACCTCAAATTGCCTTATTAGCTGACCACTGTATCGTTTGAAGGGCCAAACTCGACACAGTGGTTATAGCGGAGCATTGTCCGGGCCAAACTTAACCTATCTCCGCTCCTACCTATAACCATATACGAAAAGGGGCTGACTAAAAAGTCATGATATGTCTCTGAAAATTGAATATTTCAAGACATAGTCGTGGTTGACCTCACCGAATAACAAGAAAAAGGGGCTTGACTAATACTTTTTAGTCAGCCCCATGATTATGATAAAGTACAGACCTTACTTGCGGATAGCCGCGATGCCTGGGAGTTCCTTGCCTTCGAGGTACTCAAGCATTGCACCACCGCCTGTAGAAACGTAGCTTACCTTGTCTGCATAGCCCATCTGGGTAACAGCTGCTACTGAGTCACCGCCACCTACGAGAGTGAATGCGCCGTTCTCGGCAGTCGCCTTTGCAAGGATCTCGGCGATGCGGTTTGTACCCTTTGCGAATGCAGGGATCTCAAACACACCTACAGGACCGTTCCAGAGGATGGTCTTCGAATTCATGAGAACCTCCTCCCACATTGCGAGAGTGCTTGGAGCAGCGTCCATTCCTTCCCAACCGTCAGGAATCTCTGAGTTGAGGCAGATCTTGGTGTTTGCATCATTAGAGAAATCGTCAGCGATGACAACCTCCTTTGAGAGGTAAATCTTCACGCCCTTCTCCTCGGCCTTCTTTAGAGTGTCGAGAGCGAGCTGCATCTGGTCGTCCTCACAGAGTGAACGGCCGATTTTTCCGCCCTGAGCCTTCTTGAATGTGTATACCATACCACCACCGATTATCATGTTATCAACTGCGTCGAAGAGCTTCTCGATGATAGTGATCTTTGAAGATACCTTTGCACCACCTACGATTGCAGTCACGGGGTGCTCCGGAGTCTTGAGGACGTGGTCGATGGCCTTGATCTCACCTTCCATCACATAACCGAACATCTTGTCGTTAGGGAAATAGTCTGCGATGAGGGCTGTAGAAGCGTGAGCGCGGTGTGCAGTACCGAATGCATCGTTGATGTAGCAGTCAGCATATGAAGCAAGCTTCGCAACGAAAGCCTTCTGATTCTCCTTTACCACTGCCTTTGCGGCCTTCTTTTCCTCATCTGTAGCGAACTCGCCTCTTGGCTTGCCCTCCTCCTCTGCATAGAAACGGAGGTTCTCGAGTACGAGGCACTCACCCATCTTGAGGGCAGCTACCTGCGCATCGGCAGCCTGGCAGTCATCAGCGAACTTTACAGGTGCTCCGAGGAGTTCCTCAACACGGCCGAGAATGTGCTTGAGAGAGAACTTCTCAGTCACGCCCTTAGGACGGCCGAGGTGTGACATTACTATCACAGCTCCACCCTTCTCGATTACCTTCTTGAGTGTAGGGATTGCTGCACGGATACGTGTGTCGTCGGTGATCTCCATCTTCTCGTTAAGAGGGACATTAAAGTCTACTCTGACGATGGCCTTCTTGCCTGTAAAATCGTAATTGTCGATAAACTGTTGCATAATCGTATAATTGTTTTGTTATAAAATTTCATTATTCAGATCCCCGATCAAGTCGGGGATGACGTCATTACCAAAGATGCCTCCGCTCGGGAATGACGTCATTGCCGGCCCTGACCGGCAATCCCTAAAACCGAGCAAATTTAGCAATTTTCGTCGAAATACAATAAAATAAGTATCTTTGCCGAAATTTTGGACGCGTATGATGACTATTGAAAGCCCTGGCGCATTCTGGAAGGATTATGAACTCATTGATTCCGGCAATTTCGAGAAGCTCGAAAGGTTCGGACCGTTCATCATGGCCCGCCCTGAGCCTAAGGCTCTATGGGACAAGTCTCTCTCGGACGGTGAGTGGAACAGGATGATCCACACACGTTTCAAGACAGGTGCAGGATTCGGCAAGGCAGGAAAGGAGGACAGCGGCACATGGGAGCGCAGGAAGAAGATGGATGACCAGTGGTACATCCGCTATAACGGTGCACAGGAAGGTCTGAACTTCTCTCTCAGGCTCGGCCTCACATCATTCAAGCACGTGGGCGTGTTCCCGGAGCAGTCATCAAACTGGGAGTATATCTACAGGCAGACAAAAGCCCTGGTGGAGAAGGCTGAGGCGGAGGGCAAGCCTAAGCCGAAGGTGCTCAACCTCTTCGCATACACAGGAGCAGCATCGCTTGCCGCCAAGGCAGCCGGCGCTGATGTTACACACCTTGACTCCGTCCGCCAAGTAGTCACATGGGCACGCGGCAACATGGAGGCAAGCCGCCTGGACAACATCAGATGGATCGTGGAGGACGCCCTGAAATTTGCGCGCAGAGAGGCCAAGAGAGGCAACACCTATCAGGGCATCATCCTTGACCCACCTGCATACGGACATGGCCCTGACGGAGAGAAATGGAAGCTCGACGAATGCCTCAACGAAATGCTCCAGTGCGTGGCGGCCATCCTCGCGCCGCAGGACAGTTTCATGGTCCTCAACCTCTATTCAAACGGCTATTCGGCCGTCCTCGGAGAGACTATCGTAAAGCAGGCGTTCTGCCTTAAAAACGCATACAAGTCCCTCGATTTCGGGGAACTTGTATTACGTGATTCATACGGCAAGAACCTGCCACTGAGCGTGTTTGTGAGACTGGCGAGATAGCCGGCATCATTCATTCACATCCAGCATGGAATTGAATCTTTCCCGGATTTCAGCGGCGTAATCCTAGTCGCCATAAAAATCCGTGAGGTCCGCCAGATAGGAGATGCAATTGTAGCATACGTCGAACTCACGCTTCGCAAAGTCGTAGTTATTGAGATAGAAGTCAGCTGAAACGAAGAGCTGGTCTGCGAAACGCCTGGCAAGGTCAAGGGCCTTCTGAGGGGCATCGGCCTTGTAATAGTTCTCGATCATATCTATGACCATATACTCGTTCGAGAATCCGAGGTAGATCATGTCCAGAGGATAGTTCTCCTCAGGAACACATTCCTGGCACATGTCGAGCATTTCCACAGCGCGTTCCTTGTCCCCTATCTTCAGCATCTCCTTGGTAACGTTCACGAAGAGATTCCTCTGTGACAGGACGCCGCAAATTCATCTGAATTGTCAAGAACAACTTTTCCTGCTTCTTCAGCAACGGTTTTGTGGAGTTTGCAGGAGATACTGGCAGTTAGCAATGCTGCGGAAATAAACAACAATAAAAGTCTTCGCATATCGTTTAGCTACAAGTATATAAAGCTAATAAAACAACGACACAACACGTCGTCCAGGACGAAGCATCTCAAATAAAACCGCTTGGGAGCGAATCTCAAGCGGTTTTATTTGAGTATTTAGAGTGGTTAGTTCACCTGACGTATTAGACGAACTGAAGCACCTTGATAACGAGCAAATGATTTCGCAGTCTCAAGTTTTGTTGAACCGAAATTTGATGGGCTGACATTTGTGTCTGAGAATCCCATTACAATTGCATTTATGTTTGCAGAACTGTTATTAGCATAGTTTGTCCAATAGATTCCATCACCGTTTCTATCGGCAGCAACTCCACTCGGCTTATAACGATAACCAGCGGCCGGAAGGAAGACGCATCCCTTAGACTCAAGTTTAGCCCAATCAGCGAGGGTAATCACATTGTCGGCATATACTGAAGCAGCCACATTGTTGGCCTTCTGAATAACAGGCATACCGGCAGGAATAGTTCCAGGTTCATTCTGATCGTACTGATCCGGGAATATTACCATTCCATAAGTAACTACATTTTCTCCATCTTTGAGGGTTACTTTTGCCCAACAGTAATCTATCACCTTACCATTATTATAAGTGCCCAGGTACTTACGGGCAGTAAGGATTCTAGCCCATTCGGTAGTACCATCAGTAGAACCATTATGTTTAGCAGGATAAGGAAGTCTCCATGTTCCTGCCGGATAAGTCACATCATAGCCGGAGATGTCCTTTCCTCCTCCAATTTCCAACTCGCCCCAATCTGCCAGAATGAATTGTAATCCTGTGTCTCTTCCTACCCAATAATCCCAAGTCTTCCTCTCTGCATCTGTATAGCAAGATGTTGAAGGGTACAACAAACCATATTTTTGATCAGATGTCTCCTCTGCGGTATAAGCAGGATTAGTAGCTGTCGTTCCATACCAGTTGAACAAGTCCACCTTCTTGCCTTGAGACTTACTTGCAAAGATATTACCATCATTATCCCCGCTATTGATTACGGCGTCGTACTGATTCTCAGCAAAGCACCAGTTTGTAGCCGTACCTGCAATACTCTTTTCTGCGCCATATTCTGGCAAGTTCTCTATTTCTGCTGTAAGGTTACCTGGCGAGAAAACGACCTTAACTCCTGCTCCTATAGCGATGTTAACCTGCGCTGTAAACACCGGAAGATAAACAGTGCGCTTACGTGAAGACAGGCGACCTGCAGTCCAAGGTTCATAGCCAGTTCCCTCCGCATTTACGGTCTTGTTGACAGACATGGTGATAGCGTTGATCTTGAAACCGCCATCCCATGGATCACCTTCCCAAGTAGTGATTGTAACATCTGTGTATTCTCCTGTCGGAACAGGCACATTAACAACAAGATTTTTCTGGAATGTATTGAATACTCCATCGTTGCAAATAGTGATAATGTCATCCATTCTTTCAGTGTCAGCAGCTACGGCTGCTGTCTCACCTGCTACAACATCTGTAAGAAGGTGCTCGCCGCAGACTTTCTTTCCGTTAAAGTCGAAAGTGATATAGTCTGTCTGCTTTGGAACATTGACCAAAGTAAATCTGAGCAGAGCACAGATTGATTTGAACTTGAGGTCCTTTCCTGTATTATCAGCAATCATAGGGGTAGGAGAATTGTTGCCATTTACGTCGGAAAGGTTATAAGAGGCAGGAAGGTTGATCAGCAAGGCATCCTTGGTCATGTCTGATGTATAAATATCACCATAACTGTCTGTAACAAGATTCGCAGGGAAAACCGCAAAGTTTGAACGTGTTGACAGATCGAAAGTCTGGTCACCGGAAAAGGCAAAGACAACATTATTGGTGCCTGTTGCAGAGGCAAGTTCATCAGAAATCTTATAGCCTCCGTCCGCATAAACAGCAATCTTGTCGCCATTTGTCCAAGCAAAATTTGCGTTATCGCTTACTGTAGACTTTACTGCCTCTTCAGCATTCTCTTCGCCTCCAACTGCATTGATGTATGTAATATTTACATCTGCATCTTCAGCAGGTATATCCACGTTGACTTCTTCCAAAGAACAAGCGACCGAAAACATTGCGAGGGCCGCGAGCATAAAATATTTATTAGTTTTCATATGGCTGTTTTTTATTCTTCCCAAGGATCACGATTTTCTCCCACAAAATTATCAATATTCATATCTCCTGACAAACACATCACCCCTTCGAAATTCATCTGAAGAATTTCGGTCTGGGGTGGGTAATACTTGATTTTTGTTTCCATAATGATATTTTATTAAGTTATTGGTTATTGCATATTCAAGGAATATTGGCAAATCTATACATTTAGTTTAGGGCTATCCTAACTGGTCTGATTATCAATCATATTTACGGACCATTTCCCCTTAGTTCCCTCGTTTCAATATCTTTGTATCAACCTCAAACCATACCGAGGCATCAGAACACTAAAACGTATGAAAAGAAAGTATTTTCTCATTCTCTGTCTTGCACTTTTCAGTGCTGGCGTCCAGGCTCAAAAACTGGAGAATTTCAGTGGAGAATTCATCAAGGAAATCAAACAAATCAAGGAACTTCCCAACAAAACTACCGGTCCTCTGTTTCTGGATGGCAACATCCTTTATGGAGGTGCAGGAAGATATATCTTTGCTGCAGATGTGTCTGACCCTATGAATCCGAAAAAGCTGTCTGAGGTGGAGATCTACGGATCCGTAAGACAGATCACCGTGAATAAAGGCTATCTGTATGCTGCCTGCCGCGAATCCGGTGCATGGGTAGTGGATGTGCGCAATCCTTCGGACATCAAGATTGTGACACGCTTCGACACAGTGGAGCTGGCTACCGGTATTGACGCAGCCGGAGATGTGCTGTTCCTCGGTACGCGCCAGAACGGTGTGGAGTTCGTGGACATCAGCGATCCTGCAAATCCTGTCCATATACGCATGGAAAAGACTCATGAATCACAAAGTGTAACATATAGGGACGGTATCCTTTATTCTGGAGAGTGGGGAGCGCACTGCGTTACAGTCATGGATGCGCATGACATGTCCACCCTCAAGACTCTAAAGACCGTGAACCTGCAGGGGCATGGAGACGGAGTGAAGACTTGGGGCAACTATCTGTATGCTGCCACCGGACACCACCTATCGGATCCGAAGCTTAGTGATGAAGAAAAGAAAGGTAATGGACACGGCCTGGAAATCCTGGACATCAGCGACCCTGTGAATCCAAAACCGATTTCGCGCGTAGGTTTTGACAATTGTTACGTACGCTCCAACGACTTCTGGCATCCGCGTCCATGTTCCGATGGAAATTATGTTGCTGTGGCTGACACTTATAACGGACTTTATATAGTTGAATGCAAGGATAAGAAAAACCCTCAGAAAATTTGTCGTCTTTCCTTTACTGACTGGCGAGGCAATGCCGCTGCAATAACAGGTCTGGCTATCGGAAAAGGTGTCATTTATGTGGGAGTATCCGGAGGTGTTGGCTATTTCGCCCTCATGTGTCCTGATGCCTATCCATCAGAAGATGTAAAGGGTACGCCTCCTGCAAATGCGTCGTTCCGCGACCCTTATCCTACACGTTCCGGTCATTTCCGCGCATGGAAGCCTAAGTCACAGGCTCCCGTACGCGATGTGGCGGCTCACGGGGACATTGTCTTCGCTGCATGTTCATACGGAGGTCTTGCTATTCTAAAGAAAGGTGGAAAGGCAGGTTTACAGCAGATAGCGGAGGGTCCGATGCCATATGCCGGAGGAGTGAAGGTATGCGGGGACATCCTTTGGGTTGCCGAGGGATTCGGCGGTCTGGGAGCATATAAGATCGGAAAGAACGGCGCGTTGGAATTGATTACCAAATATACAGACTTCTACAAACACGGTCCAAATGCGGCATGCCTATGGGTGAGCGTCCCTAACGAAAAGTGGGTAGCTGCCAGCACCCGCGACGGAGGCTATTATTATTTGGACGTAAGCAACTTGCCTGAGATAAAATGCAAGTCATATCTGGGATCTGGTCCGGGATGGGATAAGTATCTGGCGGATCAGGCGGACTCACGAGGATGGTTCCCGGCTACAAGACACCGCGTAGGCATCGTGTGGATAGACCTTAATGCGGAGAAGATGAAAGAGACCATCGACAAGGGACTAAATGTTTCTCTCGCAGACGGAGTCTGCCGTTTCCGTTACGATAACTTCCTAACTTGTACAAACAAACGTCTGTATATCTTTTCTTCCAAAGACATAAATAAAAATCGATTCTATGCCGAGGAGGGGAAGGGCTTCAAAGGTATGCCAACTTGGGATGGAGGACGCAATCTTGCACTCACAGCTCGCCTCAATAAGGAAATTTCAATGGTGGATGTACCTGAAGACTATCCTCCTCTGTTGCTTTGGACAGATAAGACGACGGGATATCCGGAAACGCCAATCTTCTGGAAGAAGAAACTCCTGGTGCCTTGCGGTTATCAGGGACTGCTGATTCAGAAATAATAACTCTTAACATTAATACTACAACAACATGAAAAAGGTATTTGCAAGTATTCTGGCTGCACTTTTTACATTTGCTGCATGCAGCGATGAAGAGATAACTCCAGACCAGGAAGGAAAGGAAGATCAGGAACAGACTGAAGAGCCTGGTGGAGAGGAACCGGGTGGAGAAGAACCGGGAGAGACTCCAGGTGAGGATCCGGGAGAAGATCCGGGAACGACACCTCCGCCAACTGTTTTTGAGTGGCCGAACGACCCTACTGCCTTTGACTATGAGATCGATCTGAATGAGTCAAGAAGGGCTGAGTATGTGAAGGCTGACTTGACAGCTGGAGGCATAACCTCACAACAAGAGCTCAAAGGGCCTGTAACAGTAGACGGCATCACCTATTGCGGCCCCGGAGTCACATACTACGGAAACCGAATGACTACAGACCAGGTCAAAAAGGGATTCTTTAGCGAGGAGTACCCAGACGTCATTCCAAGCAGGTGCTACCAGTCATTCAAAATCAACCGTCCGGGATCAGTAAGTTTCTTCCAGTCGATAGGAACAAAACCGGATAACGGAGCCATAAGGATACCTGCATATTATATGGCTGTGATCACCACAGTAAATGGCGTAACATCTGCCAAGATTGTAGATGAATTCATACCTGATGAAACAGGTGTACTCGACGGCAGTGTATCCTCAGGACGTCCTGGTAATCCTTATTCAGAAGAGTTTCTGCCATACCATGTGACTCTTACAGTCACCGCAGAGGATCTGGCCGGCATAACCGAAGCGGCTACCGTATTCATCTACCATAGGAATACTAAATTCAATTCTCTACTTGTACATTACTACCCTATTACCTGGACATCGGGATCCGAGACCAACGCATCACAGCGCAAGCCAAAGTTCCTCCTTGCCGGAGATTCGTTGGTAACGGAGTATGGTGAGGGTTCTGCTCCTCAGGCAGGTTGGGGACAGCGCCTTGCACAGTTCCTGGGCGAAGATGTCAAAGTCAGGAATCATGCTGTCGGAGGAGAAAGCACACAGTCCTTTATCAATAACGGCAGGTGGGAGGGACTGGTTTCTACAGTTCTTGCTAACGACATCGTATTGATACAGTTTATGCATAATGACAAGAATTCAAGCAGAGAAGGATATCGTACAGATGCTGGAACCACTTATAAAGACAATCTTAAAAAGTTCATCAACGAAACACGCGAAAAGGGCGGAGTGCCGGTGCTGGTAACAAGTCTGCTGCCTCGTCAGTTCAATTCAGACGGCACAGCGAAGCGTAGCCTTGGAGACTTCCCGGATGCCATGCGTGCGGTTGCAGAAGAGACTGAGACTCCGCTTGTTGACGTTGAGCAGTGGTCATACGATTGGCTGACTGGCCTTGGAGCAGAGGGCTCTGAGCCATACTATTTGACGAACAAAAGGGATCCGGAAGGAAACGACAACGTCCACGTCACATACGATGGTGCCGATATCGTTGCAAAATTCATTGCAGATGAGCTTGTAAGGCTTGGAGTCTGGATAAGATAACGAGCATCGATAGAAACTTGGAGTATATGATAGAAAAATAAAGTATGTCATTAAAATCATATGAAAAAAGTAGTTGCAAGTATTTTAATCGCCTTTTTTGCATTCGCAGCATGTAACGGAGAGGATTTACCACCTGCCGACCAGGGAGACAAGGAACAGACAGAGGCCCCTGGAGGTGAGGATTCGGGGGGAAATCCAGAGGAAGAACCAGGGGATGGCACAGGCACTACCGAGCCTGAAGGGCCGTTTGTATGGCCTGAGGACCCTACTGCTTTTGACTACGGTCTTGATAATGGCAATTCACGCAGGGCAGAATATCTGACTAAAGAAGAAAGAGAAGCTGCGGGTGTGGTTAACAATCAGAAAACTACTGATCCAGCCACATTAGATGGTATTACATATGGACCCGGTGCTGTCTACCAGGGCAACCGCATGAATTATAATAAAGTCAATAACGAATGGAGCGAAGACTATCCTAACGTGATACCAAGCGCAAACTACCAGTCTTTCAAAATTAACCGTCCGGGATCGGTCAGTTTCTTCCAGTCTCTTGTAAGCGGCATCGACCGCATTCCCACATATTATATGGCTGTGGTCACAACTGTTAATGGTGTGAAATCCGCAAAGATTGTTGATTCATACGTACCGCTGGAAACAGAGGTCATCGACGGCAAGGAGTCATCAGGACGCCCTGCAAATCCATACGCAGACGATACATTCAAGGAATATGTCATTACACTGACAGTAGCGGAGGAAGACCTGAAAGGAATCACAGAAGCTGCAACGGTATATATATACCATCGATTCACTACAGGCAATACCTGTGCTGTTCTTTATTATCCTCTTGCATGGACAGCAAACGGCGACGGATCATCTACAGTACAGCGCAAAGGCAAGTTCCTTCTTGCCGGAGATTCTCTCGTGACACAATATGGCGAATCTTCTGCTCCACAGACAGGATGGGGTCAGTGCCTGTCGGACGCCTTGGGAGGAGTACAGGTAAGTAATCATGCCATAGGAGGAGAAAGCACAAAGTCATTCATTAATTCCGGGAAATGGGATGGTCTGATCAACGCCACTCTCCGAGGAGACATCGTAATGATTCAATTCATGCATAATGACCAGAAGTCTGATGAAACCCACGCAACAGATCCAGCAACAACTTACAAGGATAACTTAAGAAAATTCATAAAGGACACAAGAGACAGAGGTGCCACTCCAGTGCTAGTGACCAGCGTTCTTCGCCGTTACTTCCATAGTAATGGTGATCCTCAGCGCAGTCTTGGCGATTACCCTGCAGCAATGCGTGCTGTTGCAGCAGAGACCGACACACCTCTAATTGACTGCGAGCAGTGGTCATACGAATGGCTTAAGGAACTTGGTCCGGAAGGATCCATACCATACTATATAATAGACAAGAGGGATCCAACAGCGAATGACAACACTCACTTTACAAAAGAGGGTGCTGAGATTGTCGCAAACTTCATTGCAGACGAGATTATAAGGCTCGGGATATGGTCAAAGTAATTCGCAACTAACTAAGTATCAGCGCAATATACATTTAAGGGTGGGTCAAAAAGCCCACCCTTAAATGTATAACTTACTAACTAACAATCTTTTAAGAAAAACGCATATTTACAGAGCCAGACAATCAAAACTCTTGATGGTGCCTTCGCCCTCAAGAACAAGGATCTTGAGGTCAGAAGCCTTGTAATCGGCACGGTCAAATACCGGTTTCTGCAGGCCGCCCTCTGTGGTGAGTTCTGCAAGAGGAGCAAACTGGCCGCCGCCCTGATTCATCAGGATCTGATAACGACACTTCGAGTCACTGGTCCACTCGATCTCACATTTCTCAAACTCGATGGTAATCTGAAGCGGGAATGTAATGGCATCGCCTGCCTTCAGAGTCACAGGGAGCATTCCTGAAATAGCCGGCGGTGATGGACGGAAATCTTTCTCCGGATGCGCAGGGTCCTGAACTACAAGCAACGAGCATAAACGGAAATCTTCTGACGATGCACCTATATTTATCTCGAAAAGTCCAGGCTCTATGATGCGCTTCATATCCAGCGTAAGCATCTCGAATGCATCAGGTCCAAGTGTCATTGTGACGGTCTTGGTCTCACCAGGCTTAAGATGGATTCTTTCAAAGCCGCGGAGGAGTTTCTCATACACTGTAATCGAACTCACACGGTCTGTAAGATAAAGCTGAACTACCTCATCGCCGGCATACTTTCCGGTGTTGGTGACATCAAAGCTTACTGTGACACTTTCACCAGGCATGATCTTTTCCGAAGAAAGCTTCATGTTTGAATAAGCAAATGTAGTGTAGCTGAGTCCGAATCCGAACGGATAAAGGGCACCGCTTGCGCGTGTCTTGAGTCCTTTCGGACCAACTCCGACATATCCGTCCACCTGCGAGCCAGGCTTGTATGGGAAGTTGAACGGAACCTGACCTACTGTACGAGGGAAGGTCACAGAAAGACGTCCGCCAGGATTATATTCTCCGAGAAGGGCCATAGCCACGGCCGTTCCACCATGAGCACCAGGATACCAAGCTTCAATGATGGCATCTGCCTGCCTTTCTTCCTTGTTGATAGTAACAGGACGGCCATTGACAAGAACGAGCACTACAGGAGTACCGGTCTTTTCAACTTCCGCAACGAGCATCTGCTGCACAGGAGGGAGATCCAGACTTGTACGGGAACGGTTTTCTCCGCAAGTACGGAGGTTACCACCTAACACAAGCACTGCCACATCAGACTTTTTGGCTAGTTTGACAGCTTCCTTGATTCCTCCAAGTTCTTCCTTGGTCGGTGTGAATCCATAGATCTCCGAATCAGGCCACTGGGAGTCCACATGAGGGCACCCTTTTGCCCAGAGAACTTCAGCTTTCCCTTCAAGGGCTTTCTTGAGGCCCTGATAGACAGTAACGCTTTCTGTGGCCTGCGGGCCGTAATGAACATGGGCATAACCATCCTCATCAGCATTCGGACCTATGACAGCCACTCTCTTGAGTGCGGATGCATCAAGAGGAAGCAGGCCGTTGTTCTTCAACAGGATAAGCGACTCCAATGATGCACGCAGAGCAGTTTCATTGTTCTTCGGACCATTCACTTCCTTATCTGCACGCTGCATATTCTCTTCACTTACATACGGATGGTCAAACTGACCGGTGATGAACTTCACACGCAGAATATCACGCACGCGCTCGTCAATTGTCTCCATGGAGATAGTCCCCTCCTTCACCAGTTCACGAAGCGGCAGCACATAGCTGTCAGGACTGCGGAAGGTACAACGTACATTAAGACCCGCCTCAACACTCTGACGGACACTTTCCTTCATGTCAGTGGTAGTATGATGCTTGCTGTGGAGGAATTCCACCGCATCCGAGTCGGACACAACATATCCCTTGAAACCGAAATCCTTACGAAGACGTTCATAAAGCCAGTAGCGGCTTCCCTGGATAGGTTCTCCGTTGTAGTCGTTATATGAGCTCATCAGACCGAGAAGTCCACCTTCCTGAATTACTCGTCTCCAAGGGTACATATGGACATTCTCCACTTCCAGAGGGCTGGCCTGCGGATCGACACGGGCCATACCTTCACGGGCTCCTTTGCCTGCAGAATAGATTGCATAATGCTTGGCTGTCGCAGCCACCTTATTGTCTTTCTGCATACCCTTCACCATCTGAATACCGAGTTCGGCAACCAGGAAAGGATCCTCACCATATATTTCTTCATAACGTCCCCATCTCTGGTCGCGCCCCACGTCAAGAATAGGCGCATATACATTGGTATATCCCAGGAGACGGGCCTCCGAACCGGTGATTTCTCCAACCTTATAAATCAGTTCCCTGTCCCAGGTACTTCCAAGACCCAGCTGAGTCGGGAAGTTGGTGGATTTGTATGCTTCGACTCCACGGATACCCTCATCAGTAAAATCTACAGGAATACCAAGACGAGTCTCCTCAACAAAGAACTTCTGCACCTGATTCAGAGCCCAGGCATGCTTTGAAGGTGGCCATATATACGGGCTTTCTGTAGCCAGAGGAATATTCCAACCGACAAATGAATTCAAGTGCTCGTCAATGGCACCTATTCCGTCTTTCCAAAGCTTGTTTTTCCATTCCGGTGTAGGAAGCTGATCCTGAAGCACACGCCTGTAGCCATACAGAGTGGCCATCTGGCAGGTTTTCTCATCCAGATTCATCTGGCTTAGAAGGTCCTCGATACGGTCATCAATGGCTGCAGAAGAATCTTCATACACATCCATCTTTCCGTTCTTGTTGAAATCAATCCAGCCGTCATGATAGATATCCTGCTGGGCGAATGCAGGAGACAGGGATGCAGCTGCCAAAAGTAGGGTTATATATTTCTTCATAGTGATTATTTTACATTTATGGTCAATTCTGAATGTACGGATACGCCTGCTACATTGACAACCAAAGTTCCGTCTGAGTATTCCCAGCCGCTGACTTTCTTTCCATCGACGTATACCTTCGAAGGCTTGCTGTCCAAAGCCACTCGGAAAGTATAGTCGCGACTCTGAGGCATATTCTCGAATGTTCCTTCAACAGGAGCAACTTTCACTTCTACTATCTTGCCCTTCTGCACACAACTGAAGCGTGTACGGGCCACCAGTCCTTTCTCGTAGCCATAGCTTTCCGCATCACAGTCCAACATCACATATTCGCTTTCTCCACAAGGATAAACGTCCACAATGAACTCCTTCTCAGGTTCAGTACCTATGCTATCCCTTACCTTCATGGTAGGAACGATGGCTCCGCCACGTATGAAGAGCAGACCGGCACGGTCATCCGGATAAGGGTGCCTTACAGTTTCTCCCTTGCTGTGGAATTTCTTGCCTGTCCAAGCATCGACCCATTCTCCAGCAGGAAGATAGATTTCATCAGTAAAGATACCGACAAGGAAATTCTCTCCGAACATATACTGAGTCCAGAGATCATCCACATTTCGGTCTTCCGGGAACATCAGAGGCATACTGCGGACTATAGGCATACCAGTAAGGGCACCGTTGATAGCTGTAGAATAGATATAAGGAATAAGCTGATAACGAAGCCTTACGCAGTTCCTGTAGATTTCTCTTTCCTTACCATGGAACATGTAAGGATGGTAGAAGTGGGCATAACTATTGACGGCCACCCATGGCAGGAACACGCCAAAGTGCAGGCCTTGCATCTCCAGTTCGCGAGGAACACGCATGATGTCGCATGATGTGTTCATATAACCGCTGTTTCCAAGGTTGAGCTGGTCAAAGAGAGCAGTCTTTCCACCGCCGTTGTCTCCGCTGGTGGAAGCGCCCCAGTGCTGTGTGCCGCTCCAGCCGGCGCAGTAGTGATACCAGCCACGCTTGCCGGTATGCTCACGATACATCAGGTTCATCTGCTTCGGAAGCAGCACCTGATTAAGGTTGTGCATTTCCTTGTCAGGACGACCGTTGTAATACTGACGATATGTGTGCTCGTCAAGAGTGCGGGCAGGGTCGAGTTTGAAGCCCTCGGCACCCATGGTGACAAATTTCTTCAGATGGTCCATCCAATGCTCCAGGCCTGACTGCTTTGCTCCAGGCAGAGCGTCTTCCTCGGCGATGGAAAGGTCATATTCCTCACATATCCACAGACCCATGCGAAGACCCATCGCACGCAAACGGCCGATGAAAAGTTGACCGTTATAGCGTTTCTCCGGATCATTCTGCTTCCACGGATACTCAGGAGTGAATTTATTATAGTTCCAGTCCTTAGCGCTTGAGAAGTCGTAGTGCTTGCTCATCCACTGTGGCTCGAGCCAGAACACATCGCACGGAACGCCCATCTCACGGAATTCACGCGCTTCTGCGAGGATATCCCATTGGTCCATCTGCATGTTAGGACCGAAGCAGAAACCATACGCCCATTTAGGAAGAAGATAATTTCGTCCGGTAAGCTGAGTATAGAGATTCAGCACACCAGGCATATCATCGGCTGCCATAAGATAGAAATCAGCCTCAGGATAAGTAGTATAGATGGAAAGTGCATCCTTTTCAAGACGCCCTACGTCAAAATAGCTCTTACGTGTAGAGTTAGAGTAGATACCCCAACCATCGGAGCTCATCATGAACGGCATAGGAATCTCTGTATGCTGATATGTCGCCCACATACGAAGACGCTCGCCTCTATGCTGGATGTGCTGACGGGAAGTGCTGCCACCTCCGTAGAATCTCTCAGCTTCTCTTATAGGAATACGCAGCACACAACTTTTCATAGGGTCACCACCCTCGGTCTTGTCCATTTCAGAGAGCGTTCCATCATCATCTCCGATAATGCCACCGTTGCGCCTGGTGACCATGTCGCCATACTGCACCTGAATGGAATCCCTGAGTTCACGGGACAGGGTGCTTCCCGGTCCATGAAAAGAAAGACCGTCCACCAGCACTTTCCCTGCAGCATCCATAAGGGAAATGGTCTGGGCCTTTACGTCCACTTTCAATGTATGTGTAGAAGTGGACAGGGTCCATGTGGCTGCATCCCTCTGTTCTTTGACTGCCGGAGTATCCCAGTCTGTCTTCAGGATTCCGTAACGTTCCATCAGGGATTGCGGGAACTCTCCATCCGGAGATATGCGAACTCTGAAGATGCCCGGTGCACAGGCTTCAATCTTAAGAGTGTCTTTCTGAACCGCAGAAAGCGGAAGGGCCAACAATATGGCCAATGCCAGTAAAAGATGCTTTTTCATTATAGTAGTATTTAATTATCTATTTCATCCTGCAACTTTCCTGCAGACGGATGTCGGATGAAATACAATTCTATTTATCATTTATTATCAATTATGTGTTTCATACAAAGATATAATTAAAGATATGACTGTTATGATGTGGTATGATTATTTAGATTCTTTGCAAAACAGTTTCTTTTTGAGGGTCATTCACCCTTACTTTTACATAAAGATAAAATAACACGCTTATGAACTTGTATAAAAGATTATTTATCGCCGCAGCTTTGTTATCAGGATGCGCAGCACTTCATGCAAAGGTGGAAATGCCTTCGTTTTTCAGCGACAACATGGTGCTTCAGCAGAATACAAAGGTCGCATTGTGGGGAACAGCCACAGGAAAGAAGGTTACCGTCACGGCTTCCTGGACTAAAGAGAAGACAGTGTCAGTTCCGGATGCCGAAGGCAGATGGTCTGTAAATCTGGAAACTCCGGCAGCCGGAGGCCCGTATGAGCTTTGCCTGAACGACGGAGAGAACAGATTTATCCGTAACGTAATGATCGGCGAGGTCTGGTTCTGCTGCGGCCAGTCCAATATGCAGATGCCGATGCGTGGCTGGAAAGGGCAGCCTATCGAGCACTCCACCGAGTTCATAATGACAGCCAGACCGGATGTGCCTGTCCGTGTCATCGACATCAAGACATGCAAATCTGCCAAACCCGTCTTTCAGACAGAAGGCACATGGAAGGAACATACTCCTGAGAATGTATATGAGTCCAGTGCCACCGCATATTTCTTTGCACGCCGACTGCATGAGATTCTGCAGGTGCCTGTCGGTATAATAACATCCGACTGGGGCGGATCTTCCATAGAGGCATGGATGAGCCGAGAGATTCTGGAAAAGGATTTCGCTGAAGAATTCAACACAGCACAGCTCGACACAACCGATATAGAAAAGTTGAATCAGAGAAGTCCTGCCGTCCTGTATAACGGCATGCTTGCTCCGCTTTTCCCATTCACAATCAAGGGCGTCCTGTGGTATCAGGGAGAGGCAAACCGTGGAAGACACCAGCAGTATGAAAAGTTGCAGCCGCGTTTCGTGCAGATGCTGAGAGACGAATTCATGAATCCTGAGGCACCTTTCTATTTCGTCCAGATCGCGCCATACAAATACGGCGACCCAGAAGGCTTCAAATCCGGCTATTTCTATGAGGCCCAGCAAAATACGACATCCCTTATTCCACATAGCGGAATGGCTCCTACCGTGGACTTGGGAGACTACAATTTTATCCATCCTTCTAAGAAGAAGGAAGTAGGCGAGCGCCTTGCCATGCTGGCCTTGGTCAATGATTATGGACTTAAAGGCGTAAATCCTGTCGCACCCACCTATGAAAGCGTAGAATTCAAGGACGGAAAAGCTATCGTACGCATAAACACAGACAAGGCAGTAGGACTTATACCCGCAAAAGTTCCCGTGGGAGGCTTTGAAATTGCCGGCTCAGACCGCATTTTCCACAAAGCAGTTGCAGAAGCTCATGGAAATGAAGTTATAGTCAGTTCGCCTGAGGTAAGCGAGCCTGTGGCTGTTCGCTACTGCTTCCGAAACTGGGGAGAAGGGTCGCTGTTCAATTCGAGCGGAATCCCATTGCTGCCGTTCCGCACTGACGACTGGGACAATCTTGTTAAATAGACTTATAGGGTGTTGCGGAAGATTACCCTATAAGGATTGCGCACAATTCGGCAATCATTCGCCTGAATCAGTTCAACTGCAATTTTACCCATACGGACAAAATCAGTCGTAATTGTGGTGAGACCGTCACAAAGAATTTCATTCAGACGCCTCTCATTATAAGTTATAAGCCCGAAATCAACTCCTGCACGAAGGTTCTGTTTTCGGGCATTCATCATTACATCAACAATCACGGTATCTTCTGGGGTTATGTATACCCCCCCCCGCTTAATCGGTAAATTTACAACCGACTTGAAATAGCTGCATTCAAAGTCATAGTCCTGACAAAAACGTCGGATGCCTTCATATCGTTCGTGCGGTTCCTTACTCTCTGACTGAATCAGGACGATTTCCCTATATTTCCTCAACTTTGTCAAGGCAGAAACCAAAGCATCGTAGGTATCCTGGGCAAAATACTGAATCACTGCAGGAAACATAATATTTTCTTTGAGGGTATTGTTGCAACTGTCTATGATTATAACCTTGCCTCCAAGCTTCCTGAGCTGATTAACAACATTCTCAAATATTCCTGCCATGACCATATAAACAGAATATTTACCGGCATGCTGTTCAATCAGAATATCAAATGTTTCCCTGTTGAAGTTGTGGAACACTATATCAACCACAGACCCTTTACCTAAAGACTCTATGATTGCATCATATAGTATTCTCTTGAATCCATTGATTTCATTAAAGATAAGCAGAATGCGATGCGTACTTTCAACACGCGTACTGCTGACGAAATACCCTACTGACTGTTCCGGTTCGATAAGACCCCTATTCTTGAGTTCTTCCATAGCCAACACGACTGAGCTACGGGACAGACCGGAATGGATTCTCCATGCGTTGATTGATGGGATCTTATCTCCAATCTTATATTTTCCGTTCCGAATGTCCCTTTCCACTTCGTGGACGATTCTTTTGTAGTGTTTCTCGCGCAGCATAACTGTATCAAGTGTTCTGATTTTCAGTTGCAAAAATAGTCCAATTCTCCTATTATCCAAAATAATCGATACTTTTGTCCATATATCATTAAATACCACACAGTCATGAAAAAAACGCATCTGATAACCATTCTGGCCCTTATCGCACTATTAGTATCGGCCTGTGAAAAAAGCCCGGAAGGACCTTCCGTTGAGGAAAAATGGAATCCTACCGAAGAGGAACTTTTTGCGGAAGACTATTTCACCAAGTACACTGACCCGGTATCCGGAGTAGTATCATATTGGTTCAGAAATGAACGTCTCGGACTATATAACACCCAATCCACTTACTTCAACTGTAATTCAGTGACTAATGATGAGCGTTTCTGCTTCTTCTTCATTTCGACAAAAGAAAAACTCGGCCAGCTCCCATCTGAGCGCAGCGCGAGAATCTTTGACTTCAAGGAACGTAAGCTCTACTCATTTACAGGCAATGACGGATGCTATCCTTATCTTGACGCCGAGGAAGATGTGCTCTATTACTATGTCATGAATGCCAAAAAAGGCAACGTAAGAGACGGCGGACGTTTCTATAAGAAAGACCTGCTCAACGCTCCAAGAACGACTGTCCAACTTGCCGAGCTACCTAAGGATATCGCTCCTACCGGTTCTTATGTCAACCGGGCATTGTCTCACATCACCCTGACGCAGGATAAGAGGAAGACATTCATTGATGCATGGGTCGGTGGCACATTCATTCAGGGATTGCTGGACATTTATACAGGAGAATGGACGGAATGGAGCCGCAACACTGAGGTGCACCTGACCCACGGACAGATCAACCCGAAGCGTGATGACGAAGCACTTCTGGCAGTAGACGTCTGGACAGATAGCAATGGAGAAGAACATCCGATTATAAATGACCCGGACGGTACATACCCACGCATGCAACTCATGAAGCCTGACGGCACCCGTACCACCATAAAGCCAGGTGCCACCAACTATGCCAGCCACGAGATGTGGCATCAGGACGGAGACCACGTATACTGGTGCTCCAACGGTGTAAACATCCGCAACATCAGAACCGGAGAATATAAATACCTATATAACCAGAGGGCTACCCACTGCAATATATCCAAGGACATGAAGTATGTGACCTTCGACAACGACCACCCTGACTATTACCGTGGAGGACGCTGGAAGGTAAGCTTCCTTAACCTTGAAACAGGAAAGGTTGTAGACATCATTACTGAACGCCCGGCCATAACCACGAAGGACAAGCCGTCCCGCATCCATCCGGACCCTCACCCTCATTTTGTGTGCAATGGAAAGTACATCGTATGTACAGCAGCCGATAACGACGGGTACCTCCGTTGGAGCATCACTCCGGTCGATCAGCTTATAAAGATGACGTCAAAATAACAAAGGGGCTTGAATATGAAATCGCTTAAAACCATAATACTGTTTCTGTTTATGATGGTAGGCGGTAGTTTCCAGGCCATGTCGGAAAGCCTTACTGTCAAGATGATTCCAGGGGAAAAATGGTGGGGAGGACTTGACAATCCGCATGCGTGGAAGCTGACAGAAAGCGGAGGTCACTACACGTTCCCTATGGATGAAAACACCGATGCGGCAATGGACTTCAACACAGAGTCCTACAGCAACAATTGTGTGCCTTTCTTTGTGAGCACAGCAGGACGCTACATCTGGAGCGATGGGCCTCTGAAAGCCGTTTTCAAAGATGGTCTGATTAAGTTGGAGTCGGCTGAGCAAATAGAGTTGGTTTGTGCCGGAACAAACCTCAAGGAAGCCTATCTGGCAGCTTCAGCAGCACACTTCCCACCTTCAGGCAAACTCCCGCCAGAGGAATTCATCACTTGTCCGCAGTACAACACATGGATTGAACTGATGTACGATCAGAATCAGACAGATATCCTTAAATATGCACATGCCATCGCAGATAACGGATTCCCTACGGGAGCTGTACTGATGGTGGATGATAACTGGCAGAAATATTACGGAAACTACGAATTCAAACCAGAGAAGTTCCCTGATCCGAAAGCTATGATGGATGAACTGCACAGTTTGGGTTTCAGAGTCATGCTGTGGGTATGTCCGTTTGTCAGTCCGGACTCTCCGGAGTATAGAGAATTGGCCAAGAAAGGATATCTGGTGATGGATGCTGTTAAAGATCAGCCGGCTATTGACAAGTGGTGGAATGGGTTCAGCGCCATGATCGACATGAGTAATCCTGACGCCTGCGGATGGATGGTTTCCAAGCTAAAGGAGATGCAGGAGAAATTTGGTGTAGATGGATTTAAATTTGATGCGGGTGATGCTCACCGATACACCCGGGATAAGGTCAGAGTTCATGATGGCAAGTCTTATGGACCGAAGCATACAGAGCTTTGGTGCCGCATGTATGAGGAATTTCCATACAATGAACTCCGTGCCAGCTGGAAACTTGCAGGTGAGCCTATCGTGATGCGTCTGTGCGATAAAAGGGCTGATTGGGAGGCCGTCCGCGGACTGGTACCTGCCATGCTGGCAGCCGGAATGGAAGGCCATCTGTTCACTTGTCCTGACATGATCGGTGGTGGAGAATACACATCGTTTCTGGATGTGAATCCGGAAGACATAGATCAGGAGCAGATTGTTCGGTCATGTCAGATACACGCAATGATGCCGATGATGCAGTTCAGCGTGGCTCCTTGGCGTATTCTTTCAAAAGAGAACATGGAAATCTGCCGGGCAGCTGCATGGAAACATGTGGAACTTGCACCTTATCTGCTTGAAAAGACAAAGGAAGGTACAATCAATGGCGTACCGGTTGCCCGCCCGATGGAATTCGAATTCCCGGGACAGGGATTTGAAGGATGCAATGACCAGTATATGCTGGGAGACAAGTATCTGGTAGTTCCTATGCTGGAGAAGGGCACATCCCGCAGCGTCAAACTCCCTAAGGGCCGCTGGCAGGACGAAACCGGACGCAAGTACAAGGGAGGCAAGAGCTATGTAATCGATGTTCCGTTGGACAGGATTCCTATTTTTACACTTATAAAGTAAATTATCGGGACCATGCATTCCGGAATAATATTCAGTATCGAAGAATTCGCCATCAACGACGGCCCGGGCATCAGGACGACGGTGTTCCTGAAAGGCTGTCCGCTTCGTTGTGCATGGTGTCATAATCCGGAAGGCTGGAGCAGAAATCCGCAATGGCTTGAGAAGAAAGGAGGCAAGGAATTGTGCGGCTACGAAATAAGCGCCGAAGACCTTGCCGGCAAGCTTATGCGCGACAAAGAACTTTACCGCGACAGCGGTGGTGGAGTGACCTTCACGGGCGGGGAGCCGCTGGTGCAGGCCACTTTTTTATGCGAGGTGATGAGACAGTTGCCGGACGTGCACAAGGCTATAGAAACCAGTGGTTTTGCTCCTGAGGAAGCATTCCGTCAAGTATTGGCACTGGCAGATCTCATCCTGATGGATATAAAGATTGCTGACTCAGAGCTTCACAACCGATACACCGGACAGGATAATGCAGTCATCCGGAATAATCTAAATATACTCAAAGCATCCGGAAAGCCTTTTGTGATACGCATTCCTCTTATCCCGGGAGTGAATGACAGCCTTGAAAACATGGAGGCTACGGCAGATATGATCAAGGAAGCCGAAGGACTGCAGAGGGTGGAACTGCTACGATATCATAAGACGGCAGGAGCGAAATATCCTATGGTCGGTCTCCCCTACAATCCACCTTTCGACGAAAACAAAGAACCCGAAGTCCACGACGTGTTCACGGAGCGTGGCATAAAACTTCTTGTATTATGATAGAGAGAATCAAGGTGCTGAAGGATTTCATATGGAATCGCAGACACCATCCTTTGCGCAGGACCCCGGAGCAACTAGGTCTGGAGAATCTTTGCGAAACATTCATGGCAGAGAAAACCGTTCCCGTGGAACGCAGTGCACGCATGCTGAAAGCCTTGCTGGAGGCAGAAAAACCTGTAATTCTGGAAGGCGAAACCATTGTGGCTACCCGCACCATCACGCGCATACCTTCCGTTTTCACTGAAGAGGAATGGGAGGATATCCGTAGCCGCTACACCCTGCACGAAAGAGGAACCCTTTCCAATATATCGGCAGATTACGAAGGAATTCTCCGCGACGGTCTGGGCTTGAGGAAACAGCAGGTGGAAGATCGTGCCAAGGATGCCAGCCTCACAAAGGACCAGCAGGATTTTCTTGCGGCAGCAAAGAAATGTATCGAGGCAGTACAGGATTTTATTCTGAAATACAGGGACTGCGCACTCAATGCCGGCCTGGATCAGGTGGCAGCTGACCTTGAACACATCAGCTCGGAAGCTCCACAGACTCTCCATCAGGCCCTGCAACTTCTGCGCATCGTGCACTTTGCACTATGGGAGAGCGACTGCTACCATAACACTCTCGGACGCTTTGACCAGTACATATATCCATACTATAAGGCAGACAAGGAAGCCGGACGAATCACTGATGAACAGGCTTTCGACCTGATTGAGGAATTCTTCCTTTCCTGCAACAAGGACAGCGACCTGTATATAGGCATGCAGCAGGGAGACAACGGTCAGAGCATTGTGCTCGGAGGCCGGAACCAGAAGGGAGAATACCTTTTTAACGAAGTTTCCGAGATGTGTCTCCGAGCCAGCTATGAACTTAACATGATAGACCCGAAAATTAACCTTCGCTGCGACGGAGACACGCCTTTGGAAATATATAAGCTCGGAGCTCAGCTTACCAAGAGGGGTCTGGGATTCCCGCAGTACGATAATGACGATGTTGTCATTCCGGGCCTGCTGAAACTGGGATATACTCCTGAAGATGCATATAACTATGTGGTGGCGGCATGCTGGGAGTTCATCGTCCCTAAAAATGGTATGGAGATAGTGAACATCGATGCACTTTCTTTTGCAGGAGTTGTTTCCGAGGCTGTCGAGCATCTGGGAGAGTATCCCGACTATGAATCATTCTACGTCTTTATAGAAAGTCTTATCAGAAGGGAATGTGACCGGATCACAAGCGCTCATGACAATCTTTATATCGTGCCGGCTCCATGGATGTCCATGCTCATGGGCGGTACAATTGAAAAGGCGCAGGATATCACATTGGGAGGCAACACCAACAACTACGGCGTACATGGCACAGGACTTTCCACAGCAGCTGATTCACTGGAAGTCATAAAGAAGTACTATTATGAGGAGAAATCCATCTCACTTGATGAACTGATGGATTGCGTCCATAATAATTTCAAGGGTCACGAAGCCCTGCAGGACAAACTCCGAAACGAGGCACCGAAAATGGGACTGGACATGGAAGAGCCTGATTCAATCGGAGCATCCCTGCTGGCATCTTTCGCCAAAGCACTCAGTGGCAGACGCAACGAGCGAGGAGGCATATGGCGCGCCGGCACAGGTACGGCCATGTACTATGTGTTCCACGCGAAGGATCTTCCCGCAACTCCGGACGGCCGCTCGGCAGGAGAGGTTATTCCGGCCAATTTCACACCAAGCATGTTCCTCCGCCAGAAGGGTCCGGTGTCGGTGATGCGCTCCTTCAGCAAGCCTTTGTTGGAAGACGTCATCAATGGCGGTCCTTTGACGATAGAGCTGGATGAAAGCATCTTCCGAAATGATGAGACCGTAGAAAAGCTGGCCATGCTGATCCGCAATTATATGCGTCAGGGAGGTCATCAGCTCCAGTTGAACACACTTGACCGTGAAACTCTTCTGGACGCCAAGAAGCATCCGGAACTGCACCGCGACCTTATCGTGCGTGTATGGGGCTGGAGCGGTTATTTTGTAGAACTCGACGAATGTTATCAGGATCATATTATCGAAAGAATAAAATACAAGTTATAAGTCATGAAAACACAGTTAAAGGCATATATGTTCTGGGTGGCTTTCGTAGCATCCCTTGGCGGCCTCCTCTTTGGTTTTGATACTGTTGTCATCTCCGGTGCGGAGAGACAGATTCAGGAAGTGTACGGACTGTCCGATTTCGCACATGGATTCACTATGGCGACAGCCCTGATCGGAACAATTATCGGAGCTCTTTTCTGCGGAAAGCCTGCAGAGCGCTTCGGCCGTAAGAAGTCTCTGATAGTAATAGGTATCCTCTACCTCATCAGCGCTGTATTCAGCGGCGCCATCGTTGATTGGTACTGCTTCATGTTCTTCCGTTTCATCGGCGGTCTGGCCGTGGGAGCATCATCGGTAGTGGGACCTATGTTCATAGCCGAAATCTCTCCTGCTGCATGGAGAGGACGCTTCGTGTGTTTCTTCCAGTTCAATATCGTATTGGGCATCGTGCTCGCATATTTCTCAAACTACTGGATTGCAGGCATACCTCACGACTGGCAGTGGATGCTGATTGCAGAGGCCATACCTGCCCTTATGTTCAGTGTGCTCATGTTTACTATGCCTGAAAGTCCACGCTGGCTTGTGAAGCAGGGACGTGAGGCTGAGGCAATGGGCGTATTCGAAAAAACAGGAGAGACCGATATCGAGACAGAACTCGAGTCTATCCGTCAATCCTTAGCTGATGCATCTGCCAAGGGAGGCAAGCTCTTCCAGAAGAGATATTGGAAACCGATTCTGATAGCTTTCCTTATCGCAACAATCAACCAGCTCTCCGGTATCAATGCAATTCTTTATTACGCACCTAGATTGCTGGAGATGTCTGGAGTATTCCGTGAGGGAGCCATGCTTCAGAGCATCATCATAGGCCTCACCAACCTCACATTCTCTATGCTTGGCATGGTGCTGATTGACAAACTGGGCAGAAAGACCCTTATAGGAATCGGCGCTGTGGGTATTGTATTCTGTCAGGCTATGGTGGCACGCGGATTCGCCCTGGAAGCATTTGAAGGCTATTACATGCTTATTTTCCTCGTAGGTTACGTAGCATTCTTCGCTCTTTCACTCGGAGCAACCATCTGGGTAGTGATTGCAGAGGTCTTCCCTAACGACGTTCGTGCAGGAGGACAGGTGTTCGGAAGTATGACCCATTGGGTGTGGAGTGCTCTTCTGACCTGGTTCTTCCCGATGTTCCTTTCCATCGGAGGACAATACATCTTTACTTTCTTCTCCGTAATGGCTGGTCTGGCCATCATCTTTGCTCTTTGGATGCCGGAAACAAAAGGTAAATCATTGGAACAGATTCAGAAAGAACTTGTAAAGGAGTGAAAGCAAACATTTATACATTGAAAGGTGGCAGTCTGGAGATGACTGTCACCGACTTCGGTGCTCATGTATTGACACTGCTGGCACCGGACCGAAATGGAATCAAGGCTGATGTAGCTGTAGGCTACACCAGTCTTGAGGAATATATGGAGTGTCCCGGAGAACGCTTTTTCGGGGCAGCAGTGGGACGCATGGCAAACCGTCTGGGCGGCGCGTGCTTCGAACTTGACGGCAAGGAGTACAGACTATCTGCTAACGACAATGGAAATACTCTTCATGGAGGATTCCTTGGACTTGACCGCGTGATGTGGCAGGTAAAGGATGTACAGCCAGACTCAATCCTGTTTCAGACCAGAGACCCTGAAGGCCAGGACGGATGGCCTGGCAACCTAGATGTGGAGATGCGCTATTCACTTACGGAAGATAATGAATTTAAAGTGGAATATAATGCGATTACAGATGCACCGACGCTTTGTAACCTGACTCACCACACATTCTTCAATCTTACAGGGGATGCATCCAGAAGTATTCTTGACCATGTCCTTCAGATTGAAGCCACGGACTATATTCCTGTAGATGACAAGCTCATTCCTACCGGAGAAGTACGCAGCGTCAAAGGCACAGCCTTCGATTTCAACGAAGGCAAACCGATTGGCAGGGACATCGATTCTGCAGGGGGATACGATCACAACTGGTGTCTTGTTCCATGCAACGGCGTAAGGAAAGTAGCTCGTCTGTCGGAGCCTATATCAGGACGTGTCATTGATATTCTTACTGACCAAAGCGGCATGCAGTTCTACAGCGGCAATTTCTTCGACGGGAGTTATTCGGGAAAGGATGGACGCATGATAGGCCATCGCTGTGCCCTGGCATTGGAAACCCAGGCATGGCCGGATGCCATCCATCATCCGAATTTCCCTGACACTGTACTTAGACCGGGACAGACCTACACCCATACATGTATTTACCGCTTTGATATAGAATAATATGAAAATTCTGATAATTATGCTGGCCATGTTGGCCGCACAGGTACAAGAGTCCTCAAGACGCATTATAATACGCTTTACTGCAGAAGAGCCCGCCGCTATTGTAGAAGGAGTGAATGCCTTTGAAAAGGCTGACCTACAGTTTGCCATGGAACGTGTAATGCTTCCGGAAGACACTCCGGAGATGAAAAGTGCATTAGCCAAGGTGGTATGGAAAAACAACGAGCTGGTTGAGACTGTACCACAGTACCCTTCCATAGAAATCATTGACGTCAGAACCGACAATATGGCTGATATCATAGCCAAGGCTTTGTCCGAGGGATGGCAGATAAAGACACCATCCGTCTGGCGAAAGCTACTCAAAGATGAAACACGCACATACGGAGGACGGAATTTCTATGTATCGGCTGAGGGTGACGACAATGCTGACGGCCTATCACCGCAAACAGCATGGCACTCACTGACCAAGGTAAACGATGCCACCCTGGGATATTCAGACACGGTAAGGTTCCGCTGCGGTGACGTGTTCCGCGGCTCATTGGTCCCACAGTCCGGAAGACCTGAACAGCCGATTGTATATACGTCTTACGGAGAAGGCGTAAAGCCTGTTCTGGAACCGTCCTTCGATGCGTCTTCAAAAGAAGACTGGGTGAAGGTAGGAGATAACTTGTGGAAGTGCGAAAAGCCATCTTCAAATGAGCTTGGCAATGTGATTTTTGACCATGGAGAATCAGATTGCGGATACAAGGTGGACTATATGAACCAGCTGGAAGGCAAAGATCTCCACTTCTGTTGGGTTCGTGACGAACAGGCTATATATATGGTAAGTCATAGCAATCCTGCAACACGCTTCTCTTCGATAGAAATGGCAGCCAAACAGCACATCATTGACGAGACGGACTGCCACGATATCGTATATGACGGCCTTTGGCTCAGATACGGAGCCGCTCACGGCATAGGTGGAAGCGGAGTAAAGAACATTTCCATTATAAACTGCGACATATGCTGGATAGGCGGAAGTACCCTATACATTGACGAAGGAGGGCGCGGTGTGCGCTATGGCAACGGCATCGAATTCTGGAGCGCAGCACAGGATATCCTTATAGAGAACTGCCGCGTATGGGAATGCTGGGACGCAGGCATCACCAACCAGTCCAACATAGACGGTGTGCTGCAGAAGAATATCGTAATGCGAGGCAATGAAATCTGGAACTGCGAGTACTCTTATGAATACTGGCAGCAGGGAGAAGGAGCACGCACTGAAAACATCATCTTCGAGAACAACGTATGCAGGGATGCCGGTTACGGATGGGGTCACGTACGTCGCTGGAATCCTAATGCTGCCCATCTCATGTTCTACGACACCACAGCCGAGACCAAAGACTTCATAATCCGAGGCAACCGCTTCGAGCGCAGCAAGAACTGCGGAATACGTCTGTTCAACGCATGGTATGACTCTATGACGATGGAAGACAATCACTGGTATATTCCTGACCATCTCCTTTGCCGCTATCACGGGCGCCCAACCAGCGGGTTAATCCATAAGAATCCTGACCATCTGGACCGCACCCACTGCGACAGTGAGGAAATCATAGAGTCACAGACAATCGAGACTCCGATGAAGATTAAATTCAACAAGAGCGGTCTTGAGACATTCAAAAAGAAATTCTGTAAATCAAAATAACGAATGAAAAAGCTCATCATATCCTTATCAGCAATTATATTCCTTGCCATAAGCGCCAAAGCACAGGAAAACCCTATTGCGACCATATCACAACAGCCAGGATGGTGCACAATCATCCACAGATGGGGTTTCATTGGAGATTCTCTCTGCAGTGGAGAGCACGAATACAAACGGGCAGATGGCACTACTGTCTGGGACGACATATACGAATACTCCTGGGGACAGCGCATGATTGCTGCAATAGGTGGGGCTGTCGGGTATAACTTCTCTCAGGGAGGCGAGACCGCCAAAGGATGGATCGACCACTTCTGGGACTATCCGATGAACCGCAATGCGGATATTCGTGCAAAATCACACCCATGTCAAGCCTATATCATTGCTTTGGGATGCAATGACATCCGCACATTCAAAGCCGGTGATGCAAAAAAAGACATCAACCTCGAAGACTACACCAAGAACGCCAACACTTTCGCAGGCTACTACGGAGGCATCATCCAGCGCGTGAAGGAGCTCCAGCCTGGTGCACATTTCTTTGTTGTGACTCTTCCGCAGATGTATGGAAACAAGGAGTTCAGCGCACAGGTACGCACCATGGCGGAGATCTTTGACAAGACATACGTCATCGACTTCGAGAAATATGCTCCAGACTTCAAGGCACCCGGCAACAGAGAGAAATATATGCTTATGGGCCACCTTAATGCAGCAGGATACCAGTACGTAGCATGGATGTTCATGACCTATATCAACTGGATTATCGAAAATAATCTCCCTGCATTTACAGATATCGCACTTCTAAATTAATCAAATGAAAAAGTTCTGTACTCTCTTAATATCGGCCTTGATCTCATGCGGCATATATGCGCAGAGCAAAGAAACCATCCTGCTGGAAGCCGAGGCTTTTCAGGAGCATGGAGGATGGGTTCTTGACCAGCAGTTCATGGACCAGATGGGCTCGCCTTACCTGCTTGCCCACGGAATGGGCAAACCGGTCTTAAATGCAAAGACCGCTGTCAGACTACCTTCAAAAGGACAGTGGCACGTTTATGCAAGGACATGGAACTGGTGTGCCCCATGGAAAGTGCAGGATGGTCCCGGTCTGTTTAAGATTGCCGTAAACGGCAAGGAACTTCTGAACACATTGGGAACCGGAAAGCAATGGGGCTGGGAATATGCCGGATCATTCAATGCAGACAGTAAGGATGCAAGGGTGGAACTGCATGACCTTACCGGCTTCGAGGGCAGATGCGATGCTGTGGTCCTGACACGTCTGCAGTCTCCCGACCTGCCTGAGGGCTCCGATGAGCTGAAGGCCTTCCGCAAGAAAATGCTCGGACTTCCGGACAAAGCTCGAAGCGCAGGTAAATTTGACCTCGTAGTAGTCGGAGGCGGAGTTGCCGGCCTTTCTGCCACAGTAAAAGCAGCAAGGGAAGGACTGAAAGTCGCACTTATCAACAACCGCCCTGTTCCAGGAGGCAACAATAGTACAGAACTCAAGGTTATAGCCAGCGGAGACCTTAACATACCACCATATGTATCTCTCGGAAATGTTACAAGGGAAATAAAAGATGTCTATAACCAGGAAGATAAGGTGATCGGAATGCTGGAGAGCGACCCTAACATATCTTATTTTCCAAGCATGCATGTATTCTCTGTAAAGACCAAGGACGGACATATAGTCTCGGCCTGCGCAAAGCATATCGCGACATCGGAAGAACTGGAATTCACTGCTCCCCTCTTTGCAGACTGCACGGGAGACGGCAATCTAGGATATCTTGCTGGTGCGGAGTACCGCGTCGGCAGGGAAATGAGAGCTGAGACTAAAGAGTCTTTGGCGCCGGACCGCCCGGACAACATGGTTCTGGGTGCCTCCACTCCATGGGGAACACGTATAATGGATGAAGATGTAGCTTTCCCTGTGTGTGACTGGGCTATTCAGGTCGATGAGAAATCTTGCGAGAAAGTAACCCGCGGCAGTAACTGGTGGGAGGCGGGATTCAGATACGACCAGGTTACGGATGCAGAGTACATAAGGGACTATCTTTTCAGGGCGATTTACGGCAACTGGTCATTCCTTAAGAACAAGAGTGCAGACAGGCAGCAGTGGGCGAAGCTGGACCTCAACAGGGTCAGCTATCTTGCTGGTAAAAGAGAATCCAGGCGTCTGGCAGGAGATGTTTTATTCACACAGACCGATATTGAAGGTGCCTATACCAGATATGATGACGCACTCATCGTGAGCACCTACTCCATCGACCAGCACTTCCCGACCCCGAAGAACCATTTCTTCTTCCCTGGAGAAGAGTTCATATCCACAATGAAGCACTACTTCAACGATTTGGGCACCCCAAGGATGTATTTGCGCGATGATCAGGTACCTCCGCCATGCCGCATTCCTTACAGATGTCTTTACTCGGCGAATATAGGCAACATGTTCATGGCCGGAAGAAACGTGAGCGTCTCTCATA
The DNA here is from genome assembly GCA_045531765.1 of Candidatus Cryptobacteroides sp. GTDB lineage: Bacteria > Bacteroidota > Bacteroidia > Bacteroidales > UBA932 > Cryptobacteroides. The sequence continues at coordinate 3,972 of JAZSEQ010000034.1, read as the reverse complement.
TTGCACTTGCTTCTACCAGGGTTCAGAACGTGACCGGCATGATGGGAGAAGTGGTAGCAGTCGCTGCTGCAATCTGCAAGAAATATAGTTGTTCGCCAAGGGAAGTCTATACCAGACATCTTCAGGAACTGCTGGACACATTCAAGACTGGCCAGGAGCTGTCCGGAAACATTTTCCTCGTAGGTGACTCACAATGCGCCCCGAACTCTGAATCCAAGCGTCCGAAGTACGGATGGGGAGAACTGCTGGGAGAGAAACTAGGCGGGAAGGCCATAATCCACAATATGGCAGTCGGTGGACAAAGCACAAAGACTTTCATAGAGAAAGGCTTTTGGGAAAAGACTATCAGCCAGGTAAAGCAGGGCGATCTGGTACTCATACAGTTCGGCGCCAACGATGGCAATAAAAGCAAGCCTGAGCGATACGTCGAGGCATATGGTGACTACACCAGGTTCCTGAAGCGCTTTATCAGGCATGTGCGAGAAAAAAATGCTATTCCGGTTCTTGTAACCAGTCCGACCGCTCACTATCATAATTCCGACGGCACACTCAGGCGCTCTTGGGGAGAATATCCTGTTGCAATGCGTAAAGTAGCGGCAGATACCTGGACCTACCTTATTGATGCAGAAGAGGCCACCTTCATGTGGCAGCACAAGCTCGACAGAAAGGATGCAGAGAAGTATTTTATGGTAAGCGTGGACGGCAAGGACACTACTCATTACACAAAAGAGGGGGCAGATGTCGCTGCAGACATTATCGCAAAGGGACTTGTGTCTCTTGGACTTATTGAAAAATAAATTAATACGTATTCTTTCATGGACAGACGCCGTTTCATAAAGACATCCCTTGCCGGTGTAGCTATAGCTGCCACAGGATGCGGGCCAAAGGTCTCAGAAGATAAACCTACCAAGCGCACTCCACTCAGAGTGGAAGCAAACGGGTGGTTGAAACAGCCTGCCAGAGAGATTCCTGTAATAGCGGAGGCTGAAATTGTGGTACTAGGTGGCGGACCGGCCGGAGTGGCGGCGGCTGTCAGTGCTGCAAGGAATGGCGCAAAAGTGATCCTGCTGGAACGATATTCGTTTCTTGGAGGTCTTTGGACCGGAGGCCTTGTCCTTCCGATGCTTTCGACTCATGGAGCCTCTCCTGAAAAGAAATGGACCAAGGTCATCTGGGGCTTCTCCAATGAAATCCATGAGAGGCTAAAGGCAATTGACATGGTCGTGGATGACTTAGCCCCATGCGTCGATCCGGAAGCATGTAAATATGTCCTGGAACAATTCTGTCAGGAAGCAGGGGTGCAGATCATATATCATAGCTGGGCAAGTGACCTTGTTATGGCCGGTGACCGCATCGATGCCATCTTTCTGGAGACAAAGAGCGGTCCCGTCGCTGTAAGAGGAAAATATTTCGTAGATGCCAGCGGAGATGGAGATCTGATAGCATGGGCAGGAGAGGACCACTATGAAATAAAACATCATGTCGGAGCCATGTATCGTATAGGAGGTGTACCTGAAGACATGAAGAATGCCGGCAGATACACTCCAGTTTCAGGTGTACGGAACAGACATCTGCACGGATATGACAATCAGGACGGACTGGATGTGCTTAATCTTTCAAGGCTGCAGATGGAGCTTAGAAAGGACATGTGGGACAGGACACAGGAATTGAGACAAAGAGAAGGAGGTGAAGGCATATATCTGCTGGAAACTCCTTCCCAGATAGGTGTCAGGGCCACTAGAGTATTGCTGTCCATGGGCAATGTCACTCTGGAGGATTCAATGAAATACACCAAATATCACGACTCTATAGGCATGAGTGGAGGGAGTGCACCGATTATGTATAATGGCAGACGTGTCGCAACAAAAGAAAGGCCTTACTGGCAGATTCCATACTCATCTCTCCTTCCGAAGAAGTGCCCTAACCTGATAGTTGCAGGACGTTGTTTCGGTTTTGAAGAAGCCTTGGTCTACGACGCCAGGGAAATCGGAACCTGTCTGGTCACAGGTCAGGCAGCAGGTACTGCTTCAGCACTTGCTGCGCTGAAGCGCACAAGCGTGCAGGAAGTCAATATCGAAGTTTTACAAAAAAAACTGACAGAACAGGGGGTACTCTTATAATTGTCTCCTTAGTCCTGTTCCATATGCGTTATGACACTAAAGAAATTTATCATTTCTGCAATTCTATTGAGCCTTGTAGCAAACTCTCTGGCCCAGATTACTCCGGGACAACGTCCTTATGTCGAAACCATATGTGTTCCGGATCATTCAGACCGCATCTATTGCACAGGAGAGACAGCTTCACTCCGCATAGAAGCATATGCAGGAGGTATACCTCTTGAGGGCATATGGGTGCATTTCAAGTCCGGAGACGAACTGATGAAACCGGAAGCCGTCGATTCGATCCAGTTCCATAATGGCATGGCCATTATTCCAATCGGCACAAGAACGGAGCCTGGATTCAAAACTGTAAGCTACAGCTTCACTGTCGCCGGACAGACCTATGATGATTCTGCCAACATAGCTTTTTCTCCTGAAGAAATCATTCCGACTACACCTATGCCCGAAGATTTCGACAAATTCTGGCAAGGAGTGTTAAGTGAAGCAGAGACAATCGATCTGAATCCGGAAATAACTCTCCTTCCTCAGTACTGCACAGAGAAAACAGAAGTCTCGAAAGTAAGGATAACCGTCGGTCCGGACGGACGCAATATATATGGATATCTTGCACGACCTAAGGATGGCATGAAGCACCCGGTATTATTTGAACCTCCCGGAGCCGGCACCCATAAACGTCGTCCATCTACCATATACGCAGATAGAGGATACATATATCTGCATATCAACATTCATCACAACGCCGACAATGAGCTGTCTGACGAAGAGTACAAGGCGATAGTAAAGCCATATGACAAATACTGGTATCAGGGCATTGAAACTCCGGAAAGCTTCTATTACAAAGAGGTTTATGCAGCATGTTCAAGATGCATAGACTTTTTATGTTCACTCCCTGATTGGGACGGAAAGAATGTAGGAGTTACCGGAGGAAGTCAGGGAGGTGCATTATCCATTGTCACAGCTGCACTCAATGACAAAGTGACCTTCTGCTCTGCATTCTACCCTGCATTGTGCGACCTGTTGGGGGCACTGCATGGACGTGCACCGGGATGGCCGAAATATTTTCTTGAAAAAGAAGTCACAATGGAAGCTGTCAGTACCTTGCCATATTATGATGTCGTAAACTTCGCCCGCAAAATAAAATGTCCGGTATTCTATTCGTTCGGCTTCAACGACCACGTATGCTGTCCCACAAGCACACATGCAGCATATAATGTCATCATGGGGCCTAAAAGACTTGTCAGGACATACACAAACGGCCATTGGCGTTTTTCTGTCACAAATGAGGAAGCGAAGAAGTGGTGCGATACGCAATGCACGGACTAAAGCGCATACAACGTCAAACATGAGAATCTGTTCTTCGTATCTTAGCATTAACTGACTTGACGAAACTCTTCAATAGAGCAACCGGCAAGATCACGGACGGGCGGCAGCCTTAGCAGCCCTCTTTTGCGAGTTTTGCCCGTTTCGGTCCTAAGGTGTATCTACAGGGATCAACAGCAATACGCTAAGGCGCTACCTTCGCGGTAAATAGTTCCTTAAAGTCAGAATACTATGATTCCGTCCGTAAAGCGGCCTCTTTTACGGATGTACCTCATGTTTTGTGATAGGGACTGATATTTATCCGATTTTTCCTAAAAATTTGATAAATTTTCACCTTTCGCCATGCCTCTCATACTCCTCCAAGGCAGATTTATGCAGATAAGCGTGTAATTTTTTATTACACGGATAAGTCTGGGGAACTTTGTATCCGTGACATATATTACGTCAAGATGAGACATGTTGCATTTCCAAACGTCATTGCGAGGAGCGTAGCGACGTGGCAATCTTTAAACCAGTAATCATTATGGATAAA
>JAZSEQ010000045.1:0-3601 GCA_045531765.1 Candidatus Cryptobacteroides sp. | reverse complement strand
CTCGTTCGCAATCTCCATCATACTTATACATGGCTCGTCCTTGTATGAAATACCTGTATATGGATTGACATGCTCAAGAATCTCCTTATGGAATTTCTTCTGAAGGAAAATCATCCTGTCATTCAGATTATCCACACCATTCTTGTATTTCGGGAGCTGGTTGGCATTGACAATCCCGTTGAACTGGTTGAATTTTCTCGCAATATTCAACTGGAAATAAACATATATGCCATGCTCCTTGAGCTTGGCGATGAAATAGTCGAACTTTTCAAGCTGTACAGGCTCAATGAAAGAGTCCAGCACCGGATACTGTTTCGGAGTCCTATGGCTGACATAGTGCATCCTGACTATATTGATGCCATATCTGGTGAACTCCTTGACCAGTTTATCAGCCTGTTCATGGGACGGGAAACAGCCTGTCATACCGCACTGGGTACCCATAAAGCGGATTATATTGCCATCCCCATCCACAAAATGATCACCTTTTGTGGATATGAATCCGCTCTGCCCGGCCGGACGGCTGTCAACTCCTGCCCAAGTGCGCACATTTGTAATGTTATCCGGTGCATTATGAGTCGGCTGGAACGGGAACATCGGTGCAAAATCTCCAGACTTTTCAATCTGGTCAAGAACATTAGGACGTGCCGGCTGAGCATCAATATTACCGGCAACAGAACACATGGCAAAAGCCACAAGAAACAGCAATTTCTTCATAATCGGAATTAATGTCATTAATTGGCAACAAATATAAAAACTTCAAGTGTGTTTTGCAACAAAAAATATTTATTCATTATTATAAAATTCTTGAATTATCTCCAGAACACCTCAGCAGGATTCTGTCCGGTAAGTACATCCTGACTCATCTCGTCAAGACGCGGATTATACACTATCTCATCGTACGGATAGCCACAGATGAGTCCCTTACGGACCAACGCAGGGTCTGTATCATACAGAAAATCCTCACCATAGTATATTGTACGATATCCAGTATATTCCTTACCCTCGGCAACATGGTCATTCTGCCCGTCAAGATAAAGGAAGCGGTTCTTCGGTTCGGAGATGTTCCTGACAATCCATCTGGCACCATGTCGATGGGTATCAAAGTATTCGTGATGTTCAAAAGGCATCTCGAAACAACGCTCCCAGAATATGGCATCAAGCAGCTTCTCCTTGGAGTCAAAGTCCGCAGCTTTCCAGTCTGCCGGTTCTGCCGACGGACCGCCATCTGTCGACCTGCGGGCCCTGTCAAGAAGCACATTCACATAATCTATCGCTGTCTTGCCGAACTCATTGGCACCTTTATAGTAAAGCTCCGCGGTAGCCTCTGCTGCAATAAGATATACCTCAGCCAGCCGCATCACATACAAGTCTGCATTACCGTCACTGTTATTGAATGTAGGATCATAGTACTTCTTGTAGAAAGGTATTCCGAATGATTTCATCATGGACGCACTGGATATATTTATCCGCGAATCGGACGGGTAGCATACTTCCGTCTTATTGTCCCGTCCTTTAAAACTTCCATAGACGAGATTGACACCCATACGAGGGTCCGCACAATCCACATATATATCCTCATTGTTCTGTCCCTTACCATAAACTCCACCGTATTTCTCACACCATTTCTGAAAGAACCAGCGGTCCGGACGGCAGCGCCCGAAATTATCAGCATTCTCCGATCCGTTGTAACAGCGCGGAAGTGCCCATAGAGTCAGACCACTGCCGGCATCCTTGCTTTCCGGAGAGCGCGGCATGGCCCAGATGCGCTCACGAAGCTGCCAATCTTCAGACTCTGTCCAGCGGAACAGCTGGCGGTAATCGGGGCAAAGCACAAACGGCCCGTTCTGCAAGACATCGTCGGCATCTTTCAGAGCAAGTGCGAAAGCATCATCTGCACTTTCTATCCCTTTGTCAGCAAAGGCCGCCATCATGGCCGGCGTACGGTCACTTGTCCAGAAATTATCGTCAGGGTCATTCTCAACCGCCCGCAACAGAGACCCTATGGTCAGATAGACCAGAGAGCGGCACGATATCGCCGCGTAATCACAGACCCTGCCGGAAGCGTTTCCAGTGCGCACATTTCCAGAAGCGTCTATCGATCCCCCGCTTCGGCTCACCATTTCATTGAAACTGCGCATATTCTCTACAGCATAATCCAGATCATCAAGAATCTGGCAATATACAGTATAGAAGTTCTCACGGGGCTTGTACATGGTTTCGTCTTCCGAAGAGGCCGGAGGGTCAAGGCTCAAGGTCACATCACCAAAAAAACGGACAAGGTAAAAATAGGACATGGCCCTCAGGAAATGAATCTCCCCTCTGATTTCGTCAACATAACCCTTGTCCACCGGACTATTTTCCAGAAGATTCAGGAGATGATTGCACAGATAGATTGTCCTGTAGAAAGATTCGAATGACACGACACTCTCGGGATGTCTCGAAAACCTTGTATATTTATGAAGCGACAACCATTTTTCCTGTGGGTGAGTAAGAGCGTTGGTGTGGCCCCAGATGGCAAGTCCTGAAGCCGGAGCGAGAAATTCACAGAAGTTGCCCATCTTGAACCCGCTTGAAGCAAACTGACGGTGAATACCAAGAACTGATGACTCCAAAGCAGACTTCGAACCTATCATGGCAGTACCCTCATACGAGGTGCTCTGCCTCTCGACAAGAAAATCCGAGCAGCCGGAAAGCGAAAGTGCGACAACAAATGTTATAATCAGTTTTTTCATGGTCAGAAGTTCAGTTTTACATCAAACATAAAGGTTCGTCCGGCAGGATATGCACCCATATCGATACCATATTTCAGTACATTTCCGTAAATATTGACATCCGGGTCATAGCCGCTATATCTTGTCCAGCAGAAAAGATTCTTTCCTGAGACTGTAAAAGAGACATACCTCAAGAACGACTTCTTGTTCTTTATCGGAAGAGAATATGACACGGAAGCGTTGGACAGCCTGAGATAGGAGCCGTCTTCCACATACCGGTCCGAGCACATAATCAAGTCATTGGAACGATATGCCGACACTGAAGGCCATTTTGAATCCCGATTTTCCGGGCTCCAGGCGTCAAAGACCGGAGCTCTCAATCTGTTGGCCGTGATTGTAGAGAGATCACTGAGACTGGCAAGTTGCTGATTGAATACATCATTTCCGTAAGAGCCTGTAAACGAAGCTGATATCCGAAAGCCCTTGTATTTGAAAGAAGTGTTGAATCCATATGTAAAATCCGGATTAGGGTCTCCTATGACAACTTTATCGTTGGCATCTATGACATTATCCCCGTTTGTATCGACAAAATTGACCGAACCCGGTCCCCTCTCCTGCCCGTCATAAAATGGCACTCCTGTCTTTCCCTCCTGCACAATACCGTCTGTCGGAAGTCCGTAGAAAAGGCTCATAGGCTCTCCTGCAATAAATATATTAAGGTAGTCATTGCACACTGCGGCAGAAGAGAGTTTCTCTCCGGTAAAATACTGTACCCGTCTGGCCGGTTCTCCCCTATGGACGAATTTCCAGGATGAACCGGCACCGCTCGGATTGATGGAGACCACCTTATTGCGGTTGAGGGTGAAGTTTCCTCCGATTGTCCACTCAAA
>JAZSEQ010000011.1:0-8601 GCA_045531765.1 Candidatus Cryptobacteroides sp. | reverse complement strand
TTACACCTGTCATGTCGAGCGCAGTCGAGACATCTTTAAAAAGATTTCTCCACTCACTTCGTTCGGTCGTAATCGACAAAGTCGCTTGAGCGATAGCGAAAGAAATGACAGTTGGTGTAAACATGTATATCGTTCCCTTTTTTTATTCCCCGCAATATAAAAAAAAGCAGTCCCCAGTGGAACTGCTTTCTTCGTATGTGTTATGCAGATTATTCTGCCGGTTTGCGAGCTGTGTACATGATCTTAAGCGCAGAGCACTTTCTCAGCTCCTGCTTAACGTCAGTAACGATACCCATGCGGGTGTTTTCGTCAGCCTTGATCGCAACGGTCATGAATGAACGGTCTGCCTCAGACATCGCATCACGCTCTGCAGCGATGAAGTCACGGATCTCAATTGTTGTCTTGAATGAGTCGTTGAGCTGGATACGTGACTCGGTACCGTACTGAGCCTGAAGGTTCCTTGTAGGAGTACCGATGTTGATGTATGAAGTAAGGTCCTTTCTTTCAAGCTTTGCTACCTCTGATGCCTCAGGGAGCTTGACCATTACCTTGTTCTCTGTCTCACGCATTGTGGTTGTCACCATGAAGAAGAACAACAGCATGAACACGATGTCGGAAAGTGAGCCTGATGGTGGCTGTGGCACTGTCCTTTTCTCTTTCTGTTTGAATCTTGACATATTGTTATTCTCCTTTATTTCTTGGAAACGTCCTTAGGCTCAGCCTCTGAAATATTCTGAGGCACTGCCTTTCTCACAATGTTCTGCTGGTCTTCTTCCAGTTGGAGGTACTTCTTTCCGTAGTTTGCCATGGCAAAATCGTCGCGAAGTTCGTTTACAGCTTTTACAAGCTCGTTCTGAACGGCGATGTATGCCTGATAGCTGGTACCACGGTCGTTCTGAAGTGAAATCACACCCTTTGAAACCATGCATGGACCATATCCTTCAATTTCAATCTCCTCTTTTTCAGGAAGGTTGGCATTGTTGTTAGGATTGGTGAGGAACTCTTTGATCTTATCCTTAAGTTGGCTGACGTGCATAGGCTCTGTACCAGCAAGAAGTCTGTCGGCAGAGTTAATCTTCACAATGATGATATTGCGGCGATTAACCTTCTGGTCCTCCACTTTCTGATTAGGATCAGGCATAGGAGGAAGACGACGCTGCAGACCCATATCCTGATCCATTGTAGTGGTCATCAGGAAGTAACAAAGCAGAAGGAATGCAATGTCCGCCGTTGAACTTGAATTGATTTCTGGTGTCTTTTTACCCATGATGTCAGTTATTTACGAGTTGCAGAAACAATTGCCCCTACAATTAGTGAAAGTATTGCACCTCCGCAAAGGAGATAAGTAAGATTCAGCATTGTATCTGTGAGCTTGAGTGTCATGTCTGACACAGGCTCGCCGAGGTATCCTACAGCCGGAGTTCCCGGAGCAAGAAGATATGCGCCTGCGATTACAACGGCAATGGCAACAAGTCCGATGAAGAGCTTGAGAAGGCTCTTAGGGTTGTTGATGCCGCCGATCACTACAACGCCGACAATCACTGCAAGAATAGTAATTGCAGCAAATGCATATGCGCAGTAGAGGATATTGTCCACAGGGGCGTCACCGTTGGATTCAAATCCTACAGCAAAGCCGTAGAAGCTGAATACTACACCCACGATGAACAACACCAGCAGGATCCATTTTAATATTTTTTCGTATTTCATTGTTTTCGGTCAATTATTTGTTTTCCTGATACTTTACCAAAACGTCCATCAGTGAGATTGAAGCGTCCTCCATTTCGATAGTGAGGGACTCAACCTGTGAAAGGATGTAGTTGTAGAAAATCTGAAGGATAACGGCAACGATCAAACCACCGACAGTAGTGATGAGGGCCACCTTCATACCACCTGCAACAACGTTTGGAGACATATCACCAGCTACCTGGATAGCGTCGAACGCCTGGATCATACCGATAACTGTTCCCAAGAATCCGAGTGATGGAGCGATAGCGATGAAGAGAGAGATCCATGAGAGGTTCTGCTCCATCTTGCTTGCCTCTACGCCACCATAAGATACCACTGACTTCTCTACTTCGTCGAGGCTCTGTCCGTCAGCAAGGCGGAGAAGGGCCTGAGTGAAGATTGAAGCGACAGGACCGCGGGTGTTGCGGCAAACCTCAGTTGCAGCTTCCACGCCACCGTTCTTAAGTGCTTCCTCAAGCGCTGCAAGAAGCTTCTTTGTGTTGGTCTTTGAGAATCCGAGGTAAAGGATACGCTCGATGCAGAGAGCAAGACCGAGGATGAGGCAGGCGATAACGAGAGCCATGAAGCCGGCACCACCTTCAATGAACTTTGTCTTGAGGGCCTGGTGCATAGGCACTTCCTCAGGGAGCTCCTCAACAGCTGGAGTTTCAGCTACTACCTCTGTTGCTGTTGTGTCAGCAGGCTGCTCGTCCTGAGCTGCTGCATTCTGTGCAGAAAAGGCCATAACGCCCATTACTGCCAAAAACATGAAAATTTTTTTCATAATTGTTTTTGTGTGTTTTGATTAATTAAAGTTATTGAATTTGTTTTTAGTTAATATCTGCTTTTGCATCTGAATATGCATGCATACTCAAAATGCGGTGCAATTTAGCAATTAATTTTCAATCAGCAATAATTATTTTGATATTTCGCCACGCATGTCTTTTTCCAGTCCTGATTTGACAGAATCAATGTCTGTGTGCATTCCCATGAGATAGAACAGTTTAGCAAGAGCGCTCTCAGTCGTGCTGTCGTATCCGCTCATGACTCCGGCTTCCTTGAGGCATTTCCCGGTGGCATAGATGTCCATGTTCACACTTCCGGCGATGCACTGGGTGACGTTCAGGATTATCTTGCCCATGGAGGATGCTTCGGTTATCAGATCCAGAAACCATTTCTTTGATGGGGCGTTTCCTGCTCCGTAAGTTTCGATTATGACGGCTCTTGTCTCCGGACCGCACAGTATGTTGCGTACCACCTGTGGAGTTATTCCCGGGTGCATCTTCAATATGGAGACTCTTGTGTCGAGTTCCTTGTGGAAGACCGGTCCCGCATCCCAGGATTCGGGGGTGCGGATCAGGGAAGTGTTGTATCTGATGTTGATTCCGGCTTCTGCCAGAGGCGGCAGGTTTTCCGAGCGGAAAGCACGGAAGTTGTCCGAATTGATCTTTGAAGTCCTGTTGCCTCTCATCAGGACATTGTCGAAGCAGATGCAGACCTCAGGAACCATGGCATGCCCATGCTCATCCTTTGCCGCAGCGATCTCCACTGCCGATATCAGGTTTTCCTTTCCGTCTGTGCGCGGGACTCCGATGGGGAGCTGGCTTCCGGTGAAGATTACCGGCTTTGTCAGCCCTTCTATCATGAAGCTCAGTGCAGAGGCTGAATATGCCATGGTGTCGGTGCCATGCAGCACCACGAATCCGTCGTAGTCGTCATACCGTTCCTCTATCAGTGCCGCCAGAGTCTTCCATAGGGACGGCTCGACGTCGGATGAGTCTATCAGCGGGCAGAATGTGTAGGAGTCTATCCTGTAGGCGAATTTTCCCAGTTCGGGGACTTCCTCCAGTATCTGGCTGAAGTCGAAAGGACGCAGGGCCTGGATGACCGGGTCTTCCTTCATTCCGATTGTCCCTCCTGTATATATCAGGAGGATGGCAGATTTGTCGGTATGTTTCATATTCCAAACAGGTTGATGGCGTTTTCAGTTGTGATGGCTGCAATTTCATCCAGATCCTTCCCGGTCTGCTGAGCCAGTTTCGCGGCTATGTGGGGGATATATGCACTTTCATTCCTTTTCCCTCTGTACGGGACAGGGGTAAGGTAGGGGGAGTCGGTCTCCAGCACTATCCTTTCAAGCGGAATATCCTTGACGGTCTCGGCTATGGAAGCCTTCCTGTAGGTCAGTACACCTCCGATCCCGATGTACCAGTCGCCGAGCTTCTGGATTTCACGATAGGTCTCGATGCTTCCGCTGAATGCGTGGAAAATACCTTTCAGACCGAGATGTTTGCAGTCTTTTAATGTTTTGATTATCAGGTCTGTAGCATCGCGTGAGTGAATTATGACAGGCAGAGACATCCTTGATGCCATCTCAAGCTGGAGACGGAATGCGTTCTGCTGCTGCTCTATAAATTCACGGGACCAGTAGCAGTCTATGCCTATCTCGCCTATTGCGTAAATCTTGCGGTCCTTGAAGCTCTCGAGCTCGGCAAGCCTGTTCTCCCAATCTGCTCCTACGGATGTCGGATGCAGACCCAGGCAGGGGAATAATATTCCCGTATGCCTGCTGGCGAGGTCAAACATATCTTCACGTGTTTCTGAGTCTATGTCGGGGAGAATCATCTTGTGTACTCCTGCCTCGATGGCACGTGTCACTGCAGAATCTTCTTCTCCATTGAATGCCTCGTCATAGAGGTGCGCATGTGTATCTATGAATTCCATATCCTACAAAGATAGTGAACTGTTTGGAAATACAGTCTTTCCATGCCAGATATTTTAAGCTGTGCCGACTACTCCCGGGCTGATAGTGCCTGCGGATTTATGCAGCATCGCTGCAGGAGATCTATGGTAATCAGAGAGTCAAGTTCCAGAATGCCTGTGAGTTCAGCAGTGCGTGCGTATCCGAGACCTGTCTTTTCTGACAGCTCTTCAACCGTGATGCCGCGCTCTCCGCGTATCGCCACCAGAATACTCCCCATCTGTTCAATCTTCTCTTCAGGCAACTTTCCGGAATATCTTGTGACAGCGGTTTCATGCATTGAGATTTTTCTCCCGGATGTCTTTATATACAGTCCAAGGCTCTTTGTGAATTCATTCAAGGAAGTTATCGGTTCTGCAATGTGCGATCTCAGAAGTTCGTTGCATCCTTGGGAGAGCGGGTCCTCGATCCTTCCCGGAAGAGCATATACGTCTCTGCTGTATGAGGATGCGAGCCGGGCGGTCATCATGCCTCCGCCCTTGATGCGGGACTCCACCAGCACGGTTGCTTCGCTGAGCCCTGCAATCAGTCTGTTCCTGCGCAGAAAATGCACAGCCAGCGGTGCAGTGCCGGGAGGATAGTCCGTGACAAGTGCACACCCCGGAGTGTGTGCCATCATTTCCGCAATGGCCTTGTGGCGCTGCGGATATACGGTTTCGGGGCCTGTGGCCATAACTCCTACCGTAGGGAGACCCTTGTCCATGGCTGTCAGATGTGCACATATATCAGTGCCTAAGGCCAGTCCGCTCACTATCATTGGGCTTGCTCCCGTGGATGCGATTGCTCCTACAATGCGGCTGCACCATTCCTTTCCGTATGATGAGATGTCGCGCGTGCCGACTACCGCAATCCTTAGCTGACTTCTTTTCCATAACTCGTGTGGCGGTGTGTCACTCCTTATATATATCCCTACCGGAGGGTCCTCGCATTCCTTGAGCAGCGCGGGGTAGTGCTCTTCTGTGTGGCCTAGGAAATATATTCCGGAGTCTGCAAGCCGTTCAAGCTCCATTTCTTCTTTTCGGACCGATTCATAGGTAATCAGACCTTTATGTCTTGAATGCGGACCCATGAGTGTGTCAAGGTCCTTATGACTCAGACCGAATACCTCGCGCGCGCTTCCGAGGTGTTCGGTAAGGGCTATTCCGTATCGGGGTTCGAACCCGAAAATCCTGTTAAGTGCACACAGGCATGCTTTCTCTTCAGTAATCTTCATGCCTCAAAGTAAAAGGAAAACCGGCTTCCGGGAAAGTCCCGAATGCCGGTTTTTCTTTTTTTATAACAGATTTTTCTCTTTTTTATAAAGATGTCACTTTTTTTATAATCAAAAGGGCTTTGCCATCAGATTATCAGGAGTGCATCTCCGTAAGGGCCGAACTTGTAGTCCTGCTCAAGAGCGGTCTTATATGCCTTCATGACATTCTCATATCCTCCGAATGCTGCCACCGACATGAGCATTGTAGAACCAGGGCGGTGGAAGTTGGATACGATTGCGTCAGGAACAGAGAATCTGTGAGGAGGGAATATGAACTTGTTGGTCCACCCGTCATATGCGTTCACTTCGTCGTTGGTGGTCACGTATGTCTCAAGACCTCTGATTGTAGTGATTCCCACAGCAAGCACCTTGTGTCCGTTCTTTCTGGTGCTGTTGATAAGGTCTGCAGCTTCCGGGGTGATGATGAGTCTCTCCGAGTCCATCTTGTGTTTCGAGAGGTCTTCCACGTCCACTTCCCTGAAGTGGCCTATACCCATGTGAAGGGTAATGAATGCCTTGTTAATGTCCTTGAGAATCATTCTGTTGAAGAGTTCCCTGCTGAAGTGGAGACCTGCTGCAGGAGCCGATACGGCACCTTCGTTCTTGGCAAATATGGTCTGGAAATTCTCTGCATCTTCCTCGGTCACCTCTTTCTTTACCCATGCGGGTACCGGGGTCTGGCCGAGTCCGAAAAGAGTCTCCTTGAATTCCTCATAGCTTCCGTCATAGAGGAAACGGAGAGTGCGTCCTCTTGAAGTTGTGTTATCTATGACTTCGGCAACAAGACTCTCGTCTTCGCCGAAATAGAGCTTGTTTCCGATACGTATCTTTCTTGCAGGATCTACGATTACATCCCAGAGCCTCTGCTCCTTGTTCAGTTCCCTCAGGAGGAATACCTCGATGTCAGCCCCTGTCTTCTCCTTGTTGCCGTAAAGGCGGGCAGGGAAAACCTTTGTGTCGTTAAGGACGAATGTGTCTCCTTTTTCAAAGTAGTCAAGTATGTCCTTGAAGAGTTTGTGTTCGATTTCTCCTGTCTTCTTGTGAAGGACCATGAGCTTGCACTCGTCACGCCATCTTGGCGGTTCCGACGCGATCTTTTCTGCAGGAAGATTGAACTGGAATTGTGAAAGTTTCATATATGTTGTAGAATTTTATGCAAAATCATTACATTATACGAAAAATCGCACCTTTTGTTTCACTCTGTATCAAAAATCTTGAAAAAATCAATAATTATCCGTTATCCGTACAGTACATATGCCTTGACTATCCGTGTAGCACACACGCCTCGGCTCCCGTGCAGTACACACGCCTCGGTCTGAGCATGGGGTTATGCTTCGCTCGCTCACATGCCCTAGAGCCGTTTCCTTTAAATATTTGGTATTCAAGTGGTTAAGCAAGTATGGGTGCGCGTTTTGTCCCGCCCATAAAGTGCTAATGTGTTGATAACCAAGGAATTCAAATATACGCAATTATGTCCCGTTCTGCGATGTAGAGCAAGTTTTTAATACGTAAGCGTCTCCGGGTTACCGTAGCGACATAAGAAAAGCAGGGTCAGTGGCCCTGCTCGTTCTTATTTAGGTGAGTTGACACCAGAACTCGCACAAGGTATACAATCCAGTCCATCAGGAAACGCCGCTTCACCTTAGTGCAGAGGACGGACACTGATGAGTAACTATGGGACGAGCACCAGGCGCAGGCCGAGGAAGCTGATCCAGGAGTCCGGCGAGTAGTAGGTGCGATACGACACGCGGCAGCAACTCGCGAAGTAGTAACAGCTGCCCCCGCGCAAAACGCGGTGGGAGCCGCCCCAAGGACCCTTAGGGTTGGTCTGGGCATTGCTGCTGTAGGAGCCGTACCAGTCCTGACACCATTCCCATACATTGCCGGACATGTCGTATATTCCAAGCTCGTTAGGAAACTTAGTCTTCACTGCGTGGGTCTTGGAACCTGAGTTGTCGTCATACCAGGCCACGTTATCGATGCTCTTGCTACCAGAGTATTTATATCCTTTAGATTCGTTGCCGCCACGAGCTGCATATTCCCATTCGGCTTCGGTTGGCAAGCGGAAGGTACGTCCCGTCAGGGAGTTCAGCTTGCGTATAAACTCCTGACAGTCATTCCAGGAAACAGACTCGACAGGGTTGCTGTTTCCCTTAAACGAGCTTGGGTTGTTTCCCATCACTGCCTGCCATAAAGCCTGAGTGACTTCCGTCTCGCCAATATAATAATCTGAAAGAGTCACCTTGTGAGTCTTTTCATCGCTCTGCGCGTCGTTTCCCTGTTCCGAAGTGGCGCCCATGGTAAAGGTGCCGCCTTTAACCTTGATCATGTCGAATGAAACTCCTTTTACCTTGATGGTTTCGTGCGTAACACCGAGACGGCAGTCGACTGTCCTGTGTATGTCAGTCTGAGAGATGGTGATGTTTTTGGTCAGGTCCTTCTTGCCTGATGCCTTGCAGACAATGGTGTGACTTCCGAAAGCCACATCATAAGTCCCGTTGGCAGGTCCGAGAAGGACGCCGTCGAGATAGAGTTGAGCGCTAGCGACATTGCTGGTGAAAGTCACAGGTGCTCCGCTCTGGAGAGTAGCATTGATCTCTGCTATCTGGCCTTCCGCCACGCTTACATTTCCCGTCCAGTCGGCGCAGCCGGACTTAGTGAGCTTAAGAGTGTGACTGCCGATAAGGATTTGAGGGAGGTAGATAGGAGTCAGACCTATATTTTTCCCATCGAGCCAGACTTCGGCATTGCCTGGAGCGGACATTATGGAAAGTACTCCGTATATCGGCTGAGGGGACTTGAGGGAAATCTTTGTAACCGGCATTCCGGGGCTCACGGTAATGGTCTCGCTGGTGGTCCGGTG
>JAZSEQ010000002.1:0-70525 GCA_045531765.1 Candidatus Cryptobacteroides sp. | reverse complement strand
GATAATCCTCGAATTTGTGTGTTTTACGGTACCACTGTGTCGTTTTGGGGCTGAAATTCGTCACAGTGGTGCCGATCTCTACCTACTGCACCACCGATACGCTCCCGGAATACGGGAGACATATCGGCAATCTCTTTCAATGTCAGCAGAGGCATAACTCTAATTAATCTAAACCTGACAAAGAAAGTGATCCGATATCAGTCTGCCGATAGCGAAGTCAAAGAAACCGGGATTTTATTGACGACAGGTGACGTTTATCTGTTCAAATGATCGTTTTCTGCTCTCCTCGTCAAAAAATGTCTGAGTCACCAACCATTTATGTCCACATTACCTGAATCCTGGTAGATTTACAGAGGTCCCCGCACAGCTTGCGCGGCTTTCGGCTCAAACTCGCACAAGCTATGTTGATTTCCGCATAAAACCGCTTAGGAAAGCTAGAACATCCGGCGTTTCTTGAAGATCCAGAAGATCACGACGGTAGAGATGGCCATGAGCAGAAGAACTATGACCCATGTCCAGTATGAATGACCGATAAACCAGCCGAACTGTATGTTCATTCCGAAGAAGCTGGCTATGAGAGTCGGCGGCATGAGCATCAGTGACACAAGAGTGAAGACTTTCATGATCTTGTTCTGGTCCAGGTTGATGATACCGAGTACCGTATTCTGAAGATACTCAAGACGTTCAAAACCGAAGTCCGTGTGATTGATGAGTGATGAAATATCCTTCAGCAGAACATTTAGACGAGGCTGATACTCCTTAGGATAGTTAGAACTCTTGAGAATGCTGGAGATAACCCTCTGCTTGTCTATGATGTTCTCGCGGATGAGCATTGTGTTATCCTGCAGCTGATTGATATCAATGAGGAATTCCTCGCTGATGTCTTCTCCCAGACTCACCTTCTTGTTGTATTGGGTGATTTCCTTGGATACGAGCTCTACCATATCCGCATCGAGGTCGATACGCTGTTCCAGAATATTAAGGAAGACCACATGCCCGGAATCGTACATCTTCGGGAATGCCATAAGCCTTCTCTGCAGGTCCGTGAAACTCTTCAAGGGACATTCCCTCAATGTCGTAAGAATGTTTCCTGTCAGTATGAAAGACACCGTCTCTTCATTATATTCCTCTGGACCGGGAATCAAGTAACTCGTATTAGCAAAAATAGCCTTCTCAGTTTCCGAAAAACGTGATGAAATCTCAATTTCCTCTGCCTGGGCGCGGTTCTGGATGGTCGTGCCAAGAAAGTTTTCGACCGCCCTCTTTTCCTCACCGGAAGGGCTTAGAAGGTCAATCCAGACCACAGTATCAAAAGGAATTATTGCGAAATCAGCTTCCGACTGGGAAACCTTAATCTGTCCGTCTGCTTTGTAGAAAATCTCTATCATAGCTCGTCCGTTTATGTTCCGGCCCAGTCGTCGGAACGAGTTTATATACACGAAACAGGCTTGCGCATAAAAACGCAAGCCTGCAAATTTATCCTTTTTCTTTTAGAAATCAAAAAAAAGATCATCACCGTCTTTCCGGACTCATAATGACATCCTGAAGGGCGAGGCTTAAATCAAGGCTTGAACACCTGACGATTTACTATCGACCGGCCAAGGGTAAGTTCGTCGGCATATTCAAGGTCGTCTCCGAAACCAAGACCTCTTGCAAGGGAGGAAACCTTCACTCCGAACCCTGAAATCTGACGATAGATATAGAACGAGGTGGTCTCCCCCTCCACATCACCGCTGAGCGCAAGTATGACTTCAGCCGGAGCCCCGCCACGTCCAGGCGCATCAGCTTCAAACATTCCTTCAGGCGAAGCCATCCGTTCCACCCTGTCCACAAGCTGACGTATTGTGAGATCAGACGGTCCCACACCGTTTATAGGGGAGATTATGCCGCCAAGCACATGATACACGCCATGATACTGGCCCGTATTCTCTATGCTCATCACATCACGGACGTTTTCCACAACGCATATCATGCTATGGTCACGTGAACGGTCGGAACAGATGGAACAGACCTCGGAATCCGATATCATCATGCACTCGCTGCAATATTTGACCTCGTCCCTCAACGAATTGATGGCAGAAGTGAAATGATGCACATTCTCTGCAGGCTGCTTCAGCAGATGCAGGGCCAGACGGAGCGCACTCCTGCGCCCGACGCCAGGAAGCGAACTGATGGCATCGACTGCATTCTCAAGCAGTTTGGAAGGATAGTTTTCTTTATATGACATATTATTTCTGGCTATAATCCTGTCAGGCGTCTCCTAAAGGATCCGTCCATGACGCCTCCAATGGAGATACCCGTATACGGCAGACAAGGTGTATGCTGCATAGAGTGCAGCCATCCACCACATTCCCTGAGTTGCACACAGGACAGTGCTCAAGGTGTCTGCCACTATCCAGAGCCACCACTGCTGGATATATGAACGCACCAGCCACCATGTGGCCACTGCACTCAACACCGCAACTCCTGCATCAAGATAGGACATCGGATTCTCAAGAAGTTCCATAATCTGGGCCAGTCCCCACGTTCCTGCAGCCACTACAAGTGCGCTTATGATGACAGTGGAGCGATTGAGTCTGTTAAGATGCACAGCCGAACCACCCTCCTCATGGGCATTGGCATGATCCAGTTTCTTCCTGTCCCTCCCCCATTGCCACAGGCCGATGAAGGAGGTGATGAGATAGTAGGTATTAAGGGCAAAGGACGCATACAGTCCCTGACGGAAGAAGACCCACATCGCAGCAAGGCTGGTCGCTATACCGACCAGCCACATAGAACTCTTCTGTCTGATTTCCAGAACTATATATATCACCCCTGTCACGAGGGTGAATATCTGCATGAAATCCATACCTGTCGTCTTCTGTCAAGCCGGTTCCCTGATTAAAGGACCTCTATGAGTTCTACGATGAACCTGAGGGTTGCATATGGAGGGATTGCTCCCGGCGCACCATGGGATCCGTACGCAAGATTGTAAGGGATATAGAATTCGTACTTAGCACCCTCGGACATGAGCTGTACACCCTCCGTCCATCCCGGAATAACCTGATTTAGGCCGAACACAGCCGGAGAATTACGGTCATATGAGCTGTCGAACTTCACCCCGTTGAGAAGGGTTCCTTCGTAATGGCACTTCACCTGAGAAGACGCAGACGGTTTCTTGCCTGAGCCTTCCTGAATCACCTTGTACTGAAGGCCGCTCGGAAGCACGACGACGCCTTCCTTTTCAGCGTTCATCTTCAGGAAAGCCTCACCTTCCTCGCGCATCGCAGCTCCGAGAGCCTCCGCTTCTGCCTTCTGCTCTGCTTCAATCTCTGCAAAATACTTATCAAGAAGCTGTCCGGCCTCCTGAAACGACACAGCCGGCTCCGAACCTGTAAGCACAGCCTTGAGTCCTGCTGTAAAATCCTCGAATTCGATTGACCTGATGCCGGAAGACATCATATTGTGGGCAATGCTCATGCCCAATGCGTAACTGTTCTTATCCATTGTATAATGATTTTGATATTTATTTCGGGAATGATATACATGTTTACACTAACTGTAATTTCGACGAAGTCGCTGAAGCGAATGCGAAAGTAATCTTCATTTCAATAAAACGTGCAAAGATAAAAAGATTTCCTGACTTATTCCCTACTGCCAGGATCCATGGTCTGACGAGGATGATGCGAGAGGATGTTCCTATGCCATGTGGTAGTGTCGATGTGCGTATATATCTCGGTAGTGGTGATGCTTTCATGGCCAAGCATTTCCTGCACAGCCCTGAGGTCTGCCCCTTTCTCAATAAGATGGGTAGCAAAGGAATGCCGGAAAGTATGTGGGGATATATCCTTTCTCACCCCCGCAAGCAATGCAAGGGTCTTGACAGCCTTGAAGGCGGATACCCGGCTCAACGGCTTGCCATATCTGTTAAGGAACAGGAAGTCAGACGAAGCCGCATCCGCCGGAACCGGACGCACCTGAAGATAATCACGTATGGCTTCGGCCGCCATGTCACCAAGAGGCACAAGCCTTTCCTTGTCACCCTTCCCTATGACCCTCACGAAGCCTTCATCAAAGTATATTCTGGAGATACATAACCCTACCGCCTCGGACACCCTCAGACCGCATCCATACATCACCTCCACCATGGCTCTATCCCTCAGACCGGGCCATGACTGCCTGTCGGCAGCTTCAATGACCGCCTCCACCTCCTCCACAGACAACACCGCAGGAAGATACTTTCCAAGTTTCGGGGCATCCACACGGTCGCACGGATTGTCCTTTATCATCCCTTCAATCACCAGCCAGTCGAAGAAAGACTTCAAGGAACTGAGAAGTCTTGCCTGTGACCTTTTGGAAAGATCTTCCCTGGAGGAAAGATACTCACTTATGTCTCCATGAGAGACACGGTCCGGGCTCAGGAGCGATGTTTCGAGAAAGTGTGCCACATCGGAACAATACGATGCCACAGTGTTCTGTGACATCGCACGTTCTATACTAAGGTAATAGCTGTAATCTTTCAGGATATCCTTCATCTCGGGACGGCAACGTCAGTCACCACGGACATCTACAAGGTAGAATACTTGCGGCCGTACTGGAGCATCTGGCCGATATAGCTGTCATTGTATACAATCTCATAATCAACTATCTCTCCATTCTTCTCCACAGGCACGATCTCAGGATTAAGGAAGCCTCCATACGGTTTCAGGCCAAGAGCAGCATAACGCTCAAGCACCTCTGCATGAAGAACAGGATCGATATCGACTGCATACTTCTCCACAAGGGCCTTTCCTGCCTCATAGTCTCCTTCAGACTTGATACGCTGCACCTCGGCAAGGAGTTCGCCGAACAGGCCGCGGAGAGCCTCATAGTCGTTCACGATGAAATAAGTCTTGCCGTCACGCACCTTCTTCTCGATCACGTTGTCAGCGAGGCCCTTTTCATAGCACCAGTCCGCGATCAGCTTACGGTTCTGCATATGAGCCTCCATATTCTTCCTGCCAAGCTCGACACGGGTGAACTGAGTGAAGCTTCCGTTGCGGATATAGCTCGAATACTGCGCCTTGTATGCCTCCATATCCGGAAGGATGCCCAGTTCGACCAGTTTCGGATCCGCAAGGTAGTACAGGCCGAAAAGGTCGGCACGTGCTTCCTCAAGTGTGGAACTGAACTCCCCGAGAGCATTAGGTGACGTGGTAGGAAGAAGCTGTCCGGAACCATGACCGAGACATTCGTGGAGGTCTGTATGAAGGTCGCTTGTAATGGCTCCGTACTTCTTTTCCATGGCGATTTCTTCCTCAGACCACGCAAATTCGGAAAGCATGCTCTTAGGAGACTCCTGGGCAGCCTTGTTGTAAGCGGAAGTAAGATTGGCGATGGTAACCGACTTCGACCCATGTTCACGACGGATCCAGTCGGCGTTCGGAAGATTGATTCCGATAGGAGCGGCAGGATAGCAGTCACCGGCAAGGGTAGCCACATTGATGACCTTGGCTGTGACTCCCTTCACTTCCTTTTTCTTGAAGCGGTCGTCCACAGGAGAATTATCCTCGAACCACTGTGCATTCCCGCTTATAAGCTCGGCCCTCTTTGAAGCCTCAGCATCCTTGAAGTTCACAAGGCCTTCATATGTAGCCTTGCGGCCGAGAGGATCATTATAATCCTCCACGAAACCATTCACGAAATCCACCACTCCGAGAGTATCGTTCACCCACTGGATATTGTACTTGTCCCAGAGCTTGAGGTCTCCTGTGCGGTAATATTCCACAAGGTCTGCAATATAGGCCTTCTGGGTCCCGTTCTCTGCCACCTGTGCGGCCTTCTCAAGCTCTGCACAGATCTTCTCGAGAGCAGCGCCATACAATCCTCCCACCTTATAGACCTCTTCACGTACTATTCCGTCAGCCCCCTTCACCACACGGCTGTTAAGGCCGTATGACACAGGAGTCTTGTCAGACGGATCCGCCATCGAAGCATAAAGTGCCTCCACTTCAGCACGGGTCACACCCTCGTAGAAGTTCACGGCAGACTCAGCCACGATATCCTTGGCCCCCATGAGCTTGCGCGCCGGGAAGATGGCCGGATCATATATTACAGGAAGCAGTTCCGCACACTTGTCCTGCTTTCCGACTGCTGTCATGAGGCTCTCGAAATATGCCTGAGGGCACTCCGGGAAGAACTTGTCCTCAGCATAATGATGATGTATGCCGTTGCTGAAGAACACTCTCTTGGCATAAGTCTCGAACTGTGAAAATTCCTCGCATGTACGGTCACCTTCATAGTCTTCAAGTATACTCTCGAGGACCTTGCGGATCTCCAGGTTATATTTGTTGTTCTGCATCCAGATGATGTCACGACCATATTTAGCCGCTTCAGCCAGATGGTACACATATTGTTTCTGCTGGAGAGAGAGTCCATCCCATCCCGGCACCTGATACCTCATTATCTTGAGGTCTGCGAACTCATCCACAAGATACTTGAAATCCTTTTCCGCCGCCTTGTTCCCGCATGAAAGGGTAGCCGCGGCCAAGCCTGCAACTGCAATCATCTTAATAATCTTCTTCATATTGTCCATATATATAATTTCACGAAATGAACGGCAAATATACGAAAAATATATATCTTTGTACACTTTGAAAAGACATGAAATATATAGCATACATACTTATTGCCTTTGCCTGCATAGCGTGCATATCCCCGATGGACAGCGACCTTATAATCGATGAGGTTCCGGGGAGACGCGTGGAGACCGGAAGCACACGGACGGAGAATTCGGAAACACGAAATGTCCTGCTGCTGTATTCTGCAGGATACAACAGTCTGTGGAGCTATCTCAAGGAGGACATCTCCGACCTTATGAGCGGCTGGCTGCCAGGTGCCAACAGAAGTGACAACATCCTTCTCGTATACTCCCACCAGACGAAGGCAGGCAGCGATTACAGGACCCCCACATCTCCGGTCCTAATCAGACTTCTTGAAGACGAGAACGGGGAAAGCGTGGCTGACACCCTCGTTGTTTATGAGGCCGGAACCATCTCGACCTCAGCAGTGCAGCTGAACAAGGTACTCGAATATGTCCAGGAAGCGTTTCCGGCAAAAGGCTACGGAATGATCTTCTCGTCACACGCCACCGGATACCTGCCGGCCGGGTTCTACGCCAATCCGAAATCCTCACTGCCTGCTGAAGGCCTCAGACGCAGGCCAGGCCTCAATCATCCGGTCGCCGTACCGTCCATGGACTGGAACTGCGATCCATCCTTGCCGGCAGTCAAGAGCATCGGCGAGCACAAGGACAACAGTTCCGGACATTCCATATCCTACGAGATCGAGCTCGACGAATTTGTCAGGGCCATCCCGATGAAGCTGGACTATCTTCTGTTCGACGCATGCCTTATGGGAGGCGTGGAGGTAGCATACGAGTTCAAGGACAAATGCGACATCATCGCCTTCTCCCAGACTGAAGTGCTGGCCGAAGGATTTGACTACAAGACACTTGCAGCGCATCTTCTTGGAGACACAGACCCTGACCCGGTGTCGGTCTGCGACGACTATTACCAGCAATATGCACGCAATTCCGGAGTCATGCAGTCAGCGACCATATCAGCAGTCAGGCCAGCCCTGATGGGCCGTCTTGCAGAGGTATGCAGGAATCTTTTCCAGAAATACAGGACAGGACTGGAATCTCTGAGCCCCAAGAATGTACAGAAATATTTCAGATCCAGCTTCCACTGGTTCTATGACCTTGAAAGCATCATTTATGAGGCTGCCAAAGAAAGTGGAGCCGGCACTCAGGAAGTCAATGAAGACATAAAGGCGCTTAGGGAAGCACTGAAAGAGTGCATCATCTATAAGGCTGCCACTCCCTATTTCATGAATGAGTTCCACATCCTCACATACAGCGGCCTTTCCATGTATCTTCCTGCAAACGGGACAGATTATCTCGACGCATACTACAGGCGCCTTAAATGGAATATCGACACCTCGCTTGTGGAATAAAATATTTTTATTATCTTTGCCGCCCCATAAAAAGCAAAGGCTTTTTGGTGCAATGGGGTTTTTTCATAAAAAACGACAGATTCAAGGCGACCGAGCCTGAAAAACCGGAGCAACCTCTGGTTGTGAGGATTTTGAAGACGAAGGACAACGAAGAAGATCAGGTTTTTTAGAAAAAACTGAGTAACACATTTTAAACTTTCAAACACAATGCAGCACATTGAACTCAACGGCCAGGTACGCGAAGCTGGCAACAAGGCAGCCGTAAAGGCTGTACGCAGGGCAGGACTTGTTCCATGCAACATCTACGGACTCGGTATGGAGAACATCCTTTTCACCATTGATGCAAAGGACCTCAAGACCATCACACACACTCCAAACTCATACATCATCGACCTCAAGCTCAGCGACGGCAGAAGCGGTTACGCAGTGCTCCACGAGGTACAGTATCATCCGGTAACTGACGAGGCTCTTCACGCAGACTTCCTCTTCGTTTCTGAGGACAAGCCGGTTACTATCGAGGTTCCGGTAAAGGTTACAGGACACTCAGAAGGTGTCAAGATGGGTGGTAAGCTTCTCGTTTCAAGCCGCAAGCTCCGCGTGAGCGCAATGATGACAAACCTTCCTGACATCCTTGAGGTTGATTCAACTCACCTCATGATCGGCAAGCAGATCGTTGCAGGCGACCTCAACTATGAAGGTGTGACTATCGTTTCTCCTAAGGCAACCATCATCTGCTCAGTACGTCCTACACGTGCTACACAGCAGGCTAAGATGGAGCAGGGCAAGAAGTAATCCGGACTGCCATGAATTATTTGATCGTCGGGTTAGGAAACATCGGCGTCGAATATGCAGAAACCAGACACAACTTGGGATTTATGGTATTGGATGCCTGGGCTCAGGCATCCAATATTGTTTTTGAGCCAGGACGGTACGGAAGCATAGCGACGGTTTCCTTCAAGGGAAGGAAATTCACTCTTGTGAAGCCTTCGACATATATGAATCTCAGCGGAAAGGCTGTACGGTACTGGATGAACGAACTGAAGATTCCGGTAGAGAATCTCCTTGTCATTTCAGATGACCTCAACATACCTTTCGGCACCTTGAGACTTCGTAAGAACGGCAGTGCCGGCGGCCACAACGGTCTGACAAACATCACCGAACTTATCGGCACACAGGACTATGCCAGGATAAGGGTAGGCATCGGCAATGAATTCGGACGCGGACAGCAGATTGACTATGTATTGGGGGCACTCTCCAAGGAGGAGAAGGAACAGGTTCCCGAGATATGCAAACGTGTGATAGACGGCATAAAGGCATGGGCAACTATCGGAGCCGACAGGGCAATGAATACAATCAACACAAAGCCAAAACCAAAGGAAAATATCTGAAAACCGGACATAACACCCTGAAAACGACATTTTTAGGGGTAAAAATTTGTTTTTTTCAAAAAATAGGCATAACTTGGCGAAAGTTTTTACGATACACTTTAACGAACCATTAAAATTAAGACACAATGAAAGAACTTGTAGATCAGATCAAGGCTGAGTATGAGGTTTATGCAGTAAACGCTGAGGCTCAGGTAGTAAAGGGTAATAAGGCTGCAGGCGCACGCGCTCGCAAGGCTGCTCTCAACCTCATGAAGTTGATGAAGGAGTTTAGAAAGGTTTCTGTTGAGGCTTCTAAATAATTGATTCACCAACAAAGAACAACGGCTGTTTCTTACGAAACGGTCGTTTTTTTGTCTTATCCATGCAACATTCACATAATCTGTTGCATCTATGTCTCAGGTTTAGGTTTTAGTACACGTTTCAGGCGGGCGGAATGCAGTGATGCACCAAGTCCGCCTTTCTTATGGTCCAAAGCAGGAGAAGATATTCAGATCAAGGCATGACTATGCGCACATTATCCAGCCACAGCGTATTCCCCACTCCTCCATAGAAGGCCTCTCCACAGCTTGTAAGGAAGTGGAGCATCATATAATCAGGCTCAACGCCTTCATCCGCCCAGCCGTCTTCCTGAACAACAACATTCTCTCCCCTGCTGTTTATAGCATGATATGCCGTCCTGGGGTCGTTTTTCAGACCCATATAATCCTGATAGAAGGGTTCCCCCGTGATATCTCCATAATGTATGAGCACCTCGTGGCCGTTCTGCCACTGTGAGCTGCTGGAGGTAATCCTTTCTATTCCCGTGCCGACCCGCAGGGCATGTACGTTTCCATCCTTGTCTTCCCATCTCTTCTGCAGGACCATCGTTATCTCCACATAATCCGGATACCCCATCTTCTTCAGTCGGGAGAAACCTGTCCCGCGCACCGTCTCATTGCCGACATCAGCCTTGTAGTCAAAGACAAGGGCCTCAGGCCTCCCTGAAAACGGAATGCCATAGATGACCTTTGTCATGGGATCCTTGGTGTCAGTTATAGGCTCAGGCAGAGTCCCTATAAGGAGAGCACCCTGGCAACATACGTCCATATTGATGATTCCCAATGCCTTGACCGACTCTATATGCGTCTCTATCCTGGCGCAGTAGCCTCCGTCGCGAGGCTCCGGAAAGACAGTATTGCTGGTCTTCACGATACCCAGCACGACAGCAAGAACATTATTGGTCCTCCACAGATAGCCCTCAGGAGCGGCAAAAGGTTCCTTTCCCATCCTCAATGTCTCCTGATTACCGTAGAATTCATACAGATACCTGGTGTTTCCGCCTATGAGGAAGGATTCTTCTATTTCCCTCCGGCACCACCTGTCGAATCTACCATACTCATTTATGAGTTCCACAACATCATTACTACAACGGGCATTGACCGGGAATATGATTAACATGAATACATAAACAGCCTGCAATATTGTATTTTTCATAAAAATCGATTAATTTGCAAATCTTTTGCAAAGATACTCAGTATTTCGATACTGCATCATGATTCAAAGACACTTTTATTGTATGAGACGGTACTGTATAAACCTGATATTTGTTCTTTTCGGCATCCTGATGGCATCGGGACCTGCGGATGCCAGACCTGCCAAGCCAGGCATTACGGTCATCACCCAACCGGACGGCACCACCTTCACCACGATATTGAAGGGAGATGAATGGTTCCGCATACACACTACCCGGGACGGGAAAGCTGTGATCAAGGATCCGGACGGCTGGTGGAGCTATGCCGTATACGATAATGCCGGACTCAAGACCAGTACCGGCTATCACGTAGGGAAGGACACCCCTCAGGCTGTGCTCAGTCAGAGCATGGTCATAAACACCGGAGCCATGCGCATCAACGCTGCAAGGAAGAGGGAGGTGCTCAACAGGATGATGACCCGGAAGGCGGATGCACGCAAGATGACCAAGGCAGCGACTTCCGAAGTCAGACGAGGTCTTGTGATTCTGGCGGAATACAAGGATGTGAGCTACACATATACGCCGGAGGACTTCCGGAACATGATGAACCAGAAGGGATTCAACACCACCGGCAGCGCCAAGGATTATTTCGACGACCAGTTCAAGGGAATGTACGAATTCTCCTTCGATGTCAGTCCTATAGTCACACTGAGCAGAGAAAGGGAATGGTATGGCGGCAATGACCTGGAAGACAGCGACAGGAGGCCTGCAGAAATGGTGCAGGAGGCATGCAGGCTTGCCCATGAAGCCGGAGTCGATTTCAGCCTTTATGACATGGACAACGACGGAGAAGTGGACAATATCCACGTATTCTTTGCAGGCGGTGATGAGGCAGAAGGAGATGGTGATGACAGGATATGGGCCCATCAATGGTATATCACATCCGGAGCCGGACTTCCCGAGCTGAAGTTTGACGGAAAGGTCATAGACCGCTACTCATGCAGCAGCGAACTGTCCAGATCCGTATACGGCAGCAAAGTAACTTATGACATTGCCGGCATAGGGGCATTCTGCCATGAATATTCCCACACTCTGGGACTTCCCGACTTCTATGATACCGATTATGACGAAAACGGACTCTGCGCCGGCATGTGGAGCGTCACAAGCATCATGGACGGAGGTAGCTATAACAACAACAGCTGCACACCTCCATATTATAATGCCCTCGAGAGGGAACTTCTGGGAATTACACAGCCGATAATGATTCAGGAGGGAGAATCCTACAGCATGGGTCCTGTTCACGAAGAGGGGATCTGCTACCGGATGGACACCGACCGGAAGGGAGAGTACTATCTTTTCGAATGCCGTGCGGCAGAAGGCTGGGACCGGTATATCGGAGGTGAGGGAATGCTTGTCTATCATGTAGACAGGACAAACACCACCTTATGGGAATACAATGAAGTGAACACCAGGCTGTCACACCAGTGTGCGGACCTGATAGAAGC
The DNA here is from genome assembly GCA_045531765.1 of Candidatus Cryptobacteroides sp. Taxonomy (GTDB): domain Bacteria; phylum Bacteroidota; class Bacteroidia; order Bacteroidales; family UBA932; genus Cryptobacteroides. The sequence continues at coordinate 58,208 of JAZSEQ010000002.1, read as the reverse complement.
TGACGGAAGAAGTGACGACCTCTCATCCTACAGCTATATAAGCAACATCAGCGGCCTATTCTTTCCGTATAAGACAGTGACCACGCTTTCCGCCACCAGTTCACCGGCATTGAAGTATTGGAGCGGGGCGAAATGTCCTATAACCATAAAGAACATAGCCAGGAGCGGGAAGACCGTGAGTTTCAGTGCAGTCGGAAAGAACACCGTGACGCCTCCCAAGGCAACGGATGTAAAATTCGCTTCTTTTACAGATGCTGTCCTTATCAACTTCAGCAGCAGCACCGGATACAAAGGGAATGCTAAGGTCAGATGCTACACCGACACCTGGAGCGACACAGTAGAAGTCGCTCCATATGAGACCGGAAAGTACTCTGTCACGATCAGCGGACTGAAGCCGAATTCGACACCTTACAAGGCTGACATCTGGTTCGAGAATGAGGGCCTCAAAGGGGCATCGGTCACCATCAATTTCATGACCAAGACCCTGCCTGACATAGGATGGCCATACATATATCTGAATTACGCCAAATGCAACAGCGACGACTCTTTCGTGAAAGGAGAGAAATTTCCGCTCAGGGTGAACAACGCCTCGGATGCGGCAGAAATCACCTGGGTCTTCAACAAGAAGATCATCACCCCTGCAGACGGCTACTTCACCGTAACCGAAAGCGGTACGCTAAAGGCGGTCATCGTTTATGAAGATGGCAGCAGCTATGTGATAATCAAGGAAATAACCGCCAAATAGGAACTTACATGAAACGTATCATATCAATACTGGCCATGATGGCTGCACTCAGCGCATGCCAGCAATATGACATAACAGAGGTGCTCCTGTCCAGAAATGACATATCATTGACACGCCGGAGCGTCGAGGAATTCGTCTACACTCCGGAAAAATGCCAGATGGGATATAACAGCCGGAAGAATCTGTTCTACGTCTGTGAGGACAAGCTTTCAAACTGGTTCAGCATCTCGTTCGAGGCAGAACCTTCGGCGGAAGGACAGACAGTGACGGCAGACATCAGCTGGACTACGAAGACCAGCACCCAGTCATTCCAGGATCTGTCATTCAAGGTAGAAAAGGTGGATGCTGACGGAAAGGTATGGCTATGGAACACCACACAACTGATCGGAATCGTAATCAAGAAACTATAGGAAATGACACAACTAAGCGCCATCGTGTCCCGTTTCGCAACAGAAGGAACGGTCACGGAAATCAAGCCTCTCGGACCAGGCTTCATCAATGATACTCTCATCGTAAAGACTGCCGAAGGCCCCAAGTACATACTTCAGAGGAAAAACCACATTGTCTTCCCTGATGTACCCGGAATGATGAACAATATCCTCATGGTCACGGAACACATCAAGGAAAAGGTTGCTGCAGCAGGCGGCGATCCCGCACGCGAGGTGCTCACAGTCGTAAAGAGAAACGCATCAACCATTACAGACGAGGAGAAAGCCCTTCCTTACAACGACCTTTACTACAAGGATGACGAAGGGAACTTCTGGGCAATGTGCACCTTCATCGAAGGCTCGGTGACATATGAAAAGGCAGACACTCCAGCCCTCGCATACAAGGGCGGACAGGGTATCGGAAAGTTCCAGGCCCAGCTCGCAGACTTCACTACACCTCTGAGCGAAACCATAAAAGGCTTCCACAACATCCGATGGAGGTTCCGGCAGTGGGAAGAGGCTCTGAAGGCCGACGCGGCAGGAAGAGTCAAGGACCTGACAGAGGAAATAAGCTGGATTGAATCCCGCAAGGAAGAGATGTCAGCCTTCTGGAGTCTTGTGGAAGACGGGACCATACCTACAAGGGTCACACATAACGACACAAAGATAAGCAATATCCTCTTCGATGCCGAGGGTGAAGTCCTCTGCGTGATAGACCTCGACACATGCATGAGCAGCACGTCCCTCAACGACTTCGGTGACGCCATCCGTTCCTACACCAACACCGGCGCGGAAGACGACCGCGACCTTTCCAAAGTGTCCATGTCACTTGAAATGTTCAAGGCATACACGGAAGGCTACCTCTCCGAACGAAAGGGAACGCTTTGCGAAAGTGAGCTGGAATGGCTTGCCTTTTCTGCACGCTACATCACTTTTGAGCAGGTGCTCAGATTCCTGATGGACTACATCGACGGCGACAAGTATTACAAGACAAATGCACCTGACCACAATCTTGTCAGGACCCACGCCCAGTACAGACTGCTCCAGTCAATGGAAGAACAGTATGACCAGATGGTGGAAATCGTAAAGAAAGCAAGCAGATAATGAACAGGATCAGATCTACATATGTAAAGGACATCGAGACGCTTTCAGAGGAAGCCCTGAAAGAGGCTCTGACCAGGCTTGAAAGCCATGGAATCTGCTGTGTAAACTGGCAGGAATACCCATACAGACCTTCTGTCAGTTTCAGGATCGCACATTCTGACAAGGCCATCGCAGTGATGTTCGAGGTGGAGGAAGACCACATCAGGGCTGTGGCGATGGAGGACAACGGACCCGTCTGGGAAGACAGCTGCGTGGAGTTCTTCATCCGTCATGCTGACGGTCTTCACTACTGCAACTTCGAGCTCAACTGCGCACAGACGCTTCTGGCAGCCAAGAGGACATCAAGACACGACCCGGCCTATTTTACAAAGGAGGAGCTGGAAGGTTACAGAAGATTCGGAAGCCTTGACCATGCTCCGGCTGATTCACGAGGAGAAGGCCAGAAATGGTGGGCTGTGGAAGTGATTCCGTTCCACGTTCTCGGCTATGTGAAGGCGCCGGAAACAATGCGTGCGAACCTCTATAAGTGCGGAGACAAATGTGACCAGCCTCATTTCCTCAGCTGGTCACCTATAGACCTCCCGGCTCCGGACTTCCACTGTCCGGACTTCTTCGGAGTGATCGAACTATAAAACAAAGGGGCTGTATTTGACACAGCCCCTTTGTTTATTCTTCAGGTTTTTCCAAGATCGTGATTGTGAAATCATGAATTTCTTCGGAGGATGATGCGTAATTCTCATTACGTCCGACAAACGTCACCTTGTAGGTACCCGGCTTTGTCCATGTATATTCATATTCACGAAGATAGTTCTGGAGATTCTTGATGACTGTACCCTTGTCATTGGCAACCTTGTTGAGCGGGCGAGGAGTAGTGAAAACCCAGCCGTCAATCGCATACGGCAGGGCATTGGCTCCGACACCCTGGAAGCAGATTTCACCGGCATTCGTCGCATTATCAAACCTGATGCTGCCGTTACCGTTATTCTTCTTATATGCATCTACTTCCTCGTTCATCATCAGAGACTTGAATCCAAGGTCGGAAAGAGTCATCGTCGAAGGTTCCGTACCTGCCATTTCAAGGGTGATACTACCGTTGATCCAATATGTTCTCTGAGTCTTGTCAAAGGCCTTAGGACACCAATGGAAGGCAAGACAGAAATTCTCAAGGTATTCAGTAACAGGAAAATCCTGAGCTGTCCATTTAGTGCTGGCTCCTTCCTGATACGGGAGTTTCACCCATCCAGGCATGCCGGCCTCCACCATCGACCTTACAGCATCTCTGTCGGCATCCGGGGCATCATTGCCGTTGATGCCGGCGAAATCCTTGGACACATACACCTCAAGCGCACCTGCGTCTCCATAACGTGCCTGAAAATCAAGATGAAGATCAGCAGAAATGACATCCTCGAGAGGAACTTCATACCTGTCCCTATAAACATACTGTGAACCGGTCTCTCCACTATAGAATACAAGATTGTCCACATCACCGGTAAAGACAAACTTCACCGGGTCTCCGGCATAATAGGTATTGGCCGGATCAAGAGTCACATTGTAGTCCGCCTCATATACGACATCATGCTGACACGATGCCATGAGGAGAACGCCTGACAATAAAATCAATATCTTTTTCATACCATTACATCTTTGTTATGAGGTTACCATAGCGGATTCTGGACCAGCAGGTCATTGACACCAAGCTCGATCGAAGGAATAGGCAACACCACATGCATAGGCTTTATATAGCTTCCCATCGATGCAGCCCTCTGGGCTTTTGTATTCTTTGTCCATCTTTCATCTGCAGCCCACGTGGTATAATTGTTCATTTCCTCCACATAGATGCCCCAACGTATCAGGTCATACTTTCTGAGAGACTCGAAGCAGAGTTCACGGGCCCTTTCATTCCTGACAAGTTCACGGAACGAAGCCTGGTCATATGAAGACATTTCATTTGTCCTGATACCTGCTCTGTCTCGTACTGCCTTCACGCAATCATAAGCTTCCTGTGAAACTCCGCCGAGTTCATTGGCAGCCTCTGCATACATCAGGAGCACGTCAGAGTAACGGAGGAGAGGATAGTTGATGGTCGTATACAGCAGTTTCGCTGACTTCTGTCCTTCGTACTCGATTTCTCTCCTGTACTTTCCGCAGTTTCTGATAGCAGGAGCGGCAAGCGGATCGGTGCTTGTGGACACGTTGTCATATACGTAAGGGGTCTTGTCGATACTCGTGACAGACTTTCCTGATGTGAGTCCTGAACCATAAGGCGGGTATTTGTCATTGCCTGCATAGTTATACGGAGGCAGATTCCAATCCTGACGCTTATCAGTGACTACAGCCAGCTCGTTCTCGTCCTCTGTCCTGTCAGTCTTCCAATAAAGATCCCAAAGCTTGAGGGAGCCGTCATACTGACCATAAGAATAGTTGCATTTCCAGGTATCAAAGCCCGAATCACCGGTACTCTGAAGTCCTATCACATCACCGATACGGCCGTTTGACCAGTTCTCCGCGCTGGACCTGTCTCCAAGGAAATCAACTTCCCACATCGACTCACGATACTCTGTATCATACTTGTCCATGATCATATTCTTGAATACCTGGGAATAGTCAGGATTAAGCTGATGCCTTCCGGACCTGATCACGGCATCCGCATGATCTCTTGCCTTGGCGAGCAGTTCCCTCTTGTCTCCACCCTTGACCGACTCTCCGGCCATGAACAGATAGACTCGCGCAAGTATACCTTGTACCGTGGTTCTTGACACACGTGACGGAGTGTTTTCAAGCGACTCCGGCGCAAGATCCACACAAGCCTCCATCTCGGATGCCACCCATGAGAGCACGTCATACTGAGGGGTGACAGCTATCATCACCTCATCATGTGTAGTGACAGCCTGCTTCCTGACAGGGACATCTCCCCAAGCCTGAGCAAGAAGAAAATGATAATAGGCTCTGAGGAAACGGGCCTCGTTAAAATAAGAGCCGTCCTCATCGAAATCAGTCTTCACCACAGCCTCCATGAATGCATTGGCATTTCTGATACCCTGATACAGTTCCACCCACATGTCATACACCTGGGATGTACCTGCCGTGTGCCTGTGATACTGGAGCAGGTTTGAACCCTGATCCCTATTGAAGTAGCAGAGGTCATCGATGTTTGAATACATCAGGGAGTAGTAGTTGCCGTAAAGAGCCTCATTGCTCATCACGCCATAAACTCCTGCAAGTCCGTACTGGACTTCCTTTTCTGTGTTGTAGAACGTGTCCGAACAGATCACCTGCGGCTCCACATCAAGAAAGCTGCACGAAGAAAGCGCTGCACAAAGACCGGTAACAACAAATATCCTGTTCAATATTCTTTTCATGTTCTTGATTTTAGAATGTGAATGATAATCCCGCAGTCACGCCCATAGCACGCGGATAGGCAGACCAGTCAAATCCAGGAGTAAGGACTGAATTTCTGGTAGAGACTTCAGGATCCGGTCCTGTATAGTTGGTAAGAGTCCACAGATTCTCACCAGAGATATACACCCTCATGGTATCGAAATGCATCTTCCTGAGAAGGTTACGCGGGAAAGTATAACCCAGCGTCACATTCCTCAGTCGCAGGAACGAAGCATCTTCGACAACCCTTGATGAATAGACGAACATACTTGCGATATCTGCACCTACGCGCGGGATATCACTGTTCGGGTTATCCACAGTCCAGCGGTCGGTGTAGCTCTTCAGCTGGTTGGTATTGGAGATGGAACCGTTCTCGAAATATAGTCTGTTGGCGTTTATCACATCATTGCCGTAGCTCCATGAGAAGAATATGTTAAGGTCAAAGCCATAGAAGTTGAAGGTGTTGCCGAAACCACCGGTATGCAGCGGCTGTCCGCATCCGATGATGGTACGGTCATTATCGTCTATGACACCGTCATGGTTGATATCCCTGTACTTAGGATCACCTGGACGGACCTTGTCTTGTCCGACACTCGTCATGAACGGCACACCGTCCTTAAGGGATGTACCTCCGTTAAACTCATCCGGTTTATATGTTCCTTCATAAATGAAACCGTACATCATGCCGGAAGGCTTGCCCACCTGAGTGATGTAAGGGTATTGGGCATTGAATCTCTGGTCCCATGAAACGGAACGGAGGAGAGAGTACTGGTCATTTGTCAGAGCCGTCACCTTGTTGCGGTTTACAGCAATATTGAAGTTCATGTTCCATGTAAAGTTCCTTCTCTGGACAGGGACAAGGTCAAGAGTCACCTCATATCCCATATTCTGCATTGAACCCACGTTCAACATTGCAGAAGTATAGCCGGATGATGCCGGGATAGTCGCCTGAAGCAGAAGGTCACGGGTATTCTTGAGGTACCAGTCAGCAGTAAGCTTTATCCTGCTGTCGAATACAGAGAAGTCCATACCGACATTCCACTGCTCCGTAGTCTCCCACTTCAGATTGTCATTGGACATGTTGGACGGATAATAACCCGACACGATCTGACCGTTGAACACATAGTCGTACGAGTCAGGATTACCTGGCAGAGTGGCGATCTGTGAATAGTAGTCATATGGAGTGGTGGTACGGTTGTTACCCGTAAGGCCCCATGATGCACGGAACTTTGCGTTCGAGAGCCATGTCTTGTCCTTGAGCCAATCCTCACGGTTGATGTTCCATGACAGACCTGCTGAAGGGAAGTAGCCCCATCTGTTATGCTTAGGGAACTTAGAAGACCCGTCCGCACGCATTGAAGCTGTAAGGTAATACTTGTACTTGTAGTTGTAGTTCACGCGAAAAAGTCCTGACATCATCGTCCAGTCATACTGCCAAGGCGTCACCACCTGATAACTGCCGGTATGAAGACCATTCAGCCCGAGAGACTCGGTGGTCATCTGGGTTGCAGATGTTCCCTTATAATCGAAGGTCTCGCCCTGCATTGTGAAACCTGCAAGGAAATTGAAGTTGTGCTTGCGGTTGAAACGCTTCGTGTAGGTCAGAGTGTTCTCATTCAGCCAAGTGGTCTTGTCATTCCAGTAGATGGCTCCGTTGATACCCTTGCCTGAAGGCGACCCTTCATAACCGGTATATGTCTGGGTGCCGTTGAACTCCTCTCTTCTACGTTTGTTTATGGTGTAACCTCCGGTAATCTTCAGCTTCAGGTCATCGATGATTTCCCATGTCAGTCCCGCATTGGCATTCAGATAATCCACAACAGTCTTTCTATACTCGTTACGGACAGTCTTGGCAGGATTGAAGCGGTAGTCGTTGGAGCTGGCCACATCCTCATCGATAAGTTCTCCTGAATCATTGTTGATGTAATTTCCTGCCGCATCCTTTTCCCACTGGGACTTAGGCTTTACCGGACGATAGCCCCATACGGAATACACAAGCCAGCCTGTAGCTGAAGAAGACTGCTGGGCATTGGTAGGGGTCACACCGTTAGTGATAGATCTCGAATAGTTGGCAAGCAGGTCTATAGTGACTTTCTTGCCGATTTTCTGCTGGAAATTGAACTTTCCCTGATATCTCTGGAAATTGGACTTGACGATGATACCGTCCTGGTCCACCACCGAGAGACTAACATTATACCTGTTGCCAGCTTCCTTGTTTCCTCCTGACAGGGATACATTGTAATTCTGTGACAGCGATGTACGGTATATTGCATCCTGCCAGTCATTCCACATCGAACTGTCATTGTAATCTTCAAGAGTGTATTCCTCCTTACCGAGCGCAAGATCTGCTTCAGAAGGCTTTATGAAGGCGTTGGTGTTCCCTGACATACCGTATATCTCATTCTGCAGCTGAACGAATTCATATCCGTTCATAAGTTCAGCCTTGTTTGAGATATGGCTCATTGTCCACGACGATGAGAAATTCACCTTAGGCTTGCCCTCGACACCCTGCTTCGTGGTGATAACTATGACGCCATTGGCACCTCGTGCACCGTAGATTGCCGTAGCTGAAGCATCCTTGAGAATGTCGATAGACTCGATGTCGGCCGAGTTGAGCGCAGTGGCCATCGAGCTTTCCGTAGGGAAGCCATCGATGATATAAAGAGGAGCACTGCTCTGTGTGAGGGAGTTGTTACCACGTATGGTGATATTCGCCTCAGCTCCGAGAGCTCCGTCGGAAGTAGTCACGACCACTCCGGCCACCTTACCTGTCAGGGCCTGGTCGAAATTGGTCACAGGAGCCTTGAGCATCTCTCCCATATCCACCTTGCTTACCGAACCGGTGAGGTCTCGTCTGGACACCGAGCCATATCCTACGCTTACCACCTCGGCTGCATCAAGGGCAAGCTTTTCTTCCGCCAGTACGACATCGATGACAGCTCTGCCGGCAACATTCTCCTTGACCTCAGTAAAACCAAGACAAGAGAAAACGACGACAGATCTGGCAGAAGACACGTTGAGGCTGTATTTTCCATCCAGGTCAGTAACCGTACCGTTCGTAGGCTTGCCATCCTCAAACACCGTCACAGCGATGAGAGGGACTCCCGTCTCATCGACTACCTGACCGGTCAGACTGAAACTCTGGGCATGCATGGACACAGCCCCCAGCATCAGCAGAACTACTGCTGTAAATTTAGTCAGTTTAATCATATATTCAAGGTTATTGGTATTATCGTTTCTTCAACTCGAACTCCACCGGCTGACCATGAATGCATCGTGCAGACACATAGGTCTTTCCGTCCTCAGAACGGAGAGTCACATCATCCGCCTCTCCGGCAAGAGACCATCCGCCGTTCAGGACGACCTCCTTCACAAGCATCTGGCTCGGCTGCTTGGTGGTGTATCCCTTTTCAGTGATTCCCAGGTCCGGAGTGCAGACACTCATCACGACCGTTCCATCATCCCTTGTCCTCTCCATCACGATCACCTCTGCCGCTGCCTCTGCAATGAGAGTCTCGGCAGAAGAATAGCCTTTGTAACTCACATACGCCGTGATACCGGTGACATCATCCTTCACGACATGAGCGGCATCATCCGCCTGCAGGACCATGTAAGGAGACTTCCTTGAATATTTGCTCACTTCCTTGCCGGACGGCTGCACAAGCATCATATACTCGTATGAAGCCGATGAAGGGGAGGAGCCATGATCTATGTAAGCCGTAATGAAGTTGCCTGAGCCCTCCTTCTTCTTTGTGTCTGACGGAGATGTCTGCGTCTTCTTCTCCAGGACAAGGCCGTATCCGTCCTTTATGAGATAGTAGTTGTTCCTGGTGTCGGTAAGGACCACCTGACCATGATCGGAATGACGGTAGCTGTATGGGAAAGCATCCGTGTACATGTCGTTGATGTCCACTTCCTCTTCCTTTTCCGCCAGCAGAAGCTGATACAATGTGGTCTCTGTCGGGAATGACGAGCCGTTGGTGATGCCGGTGCCGATGTGGATTATCCTGTTGTCAAAGCAGAACACGCTCTTGGTCGCAGTGGCTCCTGCACAGAAATTTGCCCTATCCTTCTCCACATACGTGAATGCAAGACAGCCGTTCATCCCCTCAAGTGAAGACACTCCAGGGAAACGGGAATCGTTCCTCTCCATCAGAGTACCCTTCAACGGGCTCTCGAGCTTGTCAAACGGGAGGTGTATGGCAGTGGATCCGGGATAACGGTTCCAGTCCCAGCCTTCCTGGACATATCCGTGCCTCTTCGCACCTTCAATGCCTATCACCTGTGCAGTCCCATAACTCTGGTAACGTCCGAAACGATTGTCGGCCGCATATATCTCCGAGCCCCAGACATCACTGTTGAATCCCTTCAGCGTCAGCATCCAGTCTCCCCTTCTGTGGATGCCGAATGCACCGTAATTATACACTCTGAATCCATCTGCAGGCATATATTCCCTGATCTTCATCTTCTTGAAGGCTGCGAGCAGGTCCTTATCCTTTCCCTTGAGGGCAATATAGGCTCCGGCAAGCTCAGGGTCTGCTTCAGCACCGCTTCCGGTGAGGTCACCGAGCAGAGCAAGACGCGCATAAGCCGTCACATCCCTGTCAGGAATATGCCCATGGAACGGATGTCTTCCGCACACTCCGATTCCCCAGTCCCTGAGATTGGTGTAATCATGCAAGGTCATCAGCGTATGCTTGAACACCCTCCTTGCATCTTCCGAAATCACGAAATCTGTCCCCTCCGTAAAGAAGCAGTAATCTCCAAGAACAGCAAACGCTCCGACTGAATATCCGGGATAATGGCCTCCGTGATGAAAGGAAGTTCCATCCACCTTGATACCTCCGACAGTGCCGTCAGTGTAGGTAAGGGAGCCGGAAGTCCATTCCCCGAGGGCCTTCATCATAGCATACTTCTCTTCATCGGTATTCTGGAGCATGGCGGATATGACCTTTGCGTTATGCAGCGTATGCCATGCGTCAAGAATGCCGTCACGGGTCTGCTCATAAGGCATCCTGGTCTCCTGGATGCCGCTCCAATATGTCAGCGTACGGATGTAATCCTTCAGCTTTCCTGCCTCGGCAAGAGGCTTGCGGAGAATCCACACGCCCTTGTAAAGGTCGCGTATCTGGTAACCGTAGTGATGGTTGGTTCCCTGACCGCTTCCATATGCAAATCCCTGATCCAACGCGTGGTCAAGAGCCTCGATGACACGTGGGACATTGGATGTGCTGCCCGTATAAAGGTAATCCAGGGCACACCAATACACAATCTCCTGAATGAAGCGTATACGCATCTCTCCAAGGGAATTGTTGAATTCATCGTCGCTCAGCATCGGAGCTCCGGTGATGCTTCCGTCAGGGAGCCTCCTTATCCTGTATTTGTCAAAATAGGACTGCACACGTTTCAGGAGAGTCCCGGCAGTGTATTCCTTTCCCGGATTTCCGGTCAGGGCCCACTCGTCCAACCTTTCCTCCACCTTACGGAGCATCTGCCTCTGAGATTCATCCACAGGCTTCACTTCGATCTCCGGATACTGCTCCCACTCCCACAGACGGCACCACTGCCACATATCCCTTTCAAGATTCCAGTTATTCTCGGGAATCTGCATGTCTGGGGTGATCTGATTATGAAGCTTTGCCTTCGAGAAGGTCACTCTGTCGATGTAGATTGTGCCGGATGGAACCGAGGAAGCCGGAGTTATGGTCATGCGGGCGACATTTGTCCTGCGTTTGCCCGGTTTCAGGTCACCATAGTGTCCGTCGGAAGTACGCATGTCTATGTATTTTATCCATATGGCCCTCCAGCCTGTGAAGTCCGCATTGAAATCGAAATGACAGATCTCCTCATCGCTCCAGTCCACAAACGCAAAGCGTAAGGGCTCCTTCATCGGAGCGGTGTTGTACACCCACATCATCAGTCCGGCCCCATTCACCTTCATGGATGCCTCGATGTCTGAAAAGTTCATGAAGAGAAGCTCAGAGCTGCCGGTCCATGAGAACCTTACGGATGAGGCTCCATCCTTGAACTTATCCTGAGAAAGCACCGCTGTTCCCCCGCCACCGGTCTTTACGAAATGAGGAAACTCCCCTTCAAAGCCATATTGGGCGTTGATGGCCGCATATGACGCGACCCAGATGAAGGAAAGACATACCAAGACAAAAAAACGCTTCATTTCCGAGTGAATTTATCAACATGCAAATATATGTAAATTTCTTATTTTTCTTACAATTCGACACTAAAACCTCAAGAGTAAAAAATCAATAACAATACTGGCATTTTTCCTTTTATTTTTTAACTTTGCGAAATGTATCGTTCCCGTTCACGGAGCGTAGGCTGCAAGAATGAATAAAACCATATTATAACAATGAAGAACAGAATTCTCCACATGCTGCTTATCGCAGCCATCTCAATCTCCTGCACAGGCAGAAACGACATCATTCAGGAAAACATAAGAAACGCGGAAGCCCAGCTCGCATACCTCATCGAAGCTTCTGAAGCTGGCGACACGCTCAGAATCCCTTCGACATTCAAGGATGGAGAGATCGAATTCGTGCCTACCGACGACTGGGTGAGCGGATTCTTCGCAGGAACCCTCTGGTACATGTACGAACTCACGGGCAACGAATATTACGCCGAGCAGGCACAGAAGCACACTGAGATTCTCCACGAAATCCAGTACCTGAAATGGCACCACGACGTAGGCTTCATGGTATATGACAGCTACGGCAACGGTCTCCGTCTCAAGAACATTCACGGATACGACACAGTGCTTGTGAACACCGCGAAGTCACTCGCGACAAGATTCCGCCCTGCCGCAGGCATCATCCAGTCATGGAATGTGGACAACCCTGCAAGCTGGCAGGCTCACAGAGGATGGAAATGTCCTGTGATAATCGACAATATGATGAATCTCGAGCTCTTCTTCAAGGTCAGCGCGATGACAGGAGACGACACTTACAGGAACATCGCCATGAGCCATGCAGACAAGACTCTCGAGCATCACTACCGTGATGACTTCAGTACATATCATGTGGTGGATTACGATGACCAGACAGGAGAAATCCGCCGGAAATGCACAGCTCAGGGAATTGCCGACGAATCACGTTGGGCACGCGGACAGGCATGGTCAATCTACGGTTTCACTGTAGCATACCGCTTCACAGGAGAGGAGAGATACCTCCAGAGAGCGAAGGATATCGCAAACTACCTTCTTGTCACTGAAGACAACATGCCTGAGGACCTCGTTCCGCTTTGGGACTTCGACGTGGTGCAGTTTGCCAACGACACTGCAGAAATGGAGAAACTCTTCAACGACAAGGATGCGATGCTGCCATATACCGGAATCAGAGATGTTTCTTCAGCATCCATCATAGCTTCGGCACTCTACGAGCTCTACTGGCACACCAAGGACAGCTTCTACAAGGAGAAGGCCGACAAGATGATAGAGTCGCTGTCCAAGGCACCTTACAGGGCTGAAGTGGGGACAAACGGAGGATTCATTCTCAAGCATTCAGTGGGAAGTCTTCCGCACTCTGTGCTGAACATTGCTGCCGGAAAGCCTCATGCCCACAACATTGATGTGCCTCTCAACTACGCAGACTACTACTTCCTTGAAGCCCTCATACGCAAGGGACGCGTAGAGAAAGGTGAAAACCCTATAAAATAATGACATCAGGAAAAAGGACTTTAATATCGATGCTTGCAGCCACTGTGATCCTTTCATGGAATGCAGTGGCTCAAGTCGCTGATTACGGAATACAGAACGGCATACTTTCCTTCGAGGAATCTCATGCCCCCGTCATTGCCGGCAAGGGATCCTCGCTGTCTGTTTCCGACTGGCATGCCAAGCTGGGGAACAAGTCTCTGAAATGGGACTGGAAGCGCAGGGAAGCCTATATTTCCATACCGGGAGAAATCCCTTATCTCCCCAAGAATCCCGATCCTAAGGAAACTTCCGTATCGTCGTTTGTATTCTGGATCTACTCTCCTGCAGAAATCATGGGAGAGCTGAGATTCTCCTTCCTGAAGGAAGGCGTGGAATGCTGCCACTTCACCTATAAGCTCGGCTTCAAGGGCTGGAGAGGAGCATGGGTGGCATTCGACCGCGACATGGAAGGAAAGCCTGTCGAAGGAATGGATGAGATCCGCATAACGGCGCCTCAGAAATGCAGGAAAGGCTCGCTATTCCTCGACGGAATCATCCCCGCATCTTTTCAGGATGTCCGCCATCACACCCCTGACTGGCAGGCTCCTTTCATCAATGAAAAGACGACCTCACACTGGCTCATCCTCAACAACAGCTGGAAACTCGACCTGGACATTCCGCTCAAGGACAGCCTCAGCACCGAAGATATCAGGGATATGCAGACAGTCAGGGAGAGGTTTGTGGATATCGTAACCTCGAAGGGCAAGGGATACGGGCTTGAGAAAGCGCGTGAAGTGCTTGACAGCTATGGGATAAAATACAACCCGGACGGCACGATGAACGGCAAGCCCATATACTTCACACGATACGGAGAGACATTCATCAACCTCGGCATTCCGGATGCGAAGAAGACCTTCAGCCGGAACGGACAGCTGCTGCGCACCCTTAACGACCACCTCCTGCGCATAGCCGCAGGATACCTTGCAAGCGACGACCCTAAGGAAAAGCTTGAACTGGCATACATCTACGTGACCCTCACACGTCACCTTCTGGACCAGGGATTCGCTGCCGGAAGCGGACAGGGTACGCTCCACCATCTCGGCTACAGCATGCGCAACTTCTACACGGCACCTGTAATAATGCGTGACGTACTCAAGGAAGCAGGGCTGGACGTGCAGGTGCAGCAGGCCATGGAGTGGTTTTCAGGAGTAGGAGAGGTCAAGACAGCCCCTAAGGAACCCGGCATGGACATCGATGCATTCAACACTTCACTCATGGGACGTATGGCATCCGTGCTCATGCTTGAAGACACACCGTACAAATATGCATACATGCAGGCAGTCTCCAGGTGGATCGACAACGGCCTGAAGCACACGGAAGGGCTCAGGGCATGTTTCAAGAGAGACGGTTCCGTGGTACATCACAGGAAATCGTATCCAGCTTACGCCACAGGAGGATTCACAGGAGCGGTAAATGCAGTCTGGATGTTCTCCGGCACGGGTTTCGCCATTTCCCGGGAGAGCCATTCCAATCTCAGGGACGCCCTGATGGCAATGAAGTTCTACTGTTACGGGGACCTGTTCCCTCTCGCGATGTCCGGAAGACATCCTGACGGAAACGGCATGCTGGAAAGGGACCATTATTATCGCATGGCTTTGGCTGGAGGTCCTGACGGGAAAGATGTCATCGACACACTGATGGCGGGAACATACATGGCGCTTCCCGACCCGAAAAGATACCGGAACAGAGATACATTTATTGTGAACTACCAGCTTCTGGATAAGAGAAGCGTGTTCTTCGCTGACAAAGGCATAAAGAAAGCCAAAAGCACGAACGGGACAAGGACCTTCGGCTTCAACTGTTCGATGTCACACCGGCACAACGGCAGGTTAGTGACCATAGCGGGGCACAGCAGATACATCTGGTCGGCTGAAATCTATCAGCAGGCTAACCATTACGGACGTTACCTCACCCATGGAAGCATGCAGGTGACCGGCCCTGCAGGAGGAGGGAAAGGAGGATACTCTCAGGAGGGATGGGACTGGTGTCATATTCCCGGCACAACTGCAGCAGTGTTGCCGATGGAGAAGATGAAGGCTAACGTACTAAATGTAGACGACAAATCCGGCTACGAAGAGATGCTGCTTTCAGACGAATGGTTTGCCGGAGGAGTGACACATAAGGGACAAAGCGGAGCATTCGCGATGAAACTCCACGAACATGACAAATACAACGGCTCCCTCCGCGCCCGCAAATCATTCTTCACATTTGAAAACCGTGTGATCTGTCTGGGATCGGACATAGAGAATTCCTTGGAAGGCGCACCGGTACACACAACCCTCCTCCAGCACTACACTGGTGGATTCGAGATGTCGGCAAGCTATGTTAGCGAGGACAGGAAAATAATACGTGACAACCTCTGGGATGTATATTTCATAAAAGACGGCAATGTCCGTTACTCACACGAGCTCCAGCATTCGCTTCATGAAGAGACAGACGCTCCTACGGAAGGCATCTTCGAGAAGGCATATATCGATCATGGATACGTGATTACAGACGGCAGATACGAGTACATGGTATTGATGAGTAACAAAGATAACTACAAGATGTTATTGGATACGCTTGCCATCAAAGAATATGCGAAGAACCTGCCTTACAAGGTAATCAGGCACGACAGGTCAGTACACGGAGTCGAGGACCTTCCTTCAGGTACACGTGCATATGCAGTCTTCGAAGATGGGAAGGTGGACTCCCTCATCACATCATGCTCTTCATCGATGCTCATGTACTCCATGAACGGGAAAATGATGACTCTCAGCGTGAGCAATCCCGACCTTGCACTTTACAAAGGTCCTTCAGATGAGATTCTTGATGAGAATGGGAAAAGAAAGGAAAGAAGCATATACAGCCGCGAATGGGTAGACAATCCATGCGGTGAAACCACCATCACACTGACTCTGGACGGGATCTGGGCAATATCGGACCGGAACGGATGCAACGTTAGAGCTGACTACAATGAAGGCATGACAACCCTGACATTCAAATCATCCGAAGCCAGGACAGAAGAGATAACACTAATGAAGACAAGATTATGAATCCATTGAAAAGAATCCTGTTGCCTGCATCATCGCTTGCATTGGCAGCATGCGGACAGGCAGAGGTACAAAGACCGAACATCATATACGTATTCCCGGACCAGTTCCGAAACCAGGCCATGGCCTTCTGGAACGAACCGGAGTACTCCGGAGCTGTGGGCTGGCAGGCAGATCCTGTCAGGACTCCACGTCTTGACGCATTTGCCGACCAATCCGTGGTGCTTTCCAGGGCAATGAGCAACTGCCCTCTAAGCAGCCCGTACCGAGGGATATTCCTCAGCGGAATGTACCCGGAAAGAAGTGGTATTCCACTGAACTGCATGGCTGAAAGGCCTGAAAGCAGCCTGCGTGAAGACGCCGTCTGCATCAGCGACGTCCTCAACGCCCAGGGTTACAGCTGCGGATATATAGGAAAGCTCCATGCAGACCACCCCACTCCGAACGATCCCGCAAACCCAGGTCACTACGTAAGCGGCAGAAGACCGGAATGGGATGCGTACACACCAGCCGAAAGGCGTCACGGGTTCACATACTGGTATTCTTACGGAACATTCGACCAGCATAAGAATCCTCACTACTGGGACACTGACGGAATCAAGCACGAGCCAGGAGTCTGGTCGGTAGGGCATGAAACGGACAAGGCCATAGAGTTTCTCCGTAACGAGAACGGCCAGCGCAGGAAAGATGCACCTTTCTTCCTGACCATAGCCTACAATCCTCCGCACAGCCCGTATGAAAGCCTTGATGACTGCATGGAAGAGGATTATAACCTCTACAAGGACATGTCATTGAAGGAACTGTATGTGAGGCCTAATGCCGACACCACTCTTACCAAGGCGGATGCGGCGAGATATTATTTCGCCAATGTGACCGGTGTGGACAGGGAGTTCGGAAGAATCCTTGATGAACTCGAAAGACTGGGACTTGACGATAACACTATCGTTGTCTTCACCTCCGACCACGGAGAGACCATGTGCAGCCAGGGTACATATGATCCCAAGAACTCCATCTACACGGAATCATTCAACGTTCCTTTCATCATCAGGTATCCCGGAAAGATCCGTCCTCATGTGGATTCGACCCTTTTCAGCACGGTGGACATCATGCCTACTCTCCTTGCGATGGCAGGGCTTTCAGAGAGCATACCGGCAAGTGCAGAAGGACGCGACCTGTCACCTGTACTCATGGAGAACGGGCTTGAATACGATCTTCCTTCCTCGGCATTATATATCCGCAACGTGAACGGACCTAAGGGAGAAGACGGGATGGTAAAGGGCTTCTTCCCTATTGCGCGAGGCATAAAGACAGACAGATACACATTCGAGGTGGCGATAAAACGTAACGGTTCGCTTGACGGCATACTCATATTCGACGATCTCAAGGACCCTTATCAGCTTCACAACATCGACTACAGGACATGTCCGGAACTGCTTGCACACCTATGCGGAATGCTCAAGGAAAAGCTCGCGGAAGCTGACGACATCTGGCATCGTGAAGGCACACTTGAAAAACTGAACATATATTAATAACACCAACATGAAACGATCTGCAGGTATTACCACAATGCTTATCATGGCTTTCTCCGCCATCGTTTCCTGCTCTGACACGAGCGATCTGGAGACCAGGCTGGAGAATCTCGAAGGCAGGATAGCATCCCTCGAGGAAACGGTCGGAGAAGTGAACGACAATGCGATTGCCATCAGAAGACTCTATCAGGAGAACACGCTTATCGTGGGTCTGACTGAGCTTGAACACGGCTACGAACTTGAACTCAGCGACGGCACCACAATCAGAATCACTGACGGAGCCAGCGCCCCGGGCATAGTACCGGTCATCGGACTTGATGCGGAAGGAAACTGGGTGATGTCGCTGGACGGCGGTGAAACATTCACTTCCATCAAGGGAGCGACAAACGCTTTCACCCAGACCGGACAGACGCCTCAGGTGAAGGTCGATGCAGAAGGCTTCTGGCTCGTCAGCATCGATGGCGGAAAGACATTCACCCGCATTCTTGACGGCAAGGGCAACCCTATAAGCGCCATCGACGGAATGCTGACCGGAGGCATCAGCACCTTCTTCAACGAAGTGGCATATGACGAAGACAAGGGGATTCTTCGAATTGTGCTCCTCGACGGAAACTCATTGGAGATTCCTGTTGTGGACACATTCTATCTCAAGGTCAATGGCCACAGCAATGGAGCCACCATCTTCCTCAACCAGCCCATCACCTATAAAGTGGAGGTCTCTGACGTCGCAGGAGCCATGATTCAGACGCCGGACGGATGGGATGCCGTACTCACGGACACAGAGCTCACGGTCACCGGACCGGCAGAGGGAGAAGCCGGAGAATATGACATCAACATAGTCATCACATCTTCCGACGGATTCATCAAGCATGTGAAGCTCACATTCACCCTCAATCCACAGGAGTTCAACACGGCATACTGCAAGCTTTTCGACGACTTTGTAAAAGGCTCTGAAGACAACATGCTGCTCGACTTCTCTTATGCGGGATACAACTATGGTGAAAGCGCACCACCGGAAGCTTCAGCACTCGGATACAAAGTCTACGATGTGACAGATTATGGCGCAATTCCGAACGACGGGATATCAGACAGGGATGCATTCCTTGCCTGTGTGGAGGCTGCGACCGGAGTCAAGTTCGCTGCAAGTGATAAAAACCTCACTCTTGCACACAAGGAAAAGGCAAATGCAATCGTATATTTCCCTGAAGGAGAGTTCATTCTTCACACTGAAGCTGATAATCATACTGTTAATGGCGTAACATATAGCCGCACCATTCAGATCCGCGCCGGAAACTTCGTGCTTCGCGGTGCCGGTCGTGACAAGACTACCCTTGTGATGCAGGACAAGAATCTGCCTACAGATGAGAAGACGCTTTACAGCTCGCCTCTTATGATTGATTTCAAGCACAACAGCGGACTTGGAAGCAACGACAATGGAGTAACCATCGATACACCTGTCACTAAAAATGCGGCTAAAGGAACATTTGCAGTTGAAGTAGGTTCGACTGCAGGACTTTCAGAAGGCAGATGGGTTTGCCTCAGCGTACAGAACAACGATCCTAATTATGTAGCCAAGGAACTTGAAGCAGGAGCCCCTACTGCAGACGAACTTGCACGTATGACAGACATCGTAAACAACGGAGTGAAGGTTTACGAATATCATCAGATCAAGAAGGTCGAAGGCAACGTTGTGACATTCTACGAGCCTATCCATCATGAAGTGGACATCCAATACACTGCTTTCACTGACGCTACCAAGCATTATAACTGGAAGCTCCTCAGCTTCCCTCACTACGAGAACGTCGGTATCGAAGACCTTACATTCAAGGGCGATGCAAAGGATAAATTCGTTCACCATGGATCATGGGAGGACGACGGAGCCTTCAAGCCTCTGGGAATGACTCGTCTGACTAATTCATGGCTACGTCGCGTACGCTTCACAAGCGTGAGCGAGGCATGCTCGGTAACCAACTGCTCAAACGTTTCTGTTTACGATGTCATCATCGACGGAAAGCGTGGCCACTCATCTATCAGATCGCAGGTTTCTACCAGAGTGTTCATCGGAGCGACTGTTGATCGCTCGAGCGGATATCTTATAGACAATCCATCATCCTTTGCTGAAGGTGCCGGACAGTATCACGCCGTAGGAGTTTCAAAGCCTGCAATCGGAACGGTTCTCTGGAGAAACGCATGGGGATCGGACGCATGCTTCGAGTCACATGCCACACAGCCTCGCGCCACTCTTATCGACTGCTGCACCGGCGGTTGGATGAAACTCAGACAGGGCGGCGACGCAAACCAGGTACCGAACCACCTCGCAGACCTTACCATATGGAACTTCAAAAGCCTTACCTCTCAGTCTGGCTTCAACTGGTGGGATCACAATAGCCAGTGGTGGAAGTTCCTTCCTCCTATCGTCGCAGGCTTCCACGGAGAAAGCGTAAGCTTCGACGAATCACAGATGAAGATCAATTTCAGCAACGGAATGCCTGTAAATCCGGAGTCACTCTATGAGGCTCAGCTCGAAAACAGGCTCGGCCACGTACCGGCATGGCTTAATTCATTGAAATAAAACGTAACATAGATATGAAGACAATTACACGAATCATTGCAGCGGTTCTCCTTGGCGGAGGTATTTCCGCAGCTTGTTCAGACCTCAGCGACCTCGAGAAGAAGGTCGAGTCGCTCGAAAGCAGAGTGACAGCACTCGAAACTCTCCTGCCCAACATCAACGGCAACGTGGAGGCTCTTCAGGTCCTCGTAAACGGCACAACAATCAACAGTGCCACCCAAAGCAACGGGGTATGGACCATCATTCTCAGCAACGGAGAGACCATCACCCTCACTGCCGGAAGCATCGGAGTCGGCAATGCTCCGGTAATGTCCGTGGACAAGGACGGCTACTGGATGGTGGATTACGGCACCGGAGCAGAATATCTCCTCATGAACGGAGAGAAGGTGAAGGCTGTCGGAACAGACGGAACGACACCTGTATTCGGAGTGGATGCAGATGGCTACTGGACAGTCAGCTACGACGGAGGTGAAACATTCACACAGGTCAAAGATGCCGACGGCCAGTCTGTAAGCGCTCTCCCTACCGGCGAGACACAGGATCCTTATTTTGCTGATGTCAGGCTTGAAAACGGTGTATTCACAGTGGTACTCAGATCAGGCGAGACCCTGACTATCCCTGTGGTTTCCGATTTTCTCTGCTCCATCGAATCAAACGGAGTCCTCACATACAACTATTCGGAGACCAAGCCATACAACGTCACCATGAAGGGTGTTGCCAGTACAATGGTCACAGCTCCTTCCGGCTGGAAGGCTGTCCTGAAGGACAACATACTTACAGTCACAGCTCCGGCAGCTCCGACCAAGGCGACTCTCGCCGACAGCGGCAGCGACGTGTGCATCCTCGCTTTCTCCACATCAGGCTATGCAGCAATAGCCAAGGTGCAGGTAAGACTCAGCGATGCTCCTGAAGCAGTCGTAACACCTATAGCATCCGTGACTGCGGGTGAGGCTACAGAGACAACCCTCACCTACAATGTAGCCCTCGTAGATGCCACTTCATATAAGTACATCCACCAGAAGGAAAGCGAGACCGCTCCTGACGCAGCC
Organism: Candidatus Cryptobacteroides sp.; assembly: GCA_045531765.1. Taxonomy (GTDB): domain Bacteria; phylum Bacteroidota; class Bacteroidia; order Bacteroidales; family UBA932; genus Cryptobacteroides. The sequence goes on along the minus strand of JAZSEQ010000002.1, from coordinate 36,663 downwards.
AAGATTGCAGCAGACGGCGTGGAAAGCACCGAGACAGCCCTCACATTCTCTGAGCTCGAGTCTGCAACAGCATACGTGCTCTACGTCCTCCCTATCAACGGTGACAAGCAGGGCGCTGTGGCTGAGGGGAAGAATACTACATTAAAAAAGATGATTGCAAGCTATTATGAGCTTTATGAAGCTGGGGAGACCATCACAATCGGTGGCAAGCAGTTCAGCAAGAATACACATGGAGAAGCGACTCTTATGGCGGAAGATGGCAATATCACCACAAATGGTGTATATTTCCTTAAAGAGGGTGTGACGGCATCATACACCGGTACCGGCGCTATAAAGAAACTTATCGTCATCGGTGATAAGGAAGGTGTGAAAAGCACATATAAGAGCGGTATCGATGCATACATGAAGCTTAATGGTGGAGGTGACGGTACCGGATACGTTGTATATCACAACGTGATCTTTGATCAGAGTGCAGCCAGCACACAGTATGCCTGCACTGTAAACTTTAACGAGGCATTCCCTCTGATGATGTTCAGCGACTGCGAGATAAAGCACAACTCCGCAAAGCCTATATTCTACATATCAACAGCAAGCAGAAGTTTTACAGAACTGATCTTCACAGGCTGTACATTCAATGTGACATCAGCACAGCCTATCATCAACGTAAGCTCTTCAACGGCAACTTATGGCACATACAAGGTAAACAACTGCGTATTCTACGGCGACGGTTCCAAATCCTTCCGATTCTTCGGCGGTGACAAGGCGACAATCAATAATGTTGAAGTCACCAGCAACACATTCGTAAATGTGAAGACAGACGTTTACTTCAACTGCGGAACTGTCAAGACAGCAACAATCAACGGAAACCTCTTCTACATGACGGCTGCGATGGACAGCAACATGAATATAGTAAAATCCGGAGCAGCTCCAATTGATGGAGGAAGTATCCTTGACAACATCTGCTATACAGGACAGACAAGCACCTTCATGGCAATCTATGGAGGAAAAGACAACTGGTTTGAGGGTGTTAAAGAGATCACTAAGCTCGAAGTCGATCCATTTACCGGCGGCACATTCGATACTGATAACGGCAAGTTTGTTCCGACAGCAGAATATGCATCATACGGTGCTCAGAGATAAATAATTAGGTTTAATATATGAGTTTACACCTGTCATGTCGAGCGCAGTCGAGACATCTTTAAAAAGATTTCTCCACTCACTTCGTTCGGTCGAAATGACACATGTATATCGTTCCCAATAATTAAAATAACATAAACATCACAACTATGATTAAGACAGACAAGACAATTACAGACACAGCGGGCAGCTATGCTGCCCCGCTCTGCACCCTCGTGGACTTCCACAGCGAAGGGGTGCTTTGCAGTAGTATCGACGGATTTGACAAGGAGTTTGATTACAATCCTTGGGGAGAATAAGGAGGAACGAATTATGAAAAAGACAATCAGATTCATGCTGTATGCAGCAGTAGCTGCCGCAACAGTTTCATGCGCAGAGGAAATCGCTCCTGAAAAGGATTACAACAACTCCACAGAACTCATCCCGATGACCTTCTCAGCAGGTTCCGAAGAAGTTGATTCGAAAATCACACTGCAGGAAGACGGTCTGACTCTCCATTGGGATAATACAGACCAGATCAAGGTTTTCGACGGAACAAGTAACACTCTTCCAGCCTTCACTACGACAGGCAGCGGTCTGTCAGTTGATTTCACAGGTGGGGTTGAAGATGCCGAGGCTGAGACATACTATGCCCTCTACCCATATCAGGCGGATGCTGAATTCAGACTTGATGAAAGTGCGAGCAATCGCCCGACCATATACGCAGAAGTTCCGACTGTTCAGACTGCAGTAGCTGGTAATGTGCCTTCCAATGCTTTCATTGCTGTGGCCAAATCAGACAACCACAACAATTTCAGTTTCAAGACGATCTGCGGTTATTTGAAATTCACACTCAATCAGGATAATGTCAAATCTATTACCTTCTCCGGAAATGATAACGAGTCACTGACCGGAAAGATCAAGATTTATTATGAAAATGGCACAGCTAAGCAGACTTACGTCTCAGGTGAAGTGTATCCCACAGTAACGCTTGAAGGCAATCTGGTAAACGGAGAGACTTATTATGCAGCTATACGTGGTACCAGTTTTAAAAAGGGCATGACAGTATCACTCCTCTACAAAGACGGTACACGTTCATATATTACAACAGATGTGGCACCATCCAATGGCCTGTCAGCAAACAGCGTAATGAATATTGCTTCACCTGCAAGCTTCAACACAGAACGTCCTGATGATAATTTCCTTGCTTATATACATGGATATGATATGGATCTTCCTGAGGGAGTATCATATAAAGAAGTAAAGCTTGTGGATGAGACACAGTTAAAAGATGATGAGACACTGGGGTCGAAGCTGAAAAGCTATATGACAGGATCTGTAGACCGTATTGTTTTCATCAGCAGCATCAACGAATCCAAATTCGAAATAACATCTACAGCCGGAATGAGACAAAATATCGCTGTCATAGGCAGATACAATAGTAAAAAGCCGACAATCAAGACGAGTACGGGTGTATATTTCAGACATATTGATGGCTCTTTCCTGATGAGAAATGTGATTGTGGATGCTTCTTCAGTAGATAAATATATATTCAATCATGCAAGTTCTACAGCAGACTATGGAGAGTTCATTATCGATGGCTGCTGGATCAAAGGCATGGCCAAAAAAGTCTGGCAGAATGCAGCGATGCATGCTTATGGTGTTAAGAAAATCATATTCAAAAACAACAAAGTGGAAATTTGCGCAGATGAAGTTTCAATCTTTAATTTCTATCAACCTATTGTAAGCGCGAATCTTGAAATTACAAACAACATCTTTTATGGAGCATTGAATACGGATGGAACAGAGAAGGACTATACAAAATTTAAGATTGTAAATCACTCAGTAACGGAAGCAGTGACAGGCCTTGAACTGGACAATATTATTCTTAACAACAATTCATTTGTAAACCTGTATTTCAACAAGCAGGGTTACGTAAATGCGAATAAAATAGTTAAGGCAGAAGTTAAATCAAATCTGCTCAGCGTGCCTAACTATGTAAGTATAGTGGGTACAAATTATTGGGGCATCTTATTCGCTTACGGCAGAAAGGAAGTGACAGGTTCAGGAACAACCTATGACACATTCGTTCAGTATGCCGACATGACAGCACCAGCAACTGAGACAGTCACAGCCAAGGAAGGAGGGAACCCGAACTACTATCCTGCACAGAACAACATTACAGTTCAGTACAACACGTCATACCGAATCAAGGCGGAAAGTGGGGATAGATATCCTAAGGCTTCATTCCTTGACTTGAAGCTTCGTGATGAAGTATTCTGCCCTAAGGGGGGGTCGTTCTATAAAAATGTCGCTAACCCTTCAGCAGTAAATGAAGAAGTCTTCGCAACTAAAGACTTTGCAAATGGCATCTTCATTCAGGGAGAAAAATATGCTGATAAAGGAGCGAAGATCAACTAGTAACAATCTAATATCGACATATAGAAGGGGCTGACTGTAAAAGTCGGCCTCTTCTTTTGTTGTCATGAGCAGCAGGCAGACACCTTGGGCGAGTTTTGGACCTGTAGTCGCATAAGCGTTGTTCAGGATTATGATTATTCCCATAAATAATGTAAATTTGCACCCGTTTCTGGAAGTTTAACTAATAAGAGATATAAGTATCATGAGAAAACACATCGTAGCAGGCAACTGGAAGATGAATACAACAGTTGCTGAGGGCGTAGAGCTCGCTAAGGCAGTAGTAGCAGCATCTGCAGAGGTTCCTGCAGACGTAAAGCTTATCATTGCTCCACCTTTCACCCACCTCTATCCTGTAGCTGAAGTGGTAAAGGGCACAAGAGTAGGACTTTCTGCTCAGAACTGCGCAGACCACGTAAAGGGTGCATATACCGGAGAGGTAGCGGTAAACATGATTTCAGGACTTGGAGCTGAGTATGTCATCCTCGGTCACTCCGAGAGAAGAGAGTACTACGGCGAGACTGACGCCAAGCTCGTAGAGAAGGTAAAGCTTGCTCTTGCCGAGGGCCTTTCACCGATCTTCTGCATCGGTGAGAAGAAGGAGGAGCGTGAGGCAGGCCGCCACTTCGAAGTCGTTACAGAGCAGGTCAAGAACGTTCTTTTCGAGCTCACAGCCGAGGAGATGGCAAAGGTTGTAGTGGCTTACGAGCCGGTATGGGCTATCGGAACAGGTCTTACAGCAACTGCTGAGCAGGCACAGGAGATCCACGCAGAGATCCGCAAGGTGCTCGCTGAGAAGTTCGGTGAACTCGCAGAGGAAATCTCTATTCTCTACGGTGGTTCATGCAAGCCATCAAACGCAAAGGAGCTCTTCGCATGCCCGGACATCGACGGTGGTCTGATCGGCGGCGCAGCACTCAAGGCAGAAGACTTCATCGGTATCGCTGTTTCATTCTAAGAAATATGAAGAGACTATATATTCTGGCAGCCACTGCAATCGCAGTGGCTGCTTGCGGTCAGACCAAGGAGTCAGACCTCAAGGAGAAAGTTGAAAGCTATGCAGTCGTAGAAGTATCATCACCGCTTTACGATGCACTTTCAGAGAATGACAAGAAGATCGTGAGCCTGTTCCGTCAGGCGGGTGAAATCATGGACGGACTGTTCTGGAAACAGACATTCGGCGACAAGGCGGAGATAGAGGCACTTCCAGAGGGCTATGCCAAGTCATATGCGATGATCAATTACGGTCCTTGGGACCATCTTGACGACAACAAGCCTTTTATCGATGGCTATGGAGAGAAGCCTCTCGGATGTCAGTACTATCCTCAGGACATGACTCTGGAAGAATGGGAGGCATTCAACGATCCGGACAAGCTCAGCCTTTACACTGTGATCCGTCGTGACGAGAACGGTGCCCTGAAGACAGTATGGTACAGGGAAGAGTATAAGGAGGAACTTGAAAAGGTCTGTGCTCTTCTTGAAGAGGCAGCAGCCCTTACCACTAACGAAGGCATGCGTACCTATCTCACCGAGCGCGTGAAGGCTTTCCGTACAGATGATTATTTCGCGAGTGACATGGCATGGATGGATATGAAGGACTGCAACATGGACCTCGTGATCGGACCTATCGAGAATTACGACGACCATCTTTTCGAAGCAAAGGCAGCCTACGAGTGCTTCATCCTTCTTAAGGACGAGAAGCGCAGCGCCAACCTCGCCAAGTATGTCGCACTCCTCCCTACCCTTCAGACCATGCTCCCGTGCGCTCCAGAATACAAGACATTCGTACCGGGAACATCATCCGACCTCAATGTCTATGATGCCATCTACTATGCCGGAGACTGCAATGCGGGCAGCAAGACCATTGCCATCAACCTTCCTAACGACGAAAGGGTGCACGCAGCCAAGGGTGCACGCCGTCTGCAGCTCTATAACAGCATGATGGCAAAGTTCAACAAGATCCTCGCACCTATCGGAGAAGTGCTTGTGGTGGAGGAGCAGCAGAAATATCTGACTGCAGACGCATTCTTCTGGAATGTCACCTTCCATGAAGTGGCCCATGGCCTCGGAGTAAAGCAGACCGTAAACGGAAAGGGCACCGTGGATCAGGCTATGGGAGACCAGAAGACTTCCTGGGAAGAGGCCAAGGCTGATATCCTCGGTCTGTTCATGGTGAACAAACTCATCGAGATGGGAGAGATCACAGACATCACCAAAGAGGAATCCATTGCCACCTTCATCGCAGGAATCGTTCGTTCCGTACGCTTCGGATCCGCCTCATCACACGGAAAGGCCAACATGATGTGCTTCAACTATATGGAAGACCACGAAGCATTCGCCCGCAACGCAGAGGGCAGGTACGTCGTGGATTTCGAGAAGGCAGAAGCGGCCATAGACTCCTGGGCAGCACTCATCCTGGAGACACAGGCTACCGGTAATTTCGAGTTCGCCCAGAAGTATGCAGCAGAAAATGCAAGCATACGTGAGGCACTTGCAGCAGATGTTGCCAGGGTGAACGAAGCAGGAATACCTCGCGACATTGTCTTTGACTTTGCCTGGTAGCATTTGGTATGCTCCTTGAATATATCCGTTTCGCATTATTAATCTTTTAGTAATATGAAACGGATATTTTTATTGCTTGCTGCGGCTATAGTCGGAGGAATTGCAGCAACAGAAGCAGATGCATGCACAGGTATATATCTCACAGCCCAGGACGGAAGCAGAGTAGCTGCAAGAACAGTTGAATGGGCGGCTACCCCTATGCAATGCGGATATGTGGTGTCACCACGGGGGCATGTCCATCAGTCATTTACCCCTACCGGTGAAAACGGCATGAAATATACCGGTGTATATGGATATGTAGGCATCTACACCGAATATGAGCCATTTATCGTCGAGGGAGTCAATGAGGCCGGCCTGGCAGCCGGGCTGTTTTTCTTCCCGAATTATGGAGAATACGGGCCTTATGACGAAAACAATAATGAAAAGACCCTATGTGACATGCAGTTTGTGTCATGGGTTCTTTCCCAGTTCTCGACAATCGATCAGGTGAAGGATGCCTTGAGCAAGATAGACCTGGTCACTCTGAACAGCAAGATAGGTGCGGTACACTGGAGAATAATCGAGCCAAACGGTCGCATGGTGGTGCTGGAAGTGGTTGGAGGCGTTCCTCATTTCTATGAGAACAAGCTTGGCGTACTGACAAACGCTCCGGGATTCGACTGGCACATGACCAACCTTGACAATTACATCAATCTGGAACCCGGTTCCGTGTCCGACAAGACCATCAGGCCGGGAATCACCCTGCGTCCTCTCGGACATGGCAGCGGAATGCTGGGGACTCCTGGGGATTTCACATCTCCGTCAAGATTTGTACGTGCTGCTTTCTTCCAAACTACGGCACCCACATTGGAAACCGGACACGAGACTGTAATACAGGCGTTCCATATTCTGAACAATTTCGACATTCCTATCGGAAGCCAGCATGAGAAGTCAGATATTCCCAAGGGGCTTCCAAGCGCTACTCAATTTACTTCCGCGACTGACCAGACTGCGTTGAAACTGTACTACAGGACTGCATGGAACAGCAATATCAGATGCATCGACCTGATGAATATAAATTTCCATAAGGTGAGGTATCAGTCTCATCCTTTGGATAAGAGTCAGGAAGAGCCTGTTGAGATGATCAAGGTTAATTAAGGGGATTTGCAACTCTGTTGCTAACCAGGATTAGCTCACTGCGTTCGCACATCCTGGGGCCGCTGCCGCGGGGGCACTTCTGAACAATAACAGGTGATTTCCGAATCACCTGTTTCAGTATAAGCGGGACCGGCTTTGAAAGCAAGCTTTCAGCCGGTCCCGCTTATACTGAAACGGAATGCCTGCGGCATTCCGTTATTGTTCAGGTTGAGATACCAGGATTCGAACCTGGACAGACAGAACCAAAATCTGTAGTGCTACCGTTACACCATATCTCAATTCCGGGCGCAAAGATATCACTTATTTTGATTATCTGCAAATTTCAGAAAAGTCCGTAGACGAGATTCCAGACGAGAAAACGCAGGAGCTTTCCGACAAACATCATCACTATGGTCCAGGTAGGATTGGTCTTATAGAATCCCAAAGCTATGGCAATGACGTCACCGATCAAAGGGAACCAGCAGATCAGGGCAAGCCACACACCGAAGCGGTCTACCTTCTCCTTCTGCCTCTGCAGCGTTTCAGGCTTGACATTGAACCACTTTTCCATCCACTCCCATTTACCCAGCCAGCCGATCCAGAAGCCAAGCACACTGCCCAGCCAATTGCCGAGAGTGCCGGCTATCAGACATCCCAACGGATTACCAGTTGCAGCAAGGACACCGATATATAAAGCATCCGAACTGAAAGGGACGATGGTGGCAGCCATGAATGCCCCAAGAAACAGTCCCAGAAGTCCCAATCCCTCAAGCCATTCCATCACTTTCTCTTTTTCTGGAAAAACTCCTTGACAAGGGCTCCGCACTCCTCCGCCAATACACCCGGGATGACTTCCGTCTTGGGATGCATGAGTAACGGAGAGAACATGCTGAATCCACGCTTGGGGTCGGACGCCCCATACACGACCCTGCCGATCTGCGACCAGGCCAAAGCTCCTGCACACATCGGGCAAGGTTCTACAGTCACATAGAGACAGCAGTCGTTCAGATACTTACCTCCGACTGCTTCAGTTGCCGATGTGATGGCGATCATTTCCGCATGCGCTGTCGGGTCATTGAGTCGTTCAGTCATATTGTGGCCTCTTGCAATGACACGTCCCCGGCATACGACCACAGCTCCTATCGGAACTTCTTCTTCGGCGGATGCAGCCATGGCCTCACGGAGAGCCTCCCTCATGAATTTTTCGTCCATATCAGAAAAAGGGCACGCAGTTTCATGCGTGCCGTATAATTAGAGTGTAACTGCGATTGCTTTTGAGTTATCCATCTTCGGCATTGTCATACCTACTCTTGCATTTACGTAGGTCGGATCACAGACCACAAACTTCTTTCCCTTCAGCGTCAGATAATCTCCTGACACGTCTTCATTGAATCTCACCGCGGTCGCAAGATGGTTTGGATAATACAGCAGGACCACTTCAAGACCCACGATATCACGGACAAGTCTCGAGAAGAGGATGGAACGGTCCTCACAGTCGCTGAAAGGATAGTAGATGGTCTCTTCCGAGAAGAACGGCCTGTCACCGCCCCACACCTCATCATCATATCCGTATACAAAGGCCGTCTGGACAAAGTTGAGGATTATGTTCACCGCCTCATTCTCGGACTTTCCCTTCACGTATGATCTGAGAGCCGGATAGAGCATGTCTTTTGTCACCTTGTCAAGAGGGACCTGAGCATAGGCTCTCCACTTGGTGTAACGGTCTCCCTTCTCGAAATATGACGGATAGTCATTATAGAATGAAAGCAGGTTTTCATTGACAGCCACACTTGCCGTCATGTCCGGGTAACGCTTGGACTTGAGATCCCTCGGCTTGGATGACTTTGCAGCGAACTTGTTCTCGCCTGTCATGATCAGACGCATCGGCTTGGTCTCAGGGAATGACTCAGTAAAGATGTAGAGGCTCTTTGTTCCGGACTTGTCAAGGAGATAGTAATGTCTGTCGCTGATATTCCAGTATGGGGAACCGAAGATGTCACTGTCAGAAGCCATAAGCATATGAAGGCGGCTGTTATCCGTAGAACGAGCCATAAGCACATCAAAGCCGGACTGTGTCAGGATATATGACTCGAACACCACGGACTCCCTGTTGTTCGAATTCCCGTACACTTCTGTACATACTTTTTCCACAAGCTTGATATATGCCCAGTCACAGAGAGCAAGGTCCTTCCTGATCTTAAGACAGTCCGCAAGAAGATTGTCATATTTAGGATCGCCAAGCCCGTCCCACATGTCTGCCACCTGATCTTCATCCAGTCCCTTCAGGACAAGTCTGTCAGACTCGTTGAAACGCACCTTGCATGTCGTGCCGTACAAAGTGACCGTCATCCACTTCTGCTGAGGAATCTTCACCTCCTCGATAGGAGCAATCGGCTCAGGAACCGGTTCAGGCTTAGGGGCAGGAGCCACCTGGACATCAGCAAGCCTCTTGTTTTCAGGAATCTTGACAAGTTCGTTTTCAGGAACAACTGAAGGCTCCACATCCTTTTCAGGAACAGGTTTTTCCTTGGCAGGCTGACCTTCCATGCGCTCCCATGACTGTCTCATGAATGCCTGGAATTCTTCGTTCACCTTGTCCCTGTAAGCCTTGAACTCAGTCTGGACCTGCTTCTTGTAGGTCTTGAACTGTGCCATGGCCTGTTCCTTATAGGCCTTGAAATCGTCAAGATTCTGGGCCTTTGCCTCGCCTGTTCCAATGAAAAGACAGGCGGCAAGAGTTACTGAGAATATAAATCCTGGTCTCATAATGCCTTGATTATCTATTAATAATATGATTCAGTTTCTGCTTCCATAGCAGCAAGAGCGACAGTACAAGCTGTCAGCACAGCTGTAAGACTGATTCCGAGTCCGAGAGTCCATGTAGGAGTGAAGCAGCCTTCAGCCACCTGACATCCCACTGAGAAGTCCCACCAGCTGAACGACGAGTCGCTCTGCCATCCGAAACGCATACCGAAGTCTCCCATGAATTCATCGGTCTGAACACCGATACCACCATAGAGCTGCCAGTCGCAGAAGCTATAGTCGTCTGTAAGACGGAGGACAGGTCCTACTGCAGCTGAGTAACCGCCATCTTCTCCGAACATGAGATTGGTGTACATACCGACCTGAGTACGGCAATAACTATAATATACACCTATCATGAATTCTTCCCAATAGGTGTCATATCCCATGGACACACCGCAGAAGTGAGCCGCAAAGTCATAGTTGCTATTGTCCGCAAGATGATAGGCAAATGCCGGGAAGAGGCTCAGGCCGACTGTAGGGATAACCATGTCGCTTGAGAACTTGCATCCGAGTGAAAGAGATGCGAAAGACAAGCCTGCGTCAAAACTGTCGCTTGAAAGCTCATCAAAGTTCATCCTGATGCCGGCATCCACGAGCCAGTGCCATGCATATGAACTGAAGAGTGGATCATATGCCCTGGATTCAGGATCATGGCGTGCACCTATACCGGCATACAGCTGCCAGTCTGTAGAGGTGTAGTCAGTCAGGTGGAGGACAGGTCCTGCAGTGAAACCTATATCACCTGCGTCAAGGCCGAACATCAGGGACGTATGCAAGCCCATCGCCTTCGGAGCATATGACCAGTTCAGACCAAGATAGTTTTCCGATCCTGTCCTGTAATCCGAAGTGTTGATTCCCATACCATAGGTGAACTCCAGATTGCTGTAGGTATCATAATCCGTATCGTACTCCAGCCAGCCGATCTTCTTCATGTCGAGCTCGACATTTGTAGTCTCGTTCTCATAGACGTTGAAATACTTCGTAGTACTTGAATGATAGCCGCTCGCGGAAGCATAAGCCGAGTATTTTCCGACAGGCATCGAACGGTTGCTATACGGAGCGATGTATCTTGACTCGCTTCCATCCTTACTCACATATATGGAAGCGCCTGCAGTGGATGTAATGTTAAGACTACCAGTCTTCTGGATCGGATCCGGTATATTCAGAGTGACAGGTCTGCCATCATTGTACCTGAGGTAGTAATCCAGCACTCCGTCCCTATGGTCGGTCTTCCTTGCTTCGAACTTATGCTGTCCTTCCTTTATGATTCCCGTCCATTTGCCCATTCCCACATACACTCCATCGACATATATCCTTGCATTTGATTCAGTGGCAAGATTCACGGTCACATCCCTGTCTTCCTTGCGGAGGGTAAGTTCGGAAGGAGTGATATACTGGGGAGCGTCCTTCTTGATGCTCACTGTCTTTTTCCATGGAATGTATCCATTAAGTCTCACTTCGACATTACGCGTTCCTACAATAATGTTGTTCAAGACCTTAGGAGTCTTTCCCATCATGACGCCATCGACATAAATCTCGGCTCCCAGCGGAGAAGACTGGACTGAAAGAGAACCGTATATCGGGGTCGGAGCATCCAGACGGATTGTCTGTCCGTTCATTGCTGAAGTGACATTCAGATTCCTCACTGAAGGAGTATGTCCTTCCTTGCGGCATTCGATCCTATGACCTCCAAACTCGACCTTCCTCGTAGCTGTGCCGTTTCCGATGAGCTTCCCGTCAAGATAAATCTCGGCAGAGTTGTCCACGGCAAACACTATCTCTGAAAACTTTGCATCAAGAGCAGGATAAAGGTCAAATGTCTTGCCGTCCTCAATCGTGATCGTAGTCGTATACGGATCATACATCTGCTGTACGATTCGGATGTTATGTGAGCCGCTTGGCATTTCCACCCTGCATGGCACGTTGCCTATCTGCCTGTTGTCTACATATACAAAAGCGCCACGTGCAGCACTGGTCTCCGTAACATTGAGATATCCATATTTCGGCAGCAGTTCCACATTCACTTCCGCAACATTGTCTGCGGTCACATCCACATATCCTGTCTTTGTGTGATAACGGTCAGAGGTTATCGTATATGGATACCTGCCGGATACTACTTCCTGGGAAGCGACACCATTGACCACTCCAAGCGGCAGATTATTGAACAGAAGTGTAGCATTTGCATCAAGAGGAGTGATGTTGAAAACCACAAACTGCTTCACCTTCGACCTCACATTCACCTTGAAGAACACATCGCTGTTACTTACATTGATGACTTCCTCTCCGGAGCCCATGGCATCCTCGATGCGCACCCTATGCTCTCCAAGATATACATCCATGATGTTCAGGAAGCCTTCATGACCTATAGTTCCCTTGAATTCGCCGTCAAGATACACCTGTGCGCCGATTCTCGGATCGTTAGGGTCGTCTGTTGATATCGCGATAGCCTTCTTCGCATTGCTCCAGCCCTTCATAGAATACTCCTTGTCACCTTCAAGATTCACAGTCACCACGTTAGACGAGCCTATCTTGTCGTGGGTCAGCAGGAATCTCACGTCCGGACGGGCTGTCATCTCCACAATGATGCCGTTACCTCCGGTTGCCACGGACTTCTTCATCACAAGTATATTACCACCGATCGTCTTCACCTGCACACCTGAAATCTCTTCAGGAGACATTCTGTCAAGAGCGATCTTGATTCGTGCACATGCCCTGTTGGAACGGTCCTTTGCAATAGGATCGATATTCACTCCTGTTATCGCATCCGACTGGATAGGAGCAAATGAAGACTGGTCCAGATACAGACCGGTGGAAACCCCGCCTTGAGCTTTAAGAGAAACCGCCGACAGGCCCAATGCCACGAAAGCAAAAGCAAGATAAAACAGTTTTTTCATATTTAAATTCATTAATTTCGGTCAAAGATGGAGAGCAGGCACGAAAAAAGCCGTACACTCACAAGCACACAACTTGCAAATATACGACTAATTTAGTTAAATACAAGTATTTAAAGTCCTATAATCCCAGCTTCTTGAAGAAGTCGTTGCCCTTGTCATCCACGAGGATGAACGCCGGAAAATCCTCGACGTGGATCTTCCAGATCGCCTCCATGCCGAGCTCAGGATACTCGACGCACTCGATGCTCTTGATGTTGTTCTGAGCAAGGATTGCAGCCGGACCTCCGATAGAGCCGAGGTAGAATCCGCCGTACTTCTGGCAGGCGTCGGTCACCTGCTGGCTTCTGTTGCCCTTTGCGAGCATGATCATGCTGCCTCCATGACTCTGGAACAAGTCCACATATGAGTCCATACGGCCTGCTGTCGTAGGTCCCATAGAGCCGCAAGGCATTCCTGCCGGAGTCTTTGCCGGACCGGCATAATAGATCGGATGATCCTTGAGGTACTGAGGCATCTCCTCTCCCCTGTCAAGACGTTCCTTGATCTTGGCGTGGGCGATATCGCGGCCTACGATGATTGTACCGTTAAGGCTCAGACGTGTCGATACAGGATACTTGGTGAGCTCCTTGAGGATGTCAGCCATAGGCTGGTCGAGGTTGATCTTGACTGCCTCGCCTTCGCCTGCCTGACGGAGTTCCTCAGGGATGAGGCGTGCAGGATTATCGTCGAGCTTCTCGATCCAGATACCATCCCTGTTGATCTTCGCCTTGATGTTGCGGTCAGCAGAGCAGCTTACACCCAGACCTACAGGGCAGCTTGCGCCGTGGCGTGGAAGACGGATGATGCGCACGTCATGCGCGAAGTACTTTCCGCCGAACTGAGCACCGAGGCCGATCTTGTGAGCCTCCTCGAGAACGAGCTTCTCAAGTTCGATGTCACGAAATGCGCGTCCTGTCTCGTCACCTGTAGTCGGAAGTTCGTCATAGAACTTTGTTGAAGCGAGCTTCACTGTAAGGAGGTTCTTCTCAGCCGAAGTACCACCGATCACGAATGCGATGTGATATGGAGGGCATGCAGCTGTTCCGAGAGTCTTCATCTTTGCAACGAGGAACGGAACGAGAGTCTGCGGATTGAGGATCGCCTTTGTCTCCTGATAGAGATATGTCTTGTTTGCAGAGCCGCCACCCTTAGTCACGCAAAGGAAGTGATATTCAGCACCATGAGTAGCCTCGATATCGATCTGGGCAGGAAGGTTGCACTTTGTATTGACCTCTTCATACATGGTGAGAGGTGCATTCTGTGAATAACGGAGATTCTCCTCAGTGTAGGTCTTGTATACTCCGAGAGAAAGAGCCTCTTCGTCGCAATAGCCTGTCCACACCTGCTGGCCCTTCTCGCCGTGGATTATCGCAGTACCGGTGTCCTGGCAGAACGGAAGCTTGCCCTTGCAGGCAACCTCTGCATTGCGGAGGAAGGTCAGAGCCACATACTTGTCATTCTCGGAAGCCTCAGGATCATGAAGGATCTTGGCAACCATCTCATTATGTTCAGGACGAAGCATGAATGAAACATCACGGAAAGCTGTGTTAGCCATAACAGTAAGTCCCTCCTTAGCAATCTTGAGCATCTCATGACCCTCGAACTCGCCTGTGCTCACATACTGCTCCGAACCCGGAATCTTGTAGTATTCAGTCTTGTCCTCGCCAAGCTGAAACATAGGTGCATACTTAAATTCAGCCATTTTGTATAATGTTAGTTTATATTTTCTTCTGTTTACAGATTTCTCCACTCGCTTCGCTCGGTCGAAATGACATGGGCACACTCAATCCGGACGACAGGGAGTCATCTCGAGCAATCCTCACATTGTCATCTTGGCGACTGCTCTTCCTCTGTCATTTCGAACGACTCTTCTTCTGTCATCTCGAACGACTCTTCTTCTGTCATCTCGAGCGACCGTTCTTCCTTCTGTCATCTCGAGCGACCGCAGGGAGTCGAGAGATCTAAATCATGCAAATATAACAAATATCCCAGACCCTGGCCATAAAAAAGGCCTCTTTTCTGGCCGGCGCTCTCATTTTCCCATCCGTGGCCAGGAAAACGGCCGATTTTCTGGCCCACCGGTTCAGCCTTCCGTTCCTATCAAAGAAAAACCACCGCAAAATGCGGTGGCTAGACTTTGGGGATTGCTGAGACCAGTGAACTGTCCACGAAAACCGGCATTATCGTGGACAGGGAGTAACAATCCAAAGTGGTCTTATCATGGGTAATTAAACTGCGTATCTTACCCGATTATCCATTTACCGACTTTCGGAATTTTCCGAACAAGAACACAGAATACAGCCTCCACTGTAAATATAATTAAAGCTCCTGACAATATTTGAACCGGTGTTGTCCAAATGCCTATTATACCTTCATCTCCAAGACCAAAAGACGAACGTATCCACGCGGAAATGACCGACAGCAGCAACATATGGCAGAGATACATACCATAACTGGACTTTGACACCTGGAGAACTATCTTCTCATAGAACCAGCCTCCGGTTGTAATTTTGCGGAAAAGCAGCACCCAGGCTATTGTCATAAGGGCAATTCCAGCTCCATCATTCAGCCAAGGGACTTCCCATATTGCTGCAAGCCCTACGGGTCCCTCAACAGGAAAATTGCCGTTGGAATCACGCCAGACTCCTGCCAAGAACCCGAATGAACATATGGAGAATCCTATGAAGAATAGTGGAAGTGCGATAGACAGAGTCTTTTTCCATGACAATTCTCCGACAAACCTTCGGAAATAAAGTCCCAGCATAAGATAGCCGATGAAGCCGCTCATGTAGTAGAACATACCATATGTATTCCAGCTTGCTTCTCCCCATAATGGAAATTTTGCCGGATTCGGAATGCCGGAAGGGCCATACATGACAGGAGCCGGCCCACCTATCCATCCGCGAATCAGAGGAATTAGAGTAGTAAAAAGCCATATCGCAAGATAGAACTGCAATTCTTTTTTTGAAACCTTTTCTGCCCAAGGTGAGAGAAGTGGCATAAGGAGATATATTCCGACTATCATATAGACAAACCAGAGATGTCCAGCCGCATAATTGAAATTGAGCATAAGATCCTTGAAATTCTGTACCGGTTCACCCCAGACAAGAGCATATATCACTGTCCAGAAGAAAAACGGAATAAGAATTCTTGCAGCTCTCCTGCAGAAAAATTCTTTTGCATCATAGTGCAGAGGGAACTGCAGATAACTTGATGCGATTACGAATAGAGCGACCGCCGCCCTTGGAAGTACATTCAGGACAGATACCCAGATTGCATCTGTTTTCGTGAGGATAAGAGAACCTTCACCACCTAAGTAAAACGGTTCACAGCAATGGATAAGCACAACAAAGAAACATGCAGTTACCCTCATCCAGTCGATCCAGATTTCTCGTTTAGTGTTGTTTAGTGTCATGTCATCATAATTTATGGCAAAAATCGCAATTTTAGTCCGGAATAAATTTGTCCTATGTCAAAATCATTCTTCAGTCCTCAGACGACTCAATGTGGAAAGGGTAATCCCGAGATATGAGGCTATATATCCCAGGTTGGCCCTTTGGTGAACTTTCGGGAACTGCTGCTTGAACATCCTATATCTTTCGGTTGCAGAAAGGGTCAGTCGTTCCTTATGAGACCTATGTAGTCGTCTGTATTCGTTCTGATGGATGATTCGTCCCCAATTGCATAGTTCCAGATTGGTCTCAAAAAGAAAGTTCATATCCTCTACGGAAATCCTCCAGGCTTCTACCGGCTCCATTGTCTCGGCATATTCCTCGCTTAATTTCCCATAGTACACTTCATCCATGCTGAAGACCAGGTGACCTTCCACAGAAAATGACGTGTTTATCTCCCTGCCATCTGCCATAAGCCAGAAGTGACGCAGGCTTCCACTTTCTATCATCCATAGATACTTGCACATCACTCCAGCCTTCAATACCATCTCGTGTTTAGCAAAGGTAGTCGGGTGTAGATGTTCAGCCAGCAGCGCAGCAGTCTCATCACTGACAGGAGCTACCTGTCTCATAATATTAAGGAATCTACTCTCTGTAAAAGGACCCATTATTGTTCATCATTAAGGAAAACAGTTTTTGATTATAGTAACTTATGAAATCATCCGGCGCCAGAGCATAGCAAAGTAAGAACGACAAGCCCTACAATCCCAATTTATCGTTGTAAATATATGAAACATTCATAGAAAGTTCAATATATCATTTAAGGAGGGCATCATCAGGATGGCTTCAATTGTCGAGACCAGCAAGTAAAATGAAGAGAGGCTGACTAATAAGTGTTAGTCGGCCTCTTAACTTTTGCCCCTATGCTCGGGGAGGTACTTCAGAACGGATATCGGATCCCCGAATGATCCGGAATCAGAATCTACTCTTTGGGCTGTATCAAGATATTCTGTTCATTGACCTTGCCATTCTCCAAAGGGATCATGATCTGGTCGGACATCCAACACACTTCTCCATCCTTATCCAGGATTTTTACAGACACCGACACCTGAGACGTATTCTGTCCACACAGCACAATGTCCTCTGCGACACAGATAGTATTCCTGGCTGTAATTTCAGGAAGGGACATGCTGTAGGAAGCTCCCGGCACGGAATCAACCACTCTCTGGGTATATACATTGAATCCCGACGGAAGGAATCCTGCATATGTCACGACAGCCTTACATCCGGCTCCCTTATCGCCCAACACGGAATACAGATCAGTCATGAGAATCCTATAGCCTCCATGCGGCAGACGCATATCAAGATCAAGCCTGCTGCCATCTATCTTCACATTCTCCTGAGAAACATAGTACGCAGTCTTGGCACCCGAAGCGACACTGCCATAGCCATCACCCCCGAAAAAGATATTTGAAAGGTTTTCCACATTGTAGAAGGACGGGCTATCCTTCTGCGAGCTGAATGAATCCGCCCACGCATACACATTATACTCACCTTCAGCTATCTCCGGAATCTCTACGCTTGAAAGGGCATTCAGATTGATGGTATTTGCATAATTGTAGACCGGGCCTCCCTCCTTTACAGACTTCAGCTGGACTACAAGACGCACATAGGAATCATCTGCCGGCTGGTCGCCGATCAGGGCATCCGGCCTTTTAAACGACACATTAGTTCCAGAAGTCTCGGAACCGCCTGTGCCTGAAGTTCCCGAAGTTCCGGAGTCTGTACCTGACAGGTCTGATTCGCATGAAGCAAATATAAGGGCACATGAGCAGACCAATAAAGAAACAAATCTATTCATAATTCAAGTATTACATGTCACCAAAAAAGTCAATCAGGCTCCATTCCCCATCAGGAATACCTTCATGAAATCATTCAGGTCGCCGTCGAGTACTCCTTGGGTGTCTGAAGTCTCATGTCCGGTGCGCAGGTCCTTTACCATCTTGTACGGATGAAGGACATAGCTTCGTATCTGGGAACCCCATTCGATCTTCTTCTTCTGACCTTCCAGTTCCGCCTGCTTCTCCTGACGCTTCTTCAGTTCGATATCATACAGTCGGGACTTCAGGATCCTGAGGGCATTCTGTCTATTGTCCAGCTGGGAACGTGTCTCGGTATTCTCGACCACGATTCCTGACGGGATGTGCCTTACACGGACACCGGTCTCAACCTTATTCACATTCTGACCGCCCGCACCGCTCGAACGGTATGTATCCCACTCCAGATCTCCAGGGTTGATTTCAATCTCAATCGAATCATCAACCAACGGATATACAAACACTGATGAAAAAGTGGTCTGGCGCTTTCCCTGTGCATTGAAAGGAGATATGCGCACAAGACGGTGCACCCCGCTCTCAGCCTTGAGGTAGCCGAAAGCATAATCACCCTCAACCTGCATCGTCACCGACTTGATGCCGGCATCCTCGCCCTCAAGTTCATCAGTGACAGTGACTTTGTAGCCGTTGCGTTCTGCCCAACGCACATACATACGCATCAGCATCGCCGACCAGTCGTTTGCCTCAGTACCACCCGCGCCGGAATTGATTGTGAGCACCGCGCCGAGATTATCTCCCTCTTCACCAAGCATATTGCGGAGCTCCAGGGCCTCCAGCTCATCCATGGCAGCCTTATATGCCTCCTCCAGTTCCATCACTTCATCAGTCTGCTCATCCTCAGAGCCATCCATGCTCTCACGTGCAAAATCAAGAAGCACATTGAGGTCTTCCACGGTCGTCGCCACCTTGTCAAACCCCGTCACCCAGAACTTCACACCGGAAAGCTCCTTCAGAAACTTCTCCGCCTCCTTCGGCTCATCCCAGAAATCTGCAGCAAGGGTCTTTTCCGTCCTTTCCGCCACATCCGCACGCTTACTGTCTATATCTATGCACTTGCCCAACGTCTCCACACGCTGCTGCAAGGCCTTAATCTGTTCAAAACTTATCATCTTATCGCTTATAAAACGTACAAAGATAGCAATTATTATCACAATCACACCAGCTCGATTCCATGCTGAAGGCAGAGTTCCCGCATGCCTTCAGGCCATATGCTGGACTGGATCTCACCTATATGGGCCTTGCGCAGAAGATACATGCACAGACGGGACTGTCCGATTCCTCCGCCGATCGTATACGGCAGTTCCCCATCCAGCAGCATCCTGTGATACATGAGCTTCTCCTTCCACTGTTCCCCTCTCTGCTCAATCTGTCTGCGAAGAGCGGATTCATCCACACGGATTCCCATGCTCGAGACCTCAAAAGCACTTCCCAGCACCGGATTCCACAACAGCAGATCGCCATTAAGTCCCTCATATCCTTCTTCGTTCAGCGTACTCCAGTCGTCATAATCGGCAGCTCTGCCATCATGAGGTTTCCCGTCCTGCAGCTGTGCACCTATGCCGATGACGAATACCGCCTTATGTTTCTCCACCACAGCATTTTCCCTTTCCTTTGCAGACAATCCGGGATACATCCTCAAAAGTTCCTCCGCATGGATAAAAAACACATCCTCGGGCAGCATCGGCTCTATCTGTGGAAACTCGACATACAGTTTGTTTTCAGTCACCTTGATAGCCTCATATATACGGCGGACCGTACGCTTAAGATAATCGAGCGTACGCTCCTGAGGAGTAATCACCCTCTCCCAGTCCCACTGATCCACATAGATTGAATGGAGGTTATCCAATTCCTCATCCGGACGAAGCGCATTCATATCCGTATATATACCTCTTCCCGGCTTCACACCCATCTGTGCCAGCTTCACCCTCTTCCATTTAGCCAGCGAATGCACGACTTCCGCCTTTGAATCATTCATATCCTTCACAGGAAAGGATACAGGACGCTCAAAGCCGTTAAGGTCATCATTCAGTCCGGTCCCGCTCATCACCACCATGGGTGCCGTCACCCTCAGAAGGGCAAGTTGAGCGGACAGGTTATCCTGAAACATATCCTTGACAGCCTTTATGGCCTTTTCCGTATTCTCCACCGTTCCCAGCAGATTCACATAACTGTTTGGAATTATCAATGACATCTCTTTACTATTGATTTCACATTATCCTTTCATCGGCATATCAGAATATCTGACAATTTTAATTCTGCCGGCGAATCAACACACAAAAATAGCAGAAAAACAGTATATTTGCAGATTATGATCGGTATTTTTGACTCAGGGGTGGGCGGTCTGTCCGTCTTCAGGGAGATCCGCAGGGTTCTTCCTGAAGAAAAGTACGTCTACTGGTCCGACAGCGCCCATTGTCCCTATGGTGAAAAATCCCAGGAATACATCATTGACAGGGCAAGGACAATCACCAGGCATCTTCTGGACAAAGGAGCAGATATAATAGTCGTGGCATGCAACACCGCTACGGCAGCCGCAATCTCCACCTTAAGAGACGAATTTCCTGTCAGCTTCATCGGCATGGAACCGGCAGTGAAACCGGCAGCCAAGGCGACAAGGACAGGAGTCGTGGGAGTCCTCGCTACAGCCGGTACCCTCAAGGCAAGCAAATACATCGATACATGTGCCCTATGGGCAGATGATGTCAGAGTGGTGGAACATGTGGGCCAGGGATTTGTGGAGCTTGTGGAGCAGGGCGTGGTTTGCGGTCCCCTGGCCGAAGATACCGTAAGGGACAGTCTCTGTCCGCTTCTGGATGCCGGAGCCGACACGATAGTCCTCGGCTGCACACACTACCCTTTTCTGTCTGATGTCATTCTCAAGGTCGCATCCGGAATGGTCCCGGAAAGGCCTGTCAGCATAATCGATCCCGCACCGGCGGTCGCACGTCATCTTATGGAAGTAATGCAGTCAGAAGGACTTATACGAAAAGACGGGTTCTCCATGGAACTTGAATCTTCCGGTGACATGGAAAAACTGCAATTCGCCTATAACCACCTGCTATAACCCCATTATGAAACAGACTATCCGCATATACCTAATAGCTCTTTTCTCAATCATAGGTTCATGCTTCTGCCATGCCCAGAACACAGCCATCGTGCTCGACGGGACTTCATTCGGACTCATACAGCAGGATGCTCTAACTGGGGTTTCAATTGACAAGATAGGGAAAGACCGCTCCAACAGGGAATGCGCACGCATCAAGCTTCACCTCAACAGGATGACTCCTGAAGAAGTGGCTCAGGTGGATGTACATCCTGTAGGAGGCAATGTGATTGTCATGAAAAAGACCATTGCATACGGAGGTAACGGCATCATCTTCGAGCTGACTGCCCGCCCTGGAGTACGTTTCTATATAACTCATCCGGCCCTCGGCGAGTCCAACACCATAACAGTAGATCTGATAGGCAACAGGGAATATTCCCTCGAAGGCTGGAGCGAGCAGAAGTATTCAGTTACGGTAGAATGCGACAGGACCGGAGCAGAAGTCTATCTCGACGGGACCTACCGGGGAATCATCGGGGCTGACCGGATGCTCACGCTGACAGCTGTGGCAGTCGGCGACCACATCGTGAAAATCAAAGACGGGACGGACGAGACCGAGCAGAAGATAAACGTATCCATGAGCCGCATCTTCTTCCCGTTGAGTCTGGAGTCACATCAGCAGTACGTGGTCTTTCAGGTTACACCTTCACATGCCTCGGTCGAGTTTGACGGCATGGTGCTCGACGTAGTGGACGGGGCCGCATTCGCAAACAAGCATTTCGGTACATATGAATACACTGTACGTGCACCGAAGTACCACACATTCTCGGGGTCGGTCATAGTGAATGACCTGATTAACAAGCACATAGTAAATGTAGACCTCATGCCGGCATACGGATGGATCGAAATACCGTCCCGTACGGATACCGACGGAGCCGATGTGTATCTGGATAATGAATACATCGGAAAGGCTCCTCTGAAATCCATGGAAATAGCCAGCGGAGAGCACAGCCTCAGGATCACCAAACCCATGTACAAGCCCTTCCAGAGCACGGTGACTGTCAGGGACAACGAGACTTCGGAAGTAAGCGCAACACTTACAGCCAATTTCGCAAATGTCACTCTTGAAGTTGCGGATGGAGCCGAGATCTGGGTGAACGGTTCCCACAAAGGCAACGGCAGATGGACCGGGGCCCTCACTTCCGGTCCCAACAGAATTGAAACAAAAAAGGCCAACCACAGGAGTCAGGTCATGTCCCACGACATAACTCCTGCAATGGATGGTGAGACAATAACCTTGAAATCTCCAGAGGCCATCCTCGGAACACTGTTAGTGGAAAGCACTCCTCCCATTTCCGACGTATATATCGACGGCAAGCTCTTCAGTCAGACTCCTGTAAGGACACAGCTCCTGACCGGGAGCCATCAGGTAAGGATTTCACGGAAGGGATATAAGGATTACGAGACTTCCGTCACCGTAGTCGAGAACCAGACCGCCACCGTGAGCCATACGATGACGGCAGCCTCTGCAGGTCAGCCAGTCCGGAAGACGGAGGTGAAGCCTTCGCAGGATAGAAAGCAGAACATCTACGTCACCGGAGTGGTGAGGGATTCTAATGGAGAGCCGTTAATGGCAGTGGCCATTCTTGTCAAAGGCACGAATAAAGGTACAATAACAGATATCAATGGAAAATTCTATATTACTGCCCAAACAGACGACATTATAGAATTATCATATATCGGATATAAGACTCAGAGGATTCCTGTCGAGGGCAGAAGATCGATTTCTGTTGTTATGACGAAGGATGAGAAGTATTACAGCAAATGGAAATTTGAGCCGTACTTCTTCACCGGAAAATTCTGGCTCAACGACTCGTTCCCGGAGTCCGGATCGTTTTCCGGATGGGAAGCAGGAGTCATGGCACGCTACAACTTCAACGGCTATCTTGGCTTGCAGGCAGGACTTGCATTCAACACCTACACAGCCGGAAGCGACAGAACCACAAGCCAGCAGCCGGACTATACCGAAGTCACTTTCAGGAACCTCAGACTGCCGGTCCAGCTGACAGCTTCATTAAGATTCACCTCCGACATAAGAATCATTCTTGAAGCAGGAGCCTACGCCGGATACGCAGTTGGAGGCAAGATCCGCTATACCATGGAAGGGACAGACGGCGGAATAATTTCCGACGGCACCTATCCGTTGTTCCCGGAAGAAGAGGTCAGCCAGGCTTTCAACAGATTCGACATGGGTCTCCAATTCGGAGCCAAACTCCATATCTACGGAGTCGGAATCGGCTGTAGCCACATCATGGGCCTCAACCACTTCGCAAAATCCCCTTCAATCGGTTCCCAGACCCGTGCCTTCGGCCTTTCTGTCAGCTATGCGTTCTAATGGCCAGGGGCGCCCGGGGAGAGATCAAGACTAGTCCGCAGCACACCGTCAGTCACCTTTTCGTCCGGTTTTCTGACTGACGGTGGCCAGAATGAGCTCACATTCATACCTTTGGAGGACCGTCAGTCAGGTTTTTGCCCATTTTTCTGACTGACGGTACCCAAAACCGACCATTTCAGGCAAAAACAAGGACCGTCAGTCACTTTTCGCAGGTTTTTATTGACTGACGGTCCCGATGACTCTACACAGGATGGGTTATTCTTTGATGCAGCGGACGGAATGACCTCTGAAACGGCAATGTACGAAAACTTCTCCGGATTCCTATGACAGATCATGGGTCATCTGCAGAAGCATGTGCCTGTCCGCAAAAACCGGCAGCTTAGCCACGACGCAAGGTTTCAGGTTGATTTCCCTGCGTCGTGTCACCGAAGATGAGGTCAGGCGAGGGCCGGAGCAGGAAGGTAACCGGAATGCCTCAAGTGCACGGTTTCGTGAAAGCGCTGAGGGATTGTCGGAAGAATTGTTATATTTGCAGATCATTTATAATGAAATCAGTATGAAGAAATTGTGTATAGTGATCATGGCGGTGCTGCTGGCGGCGGCCTGTGATGATGACAATGTCAGGAAGTCATTTCCGATAGAGATTGAAATGGCATATGTGAGTAATGGTTCGGCTACAGTCAGCGGTCATGTAGATTTAGATCTGATGTTTGAATATTACTATAATTTCGGCTTACAGTATTCGACAGATGCCGACCCTGCGAAGAATGGTCAAATAATCAACTTGGACGGCTTCATGCTTGATCATCATTATTTCACTATAAATTTCAGCGTACTTGAAACTGACACCGATTATTACGTGGTACCTTTCTACGGAAAGGACGAATTCATACTTTATGGTCAAATAGTCAAGTGTTCCTCCAGCCCTATCGTTGAAGGCGACAACACCCTATGGGGTATATGCGGCAGTTTCAATCAATGGGGAAGCAGTACGGATATTCCGATGTATCTGCAGGGGAATCTTCTGGTGGCATATGGGGTCACTTTCAACGAATATCCGAATTATTTCAAGATACGTTATGACAATTCCTGGGATGAGAATCTGGGAGTACCGTATGAGACTGAAGTGGGTATAGGAAGCTCCATAGGGTTGATAAGCAATGGAAAGAACATGATAATTGCTGACGGCACGTACGACATCTGGGTAAACCTCGACTACATGTCCATGTGCATAACCGCCCCAGGAATAGCTCCAAATTTCTGACGAAGGCCGGCCGGATGCATGCGCCAGGTCCCTCCGCTACAAGTATATCTGCAGCAGACTCCCTCACACTCCAGTTATGGGAAGGATATCCGGTCAGTCGTAGAGATGGTATCTCGAGCTGAGGGAACGGAAGGCTGTCTCGTCCTTGCGCCAGAGGGTGCGGATCGAGTCGAAACGATAGTTCCTGGAAAAAAGATGACGTACCTTGTCGGTGCCGCAGACCTTATCGAAGAGTCCTATGCGGTCACAGACTTCAAACGGCTTCTTATCAGGATAGAGTTCCACAATAGCCTGCATCACATGGAACTGCACCTCTGTTATCCTGGCTGAAGCATAATCTGTAAAGAAAAACTGAACTCCCTGCACAAGCTGTCCTTTCAGAGTGCCTGAAAGCGGCTTGTACCAGATGGTCCTGAAGGAGACACCCGGAAGAGCATAGCTGTCAAGCTTTGCCTTGAGCCTGTCAGCATCTATCCATGTGGCTCCGGACACCTGGAACGGAAGCGTATAGCCGACTCCGATATTCAGGAACCCGTACAATTCCCCGCAGATTCCGGAAGCGACATAATACTGAGGCGATTCCTTGAAAGGGATGTTCGGCGACGGGAGCACCCATGGCAGACCGGTGTCCTGATAAAGCATCTCTCTTTTCCAGCCTTCCATAGGCACTACAGTCAGCTTGCACACCCGCGGAGACTGATTTCCCTTCTGGCCGCGGTTGAGTCCTTCGGAATTGATGAGCATGGCAAGTTCACCTACAGTGAGCCCGTAGACATAAGGTATCCTGTATTGGCTAACAAAAGAGTTGAATTCCTGCTCCACATAACATCCTTCCACTTTCAGTCCTCCGAGGGGATTGGGCCTGTCAAGTACCATGACCTCGATACCTGCCTCAGCACAAGCCTCCATCACAAGCCCAAGGGTGCTGATAAAGGTGTATGAACGCGCCCCGACATCCTGGATGTCATATACCATGACATCGATTCCCTCAAGCATAGCGGGTGTCGGCTTACGTGTAGCACCATATAAGGAATATACGGGAAGGCCTGTAGCTGAATCCTTCATATCATCCACCTTGTCACCGGCATAGACATCACCCCTGACTCCGTGTTCAGGGCCATATAGGGCCACCAGTTCCACTTCCGGAGCCTCAAAGAGTATGTCAATGGTGGACTTGAGTCCTGAATCGACTCCGCTCGGGTTAGTCACAAGACCGACACGTTTTCCGACAAGTCCTTCAAAACCGGACTCACGGAGTACTTCGACTCCAGGTTTCACGACAGGCTCGCCGGACGCCATTACACTTCGGCATCCGCATAAACAGAACAGTAAACTGAATAACAGGGTCAGACGGTTCATTATAAAAATGTTTTGATCATTCCACATGGGGATGCCTAAAGGTTAATGATTTTGCCGGCAAAGAGGATGTTTCCTGAGTACCCGTCAGCAATCATAAAGACGAAAGGCCTGTCCACATTCATCACCTGAGTATCGAAAGAATCAGGACGCACTGAGGTCAGACGTATCTGAGCCATAGTGACAGCAGCAGCCTCAGTCCCCTTCTCCGCGACTTCCACATAGCATTTCTGCTTCACCTGGTCCAGGACCAGAGGTCCCATCTGAGCAATACCATGGAAATCCGCAGCGGAAGTGAAGGCAGTCTTTATACCCATATCCTGAAGAGCCTCGTTCAGAAGCATTGATGTCTCTACCTTGAATTTTGGCAGACTGAGTTTCACCTTCACCGGCTGCATTGCCTCAACCGCCGCGTTCAAGGCCTCCTCGGTAATATGAGGAATAGCTTTATCTATATCCATTCCTGCTGGAGGAAGTGCGACAAACATGCTGTAACGACCTCCCTCATAAGGCAGCTGGATTATCTGTGCGCCATGAACCTGAGCATAGTTGTACCGGCCGGTGCGATGCATCATCATAACCTCAGACTTTCCTGACCTGCCATGAAACATTTCCTTGCGGGTGAGTTCCGGATCGAAGCCGTCAAGCCATGGAGCATTGAAATACAAGGCATTCACAAGCACCATCACCATTCCCGGAGAGAGTCTGTCGATGACTTCGCCGATCTTGCCTTCTGTATGCTCCAGGCACCAGTTGTTTATGGCCTTCACGGTCGCGGGGTCAGAAAACCTCTGGGTTGTGACAAAAGCATCGAAATCCCTCTGGAGCAGATCGGTATAAGTGTTCCTGATACTGAAGTTGTCATCTATCCATATCGAATTGGCTGATTTCACCACCACTGTATCATTGCTGCCGAGATCCTCTGCCTTGAACATGATTCCTCCAAGTGCAGCATCGAATTCCTCGCGCGTCTTTCCTTCAGCCCCCTCAGCCAGCATCGAAAGGCATACTGCCGCACTATAAGGCGATGTGACCACGTTCTCATCCGGCCCTGACACCGCATTGACATGACTGAAGAACGACAGGGAAACACCCGTCTGTGAAGCCTCCACCGGCGTGACATATCTGCCTCCACAGGATACAAGTCCAAGGAGGGCGGTCAGAATCATAATGCTTGAATATTTCATATAACTATCTATTTAAGGATGTCTCGACTTCGCTCGACATGACAGATTAATGTTTCTTTCCAAATTCAGGCTCCACCTTCACCAGCAGGGTGACAAGCACGGTCACAAGACAGCACACCATCACAAAACCGAAGAATGAAGTGTAGCCCAGCATCTCCTGCACATATCCTGCCACAAGCCCCGGAAGCATCATGCTCAAAGCCATGAAAGCCGTGCAGAGCGAATAATGCGAGGTCTTGAATTCCCCTTCGGAGAAATATATAAGATACAGCATATAGGCAGTAAAGCCGAAACCGTAGCCGAACTGGTCCAAAGCCACGCAGGACCCGACAATCCACAGCTGTGACGGCTGGAAAGCAGCAAGAAAGACAAAGGAAAGGCACGGAAGGGTAAGGGCAAGAGCCATCGGCCACAACACCTTCTTCAGGCCCCATCTTGACGCAGCCAATCCCCCGAGAATGCCGCCCACGGTGAGCGCCGCAACTCCTATAGTACCATATATCAGTCCCACCATCTCCGTTGTCAGGCCCAGGCCTCCTGCTGACACCGGATCCATCAGGAAAGGGTTCATCATCTTCACAAGGAACGCCTCAGGGAGCCTGTACAGCAGCATGAAGGCCATTGCCACAGCCACATGCTTCTTCCGGAAGAAGGTGGAGAAAGTCCTTCCGAACTCCTTGAAGATCTCCGAAGCCGAGGTGCTGGAAGCCATCCTGTCTACAGCTGGCCTTGGCAGAGTCCATGTGTGGTATAAGGTAATGGCTGCAAACATCACGGCAGACAGTATCAGAGTAATCTTCCATGCCATATGGACATCCTGCATGCTTCTCTCCAGATAGCCGGCAAGAGCTACAAGCACCCCCTGTCCGAAGATTGACGAAAGGCGGTAGAAGGTGCTCCTGATGCCCACGAATTCAGCCTGGGTCCCGCCATCGAGCCCCAGCATATAAAAGCCGTCTGCAGCTATGTCATGGGTGGCTGATGCAAAGGCTGTCACCCAGAACATGACCAGAGTAATATAGAACATCGGTGTATCCGACAAAGTCTCTCCTGCCACATCCGGAAGCATGAAAGGCAGGGCAACCATAGCGGCAGACATGAGGGTCTGCATGGCTATTATCCACCACCGCTTGCTTCTTATGATGTCCACGAACGGGCTCCACAAAGGCTTGATCACCCACGGAAGATATAACATGCTCGTGAACAAGGCAAGCTCACCGTTGGGCATACCCATGCTCTTGAACATCACCACTGAGATGTTGTTCACCACGAAATACGGGATGCCTTCCGCAAAATAAAGCGTAGGTACCCACAGCCATGGAGATCTATGATGGTTCTTCATAAATGTCACATTTTTGAGATTTCAGCACCAGGATAGTAATGACCGAGGATTTCCCGATAGTCATACCCCTCCGATGCCATGACCGCAGCTCCGATCTGGCACAGGCCGACACCGTGTCCCCATCCCGAGCCATGAAGCACTATGGACTCACCCTTATACTCCACTTCAAAAGCAGAACTCTTAAGATGGCTGTCAGACAATATCCGTCTGATTTCCAACTCTTTGCCCACGACTAAAGTCCGGCACTCACCGGTAATCCTCAATTTCATGATTCGTCCGGAAGGCCCCCTCTGCAGCGCATCCAGCGACACGACTCTTCCCACATGCACACCACAGCGGCTTTCTATCAGCTCTCCAAGTTCCTCCCTGCCATATGTCCTCGTCCAACGGAAGAAATCCCTTGTCTCGAGATCGTAGTCATTCAGAATCTGTGACAGCACCTCCGCATCCTCCGTATCGCAGAAGCATTTCCCATCTTCAGCATGGTCCGGCGCATCTGGCAGAGCCTGGAGATATGGCTTGCAGCTGTCTTCCCAACATGTCGGAAAGAGTTCCATCCTTCCGCCGCAGCACTTCGAGAAGCGGGCGTCGCAAAGCTCCCCGTCATAGGTCAGCACCTGCCCCCATGTCCGGTCTATCACCTTACGTACCTTCTCTCCCGTCGCCCTGGTAAGTCCCTGATATCTCTGGCAATGGTCATCTGCACATACATCAAAATTCCTATGATCCTCATGGTCATACCATTTCACATATTCCACATCATCCGGGCCGCACTCAAGACTATCCTTGTGCATCAAACCGTCAAGGTATGTCACCAGGGAAGGAAGCCCTGTCACATATGAAGGATATTCCTTTCTGCATATATCTCCGGATGCATTCATTCGTGCCATTACCCATGAACGGGATATGACGGCATGGGCCTTGAGAAACTCTTCCGAAGCCCCGGCATTCATCTCCGATGAAATCACGCTCAGCAGATAGTCCTCCACCCCGACGACATTCACTGCCGTAAGACGGTCTCCTTCCACGATAATCTTCAATGCACCCGCAAATTTCTGATCCTCCTTCCTTTCCCAATGGAAGCCCACCCCGATTGTCACTCCGTAGAGTATGAACGATGGTTCTGCAAAATGAGTGGAAAGGGTCTGTTCACCGAAATACAACTCGTCATACAAGGCTCCCGCATATTCTATCCTGCCTTCCCTGAAGACTGCCTTCTGCACACCTGCCCCATCGGAAATCATTTCAAACTCAATCTCCTTTGCCGACATTATCCCCACGGAAAGCGAAGGCTGCTTGCGGGAAAGCTTCCACACCACATCCTCCTCCATCTGGCGCGAATATGTGATCTCCCCCAGCATTTCCTCCAGAAGTTCAGGAGTAAGCTTGTCATAGTCCTCCCTTACTGAAGCGATGAACATGCCCCCCATATCGGCGCAGCCCGGGCTCATGGTCAGACGGGAAGGTCCCTCCGTGAAATAATGATGGGACCTATGAGTGGTCCTGAGGATTATTATCGTGCGGTATTCCCCAGATTTACAATATGTTATAAGATTAAATCGCGGTTCCGAATCCCCCTCCGGAACGGACAGGGTATCAAGAAACCTATAGAACATCTTGGCCGAGGATTTTGACGTGCGGGCCCTTATCACGAATATGCCTCGAACAAACCTGCGGTAGTGATAAAGCTTCGCATCCTGGACTGCAGTCATATAATCGAACACCGTGTCCCTGGCTATCTCCCTTGCATTGCCCGGATTGTCCAGCATGGCATCCAGTTCCCTGTCCACATCGTTTTCCAACGGCATCAGTCCTCTGCGTGTAGCCTGGAAATGGTGATGGTCAGGGGCAGAAGCTCCACATCTGGGACCGTTGTAGAAAAACGTATAACCCTGATAGCGCGAAGACAGATCCAGAATATCTATATATCTTTTCCATATGGACTGGTCCGTATGCTTCTGGGATGCAATCACGAGATGGTCCGGAAATATGGGATACGGATTTACCAGAATATCATATTTCTTTCCCTTGCGGCCTTCGAAGGACATGGATATCTGCTCGGCCGGTCTGTTCTCACGACAAAGGAAACACCTTCGCGCCTGAAGGGAAGCGGCATCTGTCTTTGCTGCCGACGATATTATCCTGGAGGGATTATGCTGGAGCATGACCTTCAGTCCTCCCACCTCCATCTCCCTGACTTCCACACCTTTAAGTGCCCGGAAGTTATCACATGCAAGAGGCCACAGCGAAAGCTGATCTCCTACAAACTTATGTATGACATCCTGTTTCATCTTCCGTTCATCCTTATTCTTGCCTCCAGTTCCCATGTACGGATCCTGTCCTTGTAGAGATTATTCGCATTCACTCTTTCCACATCAAGAGCGGCATCGGAATTTCCCTCCCAACGGCGGCAGCAGTAAAGCACATCATAAATACGTCCTATGCGGAACTCCCTGCTGATGCGCAATCCCAAGGCGTAGTCTTCCCCGTAGCTTGTGTTCGGAAGATTGATAGTCCTCAGCAGAGGAGTCCAGAAAGCTCTTGGTGCACCGAGGCCATTGATTCTCAGAGCATTGTTACGCCCGTTCCCCTCGGTCCATTCCCTATGGTCAATGATGCCCGGAGGTATGGGGTTCATCTGGAAATCCGTCATCTGATATGTTCCCACCACCATGGCACATTTCTGCCGGCGGAAAGCGTCCACAATCTTCTGCACCGTATCCGGACCGCTATAGACATCGTCGCTGTCAAGCTGCACAGCATATTCACCACACTGCGGATGATGCACAGCCAGATTCCAGCATCCGCCAATCCCGAGATCATCCCGTTCAGGCACCACATGAATCAGCCTGCTGTCGCTGCTGGCCATGCCGGCCAGAAGGTCGGTCGTTCCATCCGTGGAGTGATTATCCACGACGATCACATTATATCCGAAATCGCATTTCTGGCTCAGGGCGCTCTCCACCGCATCTTTTACAGTCCTTATCCTGTTGAACACCGGTATCACCACAGTAGCCGTCACAGGAAAATCCACATCACGGAAATCTCCCGCATCAGGATCCTTGAAGCAAGGCTCAAGATAGCCTCCAATACGCTTCAGGTGCCCTGTGCATATCCTCTCCATCTCCACCTGCACTTCCCTGTTGCGAGGATCCACATAATCGAACTGCTTTTCTCCCGACTTCCTGGTATCCATCTCCTGCTCCGTATAAAGCGGCTCGTTTATATGCACTATATTGCCCATCCTGAGACGTACATCATACAAGGCACCCCACTGCCAGTCGGAGCTCATGGCGTCCACCGCCTCCACAAAAGACGAAGTCCTGAACAGAAGGACACTGCCGAAATCGAAGTCATCCCTCAACGCCCCCTTCTGACAATCAATCAGCGGATGACGCATCTTCTGCCCGCCCAGAACCTTATAATGATCCGCATACACCATATCGGCCAGCGTATCATCAGCCACTGCCGCCATCCTCTCAAGGGCAAACATCCCTATCTGCAGAGGGAGAGTCTTTGTATATATGACGATATACCTTCCTGATGCATTTGCAGCCACATATCTGAGAGCGGCGGCCGAACGCATGGAAGCAAACGGTACGGCATGCGCTCCTTCCACCTGAAGGGAGCCATCCTGCACCGACGGAACAAAGATTTCAATTTCCGACATATCAAATGATTTTATAGAAGGGCCAAAAGAGATGAACGAATCATCGCATATTCGGACTCGAAATTCGGAGTAAACAGGCCTTTTCCAATTGCCGCATCCACATCGGCGACATCCCACCAGCGTCCCTCATCCACTTCCTCCGGATCCGGATGAAGCTCATACGAGCCTACTGCCGCAAAGACACTCACCATTTCCCTTTCCACCTCGGACTCGAATTCATAAGTCTCCAGATGGATAGGATTGAACTCCACAAGCCCCAATTCCTCAGAAGCCTCGCGGAACAAGGCCTCCATGATGGTTTCACCATATGATACATGGCCACCGACTGCCGTATCCCACTTGCCTGGCTGGATATCCTTCCTCAACGGACGTTTCTGCAGATAAATGCGTGAATAACGGTCTATGATATGAATATGCACAACCGGATGGAGCGGCTTGGCTCCTCCATGACAATAACGGCGTTCTGCACGGCCGACGACCAGTCCGGACGGCTCCACAACCGGGAACCACTCCGAAGCTGCAGCATAGCTTGCTGACGCTCCAGCGGTCGGGCGTGGAATGACCGGAGCAAGGTCATATGGATATATAAGCTCAATCATATCAGAAGACCACCTCCACTATAAAAGCCGAAGTATCACCGACTTTCCCCTCGACATACACATGCAGTCCCGACTCATCCCCGCATGAATAACGGTACAGCGACACCACATCCCCCGGCTTGGTCTCATGATTGAAATTCAGGGTCATGGACCTTACAGGTCTGGTGGATGCGAGATTATAATCGACAGCATCCATAGCCCAATGCATGTACATCGCATTATTTGCATGGCCGTTCATATCCACATCAGAGTAGCTCACCACATGCTCCATCACAAGCTCCGGTGCCGCATCCTTAGGCATCTGCACCTTGTCGGCAGGAGTGTCGATGGCGTTATCATGGCACTTCGTTCCCTCATCCATAAGTTTCGGGTCACGTACAAGACGGCGGGTGTCCAGATTCAGGACAAGCCACGACGTGGTGGCCTTTACCTTGACATTACCTTCATCATCAGTCACCAGGAAATCCCTGAGGAAAAAGAGCCTGTTCAGGCCCTTGTGCCAGGTCGTGAAATTGATGGTATCACGCCACTTCGGGGTATCCACAAACTCTACGTGCATGCGGGAAAGCACCCATGCGTTGCGTGAAGTTATCATTTCATCATATCCGAAGCCCAGCACCGTTGCGTGAAGATTTGCAGCCTCCTGGGCAAGATCCATGAAGGAAGCCGGCTTGAGGCGCCATGAGGCATCGGTAAAATAGCAAGGTATAAGAAACTTCTGAGTGTGTTTATTCATTATCGACATAGCTTTCTTGTTTTACATGTCCACAACCTGCTTGAGGTCATTGACGATTTCCAGTTCCTCCGGAGTATAAAGAACAGAATCCATCAGTCCAGGACACAGACGGGACACCGCCACATACACTGCCAGGAGCGCCGCCACTGACACACAGGTCCACAGGAGCACCTTTCCGAAAGTCTTCCAGAAACCTCTTCCTGACGGTTTCTGTGTCTGCGCACCTGCGACAGCTGGCTTCACATCATTGATGACTGGAGCCGATTCCTGATGTTCCTGGGCCTGCTGGAGGTTCCGGATTTCCTGAGTCTCATTGACTTCCGGAGTGTCTGGAGTTTCCGGGGCTTCCGGGACTTCCGGGACTTCAGCTGCAGGTGTGGAAAGCTGGACAGATTCTGGTACGGGCACTGGTTCTGGAATTGGCTCTGGCATTGACTCAGGCATTGACTCAGGCATTGGCTCAGGAGCGAGGTCGTGAACCGGGTCAGGGACTGACGTCGGGTAAGGAACAGACGTCGGGTCAGGAACAGGAGTCAGCTCAGGGGACGGGTCGCTCTCTGATTCAGAAACTGGTACAGGTTCAAGGTCAGCTGCAACTCCGTCTTCCGGGGACACCTCTGGAAAAACTTCCAGTTCAACAATATCATTCGGAAGAGTATCCTCAACCATCTCAGACGGGTGAGCATCCTCAGGCAGGAGCACTGCAGGAGAATCATCCAATATCGACTTCAGCCCCACAACAGCAGCAGCCACCTCCTCACGGCTCTCCTGGTGAGTCTTCAATGAAATCGGTTCAAGCCCGAAACCATCAGGATAGATATCAAGATCCTCATCAGCCACGAAGAAAACCGTATTTTCCTTTGTCGCCCTCAAACGCCCCAAGCCAGGAAAGATCACTGTCTTCTTGACATGAAGCACAGACTTGAGCTCTGCAACAAAATCCTTCACGATCCTGTCAGCGACAGCAAGGTCTACATTATTGGAATCAGAATAGAACTTTGCCAGTTCCTCCCCCTGATCAGGCTTCGACCTGAAATACAGACGTCGGTAAGGGGGATTTATAGTGTAACCCTTGTCGGCAAAAGCAGCAGGGACAATCTCAGCCACAAAAGAGCCCAGACCGGGAAGCACCACCCTGTCATTGTCAAGGATAAGTTCCTTGACCATCTTGGAAAGAAGATCGATATCCATAGAGCCTCAGTGTTTTAGGAACATGCAGTCAGTTAGTTTTCAGACAACTTACAAAGATAACAAAAAACAGAGTACTTCAATAACATCAAGCACACCTTTTACACAAAACTTAAAGGAATGGCACACTTGTCTGTGCCAGCCACCGAATCACACACCCTCAGGCCTGAAACAGATAAAATCCGCACAGGCAGTGCATCCAAACCGGCGTATCGGCACATCCCTGCAAAATCATGAAAATCCTACTCATTGCGAGTCCACCCCACACGCCAGATAGCACACTATGGACAAAGAATCATTGAAAGTTTTATGAACGAAAAGAAAAAAATAAAATTTTTAGACAAAAAGTTTGGAGGTTCAAAAAAAATGTCTACCTTTGCAATCCCAAACGAAAAGAAAACGTTTGAGACAACATTCCCGAATAGCTCAGTTGGTTAGAGCATCTGACTGTTAATCAGAGGGTCCTTGGTTCAAGTCCAAGTTCGGGAGCCACTCAAAATCAAGCACTTACGAAGAAATTCGCAAGTGCTTTCTTCTTACCTTCCCCCTAATTCCATCTAGATTTACAGTATGCAGACAAGAGGGTAATGATATCAGTTTACCCCTAACTGTCATTTCGACCGAACGAAGTGAGTGGAGAAATCTTTAATGCAGTTTATTAAAAGGATGTCTTGACTCCCGTCTGTCGCTCGACATGACAGTAATATAGAACTGTTTACCCAGCTCCTTTTTTGGGGATGGAAATGCAAAACAATCGGGATTCTCGGATCAAGGTAAAATTCGATAGGGGAAAGGTATGGTATTAGTCTGCCAGCCCCATCCGACGACTGCAGTACTTCTCCATGTGACGACCGCTGTGTAATTTTTGCGCCTGAACTCGTCACAGTGGTGCCGATCTATCTACCTACTGCACCACAGATACGCCCCCGGAATACGGGAGACATATCGGCAATCTCTTTCAATGTCAGCAGAGGCATAACTCTAATTAATCTAAACCTGACAAAGAAGGTGTTCCGATATCAGTCTGCCGATAGCGAAGTCAAAGAAACCGGGATTTCCTCTCTCTCAACAGATGGAGTTTAATTCAAAGCTCCTGAAGTTGAATGATGACGCAGATATCATGGAAGAACTCAAAGGGCTTACTCCGGAGCAGTTGAAGGCGTTGATTGCTATGGTGAAGCATGTTTAATTGCGTACGCACCGCGTTCACAATCTTCAGGAAATTGATTTTGTCGGAATAAAAAACATGTTCTTTGGTTAGAAATATCGTCCGCACTGCGGTCGCAAAGAAATCCTAAAATCTCGGGGAAATCGGGGATTTGGGTAAATAAAATCTCGGGGGAATCGGGAAAATTGTTTGAAAGCGGGCTAAAACTGTAAAATTTTACCAATTTTAGCCCGTTTTAGAGAGACTTTGAAAATTTGAAAAGTGTATTTTTATACCTTGTTTTTGTTTGAAAAGTGTCTGAATCTACAAAATTTGAGGGGATATATCGTTCGTCAAAGGGAAAAGATTAAATTTGCTGAAAACTATTGAAGTTATGTTGCCTATAAATGTAAACGATCTTCTGGAGAAGAATAGGGTCGAATCAAACAGAATAGAGTTCAAGGAAGGTTGGAATCCGGTAAGGATATACCAATCTATT
>JAZSEQ010000048.1:0-21787 GCA_045531765.1 Candidatus Cryptobacteroides sp. | reverse complement strand
TTTTGGAATCCCCGATGATGCCGCACGAGGAAACCATAAGCATCATGAAACAGATGGATGATCTCAGGAAGGAATGGGGCGTGAGGTATCCATACGATGATCAAGGACTTGAATGACTATGACAGAAAAGGAAAAGATGCTCCACGGACTGGTTTATTCGGCGACTGACAGACAGCTGCTGAAGGAGCTTGACGCTGTGAAGGAAGTGATTCACAGGTACAATGCTCTGTCTCCGGCTGATTATGATGGACGTCTCGGCATACTCAAAGGTCTGCTTGGACATATCGGAGATGATGAGATCATCATCAACCAGCCG
Source organism: Candidatus Cryptobacteroides sp. (assembly GCA_045531765.1). Classification (GTDB taxonomy): domain Bacteria; phylum Bacteroidota; class Bacteroidia; order Bacteroidales; family UBA932; genus Cryptobacteroides. The sequence goes on along the minus strand of JAZSEQ010000048.1, from coordinate 21,471 downwards.
TTCTACTGCGATTACGGAAAGCAGATCTGCGTCGGAAGGCGGTTCTTTGCCAACTTTCATCTTACGATACTCGATGAAGCAAAGGTGACGATCGGTGACGACTGCTTCATCGGGCCGAATGTAAGCATATATACGGCATGCCACAGCACTGATCCGGTAGAAAGGAACACCCGCAATGAATGGGCGGAACCCGTCACGATCGGGAACAATGTATGGATTGGCGGAAGCGTCACCATCCTGCCTGGAGTCACTATAGGCGACAATGTGACCATCGGAGCCGGCTCGGTCGTAACCAAGGACATCCCGTCGGCTACAGTGGCTGTGGGCAATCCTTGCAGGGTAATCAGACAGATTGAAGTACGTACAGACAGCCATCTGCATTAGCAGCCGTCGGCGATCTCCGCATTACATCAGGTCAGCCATCCCGCTTCGTATCTCGTCACGCACCCGACGGAATTCATTCAGGACCTGTTCTTCCGGACCTGTGAATGCGTCGGGATCATCGAAGCCGATGTGCACACACTTCCCTACCTTTCCCATGAATGTCGGACAGCTTTCCCTGGCTCCACCGCAAACGGTGATGACATAATCCCAGCTCTGATCCAGGTACTGAGACACATTCTTGGGGAAATGGGCACTGATATCGATGCCGATCTCAGCCATCACCTTTATTGCAAGAGGATGGACCTCAGAGGCAGGCCTCACCCCCGCTGAGCATACTTCCGCATCTGGATGAAGGTGCTGAAGGATGCCATGGGCCATCTGACTGCGGCACCTGTTGCCTGTGCAAAGGACAAGATATCTCATAGACTAAAGATTTGAAGTGTGAAACGGGCAACGGCTTCCGATGCACTGGCTGTTGGAAGACATGTGGCGGCAGACAATCTGCGGTTTATGCATCCGGACTCCGGTGATTTCCTCAGCATAGTCAATAGCCGTAAGAATGGACATATAGGAATTACGCTTGCAGCAGCGGGGGCCTCCGATCTCTCCTAACCTTGCCAGTGAACGGGAAGTCATGAGGTTCGAATGCCCCCAGGCTTCATTCATCAGAGGAGTCGATCCGGTGACGATGGAGATGAACATGCCTGTGCTTATGGCAGCTCCGCACGCACCCCAGAATCCGCATGCTCCTCCCGGGACCTTTCCGCCTCTGCCAATAATCTCGCCGAGAGCCTTCTGGAGGTCAATCTCTCCACCGGCATTATGATATGCGGTCAGAAGGGCAGCTCCTGTCATGATATGATGCTCAGGCCCGTGCATATGGCAGAACGGCATATCCATCATCTTTCCGATGATTTCAACCGGGTCGCATGAGGTTTCTTCAAGACAGAGCCCTACAATGGAATCCACCCCCTTGGAGTGACATTCGTTGCAGACATAATGACCATTGACGCACCTTGTCTTGCTAAGCTCACGCTTGCGACAAATGCTGCATTCCATCAGGACATCTTCCTGAATGTACTCCAATGGAGCCTTACATATCAAGCATTCTTGCTGCATAATCCGATGATTTGTTCCTCTTACAAAAATACATCATTATCTGGAAATTCATACAAGTATCTTCATGAGCCTTATGAGATTCCGGACGTAATATTTCAGAAATCCGCATAAAAAGCCCAATCGGCAGGTGAGCATATAATGACAACACGATTACAAGCCGTAACCTCATACAAGACGGGATACTATCATGGATTGCATTTAACCGTCGGAAATTTGTATATTACAAAAGTTTCACTACATTTGCAGCATCAAATAAGCCGAAAGTTCCCGGCAAAACATTCCATCAAACATATCCGACGGCTGTCAAAGGCCATTGCGGGGGCATTGTATCCCGCTCTGTCTGACTCCATGGTCAGTAGTTCCTTGACATACTGACAGCCGCATCGGAAATGATCATTTTTCGAACCTTTAAATTTATGTTATGATGGGAAAGAAGTATCAACTGGTCGCATGGACCGAAAACATCTGCAGCAACGAGAAGGCAAGGCTCTACATGATTCCCTCACTTGAAAGCGAAGTGCAGGCCTCACTGATCAGCGATCTTGCATGGATTCACAAGGAAGAGCACAAGTGCCATGGTTTCATCAGCATCGATCTGGCGAGAAGAGCTATCAAGGCATATGAAAACATATCACGTTTTGAGATTCTCACCGGGCATCCAGGCGATGGAATAAGATATCTTTTCTTCGCTGCGCAGTACTGCATCTGGGAAGATGAAAACAACTGGACTTATTATGATACCGACCTCGGCAGTCACTCATACTTCTGCGGAGAACTCAGACATGAGTTTGTAAGACTTTGCGAGGAAGGCTCACGCCTTGCAAAACTGTTCAGGCGTGAAGATGTTCTTCAGGAAAAGAAGCCTAAGTTCATGCTTGATATATACGAAGAGCACACCCGGGAGGACAGGGATCTGGAAAGACATTTCCAGGCCTGTCCGTGGACCGGGGTCTAAAAAGTAAATTTATGTTTATCTTTGCACACTAAAACAGCAATAGAATGAAACGTTCGACAACATTATTTTCAACATGTCTGGCATTGCTTATGATATCATGCACAAACACTTATGAAGAAAGCTTCATTGATGGGGTCAAGGTGGCCATTGACAATGGGGGCAAGGTAGATGCAGGTCTTCTCGAATGGACACGTGAGCCTGCATCATGCAGCATCAAGGAAGATACGATAATCGTAACTACTGCCCCGCATACAGACTTGTGGCAAAGGACATACTACCATTTCCGCAATGACAATGCTCCTGTACTGCAGATGCAGACAAGAGAAAAATACTTCAGTTTTACTGTCCGGACTGACTTCACTCAGAGCCATCACAGATTTGACCAATGCGGAATCGTGATGTATCTAGACAGCGAGAACTGGCTGAAGGGTTCAGTCGAATACGAAAACGGACAGTTCCAGCACCTTGGCAGCGTAGTCACTAACAACGGATATTCGGATTGGGCGACTACTGCAATCCCGGCCGATGTAAAGACAATGTGGTACAGATTCTCGCGCAGAGCAGACGACTACTGCATCGAATGTTCTACAGACGGAATCGAATTCAGCCAGATGCGCATATGTCATATGTGCAAAGGCGCAGATACCATAGCATTCGGCATATACGCATGCTCCCCAGAGGACTCATCATTCACAGCCATATTCACAGACATGAAGATAACAGAATGCATGTGGAAGGCTCACGACGGCCAGCAGCCGGATGCCGAGTAGCCGGAATCAGACATTCTCAACAAGAAACCGACCTATGAAGGAATATATAAGATTCATAAAATTCGCATTGTTTTCAGCAAGCGCAGGTCTGATAGAGATCGGGGCTTTTGCACTGCTGAATGAAATCAGCGGCTGGAGCTATTGGCCATGTTACCTTATAGCATTGCTCTGCTCGATATTATGGAACTTCACATTAAACAGAAAATTCACATTCCGCTCAGCGGCTAATGTCCCTGTGGCAATGCTGAAAGTTCTGGGATTCTATTCTGTTTTCACACCGGCGACCACTCTGCTGGGCAGCTATCTGGCAGATACACTGATGTGGAATGATTATCTTGTGACCGGCATCAACATGGGGCTCAACTTCGTATGTGAATACTTCTATCAGAGACATGTAGTATTCGGAAAGTCCATAGACAGCAGCTTATAGAAGCATACCGGTCTGATTCTGAGTGTAATCGGTTATGCCGCCAACAGTCAGTCGAAGGTGATGCTCTCGACCCTGAGGTGAAGAGTCCCTGAGGGGGTCTGCGCTTCTGCTGTCTCACCGACCTTTTTACCCATGAGGGCGGCACCGATCGGAGATTTCAATGAAATCTTGCCAGCTTCTAGATTCATCTCGTGCGGACTGACTATCTCGAACTTCATCCTGGTATTTGTCGTGAGATTTGTGAATTCGACACAGCTCAGGAGGCAGACCCTGTCTTTGGGAAGCGCCTCCGGATCAATCACGCGGGAATGCTCCAGTACCTTCTGAAGGAAACGGATGCGGCTGATGGTCTTTGCCTGCCTGCGCCTGGCTTCACGGTATCCTGCATTCTCACTCCTGTCACCCTGAGAGCCGGTCTCCGCGACATGCTCGCGCACCTCAGGATAGACCACGCTGATAAGGTGGTCCAGCTCGGCAGCAATCTCGTCGTATCTTTTCCTTGACAGGTATTCCATGACGCGAAGTTACTCATTTTCTTACAAAAAGCACCATGTCCGCGTCTGAATCATACATGGCTGCAGCTGTATTTCAGGTCCTCCCGGTTTCATAAGGACATTATAATGCACTGAAGGCGACGAATACGACTTCAGGGATCAAGAACCACTCCTGGAGACTCCTGAAGCAGAAATGCCACAGGTCAGAAATCTGAAGGATGACAACAGCAGCATAGGTCCGAGACCTGTGTAGAATGATGCCGTAAAGGCTGAGGGAATTCCGGGAATAATCTTCAGAACACTTCCCAGGCATGACATGAAAACAATCAGAATCCATCCGCGAGTCGGGAATGTCTGCCATATCGACACTTTATCAGGAAGGGAGGCTATCCTCCCGATGTATCTCTGAACTATCCTGCTGAACATCAGATAAAAAGCGGTCATGACGGCTGCAGTAATCATCAGCAGCCACCAGAGATCCTCCGATGGCTGCATACCGTATGCAACGATTCCCTTGGAAGTAACTATGAGTCCCGGAATACCCCAGATGACTCCTGCAGCAAGGCATAAGTGCTTCCTGTTCATGCCTTTCAATACTTTGTGAAATTATATTCTGTCCTGATCCCCTCCTTCTCGGAATCTGAAAGACTGTTGAAATACGCCTTCCAGCCAGGACAGAAATTGATGTGCCATCTCCAGAATCTGCCTGCAAAAGATGTCGGTTTCACATCGTACTTTGCCCTCATCGGGCATGTTGAACATTTGTAAGTTTCCATAGTCTGTATGATTAAAAGGTCCTCATCAATTTATGCAGAAGCGTATATAACTGCACTGCATCACCACTCTCAAGAGTCAGGCATCCAGCCATCCTGGCTGGAATTTCAGATGCCTCATCATGAAGTTTCTCACCTTCCGAGGTAATGGTGACAATCACCACGCGCTCATCATTCTGCGAACGTCTTCGCTGTATCCATCCGGCCTTTTCCATCTTCTTGAGCATAGGCGTCAATGTACCCGAGTCGAGAAGGAGCAGCGCTCCCATATCCCTGACACTGATGGACTTATGTTCCCACATAACCATCATTGCTATATACTGGGTATATGTCAGCCCAAGGGGTTGAAGGAGTGGCGTATATCTTCTGATTACCTCCTTTGCGCATGCATAGAGCGGAAAACACAACTGGTTCTCCAGTTTCAGCTTCTCATTCATAACAGTTTCAAAATATCACTTTCAATCTTTTCCGGCTTAGTCGCCGGTGAGTATCTTTCTATGACGACCCCGTCCCTTGAGACAAGGAATTTCGTGAAATTCCATTTGATGCCCCCACCAAGGAATCCTCCTTTCTTGTTCTTCAGGTATCTGAACAGAGGCTCTGCATCCTTTCCGTTCACATCAACCTTGGCAAACAATGGAAAAGTAGTCTTATATTTCAAGGTGCAGAATTCCTGAATCTCCTCTTCTGTCCCCGGAGCCTGATGTCCGAACTGGTTGCATGGAAAATCCAGAATTTCCAGACCTTCACCCCTATATTTATCGTATAGTTTCTGCAATCCTTCGTATTGAGGTGTGAATCCGCATCCTGTAGCGGTGTTTACGATCAGAAGAACTTTTCCCTTATACTCTGCCATCGGCACCTCCACGCCCTTGGCGTCACGTACCTTGAAGTCATATATATTCATAATTTTCAATTTTGGTTTTATACAATCGAATTGCATGCCACAAAATTATGAAATATATCTCAGAGGACCAAACAGTGGACTAAGTCAGATCACATGTAAGCCGAAGGTCACTTCCTGAAATTGAACATGAGATGGAATATTGCCAGGACAGGGAAAATTTCAATACGTCCGAGAAACATAAGTGCAGCATATATCAGCTTCGCGAAATCAGGCTGTGCTGCGTAATTTCCCATAGTTCCCAATGACCCTAACCCCGGTCCGACGTTTCCGATGGATGCCAATGTTCCTGAAAAGGCATCAGAGACTTCTGCTCCTGACATCAATACCAGCATGAACGATATGAACACAATGAATACGTATGTCACAAAATACAGGTATACTGAATACAATCGGGCATTATCGACAGCATGGTCATCGACTTTAGTGCTGAAGATATATGACGGATGGAGCCTCCGCCGGAATTCGTTCGGGATGCTTTTGAATATTATCAGCATGCGATCAGCCTTGATACCTCCTGTCGTAGATCCGGAGCATCCGCAATGTAAGGCTGCAAAAAGGAGGAAGGCATTCGCAAGCATCGGCCATAAAGCATTATCCGCATTACCGAATCCCGTGGTGCTGATAAAACTTGTGACCTGAAACACAGAGTCAAGAAGGGCTTTGCCGAATGAAGTGTAGCCACCTTGGAGCATCAATATAAGGGTCACCAGAAGCGAGAGCGCCAATATGACACTCAGATAATATAAGGATACTGAATTCCTGACCGGAGCAAAGGATCTTTTTATAAGCATCGCATATATGACTCCGAAATGCATTGACGCAAGAATCATGAAGACAATGATGATGATGTCTATCGCAGTAGAGTCGAAATGCATTATTGAAGCGTTTCTGGTGCTGAAACCTCCCGTAGCCATGGTACTGAAGGAATGATTGACGGCATCGAAGAAGGACATGCCGGCCGACATCAGAAGCAATGTTTCCAGAACCGTCAGTCCGACGTAGACAGAAAGCATGATCCTCGGCACGCTGACCCGGCGGGAACGATATCCGTATTGCGACAGGTCTGAAACTTCAAGATTGGACAGCTTGAATTTGAATGAACTTGCATTAGGGATTATCAGGAGGAGGAAAACCACGACACCCAGTCCGCCGATGAAATGAGTGGAAGAGCGCCAGAAAAGAAGACTCCTTGGCAGGCTTTCTATATCTGTAAGAATCGTTGATCCTGTCGTGGTGTAACCCGAAACACTTTCGAACCACGCGTTCACTATTGTGAATTCCCCTCCATAAAGGATATAAGGCAGCATACCGACTATGAATGACATCAGCCATGCAATGACTATGGTGATGTAGCCATCCTGGACGGAGCTCTCCTGGGGATGTCTGACAAAAATCAATGGGAATGCCCCCACAATCAATGTAATAAGGAAACTGATCAGCAACGGCGTAAAGGCTTCATCAAGTCCATCAGCTATGGAGACCATGACAGACAAAAACATAAACAAGGCGCTAACAAGTAACGCCTTGCCTACATTGGAAGATATCGCCTTTATATTCACAGCGGTAAAGTTATGATAATAATATCATAATTGCAACTATAAGCCTTCTCCCGGAATCATCACCCGATCTGGAACTTTCTTGAAGACCTGGTCAGCCGCGATAAGGTTATCGCCATTGACTCCGACTCCTGAAGGATGTTCAGGTAGAGGTAAGCCGTGTTGATATTGACCTGCTTGGCCTGGATGTCGTCCATCAGTTCCTTTCTCATGTCCGAGAACTTATTCTGCAGCTGGGATAGCCTCGGATCCAGGTCACGAAGACGCTCGAAGTCCCCCGACGAACTTACCATGCGGAAATCCGCAATGCACTCCTTCAAGGCATCTTTCTGCGGACGGAAATCATCCGCATACTTCTGTGGAAGCGGGGTGAAGTTGTTATCCACATGCTCATATGCCGGTTCACACATTCGACGAATTGTATAATACAGCTGCTCCAGCTCGTTGAATGAGGCAAAGAACCATGCGTTCTTGGTCATGGCAATCTTCTGATCTATCCGTCGCATGCATATGGTCTCCTTTCTACGGAGATTCTTAAGCCTCTCCTTATTATCCTTGAGTTCATAAAAGGATTTACGGAGCATCTTGACATTCTCCGTCATCAGTCCCTCGGTAATATTATCATAGTGGAAAGCTATATCAACAAGAACATTACTCTCATTTTCAGCTGCATATCCGCGAAGCAGAGCCCATGTCTGCTCCTTGTCCTCCGAATTGAGGATCGCCCGGAATGTCTTGTCACCATTCTCTTCGTCATTCTTCATCTTGTATTTCACATTGCTGTGAATCATGACTCCCAGGCCCACCAGTACAACAATGACAGCAGCCACGACACCTCCGAAGTGCATTATCATGGCTATAAGGAATGCCGCTGTAAACGCAATTCCCGCAGTCATGAACCATCCTCCGATCACAGACAGTACGCCGGTCACGCGATAGACCGCGCTTTCCCTGCTCCATGCCCTGTCAGCAAGCGAGGTACCCATGGCAACCATAAATGTCACATACGTCGTAGAGAGAGGCAGCTTCAGGGATGTTCCCAAGGCGATAAGAAGAGATGAAATCACAAGATTCACAGATGCCCTTACAAGATCGTATGAGGCGCCCTCCTCCTTCTCTATCTCTGTATTGTCAAATCTTCTGTCTATCCATGACCTGACAGACTCAGGAGTATTCCTGACGATGAAATTTGCTGCTGCAGAGGTCATCCGGACCAGACTTCTCGCCACCTTGGAAGATCCGAACATTTCTTCTCCTTCATCCTGCTTGGCCAGGTTGATCTCTGTCTTTGTGACGTTGTGGGCTTTTTTTGATGTCGCGAGTGAAACCACCATTATCACACCTGCAGCAAGCAGGAAGATGAAAGGAGTCTTCGCTTCGCCGTTGAGCGCTCCCATCATATGTGCGGACGGATCACCTGCACCTGCATTCTTCCAGTCCAGGAAGGACTCCATTCCGGCAAGAGGGACTCCGATGAAGTTCACAAGGTCGTTACCTGCAAAGGCTGTCGCGAGGGCAAAGGTGCCGATCAATACGATCACCTTGAACACATTGACCTTGCATGCATGAAGTATCTGCATCAGGACAGTGAAGAACAGCATGCAGCCGCCAAGGATTATCAGAGTATTGTCTGCAATCCACTGCTTCACGTCTGCATTCATGAAAGACATTGTCTTTATGCCTTTAAGCAGCATGAAGTAGACGATGCAAGTCACGGCAAAACCTCCGAAAATGCCAATCTTCCATTTTAGATTGCTTGAATACTTGAACGTGAAAACAACTCGCGTGAGCCACTGGACCACTGCTCCGACAGTGAATGCTATGGCCACCGAGACGAAGATGCCCACTATGACTGAAAGCGCCTTTGACGTGTTCAGATAATCTGAGAATCCGAGCGCACCGTCACCACTGTTCATCTTCAGCAGGGCGAAGGCGAATGAGGCTCCGAGCAGTTCAAATACCATTGAAACCGTCGTAGATGTCGGCATTCCGAGCGAGTTGAAGGCATCAAGCAGGATGATGTCCGTAACCATCACAGCCAGAAATATATACATCAGATCGCTGAATGCGAAATGTTCCGGCTGGAATATGCCGTGACGGGCTATGTCCATCATACCGTTGCTCATTGTCGCTCCACAGAACACTCCAAGTGCAGCCACTATGATGGCTGTGCGGAACTTCGCTGCCTTTGCGCCTACTGCCGAGTTAAGGAAATTGACAGCATCATTGCTCACGCCGACCCAAAGGTCAGAAATGGCAAGGGCAAAGAGAAAAATCACAAAACACAGATAAATCCATTCCATATCATATAAATTTTTACGGCTGCAAAATTATCTCAGCCATATTTCATGAGGCATGCATTTGTGTTAAAATAATGATAACGACATGTTACAAATCAATTAAAATTTCAATATTATGGAACGAAATTTCAAGTAATGAGTATTTTTGCATCAAACTTCAAGCGGAATGATGACAGAACGGATACTTATAGTCGATGACGAGGAAACATTATGTGAAGTGCTCAAGCTCAATCTCGAGAATGAGGGATATGACGTGGACACGGCATTGAGTGCAGAGGAAGCGCTCCAGATGAATATCAGGCAGTATTCTCTTATCCTCCTTGATATAATGATGGGAGAGATCAGCGGTATCCGTTTTGCCAGGATGCTGAAATCAGATGTAGCGACGGCAGATATACCCATCATATTCTGTACGGCAAGAGATTCCGAGGATGATATGGTCAAAGGGCTCAATCTGGGGGCTGACGACTACATCACCAAGCCATATACCGTCAGGAATGTCATCGCAAGAGTGAAGAGTGTCCTCAGAAGGACATCCGGACATAAGACTGTAGAGAAATCCAACATTATCGCAGCGGATGGTCTGGTCCTCGATCTTGACCTGAAGACATGCACAGTAGACGGCACTGAGGTAAAGCTCACGAAGAAGGAATTTGAGCTCCTGGCCTTCCTGATTGCAAACAAGGGCAAGATATGCTCCCGAGACCAGATCCTCGCCAATGTCTGGAGCGACGAAGTCATAGTGCTCGACCGCACCATAGACGTGAACATAACCCGCATCAGACAGAAGATCGGATGTTATGGTACATATATAATCACAAGACCGGGATTCGGCTATGGATTCAAGAATTAATCTCTCATATCACAAGAGGCTCTTCGCTCTCCTGCTGTCATTCATCTGGATCATAGTCATATGCTTCATGGCATTCCAATATGTCCGGGAAAAGGATGTCAAGGCTGACACCATTAACTCCCAGCTCCAGTTATTCAACAACAACATCATCAGGTCCATTGAATACGGGAGCTCATTTGAAACGGCCATATCCGCATGCTACTCTCCGTTTGACGACATCAGAGTGACAATAATCGATACTGATGGCGACGTTATCCATGACAGCAAGCATGACGCATTGTCCCTGGACAATCATCTCACCAGGCCGGAAGTCAGGTCTGCATCGGAGACAGGAGCCGGTTACCATATCAGGAGGCAGTCCTCAAGCGACGGGGAGCAATATTTCTATTCCGCGACAAAAGGAGAGGGAATCATTGTCAGATGTGCAGTCCCCTATTCGGCTTCACTCAAGGATGTACTTAAGGCTGACTGGACATTCCTTTGGGTCCTGATAGTAATCAGCATTATAGTAAGCCTTGCCGGATACTTCTCCTCACTGAGACTGGGAAAGACGATAGAACGTCTTAATCAATACCGCGAACAGGAGAATGCACTTAGGGAAGAACAGGAGAAAAGCAGGATAAAGAGAGAGCTGACCAACAACATAAATCACGAGCTCAAGACGCCGGTTGCATCCATTCAGGTCTGCCTGGAGACCCTTCTTTCCGGAATATCGCTTACTGAAGACAAGAAAACAGACTTATTGGAACGTTGTTACGCCCATAATGTCCGTCTCCGCCATCTGCTTGAAGATGTATCTCTCATCACGAGGCTGGAGGATGGCAGCAGCAATATCGAGCGTGAACCTGTCGTCATCAATGAACTTCTGGATGAGATCAAGGAAGAACTGGCATGCATCCCGGATGAAGACAGGATGGAGCTGATAATCGACTTCAAGGAGAAGGTCACGATTAACGGTAACATGTCGCTTTTAGGGTCAATCTTCAGGAATCTGACAGAGAACGCCATGTCATATTCGGAAGGCAGGACTATACATATTGCATTGGCGGAAAATGACAGCAAGTCCTGCAGGATCATCTTCGAAGATGACGGTGTCGGTGTAGATGAGAATAATCTTCCGAGACTGTTCGAGAGGTTCTATCGAGTGGATAAAGGCCGCTCACGCAGCAAGGGAGGCACAGGCTTAGGTCTGGCCATCGTCAAGCATGCAGTCATGTTTCATGGGGGCAGCATCACAGCCTCGAACCGCCCGTCCGGAGGCCTGAGATTTGAGTTTACACTCGAAAAACAGACCTTCTGTCGAGAGTGATGCTTCCGATTATTATTAAGATTTCATAAATTCGCGTCGAATAAGGAATACAGGTATGCAATACGATTTTGACAAGATCATCGAACGCAGAGGTACAGGAGCCATCAAGACAGATATCCTGAAAGAAAGATACGGAAGGGATGATCTGACTGCACTATGGGTTGCTGACATGGATTTTGAAACTCCGGATTTCATTACGGATGCGTTGAAGAAGCGTCTGGAGCACTCTCTTTACGGATATACCCTTGAACCGGAAGACTATTGGCCGACAGTGATGAAATGGATAGAAGACCATCATCAATGGAAGGTACGTCGCGAATGGCTGACTTATATCCCCGGTATCGTCAAGGGCATCGGAATGGCCATAAACGCCTTGCTCGAAAAGGATGACAAGGTGATTATCCAGCCTCCCGTCTATCACCCTTTCCGTCTTGTTCCTCAAGGCAATGGCCATGATGTAGTATATAATCCTCTTCACGAAAATGAGGATGGATCCTATTCGATGGATTTCGACAATCTGGAGGCGGTATGCGACGGGGAATGCCGTATGCTGATACTTTCAAATCCACATAACCCTGCAGGCATCGTATGGCCGCGGGCTACTCTGGAACGTCTTGCTTCTTTCTGTCACAGCCGTGGAATAATCGTCATTTCGGATGAAATACACTGTGACATGGCACTATATGGGCACAAGCATATCCCGTTTGCAAGCGTATCTCCCGAGGCTGCGGCGTGCAGCATCACATTCGGAGCACCTTCAAAGACCTTCAACATTGCAGGAATTGTAAGTTCGTATGCCATAGTGCCATCTGACATTCTGCGTGAGCGCTTTTATGGATGGCTGCATGCCAACGAACTATGTGCTCCTCCCCTCTTCTCCCCTATCGCCACAATTGCTGCCTTCAGGAACGGCGAGCAGTGGAGAAGGCAGATGCTCGAATATATCGAGGGAAACATTGACTGGCTCTGCTCTTTCTGTGCCGAAAACATTCCTCAGATCAGGCCTCTCAAGCCACAGGCATCATTTCTGGTCTGGCTTGACTGTCGGGCAACGAATCTCCCACATGACCGGCTTATTGACCTGTTCGTCAATAAGGCCCGTCTGGCACTGAATGACGGCGAAACATTCAATCCTGGAGGACAGGGGTTCATGCGTCTGAATGTGGCAGTCCCTAAATCAGTATTGCACGACGCCATGAACAGGCTGAATGAAGTGATACAGGAAATGCTGTAGGAGCCTGATGGTGTCAAGATATTATTCGCAGGTACAATAATCTCGCAATGAAGTCTGATTATGGAAAAATCACATTTCGAAAGAGGAAAGGAGCACTATCTGAAAAACGAATATAAGGAGGCTGTCAAGCATTTCACTTTAGGAACAGATGAACTGTCTGCAGGCAGCATGATGTGGTTAGGGAAATGTTATGAGTGCGGATTGGGTGTGGAGAAAGACCTCGGATATGCTAAGGAACTATATAGGAGCTGCTACAAGTGGCTTTCTACATGGGGAAGAGATGGGAAGAGAGGGAAATGGATCAGGGACAGGCTGGAGCATCTGAAAGATGTGCCGGATATAACATCCAGGACCAGATTCATCGAAGGGATCGGAAATGTAAAGGTCATCAAAGCATTTAATGCAGAAGAGCCCGTCATAAGGTACAATCTCAACGAAACTGTAGTCACTTTAAGTCCTTCCTATCCTATGGAAAGTGGATTTGCATATGCTTGCAAAGAACTAAAGAAAATCAGCAGGGAGTGGACATGTGACGGAAAAAGAAGATTCCATGACGGATATTCTCTTGAGACCGACCTGTTCTGCCTGACAGTAAAGAAAGGTACCGGGAGCAGATATATCAAGCACATTGAGGGAAACAGATGTATACTGTATTACCCGTCAGATGCTGATCTCGACTACATATATACTCAGAAGACTATAATGAAGAAAGTCGGGGAAATGCTCCAAGTGATTGCAGAAAACACGATTCCAAAGATATTGGAAGCGGTCTCACGAAGGATAAATGTCCCGTACAGAACATGCAGGATCGTAAAGAGCCTGAATAAACTAGTGGCATGCTATTATCCAAAGTCACGTGACATCGACTTCTGCTACTACTGCATCCAGCTCCCTTTGAAGAATCTTGAAGCTTTGTGCATCCACGAACTTACCCACAGCTTCGTATCAGAACATGGCAAGAAATTCTACGACAAGATGGCTGAGCTCGGCGGAAAGGAAGCTGTCGATATTGACCTGGATTTATGGAAGCCGGGGAAATGGCCTTATCTTGCATTATAGGAACAAGACCATCAGTCGATGGTCTTGTCTATATTGAAACGGGTGATCTTTCTTGAAGTGTTCTTCTGGAACTCCGTATCTCTCAGCTTCACCCTCTTTACTGCCTTGTAACGAGGCATTCTTGCATTCAAGGCCTTTACCTGTTTCTCGAAATAATCCTGCATGTCTGTGATTCCCTTGTCTTTAAGAAGTTCTTCATCAGGGAATATTTCCGCTACGATAGTGAGCTTATCCTTCTGCACACGGCTTTCTCCGGCATAGACGACAACCTCAGATACTCCCTCGACTTTCTGCAGGTCAGCTTCTATCTCCTCCGGATAGACGTTCTTGCCATTTGAGAGAATAATCAGGTTCTTCTTTCGTCCTGTTATGTAAATCCATCCCTCTTCATCAAGTTTTCCATAATCACCAGTATGGAAGAATCCGTCCTTGTCAAACACCTCCTCCGTCGCCTCCGGATTGTTGTAGTAGCCAAGCATCACGTTAGGTCCCTTGACACATATTTCTCCTTCACCGTTTTCATCCGGATTGTCAATACGTACGCGACAGGCAAGGATCGGCGTACCCACACTGCCCGGTTTCCTGTATTTGTTGCGGTTTGCTGAAATCAGAGGCGAACATTCGGTTATCCCATAACCGTTGAGAACGGTGATTCCCAGTGCATCGAAAGTATTGATGATATCTTCATCAAGCTTGGCTCCTCCACAAATGATGAGTTCCAGCTTTCCTCCGAATGCACTGAGAACGCTCGAGAACATCTTCTTCCGCAAATCTATTCCAACTTTTCTGAGGGCATTGCTGACCTTCATCATGACTTTAAGAAGTCCCTCCTTTCCTGTCTTTCTCGCAGTCGTCCATATCTTCCTGTTCATGACTTCAAGGAAGGCAGGTACAAGAATAAGATGCGTAGGCTGCTGCTCCCTTATTTCATCACTGACATGCTTGATACCGCTTGATATGTATACTTCACAGCCCTGGGAAAGATGTCCGACATAATTGACGGTCGAGCCGAATGTGTGGTGCGGAGGAAGGACATGGAGAGTTTTCCTTGTAATGTCGAAATTATACATTCCAAGAGTCATGTCCAGACCTATGTTGGCTTGAGAAAGCATGACTCCCTTGCCTTTGCCTGTCGTCCCTGACGTAAAGACTATTGATGCAAGTTTATTCGGATCTATCTTATAGTCATAATATGAGTCATCCCCTTCTGCATACGCCTTTGCACCAGCCTCCTGCATTGCCGCAAGCGAAGTCAGGGTCTTATCCCCAAGTTCAGCGTCACAAAGTGTCGTTTCCGGTGCGACTGATATCAGCATCCCCACTGTAGACAGACCGCCTTCAAGAAGGATCTGCTTTATCTTTGATTCGGAAGCCTTGCCGAATATCACGGCCTTGCAACCGGTGGTAGTGATTATGCCGTTGATGTCTTCCACGGGGAGTTCCTTGTCCACCGGAACAGTTACTGACCCTATGGCCATGATGCCAAAAAAAGAACAGCACCATCCATATGAGTTCTCACCCACTATGGCGATCTTCTGTTCCCTCAATCCCTCCGACACCAATGCCGTTCCGAGATTCCTCACATCCTCACGCCACTGTGTAAAAGTAACTTTCCGCACTTCCTTGTCCCAATAATTCTCCTTATAGGAAATCGCAATGCTGTCAGGGTAATTCTGTGCCGCCTCCTCCACAAGTGAACGCATGTCGTCAATGAAGGTGGTCTTGTAAATCGGGTAATTCTTATTCATCCTTAAGGTTTTAGTGTGCATGCAAAAATAAGTATTCTTCGCAACATTTCACATCGTATCTTCATATAGTTTTGTGTTTTTGCACCAAGGGCGGCAATTAATGCGACATACTGGCCCGCAGATTCCGGCAAGGATATACTGACATTAAGAAAAGGAGAGTAAGGAAGAGAGAGATAATTCACTATATTTGCATTGACTTTGAAGAACACCATATATGGAAACGACAGACAGCAGGTTGATATTATGGCTGCAGCAGATCGGACTATCTGAAGGAGCAGCAACTTTGATGACAAGGATAGGCGCCATATTGTCAATCCTTCTGGTGGCATTTGTGATAGACAGGATCAGTCGTAAGATCCTCATTCCCGCTATCCGGAGAATAACCGAAAGGACAGAATCAAAATGGGACGATTATCTGTTGGGTGATGACGTGCTTAACGACTTCTGCAGATTCATCACGCCTGTTGCAGTATATGCCCTTATACCGTTTGCCATACCGGAAGGTGAAGTGCTGGACCTTGTGTTGAAGCTATGTCAGGTCTACATAACGGTGACATGCGTGAAGTTCATCTACACCGTCATATCAGCGCTATACAAGATGACCAGCAGGCATGAAAAGCTTAAGGACCACTCTCTCAAAGGCTTCTATCAGATGCTCAAGCTGGTTGTGGTATGCATCGGGGCCATCATAGTAGTCAGCACATTGATCGGTAAGAATCCTATGGCGATACTGACCGGTCTGGGAGCGGGAACGGCAATACTCATGCTGGTCTTCCAGGATACCATCAAAGGATTTGTAGCAGGAATACAGCTTATGGCAAATGACATGTTACGCCCCGGCGACTGGATCACGATGCCTAAATATGAAGCAGACGGAGACGTCATTGAAGTGACCTTGACCACAGTAAAGGTACAGAACTGGGACAAGACCATCACTACAATCCCTCCATATGCCCTGATAAACGATTCATTTCAGAACTGGAGAGGAATGTTCGACACAGGTGGAAGACGAGTGAAGAGATCCATCAATATCGACATGAATACTGTCCGTTTCTGCACGGAGAAGGAATTGGAGGCTTTCGGTCAGCAGCCGTGGATGGAAGGATTCAGAGCCGGGCATACCGACGAAGTGAACCTCCATATATTCCGTCATTATATCGAGTATTATCTGAGGCATCACCCTGAGGTAAACACCGACATGATCATGACAATCAGGCAGTTACAACCCACAGCACAGGGGCTTCCTATCGAGCTGTATTTCTTTTCGGCAGACACAGGATGGCTTAATTACGAGAGACTTCAGTCAGAAGTTTTCGATCATATCCTCGCCATGATGCATGTCTTCGGACTCAAAGTCTTCCAGAGCCCTACGGGTTCAGATATAAAGGAGTTGAAATAAATGTCAGGAAACAATTTGAAGGATTCTATTGCAGGTCATGCTTCCGCTTTCATTGCATACGCTATTTTCGGTTTCAACATAATAGTATGCAAAGACCTCACAAGCGGCAACCTGATACCTCCATTGGGGATCTTTACCATCCGCTCTGTTGCAGCTGGCGCATTGTTCTGGATAATATCCGTCTTTCTTCCACGGGAAAAAGTGGAACCTAAGGACTATGTAAGGATATTTGCCGCATCAATGCTTGGATTTCTTACCTGTCAGGTGACATTTCTGGTCGGCATACCACACATCACACCCATGGATTGTTCCATTCTGACTGCCATGTCACCGATATACACGATGGCCATAGCCGCAATGGTCATCAAGGAGCCCATCACATTGAAGAAGGCCTTAGGAGTAGGCGTCAGCTTCATAGGCATCATATATCTGATAACAAGCAGGACAACAGGAGCCGGAGGCGCTTCGGAAAGCACTCCTTTCGGCATATTCATGATCATTCTGAACAGCCTCAGCTTCTCGATGTATCTCGGGATATTCAAGCCGCTGATTTCAAAATACTCTGCTGTGACTTTCATGAAGTGGATATTCCTGTTTTCGGCATGTGTATCAGTTCCGCTTTCATTGGATGGACTTATCGGTGTAAACTGGAAGGCCATACCTTCAATCCAATATGCCGAACTGGCTTACCTTGTAATATGTGCGACTTTCGTAACATATTTCCTGATTCCTGTAGCACAGAAGCGTATAAGACCGACCCTTGTGAGCATGTACAGCTACGTCCAGCCTATCATAGCCATTGTGATAAGCATTGTGATAGGAATGGATGCACTTACATGGCAGAAAGTGATAGCATCAGCAATGGTTTTCGGCGGAGTGATCATTGTAAGCTTCAGCAAAAGCGCACATTCAGTCCAAAACGATCAAAAACAAAGACACATATGAAGAAAATAACCGACTCATGCATTCTGGCAGCATTTATCATGGCACAGGCGTGCTCTACATCTTTTGAAACGGACCGGATAGGAGTCGTGGTAAGTCCTGAGGAAAACCGCGAATACTCCTACACTGACAAGAAGGCCGGCTACTGGTATGGCTTCACTCACCAGGATGGTACAGAATGGTACTCGGGCTGGAATATGGCAAAGAAAAGGATACTTGCTGACTATACTACCGGCATAGTTGCGAATGGTGGCGATGAGCTGACCTTGAAGAGAAAAGATGCTGACAACTGTAATGTCTATCCGGACAGGATAGAACGCAGCTGGAACGATGTGAGGGAAAGGTTCCAGATGATGGACAATATTCCTCTGCTCCTTATAGAGCTGGAATCTGAGGCAGACTCGATCTTCTGTATCCCGGACATGAATCATATTGCTGAAGCAGAAATGTCTGAATACGGGCTGTTTCTCACACCTAAGGAAGCATCTGACAAGTTTATACTGCTGGCTCCTGCAGGAAACCATAGATCATCCCGTTACAAAGAAGGTATCATGACAGGAGCTGATGCAGGCGGGTTCATCATGGCTTTCGGCACAATGGACGAGTGTCTGAATCTTGTTGATGACTTCCGTTCAAATGGAGAAAGCATGATAAGGGAGCGAAAGGAAAGAATCAACAGTCTGATCACTGAATACAATCCCGTCAGGACCAATCTTCCTTCTCTTGACAGCGCACTGAACTGGATAACCGTAACCATGGACCAGCTTATCACTGAGCAGCAGGGAAAGGGCATATATGCAGGTCTCCCATGGTTTAACGAGTATTGGGGAAGAGACATGTTCATTTCGATGCCTGGAGCCTGCCTTGTTACGGGACAGTTCGAGACTGCCAAGCAGATACTTAAGGACTTTGCCCTTCTCCAGGACAACGACCCTGGCTCAGAGACATATGGACGCATCCCCAACAGAGCCAATCTTGAAGGCATCCTGTACAACACGACAGACGGCACTCCACGCTTTGTGATCCAGGCCCTGGAAGTAGCCAGATACTCAGGCGACATCGACTTCCTTCATGACCTCTACCCTGCCATAAAGACAAGCATAGATGCTTCGATAAGAAATTATACTGATACAAACGGCTACCTCACCCATGCTGATGCAGACACCTGGATGGATGTCAAGAGAAACGGGATACCAGGCTCGCCTCGCGGCAACAGGGCAAATGACATTCAGGCCCTCTGGTACGGTCAGCTCACCTCCGGAAGCGAAATCGCCCGTCTAATGGGTGATGAAGGCTCGGCAGAGGAATGGAGCGGGCTTGCGCTTCTGCTTGCCAGCAATTTTGAACGGGATTTTTGCGACAAGGAAAACCATTCGATTTTCGACCACCTTAATGCTGACGGAACTCCCGACAGACAGTTCCGTCCTAACCAGCTATACTGTTTCGAACTTGTGAACGATGATGAGTTCAAGCAGAAAGTGACACGCAGGACATGGGAAGAACTGGTTTATCCTTGGGGCACCGCCTCGCTTGCCCAGTGGGACAAGCAGTTCCATCCGCAGCATGAGAACTGGCATTATTATCACAAGGACGATGCCTACCATAATGGAACCATATGGCTTTGGAACAATGGGATTGCCATGCAGAGGATGATAGAATATGGCCAGACCGCACCTGCTTGGGAACTGTTCAGGAACATGAACAGGCAGGCTCTGAACGAAGGTGCCGTGGGAAGTCTGAGTGAAAATGCAGACGCTCACCCTCGTGCAGGCAAGAATTGGGTGAAACGTTCAGGAACCTTCCTTCAGGCCTGGAGCAATGCAGAGCATCTAAGGGTATGGTACCAGCACTTCCTCGGTATACGTCCCGACCTGCTTTCAGGAAAGATAGTCATCGAGCCCAACATTCCTGACGAAGTCACTGACATCGAGACTGCCGTAAAGGTCGGAAACGGAAAGCTTCATTACAGCTATCACAAAGGAAAGGTCAGCGTACGTCTTGAAGGATGCAAGGCGGAAATAGAAATGAGAGAGCCTGCAGCTGAGGTAGATTCAAAAATCTTTGAAGGTATCAGTTTCTGCATGCCGGACCCTCTTGAAAGCTACCCTTGCTTCAACACCTACCATGAAGAGGCACTGACATACTAGAATTATAGGGCGCAGATGGCATTCAGCTGACAGCTGCCGGTCTCCCCGGTTGAATCTATACAGTTCGGGGAAAACCTATATTTCGCAGAACTGATCAACAGGTCATAATATATCAGTATACACCTGTCATGTCAAGTGACCGACGGGAGTCGGGACAGCTGAGCCATAATTGCGGCAGTCCGGAGTTATAGATAGTCGTGTTCTTTCACTGACGCTCAAGCGACTTCGTCGATTACTGACGATCCGCTTGCGGTCGGAAGAGGACGAGTGCCGCTTTTATATATACAACGAAGCCTGGCACAGTGTACCAGGCTTATATCTCTTCGATAAATCCGAATTCTTGGAGGAAGAACAGGCTGACCATCGGACTCCAATGTCTGTTCCCGTTTGTAGAGGACAAGTTCGTTTCAGAAACGACAGCTGCCTCTCCGGTCCATCACAAGACATCGACAAATCTGCGTACGAAGAATCATGAATTCGGAGTCTCATTGTCATGGAACTTTGTCAAGGGCAAGGGCAAATACTCAAACAAGAGCATAAATAACAGTGACTCCGATACGGGAGTATTTGAATTTTAGTAACTTTAACAAAATATACGGTTATGACTCCATTGAATTCAATCATTTACCTTTTTGTAGAAGGTGGTTATCTCGGTATGTCAATGATAACAATCCTCCTTACTCTCATATTCTTTGCCGCATGGAAGGCTCCTGCATGGGTCGAGAACATCGGCAAGATTGCATTCGCTGTAGGACTGATCTGGGCTTTTGCTGGATTTAGGCAGGCGCTGGATTACCTGTCTTCAAATCCGGAAACGGCAATGGCGATAATATATAGAGGATTGAAAGTGACCTTCATACCCGCAATATACGGTGCAATCGTATATATTGTCTCTCAAGTAATAGCTATATTTCAAAAACCGCGACTATAGGAAAAATGAAAAATTTCGTTATTTAACTAATGTTTTAGTTGGATAATTAGAAAATTAGTTTTATGTTTGCATCGGGAAGTTCGGAAGACCGTTCTTTCCGGTGCAAATTGATAATATAAAAGTAATATAATATGGCAGAAGTAGTAAAGAACAGGCCTCAG
>JAZSEQ010000003.1:0-14660 GCA_045531765.1 Candidatus Cryptobacteroides sp. | reverse complement strand
CTTCCTTGAAAGGCCACCCTTTGGAGAAATCAAGATCAATCCTTACATCATCCGGAAGGTTATCATCTGCCGCCGGCTCTCCACAGAACGATGAGATTGCCGAACGGGCTATAGTCACTCCATCTGGCATATAGACTTTTTCGAAGGTTGCACCATTATCAAGGGTCAATGTGATATTGAATCCCTGCTCGTACCTGCCTGGAAGCAAAGCTGCATAATATGTTCCACTGACAAGGCTTCCATTCTCTTGTGCAGGAGTAAGAGTAACGGAGGTCTGTCCATCAACAACAGTCAGATAATCGGCTTCTCCTGAAAGAAACGCATCACAATTTACGCTCACACGTCCGGTGACAGGCTCACCACCGACAGAGGCAATCCTGACAGATTTCACGGCGGGATTGTCAAGAGAAAAAGCAAGAGTAATATGACCGGTCACATTACGCATAGGGCTTATCTGATATGACGTGCGGTTTCCCACAATCCGCCCCACTGCAATGTGATGCTCCAAAGTTCCAGTCGTTGAGACACGTTGCTCAGAAGGCACTGTCAGAGTCAAAACTCCGTCTGCTGTACAAGCAGCATCGTCAGAGGCAGGGAAAAGTGCATATTCCGGAGTTGCGCCTTCATTCCACTCATAACTGAAAAACACATTTTTAGTGGTCGAATTGGCATTCGTCGAAAGTGTGACAGCCCTTGAACTTTCATCAAAGACACTCATGGCATCACCTCTCTTCCATGATATGTTGAGACTGTCATCAGCAGATACTGCAACCTTTTCAGTATAAGCTTCCAGACGTATGTTCTTCGGATTGGACAAGAAAGTGTTCTCATCTTCATTCTCACAAGAGATTGCAAGAAGGAGCACAGGCAGAATAAGATATACTGATCTTTTCATCGTCAAATAGTATTAATGTTCTATTATTTCCAAAATACCTCCTTAGGATTCTGACCTCGAAGAGGGTCATTCACAGATTCATCCAGGAAAGGATTATAAACAAGTTCTTCGTATGGATAGGCAGAAATGAGCCCTTTGCGGACCGATGCGTGGTCGGTATCATATACATTTTTCTTTCCAAAGTACATGCTGCGATAACCTTCAACCAACTGCTGAGAAGTCGTGCCATCCTCATTTTTCTTATCCTTGTACCAGTCATCGTGCTCCGTACCGTTGAGAAAATCATTTTTAGGCTTAGCGATATTGTCGATAATCCATTGGGCACCGTGGCGATGAGTGTCGAAATACTCATGGTGCTCGAAAGGCATTTCAAAGCAACGCTCCCAGAAGATGGCATTGACAAGTTTATCCGCAGTATCAAACTCTGACACACTCCAATCTGCAGGCTGATTCGACGGATCTCCGTCTTTAGAATCTCTGGCACGCTTCAGAATCACATTTACAAGTCTGACAGACTCCGACCAATTTCCCAGAACTGCATTTGCCTCAGCAGCAATGAGATATACTTCTGCAAGACGCATTACATAGAAATCGGCATTCCCCACACTGTTATTAAAAGTCGGGTCATAATACTTTATATAGTATGGTATCCCCTCCCTTTTCATATTTTCCGCCTTTATCGCCTTTTCATTCGGATAACAATTATATGTCCTATTGTCCTTTCCGACAAAGCTGTTGTAGCAGATGTTCACATCCAGACGTGGATCCTTGCATGACACATAAAGATTCTCGTTGGCGGTATTAGCCTTTCCCATAGACCCTTTCTTCATTTTGCACCATTGGTTGAAGAACCAACGGTCAGGACGGCAACGTCCCCAGTTTCCGTTCTCTACGGTGTTGTTATACGACGGAGGAAGGGCCCACGACACAAGACCGTCACCAGCTCCATTGCTCTCAGGAGAGCGCGGCATCGCCCAGATACGTTCGCGAAGCTGCCAGTCTTCAGGCTTTGTCCAGCGGAACAGCTGACGGTAATCGGAACAAAGTTTAAACGGACTGACTGTAGTCGAAATGACATTTCCATCCGCATCCTTGATCTCTCGTGGGACCCCGCCATGTCCGGGTTCTATCACCTGCATCGCATCTTTCAGAGCAAGCGCAAAAGCATCATTGGCACTTGTGATGCCGATTTCAGCAAAGCCCGCCATCATGTCAGGAGTACGTTCCTTGAGCCAGAAGTTATTGTCAGGATTGCTTTCAACAGACCTGATCAACGAACCTATAGTCAGATATACTGACGACCTGCAGGCAATGGCAGCATAATCGCAGACTCTGCCGGAAGCGTTTCCTATACGCACATTTCCCGAAGCGTCTATCGATCCACCGCTTCGGCTCACCATTTCTTCGAAGCTGCGCATCTTGAGCTCAGCTTCATTCAGGTCTTTGATAATCTGACAATAGACCGTCCAGAAGTTCTCACGAGGCTTGTAGAGTGTCTCCTTTTCCGTGTTCTTGGGAGCCTCCAGAACCAATGACACGTCTCCATAAAGACGGACAAGGTAGAAATAAGCCATAGCCCTGAGGAAAAGCACCTCTCCTTCTATCTCCTCCTTATATCCTTCATTCACCGGACTTTTCGGCAGGATGTCCAGAAGGTGGTTGCACAAGTATATGGTCCTGTAGAAGGTCCTGAACGAATTATAAGCCTGAGGATGCTGGGAGAATCTGGTGAACTTGTGAAGGCAGGACCATCTTTCGTGGGGATGGATCAGATTGTTTGTTCCGCTCCAGATTGCAAGCCCCGAAGCCGGTGCAAGATATTCGCAGAATTCACCATCCTTGAAGCTTGACACACCCATCTGTCTATGAATTCCGAGTACGGCAGATTCAAGCCCCTGCTCTGTGGAAATTATGGCCTCCTGACCATAATTCGTTCCCATATTCTCTTCAAGAAAATCTGAACATGCTCCAAGAGAGACCGTCAGGAAACCGATTGATAATATTCTTATGATATTCTTCATGATTAGAAGGAGATTTTAACGTCAAACATATAGGTACGTGCCGAAGGGTATGCACCGTTGTCTATTCCGTATTTGAGCATATTGTTTCCGAACACATTCACATCCGGATCATAGCCGCGATACTTGGTCCAGCAGTAAAGATTCTTGCCGGAAAGTGTGAAAGACAGATGCCTTACAATTCTATCCTTCTTCTTGAATGGAATCGAATAAGACAGAGCAAGATTAGCCAGTCTTATATATGAACCGTCCTCAACGAATCTGTCTGAGCACAGAGTGAGGTCAGAAGAGCGGTAAGCGCTCAGCGACGGCCACTTGGCATCAGTATTCTCAGGAGTCCACGCATCGAATACAGGTTCTCTGAGGCGATTGGATGACTGAGTGGTCATGTCACTGAGGTTGGCATACTGCTGGTTGTAGATATCGTTACCATAAGAACCCACGAACGAAGCAGAAAGTCTGAAACCCTTGTAACTCAACGAGGTATTGAAACCATATGTAAAATCAGGATGAGGATTGCCTATGACCACCTTATCTTCAGCATCGATCTTGCCGTCTTTGTTGGTGTCGATAAAGTTGACCGAACCAGGCCCCCTGACATCTTCCGGATCGATCTCTCCACTATCCGGATCTGCGAACGGCACCCCAGTGTCTCCCTGCTGGACTATACCGTTCGTCTGGAGTCCATAGAAAAGACCCATCGGTTCACCTGCGAAGAAGACATTTAGGAAGTCGGCATTGACAGCCGATGAAGAAATCTTATATCCGGCAAAATAATCGACCTCGCGCGGGTCTTCTCCCGGATATACATATTTCACCGCCTTTCCGGAACCGCTTGGATCGATTTCGAGAATCTTGTTACGGTTTAGGGTGAAGTTTCCTCCTATTGTCCACTCCACTCCTTTTGTCGCCACAGGTACAGCATCGACAACCAGCTCAAAGCCGGTATTGGAAACTGCTCCCATGTTGACATATGGATTGTTTATTCCGGCCGATGCTCCCAGCACGCGCTGCTGAAGAAGGTCATCGGTCTTCTTGTAATAACCGTCAGCCGCCACAACAAGACGGCCCTTGAAGAAATCCAGATCAAGACCGACATTGTACTGAGTCGTTGTCTCCCATTTCAAGTCCGGAGTCGGAAGATTCAGGGAAGATACTGCTACCAATTTGTGATAATCATTGTCATGCGTTGCTGCGAAACTCGTAGAATATCTGTAAATAGTCTGATAAGCAGCGATATTCTGATTTCCTACCATACCCCAGCCGAGGCGGAGCTTCGCAGAGGTAAACCAAGGTACATGGAACCGGAATCTCTTGAACCAAGGCTCGTTGCTTATACGCCAAGCTGCTGCAAATGAAGGAAACGGCGCCCATTTGTTCTTACCGGCAAACTTGGACGAACCATCGAAACGAAAGGTTCCTGTCACTACATATCTTTCATCATAATTATATGTCGCACGCGCAAAGAACGAGAGCAGCTGATTCTGGCTTTCCGTATAAGTCTGCCATGCGTAAGGAGCTGAGTTAAGGGAGGCCGACTTCGCTTTCCACTGCTTTACATTATTACCTTGGACAGTCATGTAGTTGGAAGAGCTACAGAACATACTGTGTCCCAACGTACCCATAATCCTGTGTCGGCCAAGCTTCTTGTCGGCATTGAGAAGGTTGTCCCAGTTCCAGTTGAGACGATTGATATTGGTGACAGAGCCATGAGAACCGGTTCCTGTGGAATTGATCTTATTGGACTTGAATGTAGAGCGTTCCTCCGAGCGGCAGTCAATTCCGAAGGTGGTCTTGAATGAGAGCCAGTCGAGAATCTTCACATCACCATAGATGCTGGATATGACGCGGAACTCGCTACGCTCACTTTCGTAGTCTCTGAACCACCGGTCCGGACCGGCCAAAGGAATGGATTCATCATCTACTTCAAGTCCCTCGTCGTCAGTTTCTATCTGGCGGATGACCGGTCTTGTCATGAGCATACTGAACACAAGCGAAGTGTTCGGAGTCTGTCCGATACCGCCGACTCCCTGCATCATGGACGATTGCAGGTAGGAAATCGCGGTCTTGGTGCCGATTGTGAATCTGCCGATAGTCTTGTCAAGATTGAGTCTCGTGAAAAGGTTGGTATACCCTGTCTGCTTGATTATACCCTGATTGTCGTTATATCCTATGGAGAAACGGTAATTTGTGTTCTTCGGACGGCCGGATATAGTCAGATAATAACGCTGGGTCACGCTGGTACGGGTACTGTAATCCTGCCAGTCCACCTCTTGATAAGTACCTTCATTGAGCAGATCCGTATAGACAATGAAGTGGGTACTATTCTCCGGAATGCCCTTCAGTTTGAGGAATTGCACATAGTCACCAGCATCCATCAGATCGTATTTCTTGGAAAGCTGTCCTATGCTGACACCGCTGGTAAAAGTAACCGAGGGTCTCGCCTGAGATGCCGATTTGGTTGTAATCAGCACGACACCGTTTGCTCCCTGAGAGCCATAGATGGCTGTAGCAGACGCATCCTTGAGAATCTCCATCGAAGCTATATCCTGAGGGCTGAGACCTATGAGACCATTGGTTTCCTCAACTTCTCCCGAGTCGGTTCCTCCGCGAGATCCCATATCCACAGTTCCGGATGTGTTCATTATGACACCGTCCACCACATACAGAGGCTGAGTGCTTGAGCTGAATGATCCGGCACCACGAATGGTGATGTTGACCCCGGCATCAGGCGCACCTGAGTTTGAAACAACCTGCACTCCGGCAGCCTTTCCCTGAAGAAGCTGATCTATGGATGCGCTCTGACCGGCCTGGTCCTCATCAATCTTTACAGACGTCACGGATCCGGTTATGTCGCTCTTACGCATCGCTCCATATCCGACCACAACGACCTCTTCGAGCTGCTCCGCATCTTCTTCAAGAATCACATCAATGACGCGACGCCCGGCAATCCTGACATTCTGTGTAACATATGAAATGCTTGAAAACACCAGATCCGGAAGTTTTTCTCCCTTAGGTCTGAAAGTCAATGAATATTTACCATCAATATCTGTGATGGTTCCGTCTGTCGTACCGTCAAGCATCACTGCCGCACCCACAATAGGAGCACCGGAGGCATCCTTTACTGTTCCCTTGACAGTTATGGAAGTCTGAGCAAAGAGGCTTCCCGTAGATAAAAGCACACCCATCAGCAGGCACACCGACATAGTGAATATATTTACCTTTTTCATAATCACCTGCAATTAAAATCTGAAACTTACACCTGCCACTACCTGTCTGCGCAGCGGATATGAACCATAGTCGATTCCGTGATTCTTGGACATTACGCCATAGCAGTTCACATCCGGATTCCAGCCGCTGTATCCGGTCACAGTAAAGACATTATGAGCCGAAACATTGACTTTCAAATCCTTGATCCACCTGACTTTGCATGGAATCTTATATGAGAGCGAAAGATTATCCAATCTGAAATAGTCTCCACGTTCCATACAGTCCTCCAGCGCCAGTGCCTTATCCTCCACCATCCTGTTGGCGTTGACTATGTTGAACAGGGATGCACCTGAAAATTTGGCGTTCAAGGTAAATCCATACATCGACAATGAGGTGCCGAGACCACCATAAAGTTTCGGCATAGTGCCATAAAGTGTATTGTCCTGGAAATTGTAAGCAGCATTCACCCATAAGTCCCAGAGGGTGCGTTTCGAATCGATTATACGGAAATCCGCATCAAGTTCGACACCGCTGTTCCGGAGCACATTGACCTGCTGTTTATGAATCTTCCAGTTCTTAGTCTCGCTCCACTTGTCTCCTAACTGGCCTTTGTTATCGACAAGGATCTTTCCGAAATTATACATACGGAATATATCTTCGGTGTTCTTGTCAAAATACTTGAGACAGACATTGAACCTGTCGTTCATGAAGCCGAGATTGACCCCGACGTTGTACTCCTTGCTGATGAGTCTGTTCATGCTGTCGAAATACGGCTCTGCACCGGCAGCAACCTCCGGAATATCATCAGTATAGGCATAGATATATTCATACGGGAAGACAACCTCACGTCCGGCCCAGCCATACCCCCCTGTCAACTTGAGGGTAGAAACCGTCTGATTGCCTGCCAGTAAAATCTTCTTGAAATCCACGAATGCCTGAGCAGACGGCAACCATACCGGTTCCTTATAGAACCGATTGCTGTGGTCGATACGGGCAGCGCCACTGACACCTGCATAGCCATCATAGTCATAAGCAAGAAAAGCATAGCCACCCAATACATTATAGGTCTTTGCAAACTTTCTTATCTGCTTGATGCTGCCTGATGCCGTCATACCCTTTGCCTTGAGATAAGGCAAGTCAAACTCAGTTCCACACATGGCGTTGGTCTTGTTGTCCCAACCGTTTACGTCAAAGTTCAGGGATGCCTGAAGATGATGCCTGACGGCAAAACTACGGTCAAAGTTCAGCACTGCCTTGAAATTGTAGTTCAACAGAGAATTGTTGAGAATACCTGCCGCGCCCTTCTCTGATTCTCCAAAGGACGTTCCGTTTCCAAGCCAGATATAACGGTTCTGTGTCTGATAGTCAAGTCCTCCTTCAAGTTTCAGTCTCAAAGTCTTGAGGAAATTGATATTAAGCCATACGGAGTTGACCGTACGATAGTCGATTGACTTGTCGTCGTGCGAGCCGATCCAGCCTGCAAGATTGTCACCGGTAAATGCTTCCGGATAACGCGACAGGACCATTGCCGAAGGGCTGCCTATATAGTTCACTCCTGCGGCAGAATTATGATTGCCATAACCCAGACGTGAATTCAGTCCGAACTGGAACAGTTCGCTGGCTGCTGTTTCAATATTAAGTGTCAGGCCACCTGAAGTTGACCGGGCATTCTTTATCGAAGCATTGTTGTAACGGATAAATCCTGAAATGTTGTAGAAGGATCCTGCACCGAAAAGACCGTTCAGAGCCACATCGTGAGAGGTGACAACACCGGTCTTGAAAGCATCTCCCCTCTGAGAAGCGATATCCACTCCAACATTAGAGTTCCATCTCACATTATGCTCACCTGACACCGGCTTTTTAGTCTTGATGATGACTACTCCATTTGCTCCCTGCATTCCGTAGAGAGCAGTGGCAGCCACATCCTTAAGGACCTCGATGGACTCGATGTCATGGAGATTAAGCCAGCCGAAATTACCAAGAGGTGCAGTGTAGGATTGTCCTGAATAATCAGGTAATTTCTCACCATTGATAGTTTCCCCACCGGAAAGATAAAAGGCGTCAAGGTTATGACGGGAGTAAGATCCGATAACTGCGCCATCGACTATGTACAATGGCTGAGAATCCCCTCGCAGGGTGTTGAGTCCGCGGATATTCACATTCAGCATTCCACTTGGGTTTCCGTCTATGGACGAGACTCTGACACCGGAAAGCTCACCGCGAAGCAGTTCTTCAGGAGATGTAGCTACCGATAACACTCCTTCCTGCTCATGAGTCACCGCTTTCTGAGCAGACACCGTCGCAGTGACTGTCAAGAAAAATGCTGTGAAAATTTGTTTCAGTTTCATGGTCAATCAGGTTACTGTTCTTATTTTTCTTTACAATTATTTTCCATAAACAATCTCCAGAATCTTCTGGGCATAACGCTCGCCCATAAGAATCTGACTTGCACGGTCAAAATGAGGATCCTCCTTGTCCGGCTGTCCGTCGGATGATGCTGTGACAATCGGCTGGCAGTCCTTACTTGAAACCCAATCCGACCATATCAGATATTTGTTTATTCTGGTTATACGTTCATTGAAGCCGGCCGAACTGCTTCTCCAGCCGCCAAGCTGTCCCGCAATGAAAGGCACATCAGCTCCAAGGTCCTTGCGAAAATCCTCCACCACGTATGTCAGTCTGCTGAGATACAGGTCATCACTCTGGTCAGAGCAGCCCTGATGCCATATTATACCCTTCAGAGCGCCATACTGCATGGCCTGCTGAGCGCGCCTGAGAGCCTCGCCATAATAAGACACCGAGGTATATTTCGAAGAATTACCCACCTTTATGTAAGAGACCAGATCTTTTCTCCAGTCATTTATGGATGAACCACCTCGTGCATTTACCACCAGCAGCACCTTTCTCCCTGTCTGCTCCGTTATGGTCTTCGCAAAGGAAGCACCTGGCCCCATAGCCTGTATAGCATCAGTCTTGCGGATGGAAGAATATATGTTCATAGGTCCGGCAGCCGGCACCGGCTTACCCTCCGAATCCAGAAGATACACATTCGGAATCACAGCATAGTCCTCTTCAAGCATCTCACCTCTTCCCGCCATATTGCTCTGCCCTAAAAGCAGATACACATCATATTCCCCTTCCTTTCCGGCAGACTGCACCGAACCTTCTTCCTTCTTGTCGGAAAGATTGACCTGCTTGATGCAACGGGTTGTATATTTTTCCTTCGGGTCCTTAGCCACAGAGGTTTTCTTTCCCCAACAGAATCCTCTTGACCTGCCATCACTGGCTGTGGTACTTGTCCAGGAACGCTCCCCGGCCTCGGTTTCCGGAGCGGAATTCAGCACATCCCCGTCCGGGAAGCCAGCCAGTATATACCCGTCAAAGGCGTCGCGGGCATCTTTGTATTTCTGTTCATAATCCACCGGTGCATCTACAGTCGGCATATTGTCAAACCCTTCATCCGAAGCTCCGTAATATGCAGCAAACAAAGCCTTGCTTTCGGCATTTGACGGGAGATACCAGTCTCCCTCCAGATCATCGCAATATTTAGCAGGAGGATAGGCTGACAGGTCTGAGGATTTCTCCTTCATCTGAGCCACATTCGCCTGACCGTCATTGTCGCTGGAAGAAATCCTGTATCCTTCCGCGATATACGCACCGCTCCGCTGAGTCGTCCAGACAGACGGCTCCATCGCATAGGGATACAGCACAAAACCTGTAATGCCCTCTACCTTATATAATATACCTCCTTCCACTACCGAGCCGATTTCGTATGTCGCATCCGGTGAAGGGTCAGACGGGAAGGTAGGGTTTTCCGGGCCTATCGGCTCAGCAGGGGTCTCGGTCTGATCCGGAAGAAATCCCCCTGTCATATCCTTTTCCGCACAAGCCCCCATCGCAAAGACGACAAAGAGCAATGATATGTTACAAACAAGTTTTTTCATCGTCGCAAATTATGGTCATTCAGTTATGCTTTCTGTTCTTCAGTTGAGCACGATACAACGATCTTGGCTCCACCGGCACCCCATGAGACATCCACACAGCAGAAGGACGCGTAAGCCCATCCTGATAGTTGAGTCTCTGATAAATCTCTCCTATACAGCCTATGCTATAGTTCTTCCCGCCGATCCACGGACTCATGACATCGATCTTGTCCGCCGTGCAGTTCCAGAACACACAGTTGACAGCAGGCCATCCATGTCCGCTGCCATAGTGCGCCCTGTCGTTCGCCTCCAGACGGATTCCGCTTGGGCAGCAGTCATACAGAAGACCGGTGGCCCATCTGTGATGAGGTCCCACGACAGAATGAGCATTGGTCATCTCGCAATCAAGAAAGACATTCGGACCAGGAACTCTTGATCCCGTTATGAAGCCATGACGGTCTTCATCCGCCTTGCAATTCTCAAACAGGCACATCTGGCCGCCACCCAAATAAAAGGCGTAACGACGGCTTCCCGTAATCTCGGAAATCGGAGCGGTCGATATGCAATCCTTGACTGTGATGCATCTTGCCCACCGACCAAGGGAAGCCAACGCATATCCGAAATGAGCAGACTTCACCCCTCGAATCCAACAGTTTTCCGCGCCAGCCACTCCGATAGCAGTCCAAGCGTGGCTCTCGTCCACCATGTTGCCATTGCCATCCAGCACGGAAGGGTCATACTCGCTGATAAGATACATATCCTCTATACCAGACTCTTCGATCCTGTCAACCGAAACCTTGTAAAGAGACATCTTTACAGCATATTTTTCCTCAAAGTCCGACACTAACGGGCAGTCAAACCACACCTTATCACCTTCGATTTTCGTCACTTCCCGCTCCCAGTGAGTAGCAAAGTAAGAAGGCTCCCACTGCTCCGGAACAGTTGAACCGACTGTTGCTATCTGGTCCATCTTCAGGTCAGTGACCCATTGAGCGTTAGGTTCAAGGAATACAGTAACCCTGTCTCCCACGGCAAATAACGAAGGATTCTCCACTCTCACCCACATCTGCCCGACATAGGCATTCTCCGCAAGAGCAGATTCAGCATGCAGAGTACGGGTAGTGCTTATACCCAAGGTCATCAAAGTGCGCTGCGAGGTTCCGGTCGCAATCAGCCGTGTCTGTTCGCCTTCACCGCGAAGCACGACACCGTTCCGACCTATTCTGAGATTTCCGCTCACCTTATACTCTCCGGCCTTAAGCAGCACCGCTCCCGGAGCCGGCACTTTATCGATTGCCCTCTGAATCATCTCCGTTGCATCTGAACCGTCGGCAGGCGCTTCAAGAGTGATGATAGTCCTGACAGACGGGAGTTCAGCCTCGCCTTTGCGGTAACCCACATAAGAAAAATCAATCGGTATCGCCTCGGTATATTGATTCTTTACAACAGGACTCGGGGAGTTGTCAGGGAGACGATCGCATCCTGACAATAAAGTTCCCGAAAGATACATATATAAGAAGAAGCTAAACACTCTTTTCATAAAAACGCATTATCAGATTTGTCGCAAACATAATATTTTCCCGATAATTTTGCAACCATAAATTGTCATTTCTTATTATAAAATTGGTAAATACTGCACATCCTGATTTTACCACTACACATATTGACACACATTGCACTCCATGTCAAATAATAGAGTATTTTTGCAGGACATTAGAATTTAACCACATGACACTTGACTCAAAAAGCCGGAGAAAGTACCTTACAATCAACCCTTACGACCAATCATGGGGACTTGCTATAAATTCTGTCGGAAGGCAGAATATAGCAGAAAACGAAGAATACCCACCACTGGGGCACCCTACCAGATACCTTTTCGACATTCGGAAAGGGCGTATTCTGAACGAATATCAGTTGTTGTATATAACTAAAGGAAAGGGACAGTTTTCTTCCGGGCCAAGCGGACTTTGCCATATAAAGGAGGGATGCATGTTCCTGCTTTTCCCCGGGGAGAGGCACACCTACAGACCGGACGAGTCCACCGGCTGGAACGAATACTGGATCGGATTCAATGGGGCCATAATGGATGAGTGGGTCAGGAACGGATTCTTTTCAAAGGAAAATCCTGTCTTCAACATCGGTGTCAATGAGGAAATCATATCATTATACAAGAAGGCGATAATGATTGCGGATGCCCAGGAGGCAAATTATCAGCAGGCACTGGCGGGCATTGTCTGCAACCTTGTCAGCATGGCTATTTACCTGAGCAGGAACAGGGACTTCAAAAAGTCAGACGTATCTTCCCAGATCAGCATAGCAAAGGCGGCGGTGCATGAAAACATCAGCACCATCACGCCGGAAAGACTTGCGGAGATAACCTGCATGAGCTATTCCAAATTCAGAAAGATATTCAAGGAATATACAGGCTTCGCTCCATCTCAATATATCCAGGAGGTGAGGATCAACATGGCCAAAGAGCTTCTGACCAACACATCCAAGTCCATAAAGGAAATAGCCTTTGAACTCGGCTACGAGAACAAGGACTATTTCTTCACAGCCTTCCGGAAAGTCAGCGGCATGACCCCGGCGGGATATCGGAAACTGACCCGGGGAGAGAGTGTCTGAATACGCAGGCTACAACGCCTCGCATATCTCCAAGGACAGACCCGTGACAGCCATTATCACATCCAGTGGCAAACCTTGCATCTTCATATTCTTCGCAGCTAACACGAGGCCTTCTTCCCTGCCTTCTTCTCTTCCGACCGCCAGACCCTCCTCGTAATGCTCACAGATAATATTTTCAATATCGTTCCTGTTCATAATATATCTTTCATAATACATTCTCTTTTCAGCAGGCCAGGCGGCATAGTGAGCCTCATCATACAGTTCTTCCAGTTCCGTTCCCTCAATCCCGTCCGGGCGTTCCTTCAGCAGATGCATGTTGCGGATGCTGTAAAGCCACTTCTCGGCCATATCCTTGCACTCATCAAAATCCTTGCGAAACTTCTGAAGGTCAACAAATATTATATTCGTGTCGTCACCCAGTTCCCGGCCTGTATCCTTACTCCTGTACACATAATGCGATATGTACGGATTGCCGCCTTCCTCCTTGGCATCAACCAGTGTGTTAGGGAAGTTCAGAAAACTGACCTGGTATACGGGAGAAAAATAATAATCCCACACCCTGCCCCGCTTCTTCTGTGACTTCTTTTCGACACGAGCCTGATCCTGAACAGAAAGGGACGAATAGTATACCGCCCTCTTGTGGAAATAATTCTGGGTCCACATCTGCATCTCTATCAGAAACCGTCTCCCGCTGCTATCCTCGCAATAGACATCAAAAAATGACTCGCTCTCCTCTGCCGTCAACCCCAGACGCTCCGTAGGAAGATACCGCACATTCACGATCTTCATTCCAAAAAGTCTGTTCAGCAAGGTCATCAGCAACCTCTCACTCTTGCCCTCGGTACCGAACACGATCTTGAATCCGTGATCATAAGTCAGATTCACAAACTCATTCGGTGCATCCACCACAGCTTCAGTGTCCTTGACACCTCCGCTTTTCTTCATTACTTTATTCATAGATCATAAATTTTACCGGGCACTACACGCCCCTTTGAAAAATCTATGACCCCTTCTCCCGGCAAATATACCTTTTGTCAAGTGGTTTTCAAACACCAAAGTGCAGATTTTTCTTTTTCTTATGCAAATTTTTTCTGTTTTTTGGTTTTTTCGTGAAAGGACTCGGGAGGATTTTCCGCATACAAGCCGTTACACTCCTCTCCTATTTTCTCGACACAAGCACTGGAGTCCTGTATATCACTTCGTAGTCAAGACTGCGGTCGTTCAGGACAAAGACCTGAAATCTGTCGCCTCCCTTGTACACGCGCACGACGATATGGCCGGCAGGCATGATGAGCTGCCCGTCGGAAGCGAGACGTTCACGGTTGGAACCGACAATGCCGGCAGAAAAGACATAGTTCACGCTGTCACGAGCTGCAGGATGTTCCTCGTCTATCCCGCCACGCAACATATTATATAATGTAGAGGGCTGCGGATGATAGTAGTCCCATACCGGGAGAATGCATACCTGAGGGGTGACAGCCTTGAGGAACGGCTCGTACATGGCATCTGAGTAGGCATGGTGGTTGGCAAGCACGACATCCGTCTCACCGATGAAATCACCGACGAATTTCTCAACATTCCTCCAAGGGCGTGTCGAATTGACGCTCGAGCCCTGGATGTCACCGCCACTGTGGTAGTCGAAATCACCGTATGAAATATTTATGGTGCAGCTCAGACGGTTCTCGTTCATGGCCCTGAGGTTCTCTGCATATTCGGGACCCTCCCCTATGACGACATCACGCAGTCCCCCGCCGGTCCAGAGATGGCCGTTGGCATAGACATTACGGATCTTGAAATCTTCGCGAGGTTCATGTAGCAGAGCAAACTGCGAATCGCTTCCCACAACAAACTTTTCATATCCAAGCCCCCGCGCCGCACGGGATTCCATTGTCTTCAGGTAGTCGGGCAAAGTCCAGCTGTTCATGGAAAGAGCCTGTTCCGGAGAAGGATAATCATATCCCCTGTCCACAATCTTCTCTATATGGAGCA
>JAZSEQ010000078.1:0-22700 GCA_045531765.1 Candidatus Cryptobacteroides sp. | reverse complement strand
ATCGGGAATAGGGAACTCGATGTGTCGCATTATCCTTATTCCCGACTGATGCTGCAGCATGCTCTAAACTATAGCCACTAAAACAATCCGCAAAAATCCAAAAAAGTTAAGAAATCTCTTGGAAAAGTCTTAGAATACCCGCTACCCGTGTCCGCGGGTGGACACGCCTCCGCAATCACTACCATCCTGCCTCTTGAAATACATCAAAAAAATGAGGCCAACTCAGTGAGTCGGCCTCATTTTCGTTACCCCACTGTGCACACATGTAGAAGGGACATATCCGGAAAAACGCAGGATTCCACGGACAAGAGCAGGTAAAATGATGTGCGCCCCTTTTGTTGGACGGTTTAACTTTTATTTATTTTCGGCTCGTGGCACAGAGCAGGCGGAGCAGCCCTTGGGCTGAGCTGCGGAGCTTGCTCTGAGCGGCTGGTTGGCGTATTCGTCAATCGCAGTGCCTTACACAATATCATTAGACACATGCTTTTTCAGGTGAGCCGGGATTACCACGTCCATATCGTGCTCCTCGC
The DNA here is from genome assembly GCA_045531765.1 of Candidatus Cryptobacteroides sp. Lineage (GTDB taxonomy): Bacteria > Bacteroidota > Bacteroidia > Bacteroidales > UBA932 > Cryptobacteroides. The sequence goes on along the minus strand of JAZSEQ010000078.1, from coordinate 22,170 downwards.
TATGACGTGACGGATGATTCTTTTGCAATAATGTAACGATACCTTTCCGGAAGCATCATTCAGTTTCTGTACTGAGACTTCTGAAATTTTGTAAAGTATTGATATTCGTTACGTTACCAAAAGATACCATCCTCGGTGCCCATCTTGGACAGGGGTATCGAGGACGGAGTGTGCACTCAATTTGCACGAATCTCTTCCTCTATGCCATGTTTCGAGCAGATTTCCGGGCATCGCGGAAAAGAGCTATGCCGCTTATTCTTAGTACAGAGGATGAACTCCAACGAGTAGCTATGGGACGAGCACCAGGCGCAAACCGTTGAGCATGTCCCTGCTGACGGGCGAATCGATTCCGCGACTAGACACGCGGCCGTAACTCGCGAAGTAAGCCCAAGAGCCCCCACGCAAAACGCGGTAAGAGCCGTTTGAAGGGCCTTGCGGGTTGGTCTGAGCACTGCTGCCATAAGAACCGTGCCAGTAGTCCTGACACCATTCCCGGACATTACCCGACATATCGTAAATGACGAGTTCATTAGGAGACTTCGTCTTCACAGCGTGAGTCTTGGAACTTGAGTTGCCATCATACCAAGCTACATTATCGATACTATTGCTACCAGAGTATTTATATCCCTTAGACTCGTTGCCGCCACGGGCTGCAAATTCCCACTCGGCTTCGGTCGGTAAGCGGAAAGTACGGCCGGTAAGGGAGTTCAGCTTACGTATAAACTTCTGACAGTCTTTCCAGGAGACCTGCTCTACAGGATTGTTATTTCCCTTGAAATAGCTCGGATTCTTACCCATCACTGCCTGCCACAACGCCTGGGTGACTTCTGTCTCACCTATATAATAATCTGAAAGAGTCACCTTATGAGTCGGCTTTTCAGTATCATATGCATCGCTCCCCTGTTCCAAAGTAGCTCCCATGGTAAATGTACCGCCGTATACCATGATCATATCGAAGGACACTCCCTTAACGGTAATGGTTTCCCGATCTATAGATTGAACTTCACTTTTCAGTTCGACAATAAACAAGACCTTTTCAGACGAAGCCTCAATCTGCTGCTCGAAACATTTTGCACCCGACTGCACCTTAAGAGAATGCGGACCGGCCATAACATCGGAAATATTCAAGGTTTTGTCCTGACCTATCTTGCCTCTGAAGACACCGTCGAGCCATACATCGGCTCCCGGCTTGGCACAATAGACTCCTACTGTCAGCTTCTGATCAGCCCAGCCGTCCATCAGATAGACCTTGTCGGCTTCCGGACTGATAGTCACCGTGTTGGACTCTCCGAGAGACGGATGCTTGATGTAGAAACGAGTATCCGGTCTTGCAGTCATCTCGAGAATCAGTCCGTTGCCACCGGAGGCCACCTCCCTCTTCATCAGGACAACGTTTCCGCCCAGCACCTTCACCTCCACCTGCCTGATATCCTCAGGAGTCATCCTGTCCAGATGCAGCTTCAGACGAAAGCAGGCACGGTTCGAACGGTCCTTCCCAATAGGGTCGATATTCACGCCTCCCAGAGCGTTCGTCTGCTCCAGACGGAAGGAACCCTCGTCAAGAGTCAGCACGCTCCCAGCCTGAGCTGAAAGCGAAACCGAAAAACCCAATAACAGAACTACATGGATAAGGATCGAACGCAGAATAGTCTTCATAACTTGCAGTACATTAATCAACTTGCGAAGATAACTCTTTTTAAGACAATTATCCCCAACATTTTTATTAACCGCACATTCAAAAGAGACTATCCGTCATCATCACACGTCATTGCAAAGGCATCCCATCACACGTCATTTCAATGCATGCCATCATCAAACATCATTGCAAAGGCATCCCCACACTCGTCATTGGGAGGCGTCCTCTCACACGTCATTGCGAGCGAAGCGTGGCAATCTCCTAAAGAGCGCCTATTAAAGATTGCCACGGCCCCGAGGGGCCTCGCAATGACGTGTGAGGTTGCCGGGCCACGCAATAACGTACAGGGCACTTCGCTCGCAATGACGTGTGAGAGGCCTCATCCGGGAAACAGGGCTAAATTCCGGACGGGAGCATCAAGGCCAGGGGTCTGATGCACTATTCATTGCTTTCGAGTTTAATAATCAGATTTCTGACAGTATTGCGGACATTAAGTGAGGCTATATCCTTCTTCATGGCTTCCGAGAGGGTTATTCCTTCCGGGGTAACGGCACAGACTTCTGCAAAACCGGCTTTAGCCGCCTCATTCGGATTGAGAGTGACAGCTCCACCTATGGCTGCCACAGGTATCCCCTTCTTTCGCGCACGAAGCATGACACCATATGGAGCCTTCCCTGTAAGGGTCTGGTAATCAACCTTTACCTCACCGGTAATGACAAGGGAGGCTCCTTCTATGATTTCGTCGAATCTGATGGCATCCAGCACCATCTCTATGCCGCGTTCCAGACGTGCATTCAGAAATGCCAGGAATCCACCTCCTAGTCCTCCTGCAGCTCCCGCTCCCGGAACTCCGGAAACATCTTTCCGCAATATGCGGCTGACAGTCTCAGAAAAATGCTCCAATCCTCCGTCAAGACGACGTACCATCGACTCATCGGCTCCTTTCTGCGGAGCGAATACATAGGCCGCACCACGAGGTCCATATAACGGCGCATCCACATCACATGCCACTATAAATTCAGCATCCTTCAGACCAGGATGCGCATTCTCCAAAGAGATTCCCTCAACCTTCTCAAGAGATTCTCCACAACCTGCAAGAACATTTCCCTCGACATCCATGAAACATACGCCGAGAGCCTCCAGCATACCCATGCCGGCATCATTGGTGGCACTGCCTCCGATTCCCACAAGGAATTTCCGGCAGCCACGATCCAGAGCATCTGCAATCAGCTCTCCTGTGCCATATGTGGAGGTCTTCAAGGGGTTGCGCTCGCCCTGAGCAAGAAGCGGAAGCCCGCTGGCTACAGCCATTTCAATCACAGCAGTGCTCCCATCCTCCAGAATCACATAATATGCCTCCACCGGACGTCCGAGAGGATCCGATACAGTCAATAATATCTTTTCACCCCCGAGGGTATGACAAAGGGCATCCATAGTACCTTCTCCCCCATCAGCTACATCAACCTTTACGACCTCACATTCTGGAAAGACATCATGTATGCCATCAGCAGCAGCTCCGGCCACCTCCAAAGACGACAATGAACCTTTGAAAGAGTCAGAAGCCACCACAATTCTGTTAAACTTATGCTGCAACATATTCCTTATATTCTAAGCAGTCCGGCAAATTTAAAAATATTACAATCTTATGGCCAAGATGTTCATGAGGATATTCTTTGATTTATAAGTGTTTTTCTGTAAGTTTGCAGAGATTAACCTATAAGAACCATGAAACGAATAGCAATGGTGGCGCTTGCGTGTGCTGTTTCCATCAGCGCAGCAGCCCAGTCAAGGGAAGACCTTGAGAAGTTCAAGCAACAGCAGCAGGTTGGCATGCAGCAGACTGCCGATCAGTTCAAGCAATATGCTGACCAACGTCTGGAAGAGTATCTCAATTATGAAAAACAGCTGAAGGCAGAGTATGAGGCCTTCAAGAAAGAGGTTATGGAGAAGTGGGGAGACAAGACCATGATCGAAAGCTCTCAGAAGAAATGGGTCGAGTATGGAAAGGACAAATCCAGCAGAACCACCGTGGACTTTGAGAACGGAAATGTCACGATTGAAGTGCTTGCAGATCCTCAGGATGATGAAAAGAAGATCCAGCAGAAGCTTGAAGAGGCGGTAGGCGGACTTATCAACAGCAAGGGCAAGACCGTGGACTTCGATTCGAAGGTGATTCCGACCAAGCCTCTCTCAGATGAACCTATACTCAAGGATCAGATAGATTTCAGCAAGTACTCGTCTCTGAATCTGAAGCGTAAGGAAGGGCAGAAGAACAAAGGTGGCTCTTCGATGGCAGACAAGTCCAGGAAAGAACAGGAGAGAAAGCAGCAGGAGCAGCAGCTTGTAAAACAGCAGGAGCAGCAGGCCCCTAAGGCTGTCGTCAAGGAGGAGAAGCCTGTTGTCAAGCCTGTAAGGACTGTCGAAGGCGAGAAGAAGATCGTCAAGATAGAAATGAAACTCGTTGAAGACCATATTCCAAAGAGAGCAGAGAAGTTCAAGGGTATCATCAAGACACATTCAAACAAGTTCTCAGTGGATGAGCCTCTCATCTATGCCATCATGGAACAGGAATCGGCCTTCAATCCGGCAGCGAAGTCCTATGTTCCTGCCTACGGTCTTATGCAGCTGGTTCCTAAGTCAGGAGGCCGTGATGCATACAACTACGTCCACAAGCAGGACAAGATTCCTTCAGCCGACTACCTTTATAATCCTGAAAACAACATCCAGCTCGGAACAGGATATCTCCAGCTTCTGATGACCAGATATTTCGCAGGGGTGACAGATCCTCAGTGCAGAATGCTCTGCGCGATTGCAGCTTACAACACAGGTGCAGGAAACGTGAGCCGCGCCTTTACAGGTAATACCAATATCAAGAAGGCTATTCCTCACATCAACAAGATGAACTACACCCAGCTGTACAACCATCTGAAGAGCAAGCTCCCTCATGCCGAGACCCGCGACTACGTTCAGAAGGTCACCAGCAAGATGGAAAAGTACAAGAAATAAAGTGAACTACTAAAGAGAATAGGATGACTAAAATGAAGGGGATGACTAATAAGGTCATCTCCTTTTTCATTTATTCCATATAAACACGAAAGAAGGTGACTAAATCACTTATCAGTCACCTTCATGTCAATCACTTATTAGCCGCCTTCATCCTTATATGGCAGCATTGGCAGCAGCGTGTCCGAGGTTTGCCGCTTTCTTCAGCCATACCTTTGCCTGAAGGGTATTCTTGGCAACCGATCCCTTTCCGGTAGAGAGCATCATACCAAGCTGGTAGCATGCCTCTGCATTACCGGCGTTTCCGGCAGACTTGAATAAGTCATGAGCCTTCTTGAAATCTCCCGCCTTGTAAGCCTCAAGGCCCTTGGCAAGATCCGCTGCACCTGGAGCATCAGGGGCAGATTGTACAGACTTTGCAGCTGTTTCCTCCACCGCCTTCCTTGTCACCGCCTGAGTATCCTTAGCTTTCTCCGCCATAGTCTTCGGCTTCTCTACAGGTGCTGCTACAGGTTCCTGGACTGTAACAGGAGTCTCGGTATGCACGGATGCAGGTTCCGGTTTCGACATAGGAGTCTCCACTTTCTGCTGGACCTCAGCAGGTTCCTGGTCTGATTTACTACCAAGGAGGAAATATGCACCCGCACCCAGAGCAGCAAGAATCAGAATTATCACAAATGCAGACCCTCCTCCCTTCTTCTTTGCCTTCACAGGAGCCGCATTATCAAAGGAGACCTGAGGATTGGCCGGACCTCCGACAGAATTATTCAACACAACCCCCTTCTGGTCCTGAGGCTGGACGGCTGGCTTGGCTGGAGCTGGCTGAGGTGCCGGCTTGGCAGGCTGAGGTGCCGGCTTCGAAGGTGCCGGCTTCGTCGGAGCCGGCGCAGGAGTCTGGGCCTGGCGTGCTTCCCTCGCAGCCGCAAGCATGGACTGCTGGCTTGGAGGATCCCTGTGTTCCTCACTCAAGGCAGGTCTTTCGGAGCCGGTCTCCGGATATCCCTTCATCATCTTTCTGGTCAGGATGAGAGTTGCCACATCAAGGCAACCGAAGTCATCCGGCGCAAAGACATTATCCAGTTCTTCAAACCGTTCATAATGGAATTTCAGACATTCCGAATCAGTTCTCTCGATAGATTCGAAATAGGAATATGCATCTGAAACATATGCTTCATCCCCCGACGAGAAATACTGACATGCTCCGAGATAAGCCTGTGCAAGAATTATGTCGTTTACATTCTCCGGGAACTTCTCCTTGGCGACATCCACGGCATCCACGGCACCTGCAATATCATCAAGCTTCGCATAAGCTGCAAATGCCCAGTAATTCTGCCAGTACTCATCTACAGTCGCATTCTTGAGAGCATCCACATACTCTTTCGGATGACAGACAGCCCATATGGCATGATACCAGCACTGAACGGCAGCATCCTCCGTAATCTTCGCATAGGCAGAGACCTTGGTATAAGCGACCTCAGGAGTGATCTTTTCCTGATACATCTGGACGATTGTCCTCTCGAAATCCTTCTTCTTGATGTCACTCAGATGTGCATCCTTTCCGGAAGCCGCCTTGCGGAGCCTGAGCTCCATTTCCTTCACCTGAAGCGAAGTAAGCTTCAAGGCTCTGGCCTTTCCGTCAAGGACTTCACGAAGTTCCTTGTCAATGACTCTTACACCTTTGGTGAACTCGGCGAAATATCTTTCATATTCCTTGACAGCCTTTTCCTCACACTTGGTGCAACGAAGCTTGTCTTCATCATAATACTGGCTGGAGACCGTCCTGCCACATACAGGACACACTACACTTGAAGTCACCAGCACCTTCTTACCGGAAATCTCGCAAATAACACTCTTCTTGGTATCATCTGATATCTGCGTGATATTTGTCGTATTGTTGGTAGTATTGTTGGTCACGCTGTTGTCACTGAAAGTGTCCACAGCGCCCACCTTCGTGCGGGCATTCTCGATGATGCCCATACCATCCTTGATGACAGCAGCGCCATCAGCAGGGGATGCAGATCCGGCTTGAGGAGCTTCACCCTCCTCAACCGGCTGAGAAGCGGTCTCGATTATTTCACTGCCGCATTCAGGACAGAAATTCTTCCCTCCGAAAGATTCAGGAGTAACCTCCTTGCCACAATTAAGGCATTTTACCATTTCACTCATATATTAATTCATCGGGGTTCCACATGTCATGCAGAATTTAGCCTCTGCACTGTTTCTGCTGCCGCAGGCAGGACAGAATCTTCCTGCTGGCTGAGCCTGAGATGGCATAGTTCCCGGAGCTGATGCACGGATATATTCACGGCTGGTTTCATTACCCACCTTCATCATCTCCTTCATGTCATCTATGCGTGCCTGGGTCAGTTTCTCAAGATATTCCGCTTCACGGTTGCGTCCGAGGGACTCGGCAAGCTTCGCCGCAGCCTCCGGAGAAAGGTTCTCCGCTGAAAGGGCCATAAGCTGCTCAGGTGTGAGTTCCCTCGAGAGCTTCATCTTCTCGAGCTTAGCCTTCTGCATTTCACGGAGGGCTTCCATATTCCTATCGTGCTCGGCAGCCTCCTTCTCTCTCTTCATACGCTCAAGTTCCTTGAATCGGTCGAACTCATCATCCTTCTTCCTCTTCTCAAACTGATAGTCCTCATCACGTACGCGGAGTTCAAACTCCCGCTGAAGGGACACAAGTTCGATCTCGTCCTTCATCTGCATCATCCTGAAGGCATGTCCCCTCTTATGTTCGTTTGTACGGATATCATCCTTAAGCCTGTTGAGGTCCTCTGCCCTTACGAGACCTGTCTTCTCGATGTCTGCCATGGCAGCAGCGATCTGTTCCTCATTCTGAGCCTCGCGGATCCTCTTTTCACGTGACAGCACGGTGTAGAACTTCTCGAGTTCATCCTCTGCCAGAAGCTTGTCCTGATTGATCTGGTTGAGCTTCTTATAGAGATCCAGTTCATTTCGCGCCTCATTCACCTGCTGCGCGTTCTGAGCTGCCGAAAGCCTGTTCTTGAACTCGTTTGTCCTTTCCAGATACTCGAGTTCACGGCTCGTGAGGTAGAGTTCGGAATTCAGCGCACGGAATCTCTCCAGAGCCTCATTGCCGACACGTATCTCTTCCACACTGGAAACCGACACCCCTCCAAGTCCTGTTGCAAGAGCCTTGAGTCTCTCCCTGACCTCTGCCATCACGGATTCCGGAAGACCGTTCTCAGAAACCTCGACATCTGCAAGAACCTCACGAAGCACCTTCTCCACATTAGGAGCCACCATGGTGACAAGCTCTTCTACAGTAAGCTGGGTACGGTCCATCATATACTTGGTGGAGAACACCTGCATGCTTGCAATCCTGAGCATGGCGCTCACTCCTACCTGAACATCAAGATTCTTTGCAGGGATCGTCATCGGCACAAAATTCTCACCGGTACTGCCCTCACCACCGAAGATGACAGGGAAATCACCATCCCTCACCAGAAGGATGGAACAAAAGTCGGGATTTTCCTTCCTGGCCGAAGCGACTGAACTGATTATATTCCCGAAGAATCCCCTCTTCTTCTCTTCGACAGGAGCATCAGAAGGAACAGGTTCCTTGAAACTGTAGATGCCGTGTGAAAGCATCGTGAGTTCATCGGCATTGTGGCGTATCAGGACACGGGCGCCGTTGTTTATTATAAGACCGGCAGCATCGCTGTATTGCAGGAACTCCTTCTCAGTGATGAGCTTCGCAACCTGACCCGGCTGTATGTTCCACATGATATGGTTTTCCACAGAAATCATATCCGATGTCTGAAGTGACTCAGTATCGACTGCATGCGGTGTTTCCTGAACATCCTGTACAGGAGCAGGTTCCGCTTCCATCCTTGTCCCGCATTCCATGCAGAATACGTGATCATCTGCCACCTGGGCATTGCAATTAGGACAATTTCTCATAGCTATTTCGATGTTATTATTGATTCTATCTTTCCGTCAGGCATTGTAGTCACCACATAGGATCTTTCACCCTCCCCATAGGTATATACGAGCCTCTGCCTGCCGTTGCGGTATTTCAGGCGCCTGATGGTCTCAGGTTCGCGAGGAGACAGGCCATACTTTTCATAAAGTTCCTTGCCTATCGTCCTGCTGATCTGCATCACATTGGCATCTACTGCCCCACGCACCTGATCCAGAAGGGACTGAGGCTTGTCTGCACTCTTGAGAGTCTGCTGCTCATATCCCCAAGGGAAGTCCTTTGGAGCAATGTTCTTCACGACAGGAGCAGCCTTCATACCGTCTTCACCCACAGCATATGCATGCAGAGACGGGTCACCGAAGAGATTGAACTCACAAAGGGTCGTCGCATCATGAGGAGAAAGCATTCCGTCCTCCCCGAAGAAGTCAGCCCTTGCCTTGTTCAGTGCATCTGCAGCCGCATAACCGCTAAGCAGATACACGGTAAAGCGTCCGCACAGAGCATCTGCATTTCCTCCCGGAGGGCCGTCATATCCGAAGGCAGTCCTGGATGAGGCAAGACCTATTACTGTCTTATGTCCCATTGCAGACTGCATCATGGATTGGAAGACCCTGTATCCCACATACCTTCCTCCGTAGCATGCCTCTGTCACCAGCACATTGCATCCGTCCGGAATAGCAGTAGCCGAAATCGGGAATATCTCAGCCACGGCAGTCCTGTCCATATCCTCGCCATAATACGCAGGGGCATCCGGATCCCAGGCCCCATGGAGGTTGAGATAGATAAGGTCAGTATCCGTATCCATCACAGCATGTATATGTTCACTGGTCACATCAGGACCGAGCATCACATTACCATAGCTGTAATGGCGTGATATGTTGCTTCGGTCAGGAAGCATCCCGATCTTGTTGAACGGGGACATCAGCCAGGAAGTGAGTTCCTTCCAATGCGGATCGCACTGGGCATATATCTTCTTGACAGGAAGGCCTCTGCATATGTTTACAGCATTCTGGAGATAATTCTGGAGATAGCCGACACCTACATCAGTCGGAATCGGAAGCCTTCCTACGAGATAGTACATCTCCTGGGTATATAGTTCCGTGGATTCCAGAGCATACTGGGTGTGGGGGCCATAAGGATAGCCGTAAAGGACATCTGTCTCTATATCCTTGAAATGGAGCCTCTTGTCGTCCAGATAATGATTGATGGCAGGCACAGGTATGACCTCATGTCCTCCTATTATGAAAAGATAATTCGACTCAGGCAGGCCTTTCTCCTTTTCATAGCTGAGTATGTCATAAAGAACATGCTGATAGTCCCACCATGGGCTGGTCGAAGTGAATTCCGCCTTCTTTCCCCTCCTGCCGGCAGCCTTGGAAATGAACCTGTAGTCAGATACGTCCACCACACTGTAGTCGATGTCCGAAGCCTCCATCAGGTCTGCATATTGGTCAAGCAGCTTGGAAAGGGTCTTCTTCTCCACATTGAACATATCTGAAAGGACGTCCAGGTCCGTGAAGATTATTCCATGACGGGAACACTTCCTGTATCTGCGGATCTTCTCGAGCGGCTGTTCCTCAGGCACAGGTGCAGAAGGGGGCACCGGCTGAGGCGGCTGCACGACATGACCATCGTCCTGCGGAGGCGCCACAGGAGTCACCAGTTTCTGGCCGCATCGCGGGCAGAACTTTTCCCCTCCTGAGAGCGGAGACCCGCATTTGAAACAGAATTTCATAACACTATTTTTTATTCACAGCCTTCATGAACACTTCCTTGAGGCGCTCCTGATCCACCTGTATCTGAGGATCAGCCGCTACAGCCTCCAGAAGACGTGAGAGGTAATCTTCCGGAGACACCTCAACAACCACATAATTCGAATATGTCCCGGCCTTTTCATCATGCTCCCATGCATCATAGATTATGCGTACACCTGTGAGCAACAGGTTGGATACTGCATGGGTCTTCTCGCTGAGATAGCGTTTGCCGATGACCTGATCCGCATCTTCCAGGGTGACGCAATAATCCTCTACAGTCGTATTGACAGCCATGTCAAGAAGCTGTCCTAACTGCGCCTGAGCCATCATGGTAGCCTTGTTGCGTGCCACCATCTTGTTATTGGATTCTCCCACAGCCCACGCCCTTATGACATCCGATTCTGTGAGAAGGTGCATTCCCGGAGGATTTGCAGGCTCATTCACAGGAGTCTGAGTCGCAGCCTTGGGAGCTCCGCATGCCGACGCCACTAAGACGGAGGCTGATAATATAAGAATATTCAGAAGTTTCATAATCATCAATTTATAGATTTACAGTCAATTTCTTCAACTGCTTAGGCAGTTCCTTCTTGACCCGCTTCATGAGTTCACGGGTACACATCGCCTTGGCCTGCTGCTCGGAATTATGAGCCGGTACAAGCACCTTCACAGACGGCACATTATACTCGAGGAGCTGGGTCTGCTTAGCATTGTCATATATCCTGATGTTCAAGCTGGCGAAGCACTCGTTCATGTCGTAGAGATCTCCGCTCACAGCTGAGCCGACTTCCATCCCGGTTGAAAGCGTAACGAACAGCTGGGCAGAAGTATCCTCGGTAAACTCGAAGTAGTTGTTGGCAAGAAGGCTCTTCACCTGCCTTTCACAAGCCTCCAGTTCATTCTTTTCCACATTAAGATATGCGGAGTAGTTCGAATTCGTCAGCACTACATTGATTTTCGCCGCAGGCCAGTTCACATTGGTGATAAGCTGGCGGTATGAAGCAGGGAGTGAAGAAAGGAATGAATCATCCATGGTTATCTCCACACTCTGGATACTCTGCTTTGATGTCACATTCGTGATATAGAACACAGCCACACCATCCGAGTCTGTCTTGGTGGCAGGGGTAAGTTCGCCTTCTCCACTTACAAACGAAGCCTTCATAAGCATATTCGGCAGAGCCACACCCTGACGCATCAGGCACACGCTGAGAGGTTCTCCGGACGGTTTGAACGCTTCAGCTCCGACCTCCGTCACATTCTGCACAATGCTCATTCCCGCAAAGATGTTCACATAAGCATCATACAATGCACTGGCAAGATTGAGTTCACCTCCCTCGTACTCGGCCACAAGGTCCAGATGGAGGTATGGTTCTATAGCCTTAAGTCCGTTGGCATAGAGCTGAGCGGCACCTGCAAAATTGTTGTCCGCCTCAGCACCCCTACCTTTGACATACCAGTCCAGCCCCACAGATATGCCCCTCTGCCTCTTGTCCTTCATCAGCTTCTCATATTTCTTCCTGTCAAGTTCGAAGTACACATAGTAGGTTGTGCCATCATTGTATGAATCCTTGAGCTCATGGCCTTCAAGATCAGCTGCCATGGACTCGTTCACCTTCTGTTCGAAGAGAGTCTTGGACTCACCGTCCACATCCACCATCTGGAGGAAAGAAGAACTCTCGAGTTTCACCCCGATCTGGGAGGCTATATCCAGAAGGGCAGCGGAAGTTGCCTTCTTCTGATAATCTCCCTCGGAGACCTGAGCCATTCCGATTCCTATATACTTAGTGTCAGACACCGGACGGGACTTGACCCAGAGCGGAGCCTGAGCAAAAACAGCAGCTGCGGATGCAAGCATGCATATTGTCATAAAAAGTTTCTTCATGACCTTACAGAATTATAGTATTGTTATATAAATCGTATCTCCGTCTATCCTGCTTGAACAAGGCACGCCCACCTCATCATTAAGCCATGCTTCGATCTGCATGCTGAACTGGAAGGCATCCATCATAAGGCCATCTGCCGCTCTCGGCGGAATCATCACGTAATCGTAGATGACAGCCTCACCCACATTACCGCGCAGATGGAACTTGCCCTTGTGGGAATTTTTGCGTACCCACTGGGTGATCAGGTTGGAAAGCGGATAATTCTTCTCACCCACCCTGTCGCTCATGGACATCGAAGATGCTCCGTCTATTGCAAACTGAAGGCTCACCTTCTTTCCGGAAGTCAGATATTTCGAGAAGTTCTTCTTTATATCTTCAAGGAATGCAGGGAGATTATCCTTCACTGCATATGAACACAGTTCATCCGTCGATGTAGTCGCAAAGCGTGCTGTAATCGCATCCTTGGATGCGAGCACGTCTCCGTTATGTGTCATATAGGCCTTCATGATCAGGGACACGCGGGCACCCTTGGCTGTCACATCCTTGTTGATATCAACAATCACATATACGTCCGAGCCGGAATTCATGATGAGCTGCTTGTCATTCGAATTGGCGTCATTCTCTCCGAACTGCTGATTTCTCTTGACTGCATCAAGTCTGGCCTGCAGGTCAATGGTCGTTATGTTCTGAGACTCGAATCCGTCCTGTACCTTGGAAACCGCAATCCTCTTGTCGAAGTCGCTTGCAAGAAGGGACGCATATGTCTCACCATCCTTCTTGTAAGGCACCACCATGATGGTAGGAAGCACCATGCCTTCTTCTTCCTCCACCGCTTCGCCAAGGGACACAGGAGCCTCATACAGCTTGTTCCTTTCGAGGTCCTTGAGAAGGTTTGAATACACGACGGTCACCGCGTAAGTTCCCTGATACAGCTTATTGGCATTCTTTACCGGCTTTACAGTCTCCTTAACATCCTTGACAAAGAAAGACATTCTTGAAGAGAAGAAAGCATCCACATAAGCCTTGTTATCATTGACAATGAGAGGTTTGCCGTCATTCACGCCATCGACTCCTACATAGAAGAGGGTATAGAAAAGGGAACGTACCGCATTATCCTGGACATTCTTCGACTTGGCGTCAGCACCTATAGTCGTGAATGTGGCAGAAACATCGTCGGATGTCTCATAGACCACTACCTGGGGATAATTCTGGGCTGACAGCCCCCATACCGAGAGCAATGCTCCCAAAAGGACAATAAGTTTTTTAGTCATAGTTGTTGTTTTTAATAAATGGCCGACTATATCCCCTCCCGGAGACATAGCCGGATATCACTTTTGCTGTTTTCTATTTGAATGTATCTGCAACGCCTTTTCCAATGTCCGTCAGCCAGCCGTCCTTCCTGGTCTCCACACGGATTTCCACACCGTTCCTGAAGGCCGTCATGATTTCCTTTCCACCCTTGGTCACCTTGCACTGCGACAATGTAGGGGCTACAACTTCCTCGACTGTAAGCGATCCGATCTCCTCCTGGCTCTCCACACCTGCAATCATCTTGACCTGGTATACATTGAACTTCTGTCCCTTGGATATTCCGGAATCCGAACCGAGGCTGATATAAAGGCTTGTAGCCTTGTCACCCTTCTTGTTGGTCTCCTTCATCTCCACTACGGTTCCCTTTATCTTGAAGTACTCATTCACGAAGTTGTCCATGGACTGCTTCACTCTGCCGAGAGTAGATACGACAGCCTCGTCAGCAGTAGAGCCGACATTTCCTGTCAGACCGGCATAGGTGATGTTCTTGGTACCGACAGTCACTCCATTCTCCACATTCACCACAGAAAGCGAGAACACGATATTACCATTGTAGTAAGAACCGTTGTCCGTCTTGTGGTACTCTCCGCTGACATTGGAAACCGTACCTCTGATGATATAGTTGGCTCCAAGTGTCCTGATGGCTCCAAGACGCGCCGTCTCATCGGCTATCGCACTCTCCTTGCTGCGGCGGATTCCCTCCATGTTCAGCGATGATTCTGTCTCCACGTCGATAAGCTGTACCCTGTTCATCTGATTGATGCCGGCAATCACAGCACTTCTTACAGCCGTAACCCCAGCCGCAGTGACAGACTTAGGGGCCTCAAAATAATCGATCAATACCACTGGCTTCTGAGCAAAGGCAGCCAGTCCAGCCACCATCATAGCTACTGACAAAATGAATCTTTTCATACGAAAACGGTTATAAAGTTATTAACAAGTTGTTCTGACAGACGAATAATGGAATTCGATATTCTCCAAGCAAAACACCCAAATATACCTAATAATTTCCAAGCCAACAAAAAAACATCAAAAAAATCATCTGCCCGTATATATTTTTGTTTTAATGACATATTTTTTACCTGTTTACCTTCCTGAATCTGCACATTTCCGCAAAATGAAGTATCTTTGCGCTATTCAAAAACGACAAATCATGAAGATAGGAATCTGCAATGACCACGCTGGTGTGGATTACAAGAACAGGCTCATGGAATATCTGACCGGGAAGGGTCATGAAATGGTGAACTTCGGCACCGACACTGCCGCCAGCATGGACTATCCCGACGTGGCACACCCTCTTGCATCGGCCGTAGAAAACGGGGAGGTTGAAATGGGAATCGCATTCTGCGGCACTGGAAACGGCATGGCAATGGCCCTGAACAAGCATCAGGGAATCCGCGCCGGACTCTGCTGGGACACAGAGATCGGAAGACTGATCAGGCAGCACAACAATGCCAACGTACTCGTGATGCCGGCGCGCTTCATCCCGTTCGAGACAGTTCTGAAAATCACAGACGCATGGCTTTCAGAGGAGTTCGAGGGAGGACGCCACCAGGGAAGAATTGATAAGATACCTTGTAAATAGACAATTTTGGAAGCTCTGATTCTGACTAAGGATTCAGCACCTCTTTCAAGAAACATAGAGGATTATCCGGAGGGGATTATCATCCCGATAGACAAACCATACAGATGGACTTCGGCGGACGTGATCAGAAAGGTCAAGTACGCCGCCGTCCGTCATTTCGGCAAGAAGAACCTGAAGGTCGGACATGCAGGCACACTGGACCCGCTGGCAACAGGAGTGCTTCTTGTATGCATAGGAAAGGCCACGAAACTGGCAGAAGATCTTCAGTCCCATGACAAGGAGTACGTGGCCGGAATCACGTTCGGTGCCACGACCCCATCATACGACCTCGAGAAGGAAATCGACAGGTTCTTCCCACATGAACATATAACAGCAGAAGCTGTAGCTGAGGCGCTTGGGGCATTCATCGGTGAGCAGGACCAGGTCGCCCCTCTTTTCAGTGCAAAGTCAGTGGACGGGGTCAGGGCGTATGAACTTGCACGCAAGCTCCACCGCGAAGGCAGGACTCTGGATGATGCCGCTCAAGAACTCATCCGCGTTTCCCGGATCAGCATTTCGGAACTGGAACTTCTGGCTTATGGAAACCATTCGGAAGATGCAGGCCCGAAGGCCGCGGCTTCACAGACAGAAGGAACAGCTTCCAGCAGAATCAACGTCACAGACAACTCGGCTCTCGGGCTTCCCAGAGCTGTGGTCAGAGTCGCTTGCAGCAAGGGCACTTACATACGCGCATTCGCCCGTGACCTTGGTGAGGCACTGGGCTCAGGTGCCCATCTCGACTCGCTTCAACGTAGCCGCAGCGGCATATTCAGGGTGGAGAACACCCTAAGCATCGGGCAGGCAACCGCCCTGCTGTCGCACTGACAACAGACAGGAAGATGAAATGACAGCCACACAGACATATTCATATGGCAATATATGGAAGGTAGCCTACCCTATCCTCATAAGCCTGGTCATGGAACAGATGATCGGACTTACCGACACAGCCTTTCTGGGCAGGGTCGGTGAGACGGAACTTGGCGCATCAGCCATAGCCATAGTCTATTACATGGTACTGTTCATGATCGGATTCGGCTTCAGCATAGGAGCCCAGATCATCATAGGGCGCCGCAACGGTGAAGGACGCTACCGCGACACAGGAAAGGTGTTCTGGAACGGATTGTATTTTGTGCTCACCCTGTCGTTCATCCTTATAGGCCTGTCCGAACTGTTCTCCCCATGGCTGATGAGGAAGATAGTGTCGTCAGACGCGATATACGCAGCTTCCCTGAGTTACGTCAGATGGAGACTGCCGGGCATGATCTTCGCCTTCATCACTGCGATGTTCCGTGCTTTCTACGTAGGGACGACACAGACAAGGACCCTGACACTCAACTCAATAGTCATGGTCCTGTCAAACGTGCTGTTCAACTGGATACTCATATTCGGTCACCTCGGCTTCCCTGCGCTCGGCATCACCGGAGCTGCAATAGGATCCAGTCTTGCGGAACTGACCTCGCTCATTTTCTTCATAGTATACACAAGGGTCGGATGCGACCGCAAAAAATACGGACTTGACAAGGCGGCAGGATTCGAGATGTCGGAACTGAAAAGCATGATGCCGGTGTGTTCATGGACAATGATACAGCACACCATATCCGTCTCGACCTGGTTTGTATTCTTCCTTTTCATCGAACATCTCGGCGAAAGAGCTTTAGCCATCTCGAATATCACACGCGGAGTATCCGGACTGATATGGGTGGTACTCCAGGCCTTCTCCTCGACATGCAGCACTCTGGTCAGCAATATCATAGGTGAAGGACATCAGGACAAGGTCATGTCTCTTGTGAAAAGAATCCTGAAACTCTCATACGGCATAGTCAGCATTCTGATTCTGGCAATATGCCTGTTCCCGGAGGCGATTGCCCGTATATACACCGACATTCCCGACCTGGTCACCGCATCCGTACCTGCCATCATCGTGATGAGTTCCTCATATTTCATCAACGTGGCCGGTCAGATATTCTTCCTTGCCGTGTCCGGCACGGGCAGCACAAGCACGGCATTCCGTCTGGAGCTTGTCGCTCTGGTCGTGTATGTGGCCTACTGCTGGCTCATCATCGGCCATATGAAGATGGACGTGGCGGTCTGCTGGACAGCGGAACACGTGTATGCCGGAATGCTGCTGATATGCGGATGGTGTTATATGGCTTCCGGACGATGGAAGAACCGGTCGATATAGGAGACTTCCTCAGCATCAGACCAATGGATATTGCCTTATGGCACGCGTAAAGGTATAATCCAGAGGGTAACGGGCCTTTGAGGCAGCTGCCTTGCGGGCGATGGCGCATGCCAGGGAAAGATTATCATCCGGATCGGTCACCTGCTTTTCCGGAAGCATCCGCACCAGATTATCCGTCAGCACATGCTCAAGCAGCAGATGAAAGGCATGACCATGATCCTGATGACGCAGATGACAAAGTTCGTGCAGAAGGATATAATCCTGGAGCACCTCCGGAAGACGCACTATATTCAGATTGAGATTGATGTTCCCTCTTGCGGAACAGCTGCCCCAGTTCGTCGAGTTATGCTTGATGGTGACGCGGTTATACTCGAAGCCGTAACGTGATGCCAGCAGCGAGAGCCTCGCCGGAAGCAGGTCCTTAGCCTGCCGGCGCATAGCCTCTATCTCATTGACAGACGCCCGAGGAACACTCCTGACGCGTTCCTTCTGACGGGCAATGGTATCGGTCACCCACTGTCTTTTCGCATTGAGGAACAAGACTGCAGCTGCATAAGGTACCATGTAGGGCATAGTTACCGACACTCCCCGCACAGGGTGTATCCTGATGGACATGCGGCGGCATCTGGAGCTTTTTCTCAGCACCACATCACCGATCTCCGGATCGGAATGTATCTTTTCAGAACGCCTTGTCATTGATGGAATTTTAATTACAAAATTAGCTCTTTATTCCGAATAGAAGTATATTTGCAAAGAAAAGTCACTACACATGAAAAAACTGTTGTTTTATCTTTTGTTCATACCGGTCATTGCTGTTTCCTGCGAAGAAAAAATTGACAGCAATTATGCCCCGTTATTAGGTAAATGGTACTACGGAACTGATGAAGCCGAGACCAGCCCTGAGACAAGCACAATCGAATTCACAGAGAAATATCAGATCATAATAAGGGACGAAAAGGGGAAACGACGCATAGGAATGGTATCAAGCCAATATGGATATCATTATTTTTCGGCAGATTACAAAGACGGCACCGATGAGTTCTGGGAAGTCAGGGAGATAAGCGACAACGATCTCCATCTGATCCTGGACTCAGGCACCCATTTCTACTGTACCCGAATCAGCCGTTAAACCAGACAGAAGCCATGAAACACTCCATAAGATTATTTCTCGGATTTGCCATAGCCGTTCTGACCGATATAGCTGCGTTTGCCCAGGAAAACGCGATCCATCTTGATGCCGGCTCATTCAGGCCTCTTTCGACCGACGCCCTTACCAATCTGGCGGTAGACCCTATCGGAAACGACAGGTCCAACCGGCCGTGCGCACGCATAAAGATACGTATGGACAGGATGACTCCGGACGAAATCAGACAGACCCAGATAAAGCTGATCGGGGGCAACATCATGCTTACCAAAAGGATCAATGCGGATTCCGGGAACGGAATCATAGTGGAGATGACAGCCAGGAAGGATGTCAGATTCTATCTCGTTCACCCTCAGATCGGCTCATCAAACACTGTAATCGTATCTCTTGAGGGAGGAAAGGAGTATCAGATGAATGCATGGGGGAACAGGTCTCACTCAATAACCATAGCATGTGACCGGGTGGGAGCTGATGTGTATATAGATGATGCATATGCAGGAAAGATAGGCAGCGGCAGGATGGTGACTATCCCTAACATCAAGTCCGGCGATCATATTGTAAGGATCCATGAAGGGGACGACAGGACTGAGGAAAGCATTCATGTCTCGAGCGACCAGGTGTATTTTGCAATTGCCCTGAAGGATTCCGCATCGATGCAGAAATATGTAGTGTTCTCGGTGGAACCGGCAGATGCCATCGTCGAGCTTGACGGAACCGTGCTTTCTGTAAAGGACGGAAAGGCATACAGAAGCCTCAGGTATGGGGTGCACACTTACACTGTCTCGGCGCCAAGGCATCATACCTTCACAGGCAGGATAGAGATCGGTGAAGACACCCCTGAGCAGTACATCATCAGCAAAGTCCTTGCAAAGGCATACGGATATCTTGAGATCGGAAATTCCGCTTCAGGAGCAGGTGTGTACGTGGATGGCGATTTTGCAGGAACAGCGCCGCTGACCCAAGACCTGTCAAGCGGCAGCCACAGAATAAAGCTGATAAAGCCGATGCATGAACCGCATGAGCAGACAGTCACAATCAAAGACGGCCAGACCCTCAGGATGGACCCGACCCTCACGGCAAACTATGCGGTAGTCACAATCAATGCCGAAAAAGGCGCAGAGATCTGGATCGACATGGAGAAGAAGGGCACAGGCAGGTGGACAGGAGGTCTCGGATACGGACTGCATATGGTCGAGGCCAGAAAGGACGGCCACAGAAGCAGAAGGATATCGCATGAAGTGACACGGGAAGAATCGACGCACAGCCTGACATTGCCGGCACTGGAGACCATAACCGGAAGTCTGGTCATCGAAAGCGAGCCTGCACTGGCCGACATTTACATAGACGGGAAGAATATAGGAAAGACCCCTCGCAGGACCGACATCCCTGTCGGAAGCCACAGGATACGCATTTCATCGAAAGGCTACGACGACTACAGCCGCAATGTGACCATCCTCGAAGGGAAGGAGAGCAACGTATATGCTGTCATGAAAAAGGAAGTGAAAAAGGCCAGACCTGCCCGGAAACTGACGATTGATACGGAAAACATGTTTCAGATGGGACTCGGATTCGAGGCAAGTTTCACCACTCACAGACAATACGCCTTCCCTATCGATTTCAGAATCGGACGAAACGACCAGATCTTCAACTTCTTTATCGGTGAGGCTATCGGATGGGATAGGGCAGACAGCCAGGACAACGGATGTATAACATATCTGACCACATCAGCACAAGCCAGATTCAACTTCCTGAGGGATGAGTCACTTCGTCTGTTTACATACATCGGAGGAAATGTTCACCTCAACCTGGACGGCTATGTAAAGTATTCTTTCATGAACAAGAAAACTACAGAAATAATATCCACCATAGATATCAGTCCTGCTCTGAACCCCGTCAATTACTCCGGACGGTTCGGAATCGGCTTCGGAGGAAGAGCAGCTGAACTCAGCATATATTGCGACTATCTGCTCGGAGAGCACTTCAACATGGAGTATCTGAGCCAGGAGAGAGATTATAATGAAAAGTGGGAGGAAAACATCTTAAGTACGAACATAAAATCCGGAGAAGACCTGTTATATACCAACCTGTCCGAAAGGAACGCCGGCCTATGGGAAGCATTCAGTTCCAGACTGTCATTCGGATTCTCAGTCAAGTTTTATTTCTTTACCGGGTTGGATGACTGGGGCTTCTGACCGTCAATACCCTATCTCATTGAAGAAATCCAGCAGCAGGGATGTCAGTTTCGGACTGTTGCAGATGTAGGAGCCATGGTCTTCTCCAGGGATTATCATGGTCTTTGCCCCCGGTATGTTTCCGCCTATCAGACGGGTATGCTCCTGACGGATAAGGTCATGTTCACCTGACATGATCAGAGAAGGACAACCGATACCTTTCATATCTTCCACCGTCATTGACGGCTCGGTCTGAAGCATTATCACAAGCGGCTCGGTCGAAGGCTGTGCCAGAAATCCTTCAGCGAAAGACGGGATCAGCGCATCCTTAACGAAGATATTGGCACCTCCTGTGACGATCGCTCCCAATGTCCCCGGATACATGACTTCAAGCTGGAGGGCTATGATGCCTCCGTCGCTGAAACCGAACACGGCAGGTTTTTCAAGACCCTTCGCCTTTATGAACCCGTACACATCACAGGCCATGTCCTTGTAGTGATATTCCGGCAGACGGGGATTCGCCCCCTGACCACGCGAATCCAAGGCATACACCATATATCCTGCCTGGGCAAGTCCCCGCTGGGTGGTCTCAAGGTCGTTGTGGCTGCCACCGTTTCCATGCAGCAGAATTACAGGCTTCCCTGCACCCTCCGCCGCATAGAAAAGACTGACACCATTGACCTGTGCAGTGTCAGTATAACTCTCGTACCGGGTTTCATGGCACGCAGCCGCCATGAAGACGACGACCGCAGCAAATATTCTTAAGTGTTTCATTTCTTTTCCAGAGTAAGTCTATAGGAGTACTCGTAGCGTCCGAACCAGAAACCGTCTCTGCGCAAAGGGTTGTCAAAGGTGATGTCAAACTCAGCACTGCTGCTCGAATACATGAACGAGGACTTGAGCCTGAGACCATTCTCATAGACCTCCACGACCTTAAAGTTAAAGTCGGGAAACTCCAGCTGACCCCATCTGTCTTTAACGGGAGAGAACAGGGTCACACCCGGCTTCAGATTCTTTATGTCATCGACATCGCACTCAAATGTATTTTCGATATCAATATCCTTACCTGTCACTTCATTTTCAGATGATGCACATGTCCGGAGGACAAACCTGCAACAATTCCTATTCATAGCCATGGGTTTAAATTTCTCAAATATAATCATTGGACGGAAGAAAAACAATTAATTTTCACAAGGGTTTGTTTTCTTTGTTTTTATGCTTATCTTTGCGCCCGCTTTGGGTCTACCTGACAGTGGCCCGTAAAGTTTTGATGTTTAACCCTTAATCTTTTAAAGCTATGGCAGAATACCTTATGCCTGAGAAGAAACAGGAACTTTTCGCGAAGTACGGAAAGTCTAATACTGACACTGGTTCTCCAGAGAGCCAGGTGGCATTATTTTCCTACCGTATCGCTCACCTTACCGAGCATCTTAAGAACAACAAGAAGGACTACGCAACCCGTCGTTCACTCCTTAAGCTTGTAGGTAAGCGTCGTCGTGTACTTGATTATCTCAAGTCA
>JAZSEQ010000049.1:0-36226 GCA_045531765.1 Candidatus Cryptobacteroides sp. | reverse complement strand
TGGCGTATCCTCTCTGGATGTGACATGTAAAGGCAAATTCGATGGCGACATCCTGTCAGAGGGTAAGGTTACAATGTCTGACAAGTCGGATCGTAGCCATGTCGTTCTGTGAGCCAAGGAGTTGTGTTCTTCTCTTGTCTTCCTAAGACCGCTTGGCCTCCGACTTCTTTACCAACACTCCGTCTTCAAAGGTTCCCTCCATCCAGTTTCCGTCAGACATTGTAACCTTACCCTCTGACAGGATATCTCCATCGAATTTGCCTTTACATGTCACATCCAGAGAGGATACGCCACGCACTAAAATGATGACTCCTGCAACGGTCACCTTTCGTGCAACTCCTTGCTTCACCGGCAGATTCTCGAAACGGAAAACTCTTTCCTCTTTATTCTGATTCTTGTCCCTGTTCTTCACAGGACTTAAAGGACGGCTGCCTTCATCAGCAGTTTTTTGATATTCCGAAGCCCTGCCAACGGCATGTCCATTTTCCAACATGAGACTCTGTCTTGGAGTCTGGGCATCAAGTGCCGTAAAGCACAACAGCATAAGTGCTGTAAAAAGGATAAATCTTTTCATGCAATTTCTAACGTATATATGTATCAAGAACCAAGACAAAACCTCCTCCTGGAGCCATCTGTACAGTTATGCTGTCCTGACCGGGCATCGCGTTCCCTGGCTCATAGGCTCGGACCAGACTGCCTTGAAATTACCCTTGGAGTTACTGTCGGAAGAGTAATAGCTGCAAGCAGCGCCAGAATAGATATTTTCATAATTGTATCTTTATTGGCAAAGTTATATAGAAAACCTTAATTATTGATTTTCTCGAATAACTTTCCGCCATCCGGAAATGTATCTGGATTGAAGTCACGGCAACCATGATAGCGTTGCCATCCACCGTCAATCATCACCATGGCTTAGTGAACATCAACTCTGCGGGCTCACGTCCGTCAAATGGGAAATGATCTAAAAATAGGAAATTAAAGATATTTTGTGCGAGGGTTGATTATTTTTCTACTAACAGACCTTGATATCCGCAAGGAACGACGCATTTGCCATTCCAGAATATGCCAGGCTCAGGGTAACCGACTGTAGATTCGGTAAAAGTAAGAGACGGTGAGGCAAAATTTCGGGTATCTATCTTGGAAACAAAGCGGTTTACAAAATTGCAGACCAGGACGTCATATCCGCTTTCCCAACGAGGAATGCCTGCAAAAGCATTATTTGCTTCGCTTGTCTGTATAATTTCAGAGCCACCTGGAGCTATTGTACACAAAGAGTGACTTCTGGTAAGCAGGAACTTGTTGTCCCTGTATAGCGTAGCTCCTTCTGTCAGATTGTTTTTCAGGTCTTCACGTACTTCAGGTGCGGCTACAGCTGAGGTGTTGTTGAGGTTGATCCACGCCAGACCGCTACGGGTGGCATAGGCCAAAAAGCCGTCAGTACTGGTTTTCTCGGAGATATAACGGTTATAGCTGACATTCAGACCATACTGCCGTCTGAAGGTATAGGTCGGCTGGGCAGATGAACCTGTTATAGCAAGGAACTGGTAGCCGCTTTTACGGCAGCCGTTCACTACATACTTATCGTTAGGAGCGGAAACCCAGTAACTGAACTGGTCGGCCGGTTTGGATGGATTCAGCTTAGTCTTCAGAAGGTCTATCTGAGTAAGGGACAGATCAGAACCGATTCTGTACACTCCCAGTCCCTCATGACCACGGGCGACATAAAGTTTATCGCCCTGTATAGCCACACCACCGGCAAATGGAATGTCCAGACGAGCAGTCGAATAGAGCTTTCCGCTGCTGTTCTTCTTGACTGTGTACAATCCGGCATCTCCGCAGCCCACAAAGAGTGCATCGCCATATGCGGCAGCTCCCTTCACGGCACCTCTACGGTCAGGCACCCATGCATTGAAATGGCTGTCTGAAGGGGTATCGTATCTGTAGCGGGCACTCAGATTGACAGGAGGAGTTCCCCTGTCTCTTTTGGATGATTTCGCGCGTGAACTTTCCATGAGATAAAGTCCCTCGTTGCCTACAGACACATAGGCAACTCCATCAGCGAGCGCTATAGAGTTCACAGCATTCTTCTTGTTGGATGGAGAATTGCCCAGAGGCTCCCAGTGATGAATAATCTTAGGGTTTCTTTCATTTGTTATGTCCACAACGTACAATCCATTGAAGACGTCTCCGCAGAAAAGAGTCTTGCCGTCTCCAGAAGGACGCACCAGCCACCAGTCTGCTCCGGAAATATAGAATATGTCAAATTCCACACGTGAGATGAAGACCGGATTCTCCGGATTGGAAACATCCCAGATTTCCACTCCGTGTCCATCTCCGTCCTGAACCTTTGGCGCATGGTTCTTATGATGATGTCCGGTGGATGCATAAAGTCTGTCACCTGTCACCCACAAGCCGTCACCATAACCCTGGAGGTTGATGGTCTTTACCAGCTGGATATTGTTCATATCCTTGGCATTGAAGATGCTCACCTGGCCTGCAGACCATTCTCCCGAATAGAGATAGCCGTTCTGATAGAAAACGGTCTGGGACTCTGGCGTCTTGATGACACGGATGTGCTGTGGCTTGGAAAGATCTCTGGCATCTACGAATTCCACACCGGTCTGACGTTCCCCTACAAATATGCAGTCTCCGGCCATATCGATGCCGGTGGAAAGTTCTATACCGTCATAGCGGGTGATGAGCGACATGTTAGCGGGATCGGATACATCGAATATCCACACACCGGTATCACGGCCAGACACAACCGCCTTGCCGTTGCATACCGTAACCTGACGCACCGATCCAGGGAAAGTGACACTACCCACCTGCTTAGGATTCTTCGGATCAGATATATCCAACGAATAAAGTACACCGGCAGCACCTACATATAACACATCTCCATCCTTATATAGGCCGGTAACTCCTTTGTCCATGATCTTCTTTACGGACTTGATGACAGGCTCTTCAGGTTCAACTTCATGGGAAACAGCCAACTTGAGTTGTATATCCACCTGACGGCCTGCAGCGAGTCCATAATCCTTGCTGCCAGCAGGGATAACATGGGATGCTGCATAGGCTGTTCCGTTATCCGTCCTTACCCGTACGCTTAACATACGGTCTGATACCCCGGCAAGAGAGGCATCTGCAGCATTCGGAAATATCGGAACATATATTGAAAGGATATTCCCCGGAACGAAATTGCCTAAATCTATATCAAAACGACTGCTCGGGTCATTGGTCACCCATTGGCTGCTGCTGCCTGTAAGACTCAGACTGCCACGGCAAGAGGTAAATGGAGTACCATCACTCATGATAAGAGACACCGACTTCACCGTTTCCCCTTTACCTAATGCAGATGAATCCAATTCCAGTCTAAGGATAGAAGTCTTCTCTTGAAGGGTTACCTCGCCATCTGCTTTCAAAATGGCCGCAGAACTTCCTGTCATCAGGAAGCATATCTGTTCCAGACCAGTTGTATCATCATTCTTCTGCTGAATGAAAGTCATTCCCTCCTTAGGTGCAAACAGGACATATCCTGTTCCTTCCACAGCACGGAAGAATCCTGTTTCATTGCCATACAGTGGAGCCGATTCATATACCTTTCCACTCGTGTTCTCCATCGCAGGATACACAACCAGCAAACTGGCATTGGCAGCACCGGTATAGTTTCCGCTGAAACTGACCGAGCGACCTTTACTACGGGCTGTAAAACTATCTACCGTGGCGATAGAGCCGTTCTTTAATGAAATCACGGAGATTTTGTCTCCTGTTTCCCATTCCTTCTTGAGGCCGTCAGGAAGGGTGGCTTTAAATACTGTTTCTGGGGCAACCGGCTCAACAGGTCCTTCCTGCTTGCAGGAAACACCCAGAAACAGCATCAATATAATCAGCAGATTACGCATATTAACGTGGTTCAAAAGCTTCAGGGTTATCAGTAATTACAATGCCGTCCATATGGAGTATACGGGTATGCTTATCAGGAGCTGGCATAAGTTTCAATGTATTTTTCACTCCCGCCTGCAAATCAAAATATGCAATGCGAAGATTGTAATTTCCTCCAGGAGCAAGAATAGTCCAAACCATATAATTGGCGTTGGTCTGATGCTCGCTTCGCTGGTAAGGAGATCCGTTCACGCTAGCCATTACATCTGTAAAGCTGCGACCACTTCCATGCAGAAGGATATAGTAACGCCCGTCCTTAGGAACAGTAAATTCCCATTCAAGCTCATTCTCGGAACCCTTGGTCATGGAAACTGCCTTGCCGGAAGGTGATGTCTTGTCTTCAACGATTTCCGGAGTACCGGAAGTAGGATTGAAGGCATCAAGATATACGGCTACATCTCCTTCCTTTTCCGCCTTGAAAGGAGGAATAAAATCGGTCTCCTTGTAAATCGAGCATGGACGCGAAAGACCGTCCGGCGTACGTACCAGGAATGCACCACGATAGAAGCGGCGGTCCTGCATCTTGTCGGCAAGGAGCTTTACATGAAGAGTTATTTCCTCCCCTTCATGGATGAATCCGGATGATGGTGTTACCTGGAACCAGTCGCACTCATCATTCTGGCGGATGGTAAACGACACACTATCCTTAAGTTCCGGCAGAGCCCTCACTGTGAGGTCGAACTCATATTCAGGATCGGTAAAGCGCTGACGCGAGAGAACATATGGGCAAGGGCGGAAAGGATACATCTCCGGAAGATCCTTCTCGTCAAGCGTAAGCTTCATCATATTATCAACCGTAACACTCTGAGGAGAAGAATCCCTTGAGGAAAAGGTCGTGCTCTTGTCCATGACATTGTTCTGGACGTGAAGCTTGAGAGTACTCATGAAGCCTATTCCTCCACCCTTAGGACCGAAATAGTTATCTGTGATGAAAGCAGTTGCATCAAGCCCATGCTTTCCGCTACCGGTCTTGATATTCATACCCCTACGGCCGAACTCGTCTCCAAGACCTGAGAACACATTGTCGTACACAAATGATGGACTCTGCATGCATCCTTGTATGGAAACACCCACGAGGGCACTTTCGAAACGATTGTCAAAACAACGGACATTACGCTGACCTCCATCCATCTCCATACAGTCATCATTACAGAAGATCATGAAGTTTCCATTGATATCTGCATCCCGATGGAACCCACCATCCTTTTCAAAATTGCCAAGAGATTCGATGGCGTCATTAAAACGATGGATATCTCCACCGCCGACGAAGTCGTTGTACCTGATTACTGTAGAATGATCCGGCTTATACATGATAAGAGCCTCAGCACCGGAAGGATGAGAATAACGCCATGAATTAGTGCGTCCAGCAGGATCATGTACATAGCAACGTTCTACTACAACGCATGAGGAGCCCTTGTGTATCTTGATGGCACCGTCAAAATTGATCACGTCGTCTCCGATAGCCGGTTTGCCTTTAAGGTCAAAACGCATGTTTCCCACACGTCCCCAATCACTTATCTCGCAGTTCTGTATGCGGACGTTCTGACTGTTCTTGACATTTATGGCTCCATGATGGATGTTTGGTCCCTTCATGGTCACGCCTTCAAGAATCACATACTGAGCGCCCTCGATAAGGAAGGTGACGGTCCTGCCACGATTCTCAAGCACAGTTCCAGGAGGAACAGTATACTTGATCCAACCGTCTTCGCTACCTATATCCTTTATTTTCACAGGAAAGGAAATCTTTTCAGGATCAAGGATTATTGTCTTGGCAACAGGCACTTCGCTTTTCCATGTACGGAACTGGTCAATACTCTCCTGAACACCGTCAACAAGGACACGGCACTCGTAGATGCTGTCTTCATCAAGACGAGTGATACTGGTACGGTAGCCAGGTTGGTCCTTGTAATACGGAAGGAATCTCACAGGATTCCATTTAATCTGTCCCTTCTTGCGATACTCAATTGACAATCCATCAATAGGGGCCGAAGCGTCAAGCTCAAGTGAACATGAATTGAAGGTCGGACGGAAACTGCACCAGTATTTTCCTGAAAGATAGGACTGCATGGCAAGCACCTCCATTCCAGTAACGAGAATAATACCGGCTCCATGGGTGTCGCCGTCTTTGGTGGGACGCTTTGCATACTCCTTCACAGTGTCCATAATGCCCGTTCCGACACACACCTTGTTCAACTGGCCGTTCACGATGTACTTTTCCTTGAGGGTATTCCAAGCATCAAGCACCATCTGGGAATATTCCGTGTCGATCCAGCGATTTGTAATGGCATGTGCTATAGAACCGGCAAAAAGGGCTGTACACGAAGTCTCATCATAAGACTTGCTGTCCAGTACGTTCATCCACATTCCATTGCTGCGCTGCCTTGGACGTAGACCGTCGATCTGACGCTGGAGATAGCCGCAGATACGTTTGAAATCCTCAGATTTAGGGTCCAGACGGTCAAGCAGGTCCACCGTCGCACGCATTATCCATCCGTTGCAGCGGCCCCAATGCATTCCGGCTTTGGCACCGGTCTTATCGAACCATGCATGCCAATAAAGCTGGTCTTCCGGATCCCATAGATATTTATTGAAATTATCTACCTGACGTATCGCATCCTGAAGCATGAGAGCATCTCCATAACGGGCCGCATAGCGTGTCATGAAGGCAAGTCCCATGAAAAGATCGTCCGCCCACAGAGAACACTCGCTTGGCCATGTACGCACCAAGGTGCCATCCTCAAAACGGGCCTGACCATGACGGATATGCTCTGCAGCCTTCTGAATCCACTCCTCATAATCGTTAGTTCCAAACCAGTCCTGTATATCGATCATCGCACCGCACTCAGTACCCACAAAGTCAAGTTCATCGAAACGGCGGAGTCCATGATGCGGATGCCAGTCTCCTGTAGGAGTAACGGAAGGACGTACCTTATCCCATTGCTCAAGACAATAGGTCACATGCTTGACGGTGTGGTCAGCATACTTGCTATTCCCGCTAAGGGCCGAGTACTGGAGCAGAGCCGAATTGATGATACCGGTGGTATAGTGCCAGGCAGCATATTTCGAACGGGCGGAGATTCCTTCATCCGCAGGGATATCGTAGGCGTTCTCATAGAACTTCCCGGTCTGGTCCGATACATAGCCGGTCTGATAACTATCCACAATATAGTCGGCAATCTCCCGGACTACCGTAGAGTCGGGAACGGTGGTCCGGGGAGATCCGACTGCTAAAACTAAAAATAGCAGTACTGATTTCATATAGATTCAATTACTTTCTCGTATAGCTAAGAGGATATACAATCACCTGATTCAGGTTCATGAAAAGATACAGAGAGGCAGGCTCTGTGATGCCGTACAATGCTTCTTCGGTAACTTCTATATAAAGTCTGTTCTCCTCATTCTTGACATTGATGGTTTCAGAAGTAGCCAGCTTCTGCTGATAAATATAGTCGAATGACACAATCTCACCTTTTGTCGTAAGGGCTGCCAATACAACCTCAGGCATCTTAGCCTCATCCGTGCTAGAAGCACGAGGTATAAAGCTGAGGGTTCCAGGCTGAGTTACCTGAATCATTTCATATGCCTCCAGAGGGAAGTCATTGGCATATGTGGTCTTATCCCACTGCTTGCAGCGGTTAAATGCCCACTTGTCGTCAGAGTATGAACATGTCGGACCATAAGTAACTCCATCCCAAGTGAATGTACCGCTTTCAACCTTCTTCGAAGGAAGTAATGCAATAATATCATTCTTGTTGAATTTAGTCTCCCTTTTACCACCTGAAGCTAGATTGTAGTCAAAGGTTCCCTCTACGTTGAGCCAGGTGTAATCAGCGGTAGTGAACGAACCCTTCACCCATTTTGAAGGCTTGAGACCGGCTTCTTCATTCAGACCCTGAATACGATAATAATATGTTCCGGCCGGAATATCCTTCATTGTGAACGGAAAGTCTCCGGAAGGTTTTACAATATGGTCAATCAGATCGGCTGGGTCTGGATCTCCGGTGGCAGGGATAGCCTTAGAATAAAGCTCTATACTATACTCCTTCACGTTTGACATTGGAGTAAGCGAGCATGTCACCCAATTGTAATTAGCAGTGACCTTGACACCTGTCGGAGTTGCGCAACGGGTAAGAGGGTCCACGTCGGTCTTCACATCACCGGTAACCCATGCGGAAGGTTCTCTTCCTTCTGTCTCATTCACGCCACGTACGCGGATGTAGCATGTGATTTCCTCAGGAGCCTTAAAAGTGTAAGGAAGCATTTCCTCAGTCAGAAGAGCCTTATGTACAAGGTCTTCTTCAGAAGGCTCCTCTCCCTCAGGAAGTACGAGAAAGTCTGAAGAATAAACTTCCATTTCATAAGCCTCAGCATCAGGAAAAGCCTTGAAGTTGACGGTCACGTCCACATACTGCACCGAACACTTGAATTGGATAGGACGCAGACACTGTAAAAAATCCAGCTCACTATGAATTGGAACTTCAGGATCCTTGCTGCAGGAAAGCAGACACAAGCCTAAAGCCAATACTGACAGAATATATTTAACAAATCGTTTCATATTTAAAAGATTTTAGAAGGTATAGCCATAGTCATTTTTGAGTACTCCTAAATTGGCAGTAATAATGGTTGCCGGTATAGGACGATACATGTTCATGTCCGGATCAGCTAGGAACAAGTTGTTGATAAGGTTATCACTCAAGCCAGAGAAGAAGCCTTTCCTGTTCCAGGTGCCTTTGCCGTCATCTGCAGGTACAGAGGTCTCACCAGGATTGAATCCATAATATTCTGGATCAATTCCATTCTCACCCACTCTCCAATAAATGTCATTTGAGAAGTTCGAGAATTTTCCTGTGCGAGCCTTCATGTTGATGAGGTCAATCTGATTTTCCTCAAGGGTCTTCTTGAGGATGCCCCAACGGATGAGGTCAGAGCGGCGCAGACATTCGCCAGCAAACTCGAATGCACGCTGGTCCTTGATAGCCTCGAAGAATGACTCCTTATCGGTAAGACGAGACAGATAGTCATCAGCTAAAGCAGCGTCCTGATATGCACGTACAAGGACAGGGCGCATATAAGACTTCGCCTTATCAAGGTCTTCCAGTTCATTAGCGATCTCGGCTGCCATCAGAAGGATGTCGGCATAGCGCAGGTAGGTGTACTTGCAGCCGTCTTCTCCTGTTCCGTCCTTAATCTCATGATCAGGATAAGTACGCCAATCCACACGGAATTTTCCGTTATACCATACGGAAGCACTCATAGAACCAGCGTCCGCAACACCCTTAGCATTGTACTTGATAGGACAGCATGTCACAAAGCGACGTGTATCCTCCTTGTCAAACCTGAAGCATAAAGTCGGATTTAAACCGATACGAGAGTTGGAAGTCTTATTGTATTTGGTGTTAGGAACGGCATTACGTGTAAGATGCTGTCCACGGGTGTCGCTGAACGGCAGACCGAAGATAATCTCAGGATTCTCTGCAGTACCATAAGAAACACCCATATCACAATAGAATTTCCATAGATCCTCGAAATTATCAAACAATCCCAGACCGGAATTCTGAATGATATCCTCCAGAGCAGCTAGTGCCTTTGGATAGAGAACTGACGCCTGTAGTTCAGGATCGTTGCTCTTACGAACTGTTCCAGGAGCACCAGTATTCACCATACCTTCATCCGGACGGCAAGAAAAACCTGCGGCCTGAAGGGCAAGACGTGCATACATTCCGTTTGCACAAGCTTTTCCAGGCTGAGTCAGAACAGTCTGAGCCTTATAATCCAAATACTTTGCAGCTTCCTCCAAGTCAGACAGCAACTGCTTGTAGATTACGTCTTTATCAGATTTAGGAAGGTAGATGGTTTCCTGCGCGATAGGCTCAAAACGAGCAGGAACTTCTCCATACATATTCAGAAGGTCGGCATACAGGAGGGCACGGGCTGTAAGAGCCTCACCGTAAAGAGCTCCCATTTCAGGCTTATTGTCAATATTACCGAACTCCCTGAGACCTTTGATGCAGAGATTCGCCCTTTCTATACCCTGGAAATTTCCAGAAAAGAAATAATCGGCTCCCGGACGGTCAAAGGTAGTATTTGTAGGAGACATTTTATACTGACAATAGTTATTCTTCTCTTCATCAGTATTACTGGTTCTAATCTCCACATCTGTGTTGGCTCCATAGTATTCGAAATAATCGGTACGATAGGATGCCATTGTAATGTACGACTCATAGATAGCATTCACGGCATAACGGGCTAACGTATAGTTAGAAAATACCGTATTGTCTTCATACGTCGACTTAGATCTTTGCTCCAAGGGCTCGCATCCGGAAAGGAGGATTCCTGCAGCAACAATCAGTATGGTTGTTTTAAATATGTTTTTCATAACTTGTCCGAATTTTAGAAGCTAATGTTGAGACCTCCTACCAAGCTCATGCTCTTAGGATAAGCCGAGTAGTCAATACCTGGAGTAAGAGGGTTGTTACGACGACAGTTTACCTCTGGATCATAACCGGTATAATTGGTCAGACAGAAGATATTGGATGCAGTTGCATAGATACGCAGTTTCGAGATATGCGCCCACTGAGTAATTCTACGTGGGATAGTATAACCTATGGTAAGGGTATTGAAACGCAAGAATGACGCATCCTCCAGATAGTAGTCTGCCATGAATGGGTTGGCATACGGAGCAAAAGTCTTGGCATCCTTGTTTACTTCAGCCAGCATATCAGGATCCTTGATCAGCTCTCCTGTCTCCCAATCAATATTGGTCCAGGCAGAACCTGGTGTACATATAGAAAGCATATTTCTGTAGTACTGTTTCTGGCCACGATGTGTAAGGGACAGTTTATCACCGTTATACAGCTTATTTCCTGCAGAGAAGCTGAATGCAGCGGAAAGATCGAAGTTATAAATCTGCATTGAGAGGTTGAAACCTCCTGTAACAATCGGCTGAACACTACCCAAAGCCACCTTATCGTCTGAAGTTATCTCGCCGTCACCATTCTGATCCTTGAACTTAGGAGCACCAGGACGAAAAGCATATGTTCCGATTACCGAGCTATTGTCCACTGTCTCAGGAAGCGGAGTCCATACCGGATTGCCGGTTGAGCTATTGACACCGAATGTGAAATCATCCACGGTGTACCAGCCATCGCTTTCGTAGCCGTAAACCATACCAAGAGGATCACCTTCCTTAACAAGATAATCCCAGCCGACTCCAGTCAAGAAACGAGCCTCTGTCTGAATTGACTCGACTCCTCCCAAAGTGAGTACCTTATTGTCATTGAATGCTGCATTTCCGGAAATTGTGAGACCGAAATTCCTGGTTTCCACCAAAACAGCGTTCAAGGTAAGTTCCACGCCCTGATTGCGGACTGAACCGATGTTGCGATACTGAGTGCTATATCCTACACCGGAGAGAGGATAGTTGACCAAGAGATTCTGACTGGTGTTGTGATATGCCTCAATGGATCCTGTCAGACGCTGATCAAAGAATCCGAAATCCATACCAAGGTTATGCGAGAGAGTCTTTTCCCAAACAAGATTAGGATTAGGCATCTGAGTCTTCGCTTTCACCCAGTTGACCATATCATATGCACGGAAGTCCTGAGATGCTCCATAGACATGACGGATCTGGCCCGAAGGGATACGGTTGTTACCGGCAGTACCGAAACTGTAACGGAACTTGATCAGGTCGATTTCACGGACACGCTTAAGGAATGACTCATTGGAGAGAGTCCATGATACGGCTGCAGAAGGGAATATACCCCACTGATTGCCAGGAGCGAACTTGCTGGATCCGTCACCACGGAGAGATGCAGAAACCGAATAACGGTTATCATATGAATAGTTTGCGCGACCGAAGAATGAGAGCATAACCTCATTCTCAGCGAAACTATTATTAGCAGATGAAATCATCGAGGCTGAACCGCGGTAATTCAGACACATATCCATATCATAGAATTCAGGGAATCCTTCAGCCACCACTGATTCTGTGTTGGATTTACGTAAACTATATTCCTGGCCGATGAGCATGTCAAGTTTGTGTCTCTTATCCTTGATTACCTGAGAGAAATTATAGGAGAGAGTATTTGAATTACGGAGAGTTCTCGCATATTGAGTTTTGGAGTCTGTATTAGGCTGGCCCTGTACATTTGCCTTTTCACGAGTATAGTAACTGCTGAGTCCGTAATAACGGTCATTAAGTTCCGAACTATTGTCAATACCTCCGTCAATTTTCAGACGCAAGTTTGGAATAATAGTCCATGTCACGCTTGCACTGGCATTCCATTGCTCACGATGACGACGGTTATCATTGTCCAGGACCTCACGGAGCGGATTGGCACCGAAATCCTTGGAATAGATATCATAATCCTCGACATCCTGGAGATAGTTCATAGCCATCGGAGAATATCTGAGAGAGTTGATCAGACGTCCTGTTCCGGCATTGTTGCCCTTATCATTGATTGAGTTTGAACCCGCACCTGCTACATCGGTAGAAGAATAACGCAGCTGCACATTGATGCTGATATTCTTAATAGGATTGTACCATGAACGGAACGAGAAGTTATTACGTGCAAATGATGAATTGATCATGACTGCATCCTCGTCCATGCGTCCGTAGCTTGCAGACCATCTCACCTTGTCGGAACTTCCGCTCACAGAAACGTGGTGGCTCATGGTTGTACCTACGCGTCCGAAGATTCTTTCCCTCCAGTTATTTGTCGGGATATCCTTATACAAGGCCATATCCTTGAAATCTCCGAAACGACCGATATAAGAATCCCCGCCTTCAATCAAGGACTGTTCATAAACAGACTTGGCGTACTGATAAGGATTCATAAGCTCGTAAGCTTCAGAATTAGCCATTACCTTTGCTCCACCATATCCGTTGTACTCGACATTGATACGTCCTCTGGCACCTTCCTTTGTAGTGATGAGAACCACACCATAGGCACCGCGGCTTCCGTAAATAGCTGTCGAGAAGGCATCCTTCAGCACGTCTACGCTCTTGATGTCCTGAGGAGCAATATCGCTGATGCTGTTTACAGGGAAGCCGTCCACAATATACAGAGGAGAAGCATCCTGAGTGATGGAACCTGTTCCACGCACACGGATCTGTACATCAGCATCTGGTTCACCCTCCGTTGTGGTTACAGACACACCTGCCAGCTTTCCGGTGAGGGCTGAGGTGAAGTTTGTGGAAGGAAGAGAGTTGATTGCACGGCTGTCTGTCGATGCCACAGAACCCATGAGGTCTCTACGTGACACGGACTGATAACCGATAGACACTGCCTCATCAAGGAGATTCCTATCCTCCTCCATAGTTACATTGATGACGCTTCGTTTTCCCACGGGTTCCTCATGCTCCTTAAAACCAAGGTATGAGAAAACGACTGTCTTGGAATCGGTACGGTTGTTCAACGAGTAATTACCCTTGTCGTCAGTCATGACTCCAGTGGTAGTGCCTTTCAGATAGACTGCCACGCCTGGCAGTGGGTTGCCATCCAGGTCTGAGACCTTACCGATGATGGTGTCTTGGGCAAAGGCTTCCATTCCGCAGAATAAAAGAACTGCAGTAAGGACGAACTTTACAAGCCCCGGTTTCGTCTTGTTAAACATAGTTAGTATTATTAATGGGTTGTTAATATATGGTCGTTTATTCAGCTACTTTCCAGGTAAGAGGGTAATAACCCGTCACATCTCCCACATCGAGATGAAAGACATATACCGTTGCAGCCTCAGTAATTCCTTCCATATCTTCTTCTGTTATGCTGACCGTTATTCTGCATTCATCCTTATTCTTGTCACTCTCGCTGCTTGACTTTGTTTTCGGTAAACCATCAAATATGTATTTTGCAGAAGTTCCGCTTTCTGTGACCTTGACTAAAGCAACCACGTATCGCGGATTATTTGAGATATTGCTCATTCTTGGGAAATAAGAGATCGTACCCGGACGATTTATCTTAAAAAAGAAGTTCTGGTTCCCGGTGGTAGGTATATTCAGACCACTTATCTGCTCCCAGGCTGTTCCTTTTGCCCGATTCGCATTAAAACATGGTTTCTCACGGAAAGAGGATTCGCCACCGCAATAGGTAATTTTATCCAGCGTAACCGGCTTTGAAAGTTTGGCATTCGTAGCAACATGATTAATATAGCCCGACATATCAGCTGTCCTGGATGAACCGGCGCTCATGCCATAGTCAAAAGCATCAATATCATTAGGCCATGTTACTTCCACCTCCGGTTCATCAGGAACGACAGACCCCGAAGCTGTGAGAGGAAGGGTGCCGCAATCGGTGTACTTGCTGCGCTGAATCACAAGATTGCCGATGAAGTCAACGGTAAACGGTTCTCCTGTAGTCGCTTCCTTTTCCACCGGATCCGATGTAAACGGAGTGATGATAAGACTCGCATTATGGTAAGTGCCGGCAGGCAGGACCATCCATACATAACCTGGCTCGTATCCCTGAGGTCCATTCCCTTTATAACGCGTGTTCAGAGTAAGGGTCCTGGATGCATTTGCATTTGAGATGACAGAAGCAACAGGAACATCTCCGGAATAGTCTATCTGTATATCTCCAGCTACATTTTCATCGGCAGTCAACGTAACAGACTTGATGCCTGCAAGAGAAGTTCCAGGATAGTACGGAAGAGTAAAACGGAGATAACCGAATACATTCCTGAGGACGCCATCCTCAGGCTTCATGACGGAAATGTTGGCCGTATTATTGAAAGACTTCGAATTAGTTATTGTCTGAGGATTCTGAACCTTGAGTGTAGGACCTGATAGGACAGAACCTTTCAGCACGCACCGGTCCTTGTCCTCTGTATATCCAGTCCACACGGCATATTTCCAATCTCCTCCGCTCCATGAATCAGAAGCAAAGACACGCACGGCTTCCGGCGTTGTTGATGTGCTTGTCAAGGCACACTTAACGCCTGCTGCATCAAACACATACAGGACTTTATCTTGGTTCGTGTTTCCCCACCATATGGTACCGGTTGTGGCATCCCTGATATAGGATTTGGTATCAGTATATGCTTCTGCTTCGAAACCCGCCTGAATGGTGAGGCCGGACGTATCCGACACATCACGGGAGTGTTCCTTGGAGCATGAGATACCGACAAGGATAATGAAGAATATTGCGAATATATTTTTCATAAGCATACCTTTTAATACCAACCCCACTCTATGATTTCTCCGGAAGAATCAATTCCTTCCGTTCCGTAAGGAGATGAGGCAATGACCGCGTCTGCTTCAAGGCTGATAACTTCCACAGAAGGAGATATGTAATGTTCTTTGCTCATACTATTTCTCAATTAACAGACCTTGATATCCACACGGAACATAAACTTTCTCATCTACGATGATTCCCGGTTCCGGATTACCGTTAACACTCTCCGTATAGGTTACGGTCGGAGATGATGTATTCGATATATTTACCTTAGAGAATGTCTGACTGAGATGATTGGTCATCAGCAATGAGCTGCTGCCGTCCCAGCGAGGAATTCCCTTATAGCTGTCGTTGTATGCACTTGAAGAAGTTACAGAAGCGGCTCCACTGCCGACTATGTAGAAGTATCCGTCACGGGTGATGAGGGCATCTCCATTCTTGAAATTAGTAACACCGCATGTAATTGAACTCTTGATGTCGGATATCATGGATGAAACAGATATAGAAGACGTAGAAGAAAGGTCAATCCAGAACAAGCCATCGCGGGTCGCATAAGGAAGGCGGTCATTAGAGCAGACTTCTTCCGAAATATATCGGGCATAATTAAGATTCTGGCTCTTGGAGCCTTTATACGTGAAAGTCGGATTCGTATCGGTTCCTCCTACAGCTATGAACTGATAACCACCGTAACGGTTGCCATTCACAACATATTTGTCATTAGGAGCACTCACCCAGCAGCTATATCTCTGTGCCGGTTTATCCGAGAGGGCGTCCTTGATGGTAGCTATGCGTGTAAGTACAGGGCCTTCCTCAATACTATAGACTCCTATACCCTCCTCACCCTGAGCCACATACAATCTATTACCACGTACTGCGACACTGCCGGCAAACGGAATGTCCAAGGTAGAGATTACCTTAGGTGTCACTTGCTGCCAGAACCAAATGCCAGTACGTTCAACTTCTATTACAGATAATCCTGCATCGCCACATGCCACAAAGAATACACCATTCCAATGAGCCACATCGTGAACTGCACCTCTTTCTGAAGGTCTCCATTCCACATAGCGGGAACTGGACTTCGAGTATTCATACCTCGCTGAACAATTCGTAGGCGAAGTGCCTCTATCCCGTATACAAGGAAGTGCACGGGAGCATTTCAAGGCCATGAGACCGTCTCCGGAAGTGGCTACATACACAACTCCTTCAGCAAGTGCAAGAGAAGTGACAGCCACTTTCTTGTTATCTGGAGTATTGCTTGCCGGTTCCCAATGCTCGATGATTTCAGGATTCTGTTCATCTGTGGCATCAACGACATACAGACCATTAAACACGTCTCCGCAGAAGATAGTCTTTCCATCTCCGGAAGGACGAGGGAGCCAATAGTCAATACCTGACCTATAGAAGACATCAAACTCAACGCGGGAGATACGGGTAGGATTTTCAGGATCCGATACATCCCAAATTTCCATACCATGACCGTCACCATCCTGTACCTTAGGGGCATCATTTCTATGATGGTGGCCGGTAGAAGCATAAAGTCTGTTTCCGGAAATCCAGAGACCGTCTCCGTATCCCTGAAGATTTATGGTCTTGAGCTTCTGGATATTGCTGAGATCCTTGGCATTGAAGATGGTGATCATACCTGAGCTCCATTCTCCGGAATAGAGGTAACCGTCCCTGTAGAACACACTCTGGGACTCGTCTGTCTCGATGAGCCTTATGTGCTGAGGGGATGAAGGTGACGACACATCCACGAACTCCACACCATTCTGACGCTGACCTATGAACATACAGTCGCCAGCCACATCTATACCAGTCGCCAATTCCACGGTGTCGTAGCGCTTGATGAGACTTGGGTGAAGAGGTTGTGAAATGTCATAAATCCAGACACCCGTATCTCGGGCAGTCACATACAGCTTTCCGTTATATGCAGTAATCTGACGTGCATTACCGTAAAGTGAAACTGTAGAAGACAGCTTCGGAGACATTGGCGTGCTGATATCGTAAACATAAATCTGTCCGTTTGTACCGGCATACAATACATTCCCATCAACGCAAAGACCACCTACGCTTCCTGTAAGTATCTGAGCCTCCTGCAAGAAGACGGTTGACGGGTTCTTTTTTGCCGGAAGAATGCCGGCATCTGTGTATAATCCGCGTTTAATGACCACATCCCTTGAACTCTTGAGCACGAACGGCGTACCGGTAGCAGCCTCCTGTGACGAGGCACCGTCAGAAAAAGGAGTGACGGTTATCTTAAGATTCTTATATGTACCCGGAGGAAGGACAGCATAGAATGTTCCATCCTCATAGCGTGAGGTGGAAGCATTCCAACGCATATTCACGGTGACGGACTTGGTCCCGTTTGCAACTATGCTTGCAACGGGATCCTCACCCGAATAGTCTATCTGAATCTGTCCTGCCATATTTTCGTCAGCAGAGAACTTCACCGACTTGATGGCAGAATTACCGTCTTCGCCTTTAGGGACGGTGAAACGGATATAGCCGAAGACATTCCTTAAGGCCTTGTCTCCCTTTTTCATAATGGTAATATTTGCCTTGCTGGCAAAGGTATTGGTGGTAGCGATATTCTGAGGGTCAAGCACAGCTAGCGTGCTACCGCTGAAGATATCATTTGAGAATAATCCACCTGATTTGGTATAATCCCAATCCACAACAGCTCCGTCATTTCCCGGATTCAGATTTTCATTGCCCAGATCGCCACCGGGAGCCGACTCGAGCCGACTCTCATCGACATCATCCTTGCCCTTACCGGTCCATAGCACATATTCTATTTCCGAGCCATCAGTGATTGTACCGGTGAAGGTACGGTACTCTGCCGCCCCAGTTTCACTACTGGTGAATTTATTCTTTTTGCCCTTACTGTCAAAAACGTATATCGCATTATCTCCGCTGCTCCAGAGAATCCTGGAGCCTCCGGACACATGAGTCTTGGTATGAGTTTCTGGAAACTGACATTCAAAACCGGCGGTAATTGAAATGACTCCATCCTCTCCCGGCACAATTTCTACGCCACCCTCATTATGATTCTGCTCAGGTAGTTCCTCACGTTCACATGAGACAAACGCTATAGCCGCAAATGCGATAGCTACTAAAAAAAGCTTTCTCATAACGGTCACTGGGTTTTTGCAATTAACTGATCCACTGGTGTAATGCTCCAATGTAGGTTTCCATCTGCACCATAGGCAGTACATACTATATACTTATCGCCGGCGACAAAATGCGGATGAGGGTCTGGATGGATACGCGAAGGCTGGGCAGTATTCACGGCGTAAAGAGGCATTTCGGAATAAATCGCCACAATTTTGCCTGTCTCGCGGTTCTGGAACCATACGCGCCAAGGGCCGCCTCTATAGTAACCTGTATCATATGCTCCGTACGGACGGTCATCATCGAAGGTTGCGTATTTGTAGTCTTCAGAAAGATTTACGTGAGTTGATCTTGGTACAGGTATGCACTCATATGCCCCAGTGCGGACGTTACGGATATGATATCCGCCATAATGTGTACCTCCTGAAGTCACAGGGACGGTATATGTATTATCTGTCCAACGTGTACTGCCACACCAATATACATGATCACCATCCTGATGCCACATCTCATGAGTTGCACCGTTCCACGGATCACTTGGACGGATTGTACGACGAGAGCCGTCAGAGGTCATAAGCTGAATACGAGGATATGTGCCGGCTCCATTGAATTCACCATCCGGATCATTGATAATCGGATGTCTGACACCCTTTGTATCATCCCACACATCGATTGCCAGAAGAGCCTCATTGTCATTCTTTGGATTCAACTGTCCGTGGGTCAGATTAACTTCACTGCTTTTACCCCACTCTATCCATTCTCCTGTATATAGATCCAGCAAACCCTGATAGAATGTATCAACGACACGGGCATCTATGAAAACCTTACGCCTGTCCTGAGTAAGAGTCAGATGAGACAACACTCTCTTAAGAGGCTTATTCACGCCTTGAGGAACCAGGTGTTGTGGAAAATCAGCCAAAGGCACTTCCACGTCAGGAGCATTCAGAAGATCCCTCATATAAAACTTGGCTGCAGTAGCCTCCTCATTGCGGATACAATAATATATCTTATCCGTTTTGGTATCCAGATAAGGATAGCATCCGTCTGTAGCATAGAAAGTATACATCTTACGGGTCTCCAGATCCAGAATCTTAGCAGAACGTTCTTGCGTTGGGAGAGAATGGTAATTCGGCCTGAATTCATTTGCCTGCACCATAAAGAAGACGAATCGTTCATCATCTGTCATTGCCTTGGTCACAAAGTACTGCGACTGCGAATTATCCCATCCCAGAGCACTGGACTTAATACGATAAGAAACGACTCCAGAAGAAGGGTCTGCATACTCTTCGAAGTAGTCAGTATCGAATTTAAAGCCAGGATTGGAAGCAACCGGTTTCTCAAGAGGAAGAGTACCCAGATCGGTGTATTTTCCACGTTCAACCACAACCTCGCCTCTGCAATAGATTGTAAACGGCTTATTTGTCGGAGCATCCTGCGAGGTTGCAGCACCGGTGAATGTAGTGATTTCTATACTCACATTATGGTATGTACCCACAGGAAGAATGGCAAAATAGAGACCTGGTTCATAATGAGCCGGACTCTTTGTCTGCCACCTGGTGTTTACCGTAATGGACTTTGAACCGTTGGCGACAATTGTAGCCACAGGTTCTTCTCCCGAATAATCGATTTCTACCTGACCGGCAATATTCTCATCTGCCGTAATCTTTATGGACTTGATGGTGGCATAATCACCAAGAGCAGAGACCGGGATTCTATATCGGAGATAACCAAATACACTCTTCAGATATTCATCACCTTCCTTCATTACGGAGATATTGCCATCCGTAACAAATGAATTTTGATTAATAATTGTCTGGACCGGATTTATCGCAAGGCATGTACCCGAGAATTTCACCATCGGATTAGAAATGCCGGATCTGGTATCCAGACCAGCTGATCCTCCGGAGGTTATGTTCTCAGATCCGAAACCGCCGCTACTTTCGGTAAGTACTGTATTGTCGTTGTTTTTGTCCTTGCCGGTCCAAATGATATATTTAGGCCTTGTACCTTGGGAAACGGTACCACTGAAGCTGCGGACAGCCTCAGCTTTTGTAGAAGCGCTCTCAAAAACGTTCTTCTTTCCAGAGCTATCAAAAACATAGATAACCTTGTCATAACCCATAGTAGACCAGCGGATTTCCGAACCACCAGCGACATAGGTCTTTGTGTCTTGGGTCGCGCCTGCTGGAATCTGCTGCTCGAAACCTGCAGTAATGACAATCTGCTCTCCGTCTCCATTTATAACAGGAGTCAATTCTTCTCCACGCACACATGAAATGAGCGGAAGAAGTACGACAATTAGACTTAGAATGCGGTTAATCATATTGCCTAATGATGGTTCAACACAAAATTAGGCAATTCATATAACCGGTTTGCGCTGGTCTGATTTTCATCAGTGATTACAAACCGGTTTCAAGCGAAACTATATGGCGAGAAGCCTATTCCTTCACATCCAGCATAGAATTGAACCTTTCCCGGATTTCAGCGGCGTAATCCTTGTCGCCATAAAAATCGGTGAGATCCGCCAGATAGGAAATACAGTTATAGCATACGTCGAACTCACGCTTCGCAAAGTCGTAGTTATTGAGATAGAAGTCAGCCGAAACGAAGAGCTGGTCTGCGAAACGCCTGGCAAGGTCAAGGGCCTTCTGAGGGGCGTCCGCCTTGTAATAGTTCTCGATCATATCTATGACCATATACTCGTTCGAGAATCCGAGGTAGATCATGTCCAGAGGATAGTTCTCCTCAGGAACACATTCCTGGCACATGTCGAGCATCTCCACTGCACGCTCCTTATCCCCTATCTTCAGCATCTCCTTGGCAACGTTCACGAAGAGATTCCTCTGTGACAGGACGCCGCAGAAAGTATAATGATTCTGATAGTCCACGAAATAGTCCTTGCGCTTGAGGGCATCCCATGTGAAGACATTCTTCATCTTGTAATAAAGGTCCTCAGGGTCTGCAAATCCTATATCCGTGCTCTTTGTCTTGTTCTTTATCGGCACGAACCTGTAGGAGAATCCGTCATACATGA
This sequence comes from Candidatus Cryptobacteroides sp., assembly GCA_045531765.1. Classification (GTDB taxonomy): domain Bacteria; phylum Bacteroidota; class Bacteroidia; order Bacteroidales; family UBA932; genus Cryptobacteroides. The sequence goes on along the minus strand of JAZSEQ010000049.1, from coordinate 14,968 downwards.
GATATTCCTTGATGCCTATATTGATATCCCCTCCCATGCTCAGCAGGTTGATAGGACGGTCCCACTGATAATTGGAGAGCAGGTCAAGCATGAAGAGTTCCGGCTTGGTGATATAATCCTTGTCCTTCGATATGGTGAGGACAATGTGGTCAGGAATCATGTCCGCATACTTCTCGTCAAGAATGCCGTACTTGATGACGTTCTCCTTGTTCACAGGAATCGCAAACTTGCGGGACATTATGTAGTCTGCCATCTTTCCGCTTGAGAGAGGGAGCTTTGCATCCGGATGACGGAATATCCGCATCACATCGGAGAGCAGGAATACGGAATCGCGCGTATCATATATATGTACATACTCGTTTGTGCCATACAGGTACTGACGTGGCGACACCTGCAGGTCAAGCGGAGCGGATTCGTTCACTGCATATTTCATCTGGTCTATATGCCAGTCGGTACCGAGCAGGGAAGTGTTGGCTATACGTACATCCGGACGCACATTTTCAACCTCCTGGGCATACCACAGAGGGAAGGTATCATTATCTCCATGCGTAACAAGAATGCCATTCTCACCGACGGAGTTCAGATAATTCTTAGCCATCTCCACCGTCGTGTAGCGGTTGCTGCGGTCGTGGTCATCCCAGTTCTCTGCAGCCATGAGGGCAGGAACGCCAAGAGAAAGTACGGTGACAGCCACAGAGATTGCCACGTCGCACTTCGTGCTCCTCGCAATGACGTTTCCGGCAGCACGCGCTTCGTTTATGCCGGCAGCACACACTTCGTTCTGGAGGGCAGATGACGGGCGGGCACACATCTCCGAGATCCACGAATATACTGCAGCCACTGCAAGGCCGATCCATATGCAGAACGAGTAGAACGAGCCTGCATATGCATAATCCCTCTCGCGCACCTGATATGGAGGCTGATTGAGGTAGATCACGATGGCGATACCTGTCATGAAGAACATCAGGAAGGTGAGCCAGCAGCCCCTTTTGTCCCGTGCGAACTGAAAGAACAGCCCTATAAGCCCCAGAAGCAAAGGAAGCATGTAATAATGGTTCTTGCCCTTGTTGTTCTTCAGATAATCCGGGGCATCAGACTGGTCTCCAAGACGGAAGTGGTCGATTACATCTATTCCGCACTCCCAGTTGCCTGCAAAATAATCACCCGGAGACGGACTATGGATATCATTCTGCCTTCCTGCAAAGTTCCACATGAAATAGCGCCAGTACATCCAGTTCAGCTGATAGTCAAAGAAAAACTTCAGATTCTGGCCGAAAGTCGGTTTCTTATACTGTGCTCCAGGGATTTTCTTTCCTTTCCCGTCCATATAGGCTTCATAGAATCTCTCATATTTGCCATCAGGTGAGGATGCCCACATGCGAGGGAACAGCATTTTTCCGGAAGGTTCATAAACCACCTCTCCAGGGCCGTCAGCCTCTATGTACTTGTCCCCCATCGGAGCCCAATATTTTGTGGACTCTATATCGAACGGGGCATCAAAATACTGCCCGTATATAAGCGGATTGCTGCCGTACTGCTCACGTCCAAGATAGCGCACCAGAGTGAAAGGATTGTCAGGCTGGTACTCGTTCGTAGGAGTCTTGGCGCTTGAACGGATGACAACCACGGTGAACAGGGAAAATCCTATCACTATCATAGTGAAGCACAGCAGTACAGTATTGACAAATACCTGCTGCTTCTTCATAGTGTGGAAAAGTCCCCAGAAACATGCCGCAAGCAAGGCAAGCATAAAGAATGCAGCCCCGCTGTTGAACGGCAATCCGAGAGAATTGACGAAGAAAAGGTCGAAATAGGCTGCTATCTTCGGAAGATAAGGAATGATTCCGAAGAGTATTACAGCAAGAATCACCACGGACACAAGGAAGATCCTGACATACTCCCACATCGTATAGTGTCCGTTCTCACGCTGCTTGTAATAGAACAGGAATACGAGCGCAGGAATGGCGAGAAGGTTGAGAAGATGGATTCCTATGGAAAGTCCCATGAGGAAGGATATCAGCACTATCCATCTGTTCGCATACGGGGTGTCAGCCTGTTCATACCACTTTGTCATGGCCCAGAAGACCAAAGCGGTAAAGAGTGAAGACATGGCATACACCTCACCTTCCACGGCCGAAAACCAGAACGTATCGGAAAAGGTATATGCAAGTGCTCCTACTGCACCTGAACCGAATATGGCAATGGCCTTTGCCAAGCTGTATGTCCCGTCCTCGGAAGGCTTCACCACCCTCTTGGCAAGAAAGACAATGGTCAGGTATAGAAAGAATATGGTCAGGGCAGAGCATAGCGCACTCATCACATTAACCGCCACAGCTGCATGCTCCGCACCGGTGAACATGGTGAAGAATCGTGCAAAAAGCTGGAACACAGGGTTTCCGGGAGGGTGCCCGACCTCCAGTTTATATGAAGAGGCTATGAACTCTCCGCAGTCCCAGAAGGAAGCGGTCGGCTCAATGGTCATCAGATATGTAACAGCAGAAATGACAAATACCAATACGGCCGTCAGCCTGTTCCAGAGTGTGAATTTCCTATTATTCATTTATTTTGTCTATATTACATTCAAACCCACAAATATACGATGAATATCGTTATATTTGCAAACTAATTTGATTTACCACATGGCAGATAATGACTGGAAGAAAAGGTTAGGAGTGGTATTCTCCACCAACCCGGACTTCACATATACCGAAGAGGCAGCACAGGAGCCTGCAACAATCGAGCCTGCAAAGCAGAATCTTATCGTATCCATCGACAGAAAGGGGCGGGGCGGCAAACAGGTGACGCTCGTGACAGGTTTCATAGGAACGTCGGAAGATCTGGCGGAACTCGGGCGCACGCTCAAGGTGAAATGCGGAGTGGGCGGAAGTGCAAAGGATGGGGAGATAACCATACAGGGAGACTTCCGCGACAGGGTCACAATGCTCCTGAAAGAAATGGGCTACAGGGCAAAAAGGGGGAATTGACATGGTTTTCAACATTCTGGCCTTCATATCACTCCTCACGGTAATAACACTCCTGAGGAGATTGGTGAACATCTTCCCGTCACTGCTGGCATGCATGATCCGCGCAAAGGAAAACTTCAATATAGAAAAAAGCGTAAAGATCAGCACAGACCGGAACAAGGTGGCGTTTGCCATGACCATGCCTTTTGTCCTGACGGTTACCCGCTTCCGGCTTTTCTCCCTGGAATTCATGAACGGAATGGACGAAAGCATAAGGATATGCATTCTTTCCGGCATCTTTTTTTTATATGTATTGCTGAGAAGAATAATGTCCTATCTCGTCCGCCCGCACTACATGAAACCGGAGAAATATTCGACAGCAGTAAACGCCGCATATACTTTCTTCATCATACTGACTCTGATCCTGATCCTGACAGGAGGCATAATGTCATTTCTTGACTGCAGCCATGAATCAATTCATAATGCAATGATTTGGATATCAGGGTGCATCTACCTGCTGTTTCTACTTAGAAAATATCAAATTTTCTTAACTTCATGCTCTATTTTCACGGCTTTTTTGTACCTTTGCGCCCTCGAAATTATTCCGACCGGAATCCTTGTGATTTCAGCCGTTATTTTTTGACCTTCGTGGGGTAGTTGCACAGCAGAAAGTAAAGAAGAATGAGCGTAAAGAACATACTTATTTCCCAGCAGCAGCCGATGACGGCTTCTCCTTATACCAGCATTGCAGAAAAATTTGGAGTCAGCTTCGACTTCAAACCTTTCTTCAAGATAGAGCCACTCACATCACGTGAATTCAGAGCACAAAGAATAAACATTCTCGACCATACGGCCATTGTATTTTCGGCAAGAAGCACGATAGACGCGTTTTTTCTCTTGTGCGAGGAATTGAGGATCAAGGTGCCTGAGACAATGAAGTATTTCTGCACTACAGAAGCTGTCGCAAATTATCTCCAGAAGCACATCGTATACAGAAAGCGCAAGATCTTCTTCGGAGACGGAAAACCGGAGTCAATCATAGGACTTATCGGGGCAAAGCACAAAGGAGAGAAATTCCTCATAGCGACAGCGGAATCAACCAGCAAGGATGCCGTGACAAAGCTGTTTGAGGCACAGTCGCTGGATTTTGCGACTGCCGTGTTCGTAAAGCCCGTTTCGCAGGATATAAAGGGCACCGACCTCCATTCGTATGACATAATCGTACTTTTCAACCCTGCTGACGTAAAATCCCTTTACGAGAACTATCCGGACTTCACCCAGGGAGACATAAGATTCGTATCATACGGCAGATCGATTGTCAAGGCCATGGAAGAGGCTGGACTTACCATCGAGATATCCGCCCCTACACCTGAAGCTCCTTCCGTTGCCAAGGCTTTGGAGATATATCTCTCAAAATAGCATTGTGGACACTCCTACACATAACACTCTTCCGAAAAAAGAAAGACTGTGCGGCAAGACAAGCATATCAAGGCTTCTTGCCGAGGGTAAGCACGGCAGTGTAGAGGGACTTCGTTATCTGTGTATGAGCGGGAGCGGATGCGACACCAACAGAATAATGGTGTCAGTGCCTAAGAAGCTTTTCAAAAGAGCCGTTAAAAGGAATCTGCTCAAAAGAAGAATCAGGGAGAGTTACCGCAAGCAGAAACACGGACTTGAAATAAAGGAAGGTCTGGACATACTTTTCATGTATTCCACCAAGGAAGTCCTCGGTTATGAGGCCATCTACAAGGCTGTCGGAGAAATCATCATCAAACTCAACAGGAAATATGGAGGAGAAATCCAATAGCAGAAAAACAGGTGATATAATAAAGAAGATCCTTATATTTCCTTTTGTTCTGCTCATCCGGTTTTACCAGGTGTGCATATCTCCCCTGAAACCGCCGTCATGCCGATTCACCCCCACCTGCTCGCAGTATGCCCTGGAGGCATTCCGCAGACACGGGCCGTTCAAGGGAATATACCTCACCATACGCAGAATCCTCCGATGCCACCCGTGGGGAGGACACGGCTACGATCCCGTTCCGTAGCAGAACATGCCTTAAAACAACACACAGGAGGTAAAACAACACGAAAAACAACAAGATCAACAACTATATACCGGGTTAATTATATGAAATTTGCCCTCGGTTAAGAATCTTATTCGTCCTTTCAAAGAATCCACTTTCATATAATGTGTGCAACTTTAACGGATTCGGGAGAAAGACAAAGAAGGTGGATGCCGTGACGGTATCCACCTTTCTGTATTTTCAAGGATGATGCTAATCCAGTTTAAGTACAGCCATGAATGCACTCTGCGGAACCTCGACCGTTCCGATCTGACGCATTCGCTTCTTGCCCTGCTTCTGCTTCTCAAGAAGTTTCCTTTTACGGGTGATGTCTCCACCATAACACTTGGCAGTTACATCCTTACGCACAGCCTTGACAGTTTCGCGTGCAATGATCTTCGCACCCACAGCAGCCTGGATGGCTATATCGAACTGCTGACGTGGGATGAGTTCCTTGAGTTTCTCACACATCTTGCGACCGAAGTCATAAGCATGGTCGGCATGAATAAGCGTAGAGAGCGCATCTGCCGGATCTCCGTTCAAAAGTATATCAAGCTTGACAAGCTTGGCTTCCTTGAATCCGACCACATGATAGTCAAAAGAGGCATATCCCTTGGAAATGGATTTCAATTTATCATAAAAATCGAAGACAATTTCGGAAAGAGGCATTTCATAGGTAAGCTCCAGACGGTCAGCTGTCAGATAATGCTGGTTGATAAGTATTCCCCTCTTGTCAAGACATAGCTTCATGATCGGGCCGTAGTAGTCAGATCTTGAGATAACCTGCGCCCTGATATAAGGTTCCTCGATCCTGTCTATGAGTGTTGCAGGCGGAAGGCCTGAAGGATTATGTACATCGAGGACCTCGCCCTGGGTAGTATATACCTTATATGACACGTTCGGAACTGTCGTGATTACGTCCATGTTGAACTCTCTGAAGAGACGCTCCTGAACGATTTCAAGGTGCAGAAGACCGAGGAATCCGCAACGGAAACCGAATCCCAGAGCCAGTGACGATTCCGGCTCAAAGACAAGTGAGGCATCGTTGAGCTGGAACTTCTCAAGCGAAGCCCGCAGTTCTTCATACTGGTCAGTCTCAACCGGATACATTCCGGCAAAGACCATAGGCTTGACTTCCTCGAATCCGGCAATGGCTTCCTTGCAAGGGTTTGCCACATGTGTGATCGTATCACCGACCTTGACCTCTACTGCACTCTTTATACCGGAAATAATATATCCCACACTACCGCATGGTATCTCCTTGCGCGGATGCATCTTCATCTTAAGCACTCCGATTTCATCCGCAGTATATTCCTTGCCTGTACTTACAAATTTCACCTTGTCTCCCGTCTTTATAGACCCGTTCATCACCTTGAAGTAGGCTATGATGCCACGGAATGAGTTGAAGACAGAGTCAAAGATGAGAGCCTGAAGAGGCGCCTCCGGATCTCCCTGCGGAGACGGAATCCTTTCCACAATGGCATCCAGCACTTCCTTTACACCCTGACCGGTCTTTCCTGATGCCAGCAGGATTTCCTCCGGCTTGCATCCGAGCAGATCCACCACCTGGTCAGTTACGACTTCCACCATCGCGGAATCCACATCAATCTTATTCAGCACCGGAATGATTTCAAGATCGTGTTCGATTGCAAGATACAGATTGGATATGGTCTGCGCCTGAATTCCCTGCGTCGCATCCACGACAAGCAGAGCTCCCTCACATGAAGCAATCGCACGGGACACTTCATAGGAGAAGTCCACATGGCCGGGAGTGTCGATAAGGTTAAGGGTATATGTCTCACCATTGTGAACATAATCCATCTGGATAGCATGGCTCTTGATGGTGATGCCCTTCTCCTTCTCCAGATCCATGGAATCCAGGACCTGATTCTCCATATCACGCGCCGTAAGAGTATTGGTTATCTCCAGCATCCTGTCCGCCAAAGTACTCTTACCGTGGTCGATATGGGCTATAATGCAAAAATTTCTTGTTTTCTTCATTGTATCGCGATAATCCGTGCAAAGATAGAATTTTTCTATGAAAGTTCTTATGTTTGCATTAAACTACAGGCAAATCCGGGAGTCTAACCAGACGATGAATGACAGCAAGATCATAGCCCTGCACAAAGAGGGAAATTATCATGAGGCGTTCAATGCCATCGTGGACTCATACAGCGAGCAGCTCTACTGGCATGTCCGCCGATTCTTATGTTGTCATGAGGACACGGACGATGTGCTGCAGGAAATATTCATCAAGATATGGAAAGCCCTTCCTGCATTCAGGGAAGAATCCAGAATATTCACATGGATCTACAGGATAGCGACCAACGAAGCGCTCAATCACATCAGGTCCCGGAAGAAATGGGGGTTCATAGACACAGGAAGCACCGCGGAAGCCCTGACCCGGCTGATTGATGAAGACCCCTACTTCAATGGAAACGAACTTCAGCGGGAATTGCATAAGGCCATCCAGCATCTTCCGGAAAAACAGCGGGCTGTGTTCTGTATGAGATATTTCGACGAAATGAAATATGAAGACATCTCCGAAATAACCGGGACATCTGTCGGAGCCCTCAAGGCATCATACCATCATGCTTATAATAAGGTGAAGACATCCATAGAAAACAATATACTTTAAACCAGATAATAACATCTGTGTCTAAAATAGCGTATGAAAACACAAGATAAAGACATACTTGAGAATATGAAGGAAATGCCTTTCAGGCTTCCTGAAGGATATATGGACTCGCTCAAGGCTGAATTGAAAACGATTCCTGAGCGCAAGGAAAGAAAAATCAATGTGTTCCAAAGACTGGCACCGTATGTTTCGCTTGCCGCCGCGTTTGCACTTATAGCGACAGCGGGAGGAGTGCTGATAAAAGACACCATGGAGGAAGAGTACGGCTATGAAGACTACGTCGTGTTCTCCGAAGATATGACAAGTATAATATTGCATGACTCGGAAGATCAGTATGCCGACGTCCTCACGGAGGAAGACCTTATAGATTACCTGATATATACAGGAACTGAAGTTGAAGAATTATATTAAAGAAAAGAGATTATGAAACACATGAGATTCATTACAGCAGTTCTGGCAGCATCCGTTCTGTTTTCAGCTGCATCAGATGCCCAGCCGAAAGGTAAGCGTGACTGGCACGAGAAGATGAAGAGCGAAAAGATTGCATTCATCACCACTGAACTTGAACTTACCCCTGAAGAGGCACAGGTATTCTGGCCCGTGTATAACCAGATTGCAGAGGAAGCCAGGAATTCCAACAAAACTGCAGCTGAAGCATTCAAGGCGCTGACCGATGCACTTGAAGACAAGGCTGCCACCGACGATCAGATAAACAAGCTTCTTGACGAATATCTGGCTGCCAAGCTGGCCAAGAAAGACTCCGAGAAGTCAGAGGTTGAAAAATACCGCAAGGTACTCCCAGCCAAGAAAGTAGCAAAGCTTTACACAGCCGAGGAAAAGTTCAGACGCCATCACATCCGCAACTTCAAGGGCAACAATCGCGGCAAGCCAGGAAAAAAATAAGGAGTCAAGACAAACAAAAAACAATCGCAAAAGCACTTAATAAAAAAGCAAATATATTTTTCATAAGACTTTAATTATCAATATAGGTCAGGCAAACAGATAGAAATCTTTGGTGAGGGAAAGGTACTCCTGGGTATACTTTCCTTCATTTTGTATTGTCAGTACCGAGTCTTCCGGAGTTTCGGTCCTCCGACGGGAAAACTCAACAATAATGCGTATCGGGGACTTGCGCGGGACTGTGCGGATACGCAGGATCCTGTAAAGATGGAGACCGCACATCCTTGCATAGCGACAGACCTGTGCTTCCTGGTCGGATGGAAGAATCATAGCGACCCTCCCCACTGGTGTCAGGCTCTCCTTTGCAAAGTCAAAAACATCGCGATACGAAAGACCGTCGGAAGTATGTCTGGCCGTACTCTTCCTTTCATCGGGAGCAGTCAGCGAATCTTCAAAATATGGCGGGTTGGAAAATATGAGGTCGTAGGAGCCTAAATGCCCGGAGGCCACACGACTCTGCTGACCGGCATATGGTGTATTTGCAGTGCTCAATACAAATTCATCAAGAGACAGGTTGTATGCATGCAGGATATCAGACCATGGAGAATTCCGGAAGTTAGCCGCAGCCTCTGATGCCGACGGCTCGTCTATGTCTATGGCCTGGATGGCGACACCTCTTTCTTCTGGCGCATTTCCTGCGTGGCCCGCTCCACTGGAGCATTGGTTCATGCTCCGCTCGCTCCCGCAGGAAATGTCGTCATTGCAGACATCGGAAGAGAGCATATCCGTCAGTCTCTGGGCAGCCATCAGGGCGATGGTACCGGTACCGGTGCCGATATCCAGCAAGTGCCTGTCTTCTGAGGTGATTGTCATGGCTGCGCCCAGAAGAACCCCGTCGGTATTCACCTTCATGGCGCTGCGCTCGTTGATTATATCGAATTTCTTGAAACGGAATATGTCTGCTGATTCCCCCATGGGCTTGATTCCATTATAATTGAAGCGTCAGTCATGTTTTTGCCAGATTTATTGACTGACGGTACCTGAAAAATGCTTTTAACCGTCATATTGGGCACCGTCAGTCAGTTTTTAGGGCTTTTTCATGACTGACGGGTATTGCATCCTTATCAAACAAACACACCGTCCACCATATACAGAGACCTGTCGCACATCCTGGCGAGATCCGGGTCATGAGTGACTATCACTATGGTCTGGTCATACTTGTCGCGCAAGTCAAAGAACAATCCATGAATCTCTTCCTTGGTCTTGGTATCCAGATTGCCCGAAGGCTCGTCCGCAAAAAGGACTGCCGGACGGTTGATCAGAGCTCTGGCAATGGCCACCCTCTGCTGCTCTCCTCCGGAAAGTTCGGATGGCTTATGGTCCAGACGTTCACCAAGTCCCATTTCCTTGAGAAGTTCGCAGGCATCCTTCTGAGCGTCCTTTCTGGAACGTCCGGCTATGAATGCAGGTATCATGACATTCTCCAGAGCAGTAAACTCGGGTAGAAGATGATGGAACTGAAATACGAAACCTATCTTGAGATTGCGGAACTGAGCCAGTCTGTCACCCTTCAGTTTCAAGACATCCGTCCCGTCAATAAGCAAAGATCCGCAGTCCGGAGTGGAAAGAGTGCCGAGTATCTGAAGAAGAGTAGACTTTCCGGCACCGGAAGCCCCCATGATTGACACCACCTCAGCTTTCTGCACTTCAAGTTCGATCCCCTTCAACACCTTGAGTGCACCGAACGACTTTTCTATTCCTTTTGCCTGTATCATATCCATCATTCATTTCCTGCAAAGATACAAACTATCTCGAATCATGATGGACTGAGTATAGAAAAAACTACCACCTTGGCAGTTTCTTCCGAGCACGCTTGACGCCGTGCTTTCCAGCCCCGCGTTGCGGACGCCACCATGCCACGCCGCTTCAGCTTAGTACAAAGTATGGAGCCAATGAGTAACTATGGGACAAGCACCAGGCGCAGGCCGAAGTAGTTGCTCCGGCGGTCAGGCGAGAGGTCGTGGCGATACGAAACGCGGCAGTACCACGCGCTGCCGCCCCAGCTGCCCCCGCGCAAAACGCGGAGAGACCCGCTTGACGGACCAGTTGGATTTGTCTGAGAGCTGCTGCTATAACTGCCATACCAGTCACTGCACCATTCATACACATTGCCGGACATATCATATAAACCAAGCTCATTCGAGGATTTCGTTTTCACCGCATGGGTTTTGTCTTTTGAATTACCATCATACAATGCGACATCTTTGATTTTATTACTACCTGAATAATTGTATCCCTTTGACTGGTTGCCACCACGAGCTGCATATTCCCACTCCGCTTCAGTCGGCAGACGGAATGTGCGACCTGTCAAAGAGTTAAGTTTGCCGATGAAGTCTTGACATTCATTCCAAGAAATATAGTACATAGGATAATCATTTCCGACACCGCGAAGAGGCCAACTTTTATCAGCCTTATCGCGCTGTTGAGATACAGTTGTACCCATCACAGCCTGCCATAACGCCTGAGTGACTTCTGTCTCGCCTATATAATAATCTGACAACGTCACCTGATGGGCAGGTTTCTCGTCACTGCCCGTAACACTACCCTGCTCAGACGTTGCTCCCATTGTAAAGGTACCGCCTTCTACCAATATCATGTCGAAGGAAACTCCATTGACAGTGATTGTCTCACGTCCCGAAACGAAAGCGACATTTCTATCCCCACCATTTTGAGTAACTGTAATGGTCTTGGTAATATCGCTCTTGCCAGGGATCTGGCAGACGGCCGTATGGCTGCCGAAAGACAGGTCATAAGTGCCATTTGCGCTGCCCATGAGTGCCCCGTCTACATAGAGTTGCGCGTCTGGAGCGTCGGATGTGAAGGTGACTGGAGCACCGCTCTGCAAAGTTGCATTGACCTCTGCTATCTGACCTTCAGATATAGTGACACTGCCGGTCCAGTCGGCGCAGCCTGACTTGCTTAACTTGAGGGTATGATTGCCGATGAGAGTCTGAGGAAGGTAGAGAGGGGTCTGACCGATAGGACGACCATCCAAGTAAACATCTGCGACACCAGGATTTGAAACTATAGAAAGAACGCCATAGATAGGCTGAGGGGACTGCAGGCGGATTGGAGCTGCTGACATCGAGGATGTAACTGTAATGATCTCGCGGGTCGGGCGATGACTTGCCTTGCGGCACTCGACTATATACGAGCCGCTTCCAAGATCTCCGGTCCATGTGCCACTCCCCTTGAGTTCTCCATTCACCCAGATTTCGGCATTGCCGTCAACTGTCAATGTGACACGTGCAAAATCTGCTTCAAGACGCGGAGAAATACTTGTGGTCCTGCCGTCAGTCACAGTTACAGCCGTCTCATAATTATGATACATCGGCCGTACAATCTTGACGGTATGAGTGCCACTGGCAAGACGCCCGGTCTTGAGCGGCGCCTGACCGACAAAAAGGTCATCCACATATACAGCCGCACCATTTACAGATGTTCCTGTTATATCTATCCATCCGAAAGCAGGAGAAAGGTCAATGTCCAGGACCTTCTTCTGATTGACGTCATTTACAGTAACCTGTCCGGACTGACTGTGATAGTCCTTGGCCACAACCTTATAACCATATGTCCCGAACTTGACCAGCTTCTGGGCAATTCCGCCGGAGACAAAGAGCATCTCCCCATCAAGTTCGACGAGAGCATTTTCAGGAGTCACATTAAAGACCACAAACTGCTGGAGAAGGGCGGCACTCTTAAGTTCGACGTTGAAGACAACTTTTGCTGAGCTGACATTTATCTGCTGCTCGGTCACATCGTCTGCCGATTGAACCTTAAGGGTATGGGGACCGCTGACAACATCCGGAATGTTCAGCAGATTGTCAGGACCGACAGTGCCGCGAAACGCCCCGTCAAGATACACTTCCGCTCCTGCCTTGGCACAGAAGACAGCGACTGTCAGCCTCTGGTCAGACCATCCGTTCAAAAGATACACCTTGTTGCCTTCAGGATTGATTGTCACCACATTGGACTGTCCGAGAGTCGGATGCTTGATATAGAACCGCACCTCGGGACGGGCTGTCATCTCGACAATGATTCCGTTTTGGCCGGTGGCAACCTCGCTATGCATCAGGACAATGTTACCACCGACGGGAACTACGCTTACCTTCGCGATCTCCTCCGGCGTCATCCTGTTAAGACTGATCTTAAGACGGAAACAAGCTCGGTTGGAGCGGTCCTTGCCGATAGGGTCGATATTCACGCCACCAAGCGCATCCGTCTGCTCCATACGGAACGAATCCTCGTCAAGGGTCAATGAGCTGCCGCTCTGAGCAGATGCAGATGTCGATACAGCGCACAGAAACAGTACAAGTGCAACCAGATGGCGCAGAATAGTCTTCATATTATTACAGTCTATGGAACAACTTGCTAAGTTAAGCATTTTCTGACAATACAACACACTCAGTTGTCACTGAACTACAAATCGTCAAGAACGAGATGCCGGCAGGTGATGGAATGGTGCCATGATCGAATATGCAAGAAACAAACACATAAACAGTCATGTCGTCATATACGACTGGACATAAATACCAATCGACTACTTCAGTCCATATCGCATACACCTATGTCATTTCCTAAGATTTTAAACTATTATACTATAATATTTATTATATTTGCCGAGTTTTGAAGCTAAATTTTAACATTATAGATTTATTATGGAATTTTTGACAAATGACAAGCTTGTGATCGTAGGTGCCGGCGGCGCTATCGGATCCAACATGGCTCAGACAGCTCTCATGCTCGGCCTTACTCCAAACATCTGCCTCTATGACATCTATGGTCCAGGCGTAAACGGTGTTGCTGAGGAACTTTATCACTGCGCATTCGAAGGTGCAAACATCACCTGGACAACTGATCCTGAGGTTGCCTTCACAGGTGCAAAGTACATCATCTCATCAGGCGGTGCCCCTCGTAAGGAGGGCATGACCCGTGAGGACCTTCTCAAGGGAAACTGCCAGATCGCTGCAGAGTTCGGTGACAACATCAAGAAATATTGCCCTGACGTAAACCACGTGGTTGTTATCTTCAACCCTGCTGACGTGACAGCTCTTACAGCTCTCATCCGTTCAGGTCTCAAGCCAAGCCAGCTCACTTCACTCGCTGCCCTCGACTCTACACGTCTGCAGTCAGCAATCGCAAAGGAACTCGGCGTACCTCAGTATAAGGTTGAGAATGCCCGTACTTACGGTGGACACGGTGAAGCAATGGCTGTTTTCGCATCAAAGATCACAGTTGACGGCAAGCCTCTCGCAGAGTACAACATTCCTGAGGAAAGATGGGCTGAGATCAAGCATGCTACTATCCAGGGTGGTTCGAACATCATCAAACTCCGTGGCCGTTCTTCATTCCAGAGCCCTGCTTATCAGTCAGTTCTCATGATTCAGGCTGCAATGGGTGGCCCAGAGTTCCATTGGCCTGCTGGATGCTATGTGAACACTGAGAAGTATCAGAATGTTCTCATGGCTATGCCTACAGTAATCGATGCAACAGGTGTTCACTTCGGTGAAGTTGAAGGCTCGGCAGAGGAAATTGCTGCTCTTGATGCATCTTACGCACACCTCCAGGTTATGCGTGATGAGATCATCAACCTCGGCATCATCCCGCCAGTTGCAGAGTGGAAGACTATCAATCCTAACCTCTAAAAAGGGATAGCCGGTTGAGCCGGCTTTGACGGAAATCCTCATCCAGAGGAGTCGTGAGCGATCGGCAAACAGCCCTGCAGGCTTTTGCAGCGAGCCAACGACAGCAGGAAAGTCCCGAAATGAGGGTCTGAAAAACAAAAAAGTGCAAAATTTTGTAAAAAAAGTTTTGCACTTTTATTTTTTGTGCCTATATTTGTAGTCCCAAATGAAAGGGAAACCATAATCGGGGTGTGGCGCAGTTGGCTAGCGCATCTGGTTTGGGACCAGAGGGTCCTGTGTTCGAGTCACAGTACCCCGACTTACAAAGGCTGATCTTCGGATCGGCCTTTTTTTGGATATAATTGACAAAAACGGTTGGTGAAACCGTTGTAACTTGATTATATTCATACACTTACATAAATTAGATGAAAACGGTTTCATCTAATGAGTGATAATCCAAAAATAAGAAGGCGTTTACGCTGCCCCAATTGTGGGGCTTTAGACACATTAAAATGGGGTGTACGCAATGGTGTCCAGCGCTATAAGTGCAGGAATTGTCAATCCCTATTTTCTGCAAGACGCAAGGAAATCTCCAAATCAAACAGGTTCATCTGGTTCAAGAAGTGGGTCTTAGGAAAGATGACAGTTGAAGACATAGCCGAGATCAGCGGATATAGTTCACGGCAGCTCCATCGGTGGTTTGACGAGTATCTGGAC